>CAZEAE010000016.1:0-65455 GCA_964510095.1 uncultured Elusimicrobia bacterium | reverse complement strand
AATTCTACTTATGGCGAAGGGCTCTTGTCTTTTTTCCCCGGACAGGAGTGATTCGGATAGAGTCCCAAATCTGCTAGCCTTGGGCGCTGTCATGCCGGTGTCATCCGGCTCGCTTACACTTTCGCCAAGCCATGGCCCACGAAAAGATCCTAGTCGTCGAGGACGACAAGAACATCGCCAAGCTGCTCAAGTACAACCTCGAGCACGAGGGTTACCGCGTCCTCCAAAGCCCCGACGGCGAGGCCGGCCTGGAGGCCTTCCGCAAGGAGAAGCCGGACCTGGTCGTCCTCGACCTGATGCTGCCGAAACTCAACGGTTTCGAGTTCTGCAAGGCGGTCAAGCGCGACCATCAGACGCCCATCCTCATGCTGACGGCCCGTAAGGAAGAAGTCGACCGTATCCTGGGCTTCGACGCCGGCGCCGACGACTACGTGACCAAGCCCTTCAGCGTGCGGGAGGTGCTGGCTCGGGTCAAAGCCATCTTGCGCCGCTCCTCCGGCGGGCTGGCGCTCAAGGCCGTCCTCCGTGCGGGTACCCTCGAGCTCGACCTCGACAAGCGGCAATGCCTTATAAAGGGAAAGACGCTGACGCTGCGGTTCAAGGAGTTCGAGTTCCTCAAGTGCTTGTTCGGGGCGCGCGGCAAAGTGCTGACCCGCGAGGAGCTCTTGGAAAAAGTCTGGGGCTACGACCAGTCCATCGAGATCGACACTCGGACCGTCGACCAGCATATCACCCGCCTGCGCGACAAGCTGGGCGCCGAGGCGCGGCGGGTCGTCACCGTCAAGAACGTCGGCTACCGCTTCGACCTCGACTAGCGTCCTCCGTCGGCTGTCACTGGCCTGTCACGCACAAATAACCTCCGGCGCATGGATGTTCTTCTTAGGTAGCGATATGATGTCGCTACAATGAACATCAAGAACCGACTGAAGCTGGTGCTCCTGCTGGCCGCCGTCCTCGCCCCGAACCTTCTCCAAGCGCAAGCCATGCCCGCCTGGGAGAAGATCAAGCTCTCCGACGCCCTGCAGTCGGTCAAGTTCAGCGGCGACCTGCGCCTGCGCAACGACACCAGCAAGAAGCGCGGCGCCGGCACCATCGACCGCGGCCGCAACCGCTACCGCCTGCGCTTGGGCGCCGAGCTGCAGCTGCCCGACGACCTCACGGCGGTCTTCCGCCTGGCTTCGGGCACCGGCGAGCAGGTCTCGACCAACCAGAGCTACGGCGGCTTGTCTTCTCAAAAGGGCCTCTTCATCGACCAGGTCTACGCCAAGTGGTCGCCCGTCTTCACCGACACCTTGTCGGGCTACGCGGCCTCCGGCCGGATGCAGAACTTCCTCTGGCGGACCAACTCCTCCGATATCGTCTGGGACGACGACGTCAACCCGGAAGGCTTCTCCGAAGGCGCCGAGTGGCTCATCCCGGGCGCGGGGTTGTCGCTCTTCGTCAACGGCCTGCAGATGGTCGTCAACGAGGGCAGCGCCTCGGGCAAGACGCCCTGGCTCTTCTCCCAGCAGGCCGGCGCCGAGGTCCAGCTTCCTTTGGAGGCCCGCTTGCGCTTGGCCGGGGCCTACCATAAGTGGTCGGACGAGAACCGCACCTCCTTCGGCCAAGGCGTCGTCCAGGACGGCAACCGCCGCACCGCGACGGCCAACACGGGCCTCTTGCACAACCGCTTCGGCGTGGCCGAAGTCACCGGCCAGCTCTCCGGCTGGGCCGGGCAGCTGCCGGTCAACGTCCAAGGCACCTTCATCCGCAACATGCGCGCCCGCGGCGACCTCGAGTTCATCACGACGGCCACCCGGCCTTGTCCGGTGGGCCAGAGCTGTCTGGCGGCCCGCGACGGCTACCAATACGGCCTGGTCGTGGGCAAGGCGGCGGTCAAGGGCAGCTGGGAAGCGGCTTATTTCAAGAAGTGGGTCCAGACCGACGCCACCGTGGCCGACCTGGCCGACTCCGACTTCGGCGACGGCGGCACCAACCGCAAGGGGCACATCTTCTGGCTGGCCTACGCCCCGCGCGACTGGCTGCTGCTCAAGGCCAAGGCCTTCATCACCGAGACCCTCGACAAGCAGTATAACCCGGGCGACAAGGCGATCAACCGGCTTCAGGTCGACGCCAGCCTGAAGTTCTAGCCCATGTCATCCCGCTGTCATATGACCCCTTATAATATCCTCATGGAGACCAAGATCATGCTGAAAACCCTCAAGCTGGCCGCGGCCGCGCTCCTCATCCTCGCGCCCCTGGCCGCCGCCGAGACGTCTTTGACCGGAGCCGGAGCCACCTTCCCTTATCCGATCTATTCCAAGTGGTTCGACGAGTACCACAAGGCCAAGCCCGACGTGCAGATCAACTACCAGTCCATCGGCTCCGGCGGCGGCATCCGCCAGATCACCGAGCGCACGGTGGACTTCGGCGCCACCGACGGCCCGATGACCGACAAGATGATGTTCAAGATCGACGGCAAGCTGCTGCACATCCCCACCGTGCTGGGCGCAGACGTCCCGGTCTTCAACGTCAAGGGCGTCGAGAAGCTCAACCTCTCGGGCCCGGCGTTGGCCGGGATCTTCCTGGGCACCATCAACCGCTGGAACGATCCCGTCATCGCCCAGGACAACCCGGAGGCCAAGCTCCCGGACGCCCGCATCACGGTGGTCCACCGCTCCGACGGCTCGGGCACGACCTATATCTGGACCGACTACCTGTCCAAGGTCAGCCCCGAGTGGCTCAAGAAGGCGGGCCGCGGCACGGCCGTCAACTGGCCCACGGGCTTGGGCGGCAAGGGCAACGAGGGCGTCTCGAGCCTGGTCAAGCAGACCCCCAACTCGATCGGCTACGTCGAGCTCATCTACGCCAAGCAGAACGACATCGACTACGCCTCCGTCAAGAACGCCGCCGGCAAGTGGCTGAAGGCCGACATCGCCGGCGTCACCGCCGCCGCGGCCGGCGCCAAGATGCCGGCCGACTACCGGGTGTCGATCACCGACGCTCCCGGCGAGAAGTCGTATCCGATCGCCAGCTACACCTGGCTGCTCATCTACCAGAAGAACGCCGGCGGCAAGGGGGCGGAGCTCAAGGACTTCCTGCGCTGGATGCTCAAGGACGGCCAGACCATGGCCTCCGACCTCGGCTACGCCCCGCTGCCCGACGGCGTCAAGGCCATGGTGGCCAAGACCATCGAGGGGGTCCAGTAATCGCCAACGCTCTTCAAGCTCCTCCCAGGAGCCTTAAGACCCCCAGCCCTCGCGAGAGGGCTGGGGACCGCGTTTTCCGGTACATCCTGCTGGGTTTCGGCCTGCTCGTCGTCGCTTTGGCCGCCGCCATGGCCTGGCAGCTGGCCGCCAGCTCCAAGCTGGCCTGGAAGGAGTTCGGGCCCGCCTTCCTCTGGACCAGCGTCTGGGACCCCGTCGAGGAGAAGTTCGGCGCTCTGCCTTTCATCTACGGCACCTTGATGTCCTCGGCCATCGCCTTGGCCGTGGCCGTGCCCTTGGGCGTGGGCTCGGCGATCTTCCTGGCGGAGCTGGCGCCGCGCAAGGTCTCCAACGCCTGCACCTTCATGATCGAGCTCCTGGCCGCCGTCCCCAGCGTGATCCTGGGCCTCTTGGGCATCTTCGTGCTGGTGCCCGCCGTGCGCGCGGTGGAGCCCTGGCTGACGAGCACTCTGGGCTGGCTGCCCTTGTTCCAGGGCGAGCCATACGGCGTCGGCCTGCTCACCGCCGGCTTGATCCTGGCCTTCATGATCCTGCCCTACATCACCGTCATCACCCGCGAGGTGCTCTTGGCCGTGCCCCGGCCGCTCAAAGAAGCGATGATGGCCTTGGGCGCCACCCACTGGGAGACGGTCTGGAACGTCAGCCTGCCCTACGCGCGCCCCGGCATCTACGGCTCGATCTTCCTCTCCTTGGGCCGCGCCTTGGGCGAGACGATGGCCGTCACCATGGTCATCGGCAACACGCCCAAGATCTCGCTCTCGCTGCTCGACCCCTCCTACAGCATGGCCTCGGTGGTGGCCAACGAGCTGGCCGAGGCCGTCGGCGACCTCCACCTGCAGGCCCTCATCGCCATCGGCCTGACCCTCTTCGTCATCACCATCATCATCAACGGCTTGGCGCGCCTCCTCATCTACAAGACCGTCGGACCTCGGGCCAAGGCATGAACGAAGCCCACTTCCAAAGACGCAAGCGGATCAGCCGGCTGATGTTCGCGCTGACCAGCCTCTGCGCGGCCGTCTCCTTGAGCGTGCTCTTCGTCATCTTGGGCTACATCGCCTACCACGGCCTGTCCACCCTGAACTTGGACTTTTTCACGAAGCTGCCCAAGCCCGTGGGCGAGACCGGCGGCGGCATCGCCAACTCCATTTTGGGCTCGGCCAAGCTGGTCGGTCTGGCCGGCTTATTGGGCATCCCTATCGGCGTGCTGGGAGGCGTCTATATCGCCGAGTACGGCGACAACAAGCTGGGCTTCCTCATCCGCTATGCCGCAGACGTCCTCAACGGCGTGCCCTCGATCGTCATCGGCGTCTTCGCCTACACCCTCATCGTCCTGCCCATGAAGCGCTTCAGCGCGCTCTCCGGCAGCGCGGGCCTGGCCATCATCATGATCCCGATCGTCCTGCGCAACACCGAGGAGTTCATCCGGCTGGTGCCGCACAGCATCCGCGAGGCGGCGCTCGCTTTGGGCGTGCCGCAGTGGAAGGTGGTCCTGCGCGTGGTCCTGCCCACTGCCGGCCCCGGCATCATCACGGGTTCGCTTTTGGCGCTGTCGCGCATCGCCGGCGAGACCGCGCCGCTCATCTTCACCGCCTTCGGAAACCGCTTCTGGGACAAGGGTTGGATGAATCCCATGGCGTCCTTGCCCCACACGATCTATACCTACGCCATCGCGCCTTACGAGGATTGGCACCGCCAGGCCTGGGCGGCGGCGCTGGTCTTGATGCTGTTCGTGCTGCTGGTCAACGTCGGCGCGCGCGCCCTGCTCAGGACGTCGTCCGGAGAAGCCCATTAATGGTTAAAATCATGGAAATGCCCACTAAACCGACGGTCCCGACCCCCGCCCAAGCGCCTGCTCCTCAGCGGCTGTCGATGGAAGTCCAAGGCCTCAAGGCCAGCTATGGCGGCGGCTGGGTCGTCAAAGGCGTCGACCTGCGCTTCTACGAAAAAGTCATCACCGCCATCATCGGGCCTTCAGGCTGCGGCAAGTCCACCTTGATCCGGTGCCTCAACCGGATGCACGAGGTGCTGCCCTCGGCCCGCATGGAGGGGGAGGTCCTGCTCGACGGCCAGCCCATCATGGGCTTGGACCCCGTGGCCCTGCGCCGCCAGGTGGGCATGGTGTTCCAGCGGCCCAACCCCTTCCCGACGATGTCGATCGCGCAGAACGTGGCGGCGGGCTTGGTCTTGAACGGGGTCACCGATCGCGCCGTGCTCGCCGAGAGCGTGGAATCGAGCCTGCGCAAGGCCGCGCTCTGGGACGAGGTCAAGGACAAGCTGAGCGCGCCCGGCCAGAGCCTCTCCGGCGGCCAGCAGCAGCGCTTATGTATAGCTCGTGCGCTCGCTGTCGAACCTCGCGTGCTGCTGCTCGACGAGCCCTGCTCCGCGCTCGACCCCATCGCCACGGCCCGCATCGAGGAACTGCTGCTGGAGCTCAAGAGCCACCTGACCATCGTGATCGTGACGCACAACATGCAGCAGGCGGCGCGGGTGTCGGACTACACCGCCTTCCTGCTCACCGGCGAGCTGGTGGAGTACGGCGTCACCCACGAGCTTTTCACCAAGCCGTCGGACAAGCGCACCGAGGACTACATCACCGGGCGCTTCGGCTGAGCCGTCCCAAAGGATAACCCATGACCATGAAAAGGCATTTCGACGAGGATCTGGACGTCCTGCGCGGCAAGCTGCTGGAGATGGGCGGGCTCTGCGAGGACATGATCCATGACGCGGTCAAGATCCTGACCGAGCGCGATGAGGTGTATCTAGCGGATGTGCAGGCTAAAGAAGGCCGCGTCAACGACCTGCACATCGAGATCGACGAGGTGGCGCTGCGGCTGATCGCCCTGCACCAGCCCGCGGCGGGCGACCTTCGTTTGATCGCGGCCGCGCTCAAGATCAACTCCGACCTCGAGCGCATCGGCGACCAGGCCGTCAACATCGCCGAGACCGGCATCTATCTGGCGCGCATGCCGCGCATCAAGCTCGGAGACATCCCGCGCATGGTGGAAGTGGCCGTGGGCATGACCAAGGACAGCCTGGACGCCTTCTCGCGCCGCGACGTGGAGCTGGCGCGCTCGGTGATCGCCCGCGACGACGAGGAGGACGCGCTCAAGAGCCAGACCTTCAACGAGCTCATCGGGCTGATGCAGTCCGACGCCTCGACCATCCAGCGCGGCATGGATATCATCCTGGTGGCCCGCAACCTGGAGCGCATCGCCGACCACGCCACCAACATCGCCGAGGACGTGATCTTCATGGTGCTGGGCAAGGACATCCGGCATCACGCCGAGGAGAAGGCTGCGGCCGCCGAGCGCTCGCCGGAACCGTAGCCGTCAGGCCGGTGTGAAACCGCGCTTTTTGAGGTACAGCGCGACGTTCACCAGGCCGATCAAGGCCGGCACTTCGACCAGGGGCCCGATCACCGCCGCGAACGCTTGGCCCGAGTCGAGCCCGAAGACGGCGACGGCGACCGCGATGGCCAGCTCGAAGTTGTTGCTGGCCGCGGTGAAGGACAGCGTGGCTGTTTTCTCGTAATTCGCGCCGGCCGCCCGGCCCAGCCAGAAGCTCACGAGGAACATCACGACGAAGTAGATCAAGAGCGGCGCTGCGATGCGGAGCACATCGAACGGGATGCGCATGATCAGGTCGCCCTTCAGGCTGAACATCACGAGGATGGTGGATAGGAGGGAAAGCAGCGTCAAGGGGCTGATCTTCGGGATGAAAGTCCGCTCATACCAATCCCGGCCTTTGGCTCTCATGAGGACCAGGCGCGTCGCCAGCCCGGCGACGAACGGGATCCCCAGGTAGACCGCGACGCTCCGGGCGATCTGGGCCATGCTGACCTGCACCGCGGCCCCGGCCAGGCCGAGCAGCGGGGGCAGGACCGTGAGGAACACGTAGGCGTAGACGCTGAAGAACAATACCTGGAAGATGCTGTTGAACGCCACCAGGCCCGCGGCGTATTCGGCGTCGCCGCCGGCCAAGTCGTTCCAGACGATCACCATGGCGATGCAGCGCGCCAGGCCGATGAGGATCAGGCCCGTCATGTACGGCGGGTGATGGCGAAGGAAGACGACCGCCAGCGTGAACATCAGGACGGGCCCGATGACCCAATTCTGGATCAGGGACAAGGCCAGGACCTTCTTGTCGCGGAAGACGTCCCCTAATTCCTCGTAGCGCACCTTCGCCAGGGGGGGGTACATCATCAGGATGAGGCCGATGGCGATGGGGATGTTGGTCGTTCCGGTCTGCAGGCCGCTGAAGAAAGCCGGCACGCCCGGGACCAAGCGGCCGAGTCCGACCCCCAGCAGCATGGCGGCAAAGATCCAAGCCGTCAGGTAGCGGTCCAGGAAAGAGAGGCGCCGGCTGACGGGGGCCGCTTCCATGGTCAGGATCCCTTCGGCAGCGCCGCGAAGAGGCGCAAGCGCCGCTCGATCTCCGCGAAGACCTCGCGAAAGACGGCCGACCTCTGCTCGTCTGAGCCCTGGGCTTGGGCGGGGTCCGGGAAGCTCCAGTGCAGCGCCGAAGCGCCCGGCCAGACCGGGCAGGCCTCCTTGGCGTGGTCGCAGACCGTGATGACGGCGTCGAACTTCCTTTGGCGGAACTCCTCCAGCGATTTGGAGCGCAGGCCGTCGGTGGGATAGCCCCGCTCCCTGAGCAGGCTCAGGGCCAGCGGGTGCACGAAGCCCGCGGGCTTGGAGCCGGCGCTGAACGCCTCGAAGCGTCCGCCGCCTAGTTCGTTGAGGATCGACTCTGCCATCTGGCTGCGGCAGGAGTTGCCGGTGCAGAGGAAAAGGACTCGTTTCATCTCAGCAGGACCTCTTCTTCAGAAGTTTCTTCAGGCGCGCGTCGTCGCGCCGAAGGGCGTCCACCTCGGCGAAGCAGCCGCGCAGGCAGGCGAGGAGGCCGGCGTGGAAGCGGCCCCGCGTCTCGGCCAAGGAGTAATGCTTCCAAAGTCCTTCCTTGCGGACCTCGACGAGCCCCGCGCCGCGAAGGTAAGCCAGGTGGCGGGAGACCTTGGGCTGGCGCAGCCCGAGGGTGTCGGTCAGGTCGCAGACGCAGAGCTCTCCGCGCGTCAGGAGATGCAGGATGCGCAGCCGGGTCTCGTCGGCGAACGCCTTGAACATCCGGTCGAGCTTCGGTCGGGTCTTCATATATATATGGTAATGCGAATATAGTAGCCGAAAAAAAACGGCTTGTCGAGCGGGCAGGGCGGAAGGGTGGCGGCAGGCTTCCTCGAAGGACAAGAGCCGCGCCGAGCTGGGCAGCCCGACGGCGCGGTAGACGGTGTCTCTGGTACTCTCCGGAAGGCGCCGGAAAGTCCGGCTGCTGCTAGGCTAGCTTACGGTGTTTGGGGCGCCTGGGCGGGAGCCGCCGCCTTCTGCCGGGACTTCTTCGGGACGTATTTTTTCAGCCGGTACGCCACTGCTTCTGATTTGAGCTTGTCGGCAGAAAAGCGGGACTGGACGAACAGCTGCTCCTTCTCGATCAATTCGCGATATTGGGGATAGGCCTTGATTGCTTTCCCATAGTATTCAGCGATCGATATCACCGGAGCCTTGTCGAATTCCCTGGTCTTGGTCTCTCTGGCGATGCCCGCCCTCAGTTTTACTGGGTCTTGTGATTTGCTCTCTCCGGGCACCAGGATGAATGGACCCTTTAAATACCAAGGACAGTCGAAGCAGGATATTCTGGTGTATGGGCCATAGAGGCTCCAAGCGAAGCCACCGACAGCGGGAATCGCGCCATCGATATCACCCGTCAAATCATTGGCAGTAACGAGATGAGACGATGCCAGGAAGAGAAAAATAGCAAGGAGTGCGAAGCTGGGTCTATTCATCGTTCACCTAGAGTCACCGACCGTGTACTCATACCAGTCAAGTTCGGTGGCGTTGGTCCAATCTACGGATAGCGGGTCATTGCAGCCTTGGCGCCCAGAATCATCGCATGCTTGGAACGTGTGAGGTGCCCGAGTCGTGAACATGTCGCGAAGCTCTCCAGGAGGGACTGCGCTCCATTGCAGGATACCGTCCCGGTAAAGGGATATAGTGGCAGAAGAGTTGTTTCTTGCCCGCACGGTGATTAAGAAACCGTCGGCAAACCTGAATGCTCCGCCGCGTTTGACTTTCAACGCTTCCAAATCGCCGGCAGACATTCTTACTCGCGGTATCTTTTCCCCTGCTGGCAATTCGTTGTCTTTAAGACCGCGAAGCGTGCTTGTTAGAGTGCCCTTGCCCGATGCCTCACTGGGCGGCATGATTTGCCTGCCCGTGACGGCTTTTATGTCAGAGAGCGGCGGATTTTCGGTGGCTGAAAAACCTGCTTTTTTGGCTGCCTCAAATACCGCAAGGACGGCCTTGGTCTGTAGGTTTGTCGAACCAGCTTGGACGATGCCGGCATGAACGCCAAGGCCAGACCAGAGAATTATGAGGCTCACGAGCCGGAATCTGCGATGAACTATGTTCACTCCTTTACTAGAGCCCTAATGATAGTTTAGTCGAGGCGGTTTGAAGTAGGTCCAATGGGCCGATACAGGCGAGGCAAAGGACCCCCCGGACTTCGGGACCCTTAGTCTTTGCCCAGCCGCCGGCGCACGAGCGCGGCCCTGAGAGACGCCGCTTCCGCGGCCGGCAGGTCCTTCTCGGCCAACAGCGTCAGGTGGGCGGGCTGGACCAGGAGCAGGAGCTCGTTGACCAGGCCGATGTCTCCGGGCACGTCCCAGCCCAAGGTCAGGCCGACCCGCAGCGCGGAGAGATGGTGGCAGGCTTCCTCGAAGGACAACAGCCGCGCGGAACTCAAGAGCCCGACGGCGCGATAGACCGTGTCTTCCAAACGCGCCCGGTTGGGCCCCGACGCCAGGCGCTCGCGGCATTCCAGCTCGCGCTCGGCGAGTTGACCGACGGCCTTCTCGATGGCGCCCAGGATCTCGGCCTCGGTGCGGCCGAGTCCGGTCGCGTTCGATATCTGGAAAAAGTCGCCCATGACCTTGGTCCCTTCCCCATAGAGCCCGCGGGCGATGAGCCCGGCGCGCTTGAGGTTCTCGAGCACCTGGTCCATGAGTCCGGTGAGCCCCAAGCCCGGCAGATGCACCAGGCAGGAGGCGCGCAGGCCGGTGCCCAGGTTGCTGGGGCAGGCCGTCAGGTAGCCCCAGTCGCTGCGAAAACCGTAGCGCAGGCCCGTCTCCAGGCTCTCGTCTAAAGCCTCGGCATGCCGGTAGGCTTGGCGCAGGCTCAGGCCCGGCTGCAGCGCGGCCAGGCGGAGGTGGTCCTCCTCGTTGATCATCAGGCTCAGGCATTCGTCGGCGGCGATGATGACGCCGCGCTGGGCGGGATGGGCTTCCAGGAGCGGGCTGATCAGGTGGCGCTCGACGAGCAGGCGGCGGTCGACGGCGGCGAAGTCGCCCACCTTGAGGAAGGCGGCTTGCGCCAGCGGTCCGTACTGCGCCGCCAGGAAGGCCGCGTCGAGCACGCGCTTGAGCGCCGAGGGCGAGGCATGGGCCGGGAAGTGCTCGGAGGACAGGTTGCGCGCCAGGCGCACGCGCGAGGCCAAGACCACGCCGTGATGGGCGCCCTTGGGCTCGGCCCAGCCCATCTTGTGGCGCAGCATCCCTTTGAGCTGCATCAGGCTTCCGGGGCCTTCTTCGGGGCGCGGCCTCGGTGCAGGCTGGCGCCGTTGTGGATGCGCGGGATCAGCCCGCGCAGCTGCGGGGCGAAATGGTCGTAGCAGCCCGGACAGCCGAAGCGGCCCTCGTGGCGGAACTCGGCGAAGGTCAGCTGGCAGCCCGGGCAGCGCGCGGGCCCGGCGTGAGGGCGCGCGGCGCCGGCCTGGGCCAGCAGCTTGAGCAGGGCGTCGGCCGGGGCGAAGGCTTCCTGCGCCTGCGCCGCGCAGGCGGCGCAGAGCGCGGTCTGGCGGACGTGGTTGTCGGAGAGCTGCTTGATGAAGACGACCGCTTCGGCCTGCTGGCAGGAGGCGCAGATCATGCAGGAGAGTATATCAGGTTCCCGGCCCGCCCCCTGGATTAAAGTATCATAGGCTGATGAGCGAGAGGTTTTCGGCGTTGTTCTTGGTGCTCGGAGTCACCGGCTTCTTTGGATGCGCCTCGACGCCCCAGGCTTTCCTGGAAACCCGTTTTCCTTCCGCGAAGACGCGTTCGATCCGCCCCGGCGTGAGCTACGCCGTCTGGACCACGACGGTCCCCGTGGTCGTGCATGTCTTAGCCATCGACCTGGCGCAGAAGGGGATATCGTTTCGCCCCGTCCTGGGCCGTGACGTGGTCAGCGAGGGGCCGGAAAACAAGGAACCGATATTGAGCATGGCTCGGCGAACAGGCGCCTTGGCGATGATCAACGCGGATTACGGCAGCAAGGCCGGCAGTAATGTCGAGGGGCTTAGCGTGATAGATGGAAAGATACTCTTCGCTCCCGATCCCCCGGGGCGCTCGTCTGTCGTCATCGGAAAAGACCACCGCGTATGGATAGGCCGATATAGCCCACAGCGCAATCCCGAGCTTGATTACGCTCAGGCCGTCGGCGGAGGCCCGAAGATCATCGAGAAGGGGGTCTTCCGGTGGGAGGTCGACGACCAGGGCGGGATCAACGACGAGGACTTCAAGGTTCCCGAGGGCCGCTGGAACAAGCGGCATTCGATGACCGCCTTGTGCCTGGACCAGCGGCGGTTCATGTTTTGGGTCGTGGTCCATGGAGAGAAGCCTGCCCCTTACTTCGGCATGACGCCGTGGGAGCTGGCCCAGGTGCTCGAGAAGCTGGGCTGTTGGGAAGCCATCCGTCTTGATGGCGGCGGGTCCTCGGCCATGGTGCTCCAAGGCCGCCTTGTCAGCACGCCTTTCGAAGGTTTTCCGGAGGGGCGACCGAACGGTTCCTCTTTAGGGCTTTTTGAGCCTTAGGGCTTTTATTCCTGCCCTTGAAGGATCGCGATAGGCGCGCTATACTCAGAGGCATGAGGCTCGGACTTTACGCGATGTTGGCGGTCATGGCCCCGGCTTGGGCCGCCGATCCTCCTGTCCTTCCCGTCCCCATGTCGGCGGAGACCGCGCGCGCCTTCGACGCGATGAACCGCCATGACTACCCCGCCGCCTGCCAGGACGCCCGGGCCGCGCTGGCAAAGAACTCGAACGATGAAAAAGCCTTCGGCATCCAGAAGCTGACCTGCGACAAGGCCGGCGTGTCCAAGGTCAAGTTCAAGGACAAGCTCGAGAAGAAGCCCTTGCCGCCGCCGGGCGACGACCTGGGGACTCCGAAGAAGCCTTTCAGCGCCTCGGCCGGCGGGCCGAACTCCCAAGGCAAGCCCGGTGAGGGCGCCCCGGGAACTCAGGGAGGCGCCGCCTCCGCCGGGGCCGGCGCGCCCGCCGCCGCGCCGCCGGCCTCCGATTTCGGTCCCGCGCCTTCCGGCGCCAACGGCGACGAAGGCGTCTTGGCCGGTACTTTCGCCACGCCGCCCGCCGGCCCGGGAATGCGCGAGCAGCCGACTTCCCTTGAAAAGCTCCAGGAGTCCCAGAGCTACGCCAACACGGGAAAGCTTGCCGAGGCCATCGAGGCGGCCCGCCAATCGATCCGGCTTGACCCGCGCAATCGCCGCGCCTGGGCGATGCTCGCTTCTCTCGACGGCGACGCCGGCTTCCATAAGCAGAGCTTGGCGGTGGCAGAGGAAGGCTTGAAGCTCATCCCCAACGACCCAGCCTTGCTCAAGTCGAAGGCCTACGCCGAGATCAAGCTGGATGTCGCCACCGCCGCCGTGGCTTCGGCCGACCAGCTCCTGCAGATCAACCCCACCGATGCCGCCGCCCTGGTCCTCAAGGCCTACGCTCAGGGAAAGTCAGGCGACAAGGAGGGGATGACGGCCAGCCTTAAGACCGCGGCGGCCTTGGACCCTTCCTTCGAGACCCTGCTGGTGCAGTCCCAGAACGCGCCGGCGGGAGGGGCGCCGTTCCTTTTGCCGGGCGACCGTCCCGAGCCGCAGGCGCGCGCGGCCGTCACCCGCGGGCGCAAGGCCAGGCCATCCAAAGCCCTGATGCTGGCGCTGGGCGCGCTGATCATCATCCTGCTCGTCGTTCTAGTCTTGTTGGCGCAGGCCATCGCTCATCGCCGCACGCCGCCGTCGGAAGGCGAGCCGCCCGCTTCGCCGCAGGCTTAAGAAGGCCGCATGCGCGCCGTGCGCAGGCGGGCGCCCAGCCGGCGATCGGAGACCTTCACCGTCGAGAAGTCCGCGGTCTTCAGCGCGTTCATCGTCGCTTGGCCCTTGAGCACATGAAGCTCCGGTTTGCGCAGGAGCGCGCCGTTTTGGTCGAGCAAGGCCTGTACGGTGGGACGGGTCGGGAAGTTGGCGTGGACCTGTGTCACGTAGCCTATGTCGCCGTTGGACATCCGCACGCAGGTCCCCGGCGGGAACAACGACATCCGGCTGACGAAGAGCACGACCGAGCGGCCGTCGAACTGGGTCTCATGCAGCTTGATGAGGCTCTTGACCGCTTCATGGGCCGGCATGGCCTTGCGCTGACCGCGCGGGTGGCTCATGGCGCTGTAGGCGTCGCAGATCCTGAAGAGCTCGGCGGAGAGCCGCGTAGGATCGCTGTAGCCGCCCTCGGCGGCCGGCCCTAGGCGCTCCGCGGCAAGTATCTTCGCCGCGCTCGCTAGGATGGGTCCGCCGGCGGCCAGGGACTGCAGGAGCGGCGCCGGGTCGCGGCGCTGCAAGGCGCGCAGGCGCCGGCATTCATCGGCCGCGGGCGTGCCGCCGGGCAGGCGGATGAGGCCGCGCGGTTCGTTCCAGGCATGGAGCAGGGCGGCTGCGCCCAGGGGCGCCAGAAGGTCGTCGGGCCAATCCTTTCCGAGAGCGACCCAGAGGGACAGGATGGCCGTGTTGACGCAATGGGCGCCGACCGACCCTTCCGGCCGCGCGGTCAAGGCCAGCAGGGTCTGGTCTCCAGCCTCCAGGGATCGCAGCAGGCGTAGGACGAGGACTTCCAGGCCGGCCAGCGACTCCCCCTCGGGCGGGCTGGGGCCGCGGCGCAGCCGGCGCAGGGAAAGCAGCGCTTCTCCGTAGAGTGCCGTGGCGCTCATCTTGCCAGCTCGATGCCGATGGGGCAATGGTCGGAGCCCATGACCGCCGGTTGGATGAACGCGCCCTTGAGGCGGGCGCGCAGGTTCTTCGAGAGGAAGAAGTAATCGATGCGCCAGCCCACGTTGCGGGCGCGCGCGCCGCTTATCTGGTCCCAGTAGGAATAATGCCCGCCGCCTTTCTCGAATTCCCGGAAGCTGTCGATGAAGCCGGCGGCCAGGAGCTTGTCGATCCAGCCCCGCTCTTCGGGCAGGAACCCGGAGGTCTTCTGATTCTCCTTCGGGCGCGCCAAGTCGAGCTCCGTATGGGCGGTGTTGACGTCTCCGCAGACGATCAGCTTGTCCTCTCCTCGGGCGCGGTAGCGCTCCAGGACCTTGAGGAAGTCCTCATAGAAATCCAGCTTGAACTTCAGCCGGTCCGCGCGGCTCTGGCCGTTGGGAAAGTAGACGTTGAAGAGGGTGAAATCCTCGAAGCGGGTGATCAGGACGCGCCCTTCGCCGTCGAAGAGCGGGTTGCCCAGGCCCCGGTCGACGCACAGCGGCGTCTCCTTGCTGAAGGTCGACACGCCGCAGTAGCCCTTGCGCTCGCCCCAGTGCCACTGCGTCTGGTAGCCTTCGGGGGCGTGGACCTGCGGCGTGAGCTGGTCGAGCTGGGCCTTGGTCTCCTGGAGGCAGAGGACGTCCGGGGCGTCTTTCTTGAGCCACTCGGCGAAGCCCTTCTTATGCACGGCGCGCACGCCGTTGACGTTCCAGGAGACCAGCCTCAGCGGCTTGGGCAAGGCGTCAGGCCTTCGTCGGCGAAGGCTCGTAGATCGGCGTCCCGGTGGAGCGGGCGTACTCGCGGAAGAGCGTCATGACCTTCTTGGTGATCGGGCCGGCGACGCCGGCGCCGATGGCCCGCCCGTCGATCTTGACGCCGGCGATGACCTCGGCGCCCGTGCCGGTCAGGAAGACCTCGTCGGCGGAGTAGAGGTCCCAGCGCGGGAAGCTGCGTTCGACGACCTCGTTCTTGAGCTTGTCCTTGCAGAGCTCCAGGACGACCTGGCGCGTGACGCCTTCCAGGATGCCGGTCGAGCGCGACGGCGTGTAGATGCGCCCCTCTTTGACGAAGAAGATGTTGTCGCCCGAGCACTCCGAGACGTGCCCTTCGTTGTTGAGCAGGATCGCCTCCTGGGCGCCGACGCGGGTCGCTTCGGCGCGAGCGAGTATGTTGGCCAGATAGTTCAGCGACTTGATCGCCGGCGTCACCTGGTCTATGCCCTTCTGGCGGATGCTCGAGGTGATCAGCTCCAGGCCCTTCTCGTAATAGGCCTCGGGGTAGAGCTCGATCTTGTCCGCGATGATGAAGAGGGTCGCTCCTTGGTGGCACTTGCGCATGTCGAGGCCGAGGTCGCCGACGCCGCGGGTGACGACCAGGCGGATGTAGGCGTCTTTGAGCCCGTTGGCGCGGACGGTCTCGAGGATGGCGGCCTCGATGTCTTTGATCGAGAGGGGGAGCTTCAGCAGGATGGCGTCGGCCGACTCCTGCAGGCGCTTGAGGTGGTCGTCCAGGCGGAAGACCCGGCCGTTGTAGGCGCGGATGCCTTCGAAGATGCCGTCGCCGTAGAGCACGCCGTGATCGAAGACGGAGACCTTGGCGTCTTCCTTGTCGCAGAGCCTTCCATCGAAGTATATCTTCATAAGATCCTCTCGGGTCCTTCTCTGATCGTGCCGTCCAACATGCGCAGTATCCGATCCGCGAAGCGGGCGGCCTCTTCGTTGTGGGTCACCATCACGACGGCGGTCCCATGCGTCTGCGCCAGGGCCTTCAAGTCCTTAAATACCACTTCTCCGTTGGCCTTGTCCAGGTTGCCGGTGGGCTCGTCGGCCAGGAGGCAGGCGGGGCGGTTGATCAGGGCCCGGCAGAGCGCCGCGCGCTGGCGCTCGCCGCCGGAGGTCTCGGAGGGGAAGCGGTCCTGCAGGCCCTTGAGGCCGAGGCCTTCCATCAAGGCCAGCGCGCGCCTGCCGGCTCCGGCGAGGGGTTCGGTCGAGCGGCCCTGCGCCAGCGCGATACGCGCCGGCATCGTCACGTTCTCGAGCATGGTGAATTCGGGCAGGAGCGAGTCGAATTGGAAGACGAACCCCAGCTTCTCGTTGCGCAGGCGGGCCTTGGCGCCCTCGTCGAGGCTGGCCGAAGGCCGGCCGGAGAACAGCACCTCTCCCGACGTCGGCTCATCCATGAGCCCTAGGATATTGAGCAGGGTGGACTTGCCGCAGCCGCTCGGCCCCAGGACGACGACGAACTGCCCGGCTTCGACGCGGACGTCCAGGCCGCGCAGGACCGGCACGGCTTGCGCGCCTTTCCCATAGGTCTTCTTGAGGCCGCGGAGCTCGATGACGGTCTCAGCCATAATGGATGGCCTCGACCGGGTTGACCTTGGCGGCGCGCGACGAGGGGTAGACTGTGGCTAATAGGGAAAGCAGGAGGCCCATGACCATCACCGCGGCCACGTCGCTTCCTTGGACTGCGACCGGCACCTCGGAAAGGTAATAGATGTCGGCGGGCAGCTCCACGATGGGGTAGGTGCGGATGACCCAGCAGAGCACGAGCCCTAAGCCGAGGCCCATGACCACGCCGACGCCGCCGATCAGGGACCCTTCGGTCCAGAAGATGCGGCGGATCTGCCCAGGGGTGGCGCCCATCGCCTTGAGCAGGCCGATGTCGCGCGTCTTCTCCACGCTGCGCAGGATCAGGGTCGAGGCGATGTTCAAGGAGGCGACGAGCGTGATGAGGGTCAGGATGATGAACATGACGGCCTTCTCCAGCTTCAGCGCGGCGAAGAGGGTGCGGTTCATGCTGTTGAAGGTGCGGACCACGTAGCGGCGGCCGAGTTTGTCCTGAAGGCGAAGGGCGACGTCCTCGGTGCGGTCGAGGTCTCTGAGGCGCGCCGACATCCCCGTGGCCCCCGCCGAGACTCCCAGGAACTTCGCCGCCGGGGCCAGGGCGGCGTAGCCCATCGTGCTGTCGTATTCGTAGTAGCCGGTGTGCAGCGTGCCGACCACCGTGAACTTCTGCATCTTGGGCAAGAGCCCCATCGGGGTCGCCACGCTCTTGGGCGAGACGACGACGACCTCGGCGCCGACCATGACGCCGAGGTTGCGGGCCAGCTCCTCGCCGAGCACGATGCCGGGGACCTTGGCGCCGCCAAGGTCCTTCCACGAGCCGGCCTGAAGCGCTTTGGAAAGGTCGTTGACCTGGAACTCCCGCTCCGGCTCCAGCCCTTTGAGGACGATGCCGGAGGTGCGCTCCTGGTAGGTGAGGATGGCCTGGCCCAGCGCGAAGGGCGCGGTGGCGACGACGTCCGGGTCGGCTTTCATCGTGCGGTCGAGCTCTTCGACGTCGCGGGCTTGGGACGCGCCGTAGACGCTCAGGTGGGCTTGGGCACCGATGATCTTCTTCTGGATATCGGTCTGGAAACCGTTCATCACGGAGAGCGTCGTGATGAGCGCGGCGACCCCGACGGTGACGCCGGCGACGCCGATGGAGGTGGTGATGACGGCGAAGAGCCCTTTCCGCTCGGCCCGAAGGTAGCGCAGGGCGACGAAGGACTCAAACCTCACGTTTCAGGGTGGGGAACAGGATCACGTCGCGGATGGAGTCGCGGCCGGTGAGCAGCATGACCAGGCGGTCGATGCCGACGCCCATGCCGCCCATGGGAGGCATGCCCGACTCCATCGCCTGCATGAAGTCCTCGTCCAGGAGGTCGGCTTCCTGGTCGCCTTCGCCGCGCTGCTTGAGCTGCTCGCCCAGGCGCTCGCGTTGGTCCTGGGGGTCGTTGAGCTCGGTGTAGGCGTTGGCCAGCTCCCGGCCGGCGGCGAAGCATTCGAACCGTTCGACGATGGAGTCTCCGGCGCCGGGCTTGAGCTTGGCCAAGGGGGTGATGGCGGTGGGGTGGTCGAAGAGGAACGTCGGCTGCTGGAGGAGGTCTTCGACCTTCGCTTCGAGGATACGATCGAAGATCTTGGCGCTGGGGGTCTTCGGCCCGGCGTGCAGACCGAGCTTCTCGGAAAGCCGGACGAGGCCCTCGCGGTCGAAGCCTTTCCCTTTGAGGATGTTCTCGAGGGGTTCGCCGCAGCGCTGCTTCCAGATCTCGGGCAGATAGAGGCGCTTGAAGGGGGGCTTGAGGTCGATGGCCACCCCGCCCCATTGGACCGAGCTGACGCCGACGGCGTCGGCGCATTGTGTGAGGATGTCTTCGAAGAGCGCGGCCATGCCTTCGTAGTCGGAGTAGGCCTCGTATAGCTCTATGGTGGTGAACTCGGGGTTGTGCCTGGTGTCGATGCCTTCGTTGCGGAAGATGCGGCCGATCTCATAGACGCGGTCGAGCCCCCCGATCACGAGCTTCTTGAGAGGCAGTTCGGTGGCGATGCGCAGGACCATGTCCTGGTCGAGCGCGTTGTGATGGGTGGCAAACGGGCGGGCCGCCGCTCCTCCGGCCTGGCCGAGGAGCGTGGGGGTCTCGACTTCGATATAGCCGCGGGCGTCCAGGACGCGGCGGATGGTCGAGACGATCTTGGCGCGCTTGATGAACACCTCGCGCGACTCGGGCGTGGCTATGAGGTCCAGATGCCTTTGCCGGTAGCGGGCCTCCACATCGGTCAGGCCGTGCCACTTTTCCGGTAGGGGGCGCAGGGCCTTGGCCAGCATGGTGGCGGTGTCTGCGGCGATGGTGGGCTCTCCCGTCTTGGTGCGGAAGACCGAGCCCGAGACCGCCAGGTAGTCGCCGACGTGAAGGTCGCGCTTGACGAGGTGGAACGTCGCCTCGTCTAAAGCGTCCTTCTTGAAGTAGACCTGAGCGCGGCCGGAGGCGTCAGCCAAGCGGCCGAAGATCGATTTTCCCATATCGCGCAGCTCGACGAGCCGCCCCGCGATGGAGAGTTTTTCCACGGTATGGGTGAGCGTCTCGCTCAGGCCGGAGGCCGCCGGCGCCACCTGCGCGCAGTCATGCAGGCGTATGGCGCGCGACGGATAAGGGTCGACGCCGCGGGCACGCAGCTCTGCGACCTTGGCTTTCTTGTTGGCGATGACCTCTTCGAGGCCGTGGCCTTCAGCCGGGTTCGGGGCGGCGCCCGGCGGGGCTTGCTCGGCCATGCCTTACTTCTTCCGCTGCAGTATGCCGGCGATGAGCTCGCGGAGCATCTTGGGGTCGAAGGGCTTCTGGACGTAGGCGGCCACGTTGGGGGCCATCTCGAAAAGGTCGCGCATCTTCTGTCCTTTGGCCGTCAAGACGAGGATCGGGACGCCTTTGGTCGTGGGGGTCGCCTGCAGCCTCATGTTGAGGGCGTAGCCGTCCATCACGGGCATCATGATGTCGAGGATGATCAGGTCGGGCAAGGCGGTTTCGGGCTTGGGCGGTTCCATTCCCAGGCGCTCCAGGGCCACCTGCCCGTTGGAGGCTTCCGTGACGGTGTAGCCTTCTTTTTCCAGCACGAAGCGCAGGAGTGTGACGATCTCGGGCTCGTCGTCTACGACCATGATGGTGGACATATCAGTTTTTGGGCGCCAGCATCCCCGAGACCAGGTCGCGCAGGGTCTTGGGGTCGAACGGCTTTTCTATATAGGAAGAGACGTTGGGGGCTAGTTCGAAGAGGTCTCGCATCTCGCCCTTGGCGGTCAGGACCAGCAGGGGGATGGCGCGTGTGCGGGGGTTCTCGCCGAGCTTGGCGCTGAGCGTATAACCGTCCATGACGGGCATCATCACGTCCAAGATCATCAGATCGGGGATCTCCGCCGTCTTGTCTTCCGGCTGCACGCCGAGCTTTTCGAGGGCCTCGGCGCCGTTGTAGGCTTCGCTGACCTGGTGGCCGTCCCTTTCCAGGAGGAACTTGATGAGCGTCACCACATCGCGCTCATCGTCGACGACCATGATGCGGGCCACGAAACAGTCTACTTCATTTGGGGTCAGGCCTTCAATTATTGCAATTATCAGGGAACATTTTGGGGGGGTCAGTCGTATAAATAGTAGATATGGCTAGACCCCCAAGAGTCCACTTCCCAGGCGCCATCTACCACATCATGGCTCGAGGCAATGATAAGCAGGATATTTTCCTGTGCGACGCGGATCGCCGCCGGTTCTTGGTCGAATTGAAGCTCCTGAAAGAATCTCGGCCCTTCGAGCTCTATGCCTATTGCTTGATGTCCAACCACTTCCATCTGCTTATCCAGACAGACGCCTGCACTAGCTCGGCGATCATGCAGCCTCTTCTGACCAGCTATGCCCGGCACTTCAACGACCGGTATGATCATGTCGGACATGTCTTCCAGGGCCGCTATAAGGCCTTGCTCTGTCAGCGAGACGGTTACTTGCTGCACCTGGTCCGATACATCCATCTTAATCCCGTCCGCGCAGGGATGACAGCACGCGCCGATGATTGGCCTTGGTCGGGGCACCATGAGTATGTGACCGGCGATCGGGTGCTCGTCGATACGGCCTTTCCCCTGAGCTTGTTCAGCGGAAAGCCGGGCGAGGCGCTCTCGGAATATGGGAGGTTCGTCTCGGTGATAGGGCAGCCTTTGCCGTCCGTCCAAGAAATCAGCTCGACCGCGTCGCAAGAGACTCTCTTCGAGCGACGGGACCGCATGATGCCGCTAGAGGCGATAGGCGGGCAGGTCGAGAAGGAGACCGGGCTGCCTATCGAGACGTTGCAAGGTGCCAGCCGTGCGCGCTCTCTTACGGGCCCTAGGCGTCGGTTCGTGGAACTATCGCTCGAGGCGGGGTTCACGCTTTCGCAGACCGCCGTCTACCTGCAGCGTTCGGCGTCGCTCGTTTCCTGGCTAGCCGCGGGAAAGGTGCCTATTGGGGCGTTTCCACGCCGGTCCAGGGCTTCGCCGTCTTAGGCCCGGCCGGATAGCGCTCGCGGAGGAACTGCTCGGCGAACCTGGTCGCGACCTTCCCTTTGACCTGCTTGTAAGCCGCTTCCGCCTCGTCTTTCTGGCCGCGGAAGTCGAAGAGATTGCCTCGACGGATGAGCACCCATTCCGCCAGACTCGGCGAGGTCTTGGCGTCCTTGAGTCTGTTGAGAAGCGGTTCGGCTTTATCGGGTTGCCCGGACAGTAGGTAGGTCTCCGCGGTCCGGTAACGGGCTTCGTTCCTGGCGATGGACTGCAAGCTGGACGGCAGGGCCGCGATCCAAGGGCCCTCGCAGTCGGCGAAAGCCACCGCTTCGCTCCAAGCTTGGCGCCGCTCAGCTACATAGGTCCGGCGGAGCCGGTAGAGGGGATTGTGCGGGTAGCGCTCCATCAACTCCTTTAGGAAAGCTTCCGACTTGTCGAAATTCCTCTCGGCTTCCATGGCATAGATGACGGAGAGGACAGAACGCGCTTCCATCCGCGCTGGGCCGCCATGGTCTGCGACTTTATGCAGCTCTTCCAAGCCTTTCTCGCGGTCGCCCCAACTGCCGCCCAACAGATAAGCGAAAGGCTTGGCTCCCTTAGGCATGCGTGCGGTGAAGTAGTGGTACATCCCCAATCCGAGATAGGCGTCGGTCAGGGTGGGGTCGATCTTCAGGGCGTCCTTGACGTGGCGAACCGAGCGCATGGCTTCTGGGACCGCTTTGACGTAGTGCTTCTGAGCGGCCAGGACCCGCGCCCGGAAGCCATGCGTGGCTCCTAAGTAATAGTGGGCTTGAGCGGGGTTGGCGGCCATCATGCCGTCGCCAGCGTCTACCGCGCGCTGACTTTCTCGCTCGAAGAGCTTTAGCGTCTCTTTAGATTTTGGTTCTTCCACTAGGAATTTTTGATAATAGACGATGCTTCGGTAGAAGGGGCCCGCCGGATGCCCGGGATAGCGTGCGGTGATCACTTCGGCGGCCTTCATGGCGGCGTCGAACTGCAGGTCATAGAAAAGGTCAACGACCCGCGTCAACTCCGCCTCCAGGGAGGCGAGCGCCGGCGCAGACGAAGTCTGGACCGCCAGGCTGGGGCTTGCGATCGAGAAGAACAGCGCCAGAAGGTAACCCATCGCCAAAGGATATAAGATTGGGGCTCAGGAACGAATAGCGTTTGCGCAATAATTGCAATAATTGAAGGCCTGACCCCAATTTCGTATCATTCCTGCATGGCAATCGAACAGACGTTGATCCTTATCAAACCGGATGGGCTTTTCCGCAGGCTGACGGGACTGACCATCGACCGCTTGGACAGCACCGGGCTCGAGATGGTGGGGGCCAAGATGGTCAGCGTCTCCGAGGATTTGGCGCGGGAGCATTATAAGTCGCTTTCCGACAAGCCTTTCTTCCCGAACCTGATCCGCTATATCCGCGGCGAGTTCCATGGGCTCAAGGACAGCCGCATCTTGGCCTTGGTTTATCGCGGGGAAGGCGCTATCGCCAAGGTGCGCCTGATCGCCGGCGCCACCAATCCCGAGCAGGCCGCGCCCGGCACCATCCGCGGCTCCTTTGGCCGCATCACGACGGCTCAGCAGTTCGAGAATGTGATCCACGCCTCCTCCGACCCCGTCGACGCCAAGCGCGAGGTGGAGCTGTGGTTCAAGCCGCAGGAGATCCTCGCCTGATGCGCTTGGCCGTCTTGGCGCTGGCGCTGGCCGGCCCCGCCTTCGCGGGGCCGGCCGCGCCGGCTCCGGCGGCGAAGGTCCGGGTCTTTCCCGGCCTTGACGTGGAGTTCAAGACATCGGACGGCTGGGCCATCAAAGCCAAGCACCTGCCGTCGAAGGATGGCGGCAAGACGGTCCTGCTGCTGCATGGCACCGGCGGCCGGAAGGAGGATTTTTTCCTTCTCGCCAAGACCTTGCAGAAGCGGGGCTATGGCTACTTGGCCGTGGACTTCAGAGGGCATGGCGAGAGCCGGACGGCGCCCGACGGCCAGAGCGCCAACTGGCGCAAGTTTCCCAAGGCCACCAAGGTCTACAACGAGTTCGAGAACATGATCCGCGACGTGGAGGCGGCGGTGGCCTACCTAGGCATCCAGGCGATCACGGAAGATTCCCTGGTGATCATCGGCGCTGACGTGGGGGCCAGCCTCGGGCTCAAGTACGCCGCCGTCCACCCCAAGCTCCCCATGGTCGTGATGCTGTCGCCCGGCATGAAGTACCAGGAAGTCACGACCATCAACGCCATGCGGCGCTACAAAGATCGGCCTATCCTGTTCGTCTACTCCGAAGCGGACAAGATGTCTTCCCATGAGACGCCCATCCTCTACGCTACCGCCAAGCTCTCAACCGGCGAAAGCAATTCCACGGTCCTTATAGCTCCTAAGGAGCACGGCGCGCGGATGCTTCGTGGCCCGGTGGTCGCCCAGGTCCTTGACTGGGTCGCTGATCCCGTGAAACCCGAGGCCCTGACTTCGACTACGACCGCCATCATGCCGCCGGATGCCCAGCCCGAGACGGTCGAAGACGCGGGCGAAGAGCCGGACAGCGTCCAGTAGGCATGCGGCGCCTGGCCTCCGGGCTCTACGCGCGCCTGCCGACCGAGCGTCCCAATCCGCGGACGCGCCAGATCGATCTTAAGGACGCTCTCGGCCTCGTGCGCGCCATCAACGCCGAGGACGCCAGGGTGGCCCCTGCCGTCGCCCGCCAAGCCCGTGCGTTGGCTTGCGGGGTCGAGATGCTGGCGGATTGCCTGCGCGGCGGCGGCGACGTCGTCTTCATCGGCGCCGGCACCAGCGGGCGCCTGGGGGTCCTGGAGGCCGCGGAGTGTCCTCCTACTTTCAACACCGAGCCCAAACGCATCCGGGCCGTCATGGCCGGAGGCGCGGCCTGCGTCTTCCGATCGAAGGAGGGCGCGGAGGACGACGGCGCCGCCGGCGCGCGGGCCGCGGCCAAGCTCCGCTCCGGGGACTGCTTGGTCGGCATCGCCGCTTCCGGCGTGACGCCCTTCGTCAACGCCGCCTTGCGCGCGGCGCGTCGCCGGGGCTGCCGCACGATCCTGGTGACCTCCAACGGCCGCCCGCCGCGCAATCCCGCGCAGCTGACCATCGCCGTCTCGGTGGGCCCCGAAGCGGTGACCGGCTCGACGCGGATGAAGAGCGGCACGGCGGCCAAGCTCGTGCTCAACACCTTGACGACCGGCGCCATGGTGCTCCTCGGCAAAGTCCACGACCATTGGATGGTCGATCTCAAGGCCACCAACCGCAAGCTGCGCTTGCGCGGCGAGCGCATGGTGGCCGACTTGGGGCGCGTGCCCGCGGTGCGCGCGCGGGCGCTCTTCAAGGCCTGCGGCGGCAGCGTGAAAGCCGCCGTGCTCATGGCCCGGAGGCGCCTTTCGGCCGCCGAGGCCCGGAGCGTCTTGGAAAGCCACGGGGGAGTCCTGCGAAAGGCCCTGGAGACCAAGAGATGAAAGGCCGCCTGCAGATCGAGACCGTCGGCAGCGTCGTCTTGAAAGGCAACCCCCTCGGCGACCCGCGCCTGCGCCAGTTGCCGGTCTACCTGCCTCCTTCGTATGGGGCCAAACGGGGCATGCGCTATCCTGTGCTCTACTACCTGGCCGGCTTCACCGGAGGCGGGCGCACGGTCATCAACCATCATCCCTGGAAGGAGAACCTAGCCGAGCGCGTCGATCGGCTGATAGCGAGCGGGCATTTGCGTGAATGCGTCTTGGTCATCCCGGACTGCTTCACCGCCTACGGCGGAAGCCAATACTTGAACTCGACGGCCACCGGGCGCTACGAAGACCATGTCGTCGAAGAGTTGGTGCCCTTCATCGAGGATAAGTTCGCTGTCTCGCGGGAGGCGGCCGGCCGCGCCTTGATCGGAAAATCGAGCGGGGGCTATGGCGCCTTGATGCTGGGCATGCGCCACCCCGACGTGTTCGGCCACATCGTCAGCCATAGCGGCGATATGTCCTTCGAGGTCACCTGCGAGGGCAGCGCCGCGCGCTTTTGCGCTTTTTTGGAGAAGTACGGCGCTTCGGTGGAGCGCTTCACCAAGGAGTTCCTCGCTTCCAGGGACAAGGAGTCCTACGATCATGAAGCGGTCAACATGATCGCCATGTCGGCCTGCTACGCGCCCAACCCCAAGAGCCCGCTGGGCTTCGACTTGCTCTGCGACCCGCGCACGGGCGAGCGCCGCCTCGCGGTCTGGAAGCGCTGGCTGGCCAACGACCCCATCGTGGCCGCGCCACGCCACCGCGCCGGGCTCAAAAAGCTCAAGAGCCTGTTCTTCGACTGCGGCACCAAGGATGAGTACTACCTGCATCTTGGCGCGCGCAAGCTTTCCCAGGTGCTTAAGGGCTTGGGTGTGGCGCATGTCTACCAGGAGCACGGCTTTGGTCATGGCAACATGGCCTCTCGTTACGACGTCTCCTTGAAATACTTGTCCTCCCGCCTGAAATAACCGAATCACCGGCGTGCCTGGCCTTAGCTGACCCTGCCTGACCTTGGCGGCCTTGAACGCCGGCGCCGGCCGGGGTATCCTGGTCCTATGGCAACCAAGATCCTGGTCGTGGAAGACGACATCGACTTTCTGCAGTTCCTTCAGGTTGTGTTGGAAAAAGAAGGATTTCTTCCACAATTGGCGTCCTCGGCGCAGGCGGCGCAGCGCTGGCTCGACGAACCGGGAGCCGAGCCTGATTTGATCCTGCTCGATATCGGCCTATCGGACCCGACGATGGACGGGCTGGATTTCTGCCTGGCCCTCAAGCGCAGCGGGGTCACGCACCACATCCCGGTGGTGATCTTGACGGGCCAGTCCCAGAACTCCGCGAGCATCCGGGCGGCGGTCACCAAGGCCGACTTGATCCTCCATAAGCCCATCGAGCCCGAAGCGCTGGTGGCAGCTATCCGCTTGCAGCTGGAGCCGCCGGACCGCCTGGCGGCGGCCGATCAAGGGGTTTTGACGGGGCCGGTGAGGTCGAGGACCTGAGTTTCCCTGACAAGGTCCTGAAGCTCGCGCCAGGTGTAGAAGTCCGTGGCGCCGGAGCCGGAGTCTTGGACCATGTAGATCCAGCGGTCTAGGCTGGGGCTGGGGTAGGCGCCAAGAAGATAGACCTGGTGGTGGAGCAAGGCGCTGCCGTGGTTCTTGTGGAAGAGCCGCAGGGAGAGCATGACCTCTCGGCCCGAGCGGAGATGTCCGAGCAGTTCCTGTTCGCTCTTCGGCGGACCGCGCTCGGCCATGGACAGCCCTAGGACTTGGGCGAAGCGCCGCATGGCGCCGGCAGCCATGCCTTCGCCGGCGTCGAAGGAGAGCTGAAGGCCGAGGCCGCGCTCGAGGGCCGCAGCGCGGTGGGGGTCGATGTCTTTGATGGCGACCTTCTTGTTGAGGGTCCGGCGGGCGTAAGCGATGAAGCCGGCGGGATCGATAGGGAAGGCGAAACCGGCGGAAGCGTCGATAGCGTTGTAGAAGGCATGCAGGACGCAGTGCCCGGAGTCTTTGGCCTGGAGCTCGGTTCGGCGGTAAGGATGGCCGAGGAGCGCGTCTTGCGCCCGGGCGGCCTTGGCCTCATCGATGAGGGCGCCGCTGCCGCCGCGGCGCTGGACGCGCTCATGGGCGGCGAGAAGGTCGGCCTCGATGCGGCGATGGTAGGCAAGCCCTTGCTCTTGATAGCCGGCGAAGAGGGGATTGGCTTGGAACCAGTCCTGGGCGGTCCTGTCGATGAAGTCTTTCCTGAGGATATCCAGGGCGGGCTGCGGCCGGCCCGCGTCGAGGTGGGCGTGGGCGGTCTCCAGGGACTGGCGCATCTCGAGCTCTTCGGTGGGGATGTGCCGCGCCATGACGCGGCGCTCGTGGCGCTTCTGCGCCCAGCCGTCGAGGATCGTCCCGAGCCGGGCGAAGACGTAGGGGGACAAGGGGGAACGGGCCGGCGCTTGGGCCAGGATGCGGCGGGTATCGAGCAAGTCGAGGTCGGGAGCCGGGAGAGGATTCGCGCCGTCGAAGAGGCTTGGCGAGAAGAGGGGCTCGCTAGCGGCTTCCAGGTTCTGATAAGCCGTCGGTTTTGGCTCGGATTCGTCCGCCGTCGCCCTTATCTCAGCGAGCGCCGCCGCGGCAGGAATCTCTAGCTGGGGGGCCGCGGGGGCGGCAGCAAGGGCAGCGGGCCCGGACAGGCTGGGCGCGGTGAGCGAGAGATTCGTCTGAACCGGGTTCGTGAGCCCGGGCGCCGGGGCTAGCCCGCTCCTAAGCCCAGGCCGGACGATCTCGATCTTGGCCGCCGCCGCAAAAACGGACGCGGGCCAGGACAGGGATAGGCTCCAAGAAAGGGCAAGGGCCAGCAGCCGCTTCATAAGGAAAGGATGGCCGAAAACAGGGGCTCTCGCAGGGGTCCTCGGGGCACCCAGCCTGGGTCCTTTGGGTTGTGCCTCCCGGAGGGGGTAAGGTGGGATTCCCCAATCTCCCTTGACGTTTCCAGCGGTCCGGGGCTATGCTTAGCCCATGAGCTACCGAGATGAGGTCTGGGGACGCGACGGCAATACGCGCTGGGGCAACCTGCTGGACGCGTCCTTCGACCACCTGAGAAAAGTCAGCCCCGGCTGCAAGGTGGACGACAGCTCATTCGATGTGGATAAGAACGGGCTCTACCTGTTCGGCGATCCGGCCTGGAAAAGCTACGAGCTCAAGTTCGGCGTCCAGATCGTGGAGGGCGCCAACGCGCAGATCCGGTTGAGGCTTTCGGAGAGCCTGAAGCGCTGGTATACGGTGGATTTCCTCTTCGGCTGGCAGGCGCTGGGGATCGCGCGAGTCGACCACGAGCCTAACGGCAAAGGCCACCAGAAGCTGAGCGTGGTCAATCTGGAGATGGTCCGGCTTCGGGAGTATAAGGTCGAGATCGCGGTGCGGGACCTGTCGATCACGACCTACGTGGATGGGAAGCTGATCAACCAGGCGACCGACGAGACGCTGACCAGCGGCCCGATGGGCTTCTGCGCCTGGGAAGCGGTGGCGCGGTTCCGCCAGCCGCAGTTCCGCGTGCTGGGCTGAAATGGCATAATCGCGAGATGGAACTGAAGCGAGAGCACCTGAGCGTGGCGAACATCAATACCTACGTGGTGTCGGCTGGGACGGGGACGCCGGTGCTGCTGCTCCATGGGCTGGGGGCGTCGACCTATTCCTGGCGGTTCCTGCAGCCGCTTTTGGCGGCAAAGCATAAGGTCTATGCGGTGGACCTGCCGGGGTTCGGGCGGACGGACAAGCCGGCGGATTTCGATTATTCGTTCGCGGGCTTCGCCGACTGGCTGGTGAGCTTGATGGACGAGCTGGGGCTGGAGCAGGCGGCTTTCGTGGGCAACTCGATGGGGGCGGCGACGGCGGTGCGCCTTGCCTTGGTGGAGCCGGCGCGGGTGCGGTGCCTGGGCCTTTTGGGCTCGCCGTTCTATCTGGGCAACCATCCGAAGCTGATGTGGCCGATGCGTTGGCCTTATGTGGGGCGGTTGTATGAGGCTTTTCTGGGGCGTTGGGCGGTGGCGTTGATCGCCCCCACGGCTTTCTATGATCGGTCGTTGGTGACCGACGACGTGATCGATGAGTACGCTTTGGCTTTGAAGGAGAAGGGGGGCAGGTTCGCGGTCGCTGAGTTTTTGAGACGGGCGATCCCGCCGGACGCGGCGGCTTGGATGGAGCGGTATAAGACTTTGGCGGTGCCCGCGCTGGTGATCAGGGGCGAACACGACGGGGTAGTGGATCGGGCCAGCTCGGAGCGGTTCTGTAGAGAAGCGCCGCGGGCTAGGTTCGTGCACGTCGCGGCTTGCGGGCATGCGCCTCAGGAAGAGAAGCCGGAGGCGGTGGCGGAGGCTCTGCTGGAGTTCTTGGCTTGAGCGATAAGGTGGTCTACTCTTCGGACCCGGATTGGGGGAAGAAGGGGACGCCGCAGCAGCCGGAGCCGGTGCGCCTGTCGTTCCAGAGGGGGGCGAAGGGCAGCGGGGTGACGAAGGTGGAGCGGCTGGTGATGCATCCGACTTTGAAGGACCAGCTGTTGTCGAAGCTGAAGAAGCGCCTGGGGTGCGGCGGGGCGATCAAGGAAGGGGTCTTCGAGTTCCAGGGCGAGCACCGCGACGTGCTTGAGAAGGAGCTGATGGCGATGGGTTACAAGGTCAAGCGCATCGGCGGTTAGGCTGCTTTGCGGGCGTGGCGCTTCCTGATCTTGGCCGCCAAGGCCGGCGCTAGCGTGAAGGGTTTCACGGGTTTGAGTTCGCTCAGATAGTCTAGCGGGGAGTGGGTGTCCCAGAAGCGGGCTTCTTCTGCTTCGGTCTTGAAGTTCGGAATCTGTCTTTTAGGTTTCATCCTGCCTAGTATAACCCCCAAAGCCAGCCCAAGGCAATAGGGTCTCTCGACGAGAGAGGGAACTCTTTCGGCCCCTCAGTCGTATAAGTATTAAGGGAGGCCGGGGTTTGTCGCTACCTAGCCCTCTTGACAAAACAACATATTTGTTGTACACTCTAAATGCCAAACATCAGATATTACACGACGCCCAGGGGAGACTGCCCGTTCGAGAGCTTTCTGGACGGCTCGATTAATAAAGTAAGGTTGCGCGCCGGATTCGGGGGCGATCAGTATCGGGCTTTCTATTTCTTCTGGGACGCGGGGGATATAGTCGTGACCCACGGGTTGATCAAGAAGTCCGACCAGGTGCCGCCTGGGGAGATCGATCGAGCCCTTCGGTATAGGGACGATTTCTTGCGGCGCAAGGCTAGTGACGAACCTCGGAGTGGATTATGAAAAAATCACGATCCGTGACTTATGAGCAGCATTTGAAGAGGTCTCTGAAAGATCCGGGCTTTCGTAAAGTGTTCGCGGAGCCGGATGATGATATTTTTCTTGAGACCGCCTACCAGTTGATCACGCTGCGGAAGAAGGCCGGGCTGACGCAGGCGCAGTTGGCGAAGAAGCTGGGGGTATCACAGCAAGCCGTCGGCCGTCTTGAGTCGATGAACTACAAGGGGCACTCTTTGGCGACTTTGCAGAAGATCGCTGATGTTCTGCATAAGAAACTGCGGCTTCAATTCGTCTGAGGTCTGCCCCTTAGGCCCCCATTTTGCTTGAATACCCTCCCATGCCCCCCAAAGCCAAGGCCCTTCCCTCCAAAGGAGAAAAAGAACCCATGAAAGCCCGCGCCGCCCTCCTCGCCGCCGCCCTGACGCTGCCCTCCGCCGCCCAGACCGACGAAGGCATGTGGACCTTCGACAATCTCCCCGCCCAGCAGCTCAAGGAGCGCTACAATTTCGTCCCTACGCAGGAATGGATCGACCACGCTCGCCTGGCTTCGGTCCGCTTCAACGACGGCGGCTCCGGCGCTTTCGTCTCCGCCAACGGCCTCGTCGTCACCAACCACCACGTCGCCCTCGGCCAGCTCCAGAAGATGTCGACCAAGGAGAACGACTACGTCAAAGCCGGCTTCTTCGCCCGCCGGCCCAACGAGGAGCGGCCCTGCCCCGACCTCGAGCTCAACGTGCTCGTCTCCATGGAGGACGTCTCCGCCCGCGTGCTGGGCGCCGTCAAAGCCGACGCCCCGGAGAAGACCCAGAACGAGCAGCGCAAAGCCGAGATGTCGCGCATCGAGAAGGAATCCACCGAAAAGACCAAGTTCCGCTCCGACGTCGTCGAGCTCTACCAGGGCGGCGAATACTGGCTTTACCGGTATAAGAAGCACACCGATATCCGCCTCGTCATGGCGCCGGAAGCCCAGGCGGCCTTTTATGGGGGGGATCCCGACAACTTCACCTACCCCCGCTTCGACCTCGATATGGCCTTCTTCCGCGTCTACGAGGACGGCAAGCCCCTCAAGCCCAAGGACTACTTCCGCTGGAGCAAGGACGGCGCCAAGGACGGGGAGCTCGTCTTCGTCACCGGCCATCCCGGCTCCACCGATCGCCTCAATACCATCAGCCAGCTCGAATACGAGCGCGACCTCGTCTTGCCGACGCGCCTCAAGCACTTGGCCGTCCTGCGTAAAGCCTACTACGCCTATTCCGCCCAATCGCCCGAGAAGGCCCGCCGCGCCAAGGACCGCATCTTCGGCGTGGAGAACGCCATCAAGGCCCTCACCGGCGAGCATGAGGGCCTGCTCGACGCCAAGCTCATGGCCAAAAAGGCCGCCGACGAGAAGGCCTTCCAGGACCAGGTCAAAGGCCGCGCCGACATCGCCGCCGGCGGCTCTTGGGACCGCATCAGCGGCGTCCAGGGTGAGCTTGCCCGCCGCCACAAGCAGCTCTCCTACCGCAAGATAGACGGTTCGAAGCTCGCGGGATTCGCCAATACGCTCGTGCGCTACGTCATCGAGGTGGAGAAGCCCAACGACAAGCGCTGGGAGGAGTTCCGCGACTCCGCCCTGGAGTCGCTCAAGTTCCGTCTCTTCTCGCCTGCGCCCATCTACCCCGACCTCGAAGAGCACATGCTCGCCGCGCTTTTTCAGGAGTCCATCGACGAGCTGGGCAAGGAGGACGCCTACGTCAAAGCCGCCATAGGCGACAAGGACCCCAAGGACCTCGCCAACGCCCTCGTCGACGGCACCACCCTCGCCGACCCCGAGGTGCGTAAGAAGCTCGTCGCCGGGGGGCGCAAGGCGGTCGAGGCAAGCAAGGACCCCCTCATCGTCTGGGCTCGCGCCATCGATCCCCAATACCGCGAGCTGCGCAAATGGTACGAAGACGACGTCCAGAGCGTCGAGGCCATCGAGGGCAACAAGATCGCCAAGGCTCGCTTCGCCTTGTACGGGAAATCCACCTACCCCGACGCCACCTTCACCCTGCGCTTATCCTTCGGCCGCGTCGCCGGCTACGAGCTCAACACCACCACGGTGCCCTACAAGACCACCTTCTACGGGCTCTATGACCGTTCCGCCTCGTTCGACAACAAGCCGCCCTTCGACCTGACCGCCATGCTCATCGAGCGCAAGGGCGATGTCGACCTGGCGACGCCGCTCAACTTCGTGACCACCAACGACATCATCGGCGGCAACTCCGGCAGCCCCGTGCTCAACTCCGCCGGCGAGTACGTCGGGCTTATCTTCGACGGCAACATCCAGAGCTTGGTCGGGCGCTATGCCTACACCGAGGACAAGGCTCGCGCAGTCGCGGTCCACTCCAGCGGCATCCTGGAGGGCCTGCGCAAGGTCTACCGGATGTATTCCCTGGCTGACGAGCTCATCGCGCCCTAGCGGCTTCTAGGCCCATTGCCTGGCGCCCTCTGGGCCTAAGGCTCCAGGCGCGAGAGCGGCCGGTGCTTTATAATGTGGGCATGGCTAAGGAATTCCCCCACATGGTCGTTCTGAAGAAACGCAAATGTCCCGATTGCGGCGACGAGACGATGGGGCATGCCCCGTTCCGCCAAGACGAGGACGTCGTGCGCGCCCACTGCCCCAAGGAAGGCTGCGATTTCAACGTCGAGCTCTTTTGGATGGGCAGCTCCGAAGCCCGCAACAACTAGCTTCTAAGCGGGGCGGCCGGCGTTTTCTCTTTGAACAGGCGCAGGATCTGCGCCAAGAGCGCGCGCGGGAACGCGCGGTCCTCGAACTGACGCCACACCCAAGTGGCCTTCTCAGCCGACGGCTGGATGAAGCGCTGGTGCATCGGCCGCACGCAGTGCTCGTAGAGGCGCAGCGTTTCCTCGAGGTCGACCCTTCGGTGCTCCACGTCGCGCCGGACCCGGCGGATCAGGCGCAGGTCGTCAGGGCAGTCGATGAACACCGACAGGTCCATGCGCTCCCGCAGGCGCGGGTCGTGCAGCACAAGCAGGCCTTCGAGGATGATCAAGGGAGCCGGGCGCACGGTGTGGATCTCCTTGAGCCGGGAGTGGGTGGCGTAGTCGTAGCGCGGAGCCTCGATGGCCTTGCCGGCCCGCAGGTCGTCGAGGTGGCGCAAGAGCAGGCCGGTCTCGATGGCGGCGGGATGGTCGAAATTCAGCTTCTTGGCCTGTTCGGGCGTCAGGCCGCCGTTGTCCTTGTAGTACCAGTCCTGGCAGAGGATCGCGGCGCGCTCGCCGAGACGGCGCTTGAGGTAGGTGGCCAGCCAGGATTTTCCGGAGCCGCTGCCGCCGCCGATGCCGAGGATGCAGAGGGGCTTCTTGCCGGCGCCGGCTCCCGCGTTGTTGCCTCTCATGCCCTGAGCCCTAGAATATCAAATTTGCCATAATAGCTCCCATGCTCGAGATGCGCAGCGGCTCCGAGGTGTTCCAGTACGACGGGGTCAAGATGGTCGGCGTCATGAACCGTCCGGCGGGAAGAGAAGGCCGACGCTTCCCGGCGGTGCTCTTCCTCCACGGCTTTCCCGGCGCGGAGAAGAACGTCGATATCCAGCGCGCCTTGCTGGCTCGGGGCGTGGCCAGCTTCGCTTTGCATTTCCAGGGAGCGTGGGGCAGCGAGGGCTTCTATCGCTTCACGACGCTTCCGGCGCAGGCGCGCGCCGGCCTGCGCTTTCTGCTCAAGCAGCCCTTCGTCGACCCTGAGCGCGTCGGGATCTTCGGCTTCAGCATGGGCGGCTGGGCCGCCCTGCAGACGGCGGGCCTGGAGCCGGGCCTCAAGTGCGTGGCGGCGGTGGCCCCGGTGGGCGGCCAGGCGGTCCCGGGCGCGCAGCTCAAGACTTTCATCACCCGCCTGCGCCCCGCGCTGCGCGTCGAGCATGAGACCGCGCTCTATATCGACTTCATCAAAGGCATGAAGATGCGGCGCACAAGCGATATCGCGGCGGGGCTTGGGCGCCCGCTCCTGCTCGTGCATGGCAGCGCGGATCAGACCGTGCCCGCGGCCGTCTCGGAGTCGCTCTATAAGGCCGCCAAGGCCCCCAAGCGTTTGGTGCGCGCCGAGGGCGCCCGCCACGACTTCCTGGACCGCCGCCCGTGGCTGACGCGCCTCGTGTCGAACTGGCTGGTCAAGAACCTTTGAGCGGCTTGCCCTAGCGGGCTTGGGCGGCCACGCCTTCGGCGCGGCCGGCCTGGTAGGCGGTCAAGCTTCTCGCCAGCGCGTCGGCCAGCTTGTCCTGGTAGGCCGGGTCCACGAGCCGGGCGGCTTCGGCGGGGTTGCTGAGATAGCCGAGCTCGATCAAGATGCTCGGTTGGCGGGGGTTTTTCAAGACATAGTACTGGGCCCGGGCCGCGGGCTCCACCCGGAAGCCGTCCGCGCGCAGGCCGCGCGCGATGCTGCCGGCGAAGTCGGCGCCGGCGCGCGCTTGGTCTTGCGAAGGCTGCGGCAGGGGCGCCACCTTGCGGCGCAGCGGCCGCCGGTCTCGCCAGCTGCTCTTGCCGAAGGAGTAGACGGTGATGCCGGCGAGCTTCTTGCTGCGGACGACGTTGACGTGAAGGGAGATGAAGGCCCCGCCGTCCTGGTTCAAGCCGTCGCCCACGCGCTCGTCGAGCTGTATGAAGGTGTCGGAGTCCCGGGTCAAGCGCACCGGCGTCGCCGCCAGCTTCTCGAGGCGCGCCTTGAGCTTGAGCGCGATGGCAAGGGTGATGTCTTTTTCGCGGCGGCCGCGGACGACGGCGCCCAAGTCTTCACCCCCATGTCCGGCGTCGATGATGATGGGGCTGGGCAGGCCGGCCGGGGCTTGGGCGGCGGCAAAGGCGGGCGCGTAGGCCAGCAGCAGCGCAAGGCGCAGAGCGGCGTTGGCCACCAGGATCCTCCCTAATAGAGTCTTTTTGGGCCGTCATTATGTATATAACAGCCGGGGCTTGCTTTGTCAAGCCCCGGCGCCGGACGGGCCTATTTGTAGCCGAGGACTCGGAAGTGCTTCAGGAACCGGACGAATTCGTCGCGATGGTCCAGGTAGGAGTCGCGGGTGGAGGACAAGCGGATCAGGAAGTAGCTGTCTCCGCTGGGCAGGATGGCTACGTAGTGGTGCAGGACCTCGGGCGCCGCCGGCAAGCGGTCGGGAGGCAGTAGGCGGGTCTCGGTGACCTCGAAGACGCGGGCGTTCATGCCGGCGACGCGCATCAGGCGGACCGGGGAGGCTTTGCGCTCGGCGGCGGCGTCGGAACGCCGCTGGACGTCGATCGCCTTCTTATAATCCATATAGCCGCTCTGGCCGCGCTCGACCCAGTGGATGTCGATGCCGGCGCGATACGTCCCGGTGGGGCTGTCGGGCCCCAGGATGTGGACGGCGTAGCCCTGCACGGAATCTTCCTCGAAAGCGTGCCAGCCGCGCGAGGGGATCTCGCAGGAGAAGGAGCGGGCTGTCGGCTCGTACTTCCGGTATCTTCCCGCGGGCTCCGGTTCGTCCTGGGCGTGCAGGGCGCTCGCGCCGAGCAGGGCGGCCAGCAGCAGGGACGGCAGTTTAAGGTTCCGCATGATTCTCTCGTTCTTGGCGGAAGCGCCGTTCGGAGTCCATCATCTCGGAAAGCATGGCGGATGCCTTCGGCAAACCGGAGAGTCCGCGTTCCCATCGCTGGCAGAGCCCGGACTCCTGCGGCGCCTGGTCGGCGCGCGCGCGCGCGGCCTGGAGAGCGCCGCCGTCGAAGAGCCCGGTGTCCTCATAAGCCTGCAGTCGGGTCAAGACGCCCTGCCGGTAGGCGCCCGCGCGCTCGACGGCTTCCTGGGCCTCGGCCTTGGGGCAGTCGAACAAGGCTTGGCGGGCGAACTGCGCTTGGATCTCGGTGCCGGCCGTGCGCGGGTCGACCAGGCCCGAGCGCGCCGAGGTGAGGGCATGGAGCAGGTGGTCCCGCTGTTCGGACGGGTTGTCGAGCCACTGGCGATAAGAGAGGCGCAGCTCCGGGTCGAGGAAGCGGTCATGGCCGAGGACGACCTCGAGCTTGGCGTAGAACAGCCAGATCCCGGTGCGCGCGAAGAGCTCGGTGTTCCAGGCAGACGCGTCCTGGCCGCGCAGGCGGGCGTCCAAGCGCAGCAGCTCGCCCAGCAGCGCGCCGGCTTGTGATTCCGGGCTGAAGGCGACGCGGCGGCTGCCGTCGGAGAAGACTTTCTCGGTCCCCCAAGCGCCCTTCTCGTCTTGAGAGGGGTTCTCTCTCCCGTAGGCCAGCAAGGCGGGCGCCGGCAGGCCTGCTTCCTCGAAAGCTTTCGTCGATTCGGGCAAGAGCGTCTTCGTCTCGCCTAAGAAGAGCTTGCGCCTCCCATGAAGGACGGCGCCGGGGTTGAGCGCGATGACGGCCTCCGGCGCGGCGAGCGTCTCGCGCAGGGAGAGGCGGCTGCGCGCGCCGTCGCCCGAGCGGACCGAGTCCAGGGCGATCTGAGGGAGGGCGTAGATGACGGTGGCCAGGGCCCGAGCCCGAGCGGGTTCGGGGGCGCGCTCCGAGATGAGCTTGAGCATCGCTTTGGCCTCTCGCCCGTAAGGGGCGTCTAAGAGGAACTTCTCGAATTCCGCGGGGGCCGGAGCGGTCTTGAGGGGTCCGGGCGCGGCCGGCGGCGAAGGGATCGGCGCCGGCGCCGCCTCGGGGACTGGGACCGGCGGGGGCTCCGGCGCCGGAGGCGCGGGAGCCGGGGCGGGGGGCATGGCCTCGGTGTTCGGGGGAGCTTCCTTCGGCGCTTCGAAGACGGCCTGGGGAGTCGGCGCGTTGACCGGCGCCGGCGGCGGCAAGGCGACGGGTGTCGCCGGTTGGCCGGGAGTCCAAGGCTTCAACTCGCCGATCGCCGGGGCGGTTTCGGCGACGGTTGGAGCGGGGAGGCTTTGCGGTGCGGCCAGCTTCAGGTATTCGGGCTGGACATAGGGCGCCGGCGCAACGACGGGAGCGGCCGGAGGCGGAGGGGGCGCGGCGACGGGAGCGGCCGGAGGTGGAGGGGGCGCAACGACGGGCGGCGGGGGCGGAGTTTGATCCGGCGGCGGCGTCTGCTTGGCATGCAGCGGCATCAGCAGGCCGGGAAACACGTTATCGGTGATCAGGTGAGGGTAGGCGGGCGCGGTGTGGACGACGACTGCCGGAGCCGCGGCCGGCGCGAATTCCTGCGGGGCGCCGGGCAGCTCCGGCGGCTTGACATCAGCGGCTTCGACGACCGGCGCGATGACTTCCGGCGCCGAAGGCGCAGCGACGGGCGGCGGCGGGGGCGGGGGAGCGGGCTGAGCGGCAGGCTCCTTGGCTGCCGGCAGGTTCTCGGGGTCCTTCATGTCCAGGGAGGTGACGCCCATCGAAGAAGGCGCCGGCGCGATGTCGAGCTCCTCCAGTTCCTGCAGGGAAAAATAGCTCTTGAACTGCCGCCGAGTCGTCAACGTCAAGACCGGCCAGTTGGAGCGCAGGATGTCCCGGATCGCCCGCTTTTCTTCAGCGGTGAGCTTCTTCTCGCTTTCGCTCTGGCTCTTGTTGAGGATGATGTTGATCTCCAGCAGGGTGCGCAGGCGCTGGGAGCTTTCCAGGCGGTGGAGCAAAAACCCCATGTCCGAGCGGCCGACGGCTTTGCCGGAGGGATCCAAGACCCTGCCGTCGGATTTGAACGCGTATTTGTTGAGCGTCAGCAGCCCGTAGTGCAGGCTGCTCAGCGGCGTGGCGGTCAGATCGAACAGCGGGGCTTCAGCCTCCTGGGCGGACAGGAGGCAGGACGCGGACAGCAACAAGGCCAGCAGGATGCCGCGGGGGGGGCTCATAGGTGACACGACCAGTATACGGCGGCGTCATTATACAAATATTGCAAACTCCGACGGCATCAGGCCTCCTAGCCCCTCCTGCTCGTCTTACGTCGCGCGGCCGAGGCTGTTCCGGAGATCGTGCTAGCGGGACCCTTCCGGAAGTTGTATGTTTGGCTGGTCTCATTCGAGGCGGGAACGTCCTGGAACGGGAAAATCTCTTAAAACAAGGATCGGGATAAACATGAACAAAATCACTCTGGCAGGGGCTCTCGCAGTCGTCGTCATTTTCAGCGCCGGTTCCGGCAGCGCATGGGCCAGGCCGAAGGGCGCGCAGTTCCTGGAGACGGAGAATCTGCAGGACGAGGCGACGCTGAACAAGTTCGTCAGCGAGATGGTCGACGACGGCAAGGCCAAGAACTTCGGGAAGATCAAGAAGGTCATCATCCCCACCTACTACCTGGAGTTTCGCACCGTCTCCAGCGGCAAGGCCCTGACCAAGGGGCTTAAGGACGTCTCCGTCAACGCCACCGTCACCTACGCCAATCCCGATAAAGCGGTGATGGAGGAGATCGCCGCCGCCGGCCTGGCCGACCTGAAGACCAAGTTGGCCGCCGCCGGCTACGAGGTCGTGGACGCCGGCGACATCAAGGCCCTCGAGCAGTATAAGAATCTCTCGCTCATGCCCAGCGGAACGATCGGAGAATCCACGGCGCAGCCGATCGGCTGGTCCAAGTTCAAGGCGATGTTCGCCACCGCGGGAGGGGAGCCCACCTATACCGTCATTCCCGGCGAAACCAACTGGAGCATGAAGTCTGCCTACACCTCCTACGCCTTGGATGGGGCTTTGTGGAAGGCCGCCGGGGGAGAGGACGTCGGTATCGTGCGCTCGCGGATGCTCATCGACTTCGTCACCTTCGTCGCCGAGAGCGGCAAGAGCAAGACCGGCGATTACGAATCGATGGCCAACGATGGCTGGAGCAACTACGCGAAGATCAGCGCGATCCCTCGGATACAGATCTGGCTTCCCTCGCTCTGCGTCACCCGGACCTACGTCTTCTTCCGCGGCACAACGGGCGGCGACAACATGGGCTGCGTCAACGTGAAGCCCGAGATCCAGTTGTCCTCCAAGATGGGCCCGGCCGACCTCGGCACGCTGGTGGACACCAACGGCGCATGGAATTTCACCGCCAACAACGCCAAGTACAAAGAGGCGGTGATCGAGCAGGTCAAGATCACCAACACCTTGCTTGTGGGCAAGGCCAAGACCTTCATCAAATAACCCGGCTCGGACACAGGGGCGCGCCACGACCAGCCTAGGACCCCTCCTCGGCAGCGCCTGCGGCACTTGGGATAGCATTCCAAGGCAGCCTGTCCGATCATGGAGCTATAAGCGGGACCCAGCTCCCGGTGGATGATGGCGTTGATGACGGCGTCCAAGGCCACGTGCTCGGCCGGGGAGGCCGGGCCGCTCCTTTCGGTGTGGCGCAGCAGGATATGGAGGAACTCGTGACAGATGAGGGCCTTCACGTGGTCTTGGGTCTTGCAATCTATCGTCTTGAATTCTGATGGTTCCATGCAGCCTCCCGGGCCAATAGGATCGCGTTGTGCAGCTTCTTTTCCAATAAGCGGCGTGGAGGAAGTTCGGTCATGTATTCCGCCAGGCGGATGCCGCTCTTGTCGAGCTGCAGCAGCCCCACTTCCTCCTTGTTCTTGCCCGCACACAAAATCAGGCCGATAGGAGCCTTCTCGCCGCGCCCCTGCTCATGCTTGGCAAGCCACCGCAGGTAAAGCTCCATCTGGCCTTTGAACTCAGGCTTGAACCTGTCGAGCTTCAGTTCGATGGCCACCAAGCGCCTGAGCGTACGGTGGTAGAACAGCAGGTCGAGGTAATAGTCGTTGCCGCCGATCTGCAGTCTTTTCTGTCGGGCCACGAAGGCGAAGCCGGCGCCCAACTCGAGCACGAAAGCCTCCATCTCGCGCAGGATGGCGGCCTCGAGGTCCTTTTCCTGGTAGGCGCCTTTCAGCCCCAAGAAGTCCAAGAAATAGGGATCGCGAAAGACCAGGTCCGGCGTGAGGCGGTCTTCGTCGCGCAGTTTCCGGAGTTCGAGCGCCGCCGACTCGGCCGGCTTCTTGGAGAGAGCCGTGCGCTCAAAAAGCATGCCGCCGATCTTTTCGCGCAGGTCGCGCACGCTCCAGCGCTCGATGCGGCATATCTCGGCGTAGAAGTCGCGTTTAAGCTGATCCTCCACGGTGATCAGCTCTACGAAGTGGCTCCATCCCAATTGTTGCGACAGTGTCGCAACAATTGACTGGTCAGAAAATCTCTCGGCGAATTGTATCATCCGGAAGATCGAAGCTCGCGTGAAGCCGCTTCCGTAGTCTCGGCTTAAGCGCACCGCTAGCGTAGACACGATCATTTCTCCATAGCCGGCCCGTTTGTGCCGCAAGATGTCCTGGCGGATGCGCGCTCCGATGTTCCAATAAAGCAGGATCTGCCCGGAGTAGACTGCCTGAGCCACGCGGCCGCGCGCGGCTTCGATGAGCCCGCGGATATCCCCAAGCAGCCCTTTACCGTCCGCAATAAGCTTATGATCCATACGCTGGTCCTCCCTTTCTGTAGAAAGATGCCGCCCCCGCCCAATTGTCGCGACATGTCGCGACAATCGCCGCCGCCACCCAATTGGTGCGACATGTCGCACAAATCGCCGGTGGTCCCTACTCTATATACGACTGAACCCCCCAAATAGTTCCCTCCACTCGCGGGGCTATTCATATAGGCCCCTGACCGGGTCGCAGGCCTCGATCTCTTGCTCCACCTTGGCCGCATGCTCCGGGACGGTCTTGCTGACCAGGCACCAGTTGAAGAATTGCCGGGCGCGCTTGAGGATGGCAGGCGTCGAGCATGATATCTCCAGGGTGGTCTGTCTGGCCGCCCACGACAACGAAAAGTATGATTCAATAGAGGCTCACGAAGTGACCAAGCGTTGCGTCAGCTGATGGCTGTCAGGAGGCATAATCGGGCCCATGACCGACGACCTTTCGCAAGCGGCCGAGCTCGTCTTTCCGGGGTATTCCTTCGGTCTCGACGATCCTGACCAGGCCGCGGCCTTGGTCGAGCTCGGCGTCGGAGGCTTCTGCCTCTATGGCGGCGCGCCGGCGGAGATCGCCGCCTTCACGGCGCAGATGCAGTCCTTGGCCAAGAGGCCGCTGCTTTTCAACGCCGACTACGAGGACGGCGTCTTCTCCCAATGCCCGCAAGCCACGCCCCTGCCCTCCAATATGGGAATCGGAGCGTCCGGCGACGAGTCCTTGGCCGAGCGGAAAGGGGCGCTGACGGCCAAGGAAGCCAAGGCGCTGGGCGTCCATTGGGTGCTGGCGCCGGTCGTCGACCTGGCCGTCGAGCCCGACAACCCGATCGTCAACGTGCGCGCCTTCGGGTCCGACCCCGCGCTGGTGGTGCGCCTGGCGCGGGCGTACCTCAAGGGCCTGCGTTCAGGCGGCGTCCTGTCCTGCCTCAAGCATTTTCCCGGCCATGGCCGCACTCGGCAGGACTCTCACTTGGAGCTGGCCCGCATCGAGGGCTCCAGGGCGGACTTGGCCGGCGATATGGCGCCATTCCGCGCCCTGGCCGCCGAGGCCGACTCGATCATGACGGCGCATCTGAGCGTGCCGGCCTACGAGGCCGACGGCAAGATCCCGTTCTCACTCTCCGCCGCCATCGAGCCGCTGCTGCGCCGGGAGCTGGCTTTCGACGGCCTGATCTCCACCGACGCCTTGAACATGCACGCCGTCTCCAAGAACTTTCCCGAATGGGAGGCCGCCCGGCGCGCCTTGTTCGGCGGCACCGACGTGCTGCTGGTGCCGGCCGACCCCAAGAAGCTCGTCTACTCGCTCCTGGGCGCCGTCGAAAAGGACGCGGCGGTGGCGGGTTTGGCCAAAGCGGCGCTGGCGCGCATCCGCCGGGCAAAAGAGAAGGCCGGTCTCTTCAAGGACCGGGGACTGCCGACTCCGGGCGGGCTCGAGCAGGTGGGCGGCGCCGCGCACCGGGCTTTGGCCGACGTGCTGGCTCGCGGTTGCCTGGCCTGGGCCAAGCCCTTGGCCGCGCCGCTGGCCTTCGGCGCTAAGCTGCGCTATCTCGAGCCCGGGCTGACGCCTGAGGAGTGGATGGGCCAGACCTTCGTCGCCGAACTCAAGGCTTTGGGCGCGCAGGTCCTGGCGGCCGACGGGGCGCCTGGTCCTGATGAGACGCTGGTGCTGGGCTCCTTCGTCCGGCCTCGCGCCTATACGGGGCTCATCTGCCATGACCCTGACGATGCCGCCGCCGCGCAAAAGCTCCTCCATGGGGCGAAGCAGTCGGTGCTGGCCTGCTTCGGCAGCCCGTTCGTGCTTGATTCTTTCCGCGGCGCTCAAGCCGCCCTATGCGCGTTCTCCGGCCATGAGGGCGACCAGAAAGCGGCGGCGCAGGCGCTTTTCGGGAAGTTGACGGTGAGCGGCCGGCTGCCCGTCGTAATTCGAGCTTGACGCGCCGCGGCGCTTGGGCTATCCTTTAGTCATGCCCTATAGCGTGTTGAGCCCGCTGCGTCTGGCCGCGGCCGAAGTCCGGGGACCGGAAGCCATGGCGGTCCGCCTGCGCGCTTCCTGGGACGAGACCTTGGATTACCGCGGCGCCCGCCTGCTGGAAGGCCTTTTCCCTTTCGAGGAAGCTTTGGTCGGCCTGCTGCCGCCGAAAGCTCGGCTCTTGATCATGGGCTGCGGCGGAGGCCGAGACCTGCTGGCTTGGTGCGGCCGCGGTTGGCCGGCCGACGGGCTCGAGATCTCGCTGGCGGCGGCCGAACGCGCGCGCGAAGCGATGGCGGAGGCGGGTTTCTCCGGCAAGGTCCTCTGCCAAGACGCCGTCGAGGCGAGCTTGGAGCCGGGAGCTTACGGCGCGATCTTGTTCTCCTGGCTGGCCTACGGCTACATCCCGGGCGCGGGACGGCGCGCTCAGGCGCTGGAGCGGGCGCGGCGCGGACTGGCCCCGGGCGGCCGGATCTACCTTCTTCTCAAGACCAGGACTCCCGGCGGAAGGGCGCCCTGGCCCATCCGCCTGATGGCGAGGCTTTCGGGGCGGCGACCCTGGTTGGGCCCGGGCGACCACGTGGGCGACCTGGGGTACTGGCACAGCTTCACGCGCGAGGAAGTCGAAGCCGAGGCGAGAGCGGCCGGGCTGTCCTTGAAGGAATGGCGCGTGGGCGAGCGCTATCTGGGCGTGGACTGCTTGGCGATCCTCGCCTAGGGCAGGTCGTGCGCGCCGACGGTCCAGCCGCATTTGGCGCGCAGCATGGCGTAGAAGGGCGCATCCTCGGGATAACGGCCGTTGCCGCCTCCCTCCTGCGGGTCCTGCTGCCAGATGTCGGCCGGCGAGAGCTTGCAGGTCTTGCTTCCCCAGACCACGGTGGCCGTCAGCTTTTGGCCCCAGACCTCGGCTGAGCGCGGCGACTCGCCTCGCTGGTCGCTGCGGACCATGATGCCTTGGCCCGTGTAGCGCAGGCGCGCGAACTTCCGGGCGAAGCGATCGGGGCTCATGTCGATCGGTCCGGTTTCCGCTAGGACACCCCCCAGTATCTCCTTGTTTTTGGCATCGAAGACCGCCTTTTCGCCGGTGGGCAGCGTCACTTCATAGGCCGTCCGGCCCCGGATCATCTTGACCGACGGCGTCACCTTCCTCGGAAAAAAGACGATCTCCGTCATCATGCTCCAGGCGCTATCCGAGGCGCCTTCCTCGGGGGTGCCCCATTCGTAGATGGTCAGGCCGGTCTCCTGGCGCGCGTTCTGGACCGAGAAGAACTCGTAATCCCGGTGCACGCCGCCGGCGGCGGGATTGATCCGGGGGGAGCCGTAGTTTCTCAGCTTGAACCGGTGATACTCCGGCTCGTTGGTGCAGTAGCTCAGCGCGTCGTCTTCTGGCAGCGAGGATTCCAGGCAGTAGGTCCGTCCGCCGACGGCGTCCTTGGCCGGAGCCATCGGCGTCTGGTAGGCCGGGGGTATCCCGCCGTCAGCGGCGAGGCGCAGGCTTGTCTGTACGGCGGAGGCCTGTCGCGCGGCGCCCTGGAAGATTTCGCCTAATTCCACGGCCGAGGCCGGGGCGGCGAGCGCGAGCAAGAGGGCTAGGGCGGCGGCGTTGTTCATCTTCATTCAGTATAGGCCGCGTCCGAGAACGGCGCCTGGGTCTATTGGTCTGGGCCCTACGATGCCGCGAGGAACTGGCTTAGCTCCTTCTCCGGAATCAGCAAGATCCGGCAGCCCAGCGCTTTGGCGGCTCGGCCAACCATTTTGACCGTAGGATTTTCGTCCTTTCGTTCGAGCCTCGCTACGTTGGATTGCCGGAGGTTCATACGTTTGGCGACTTCCACCTGCGTCAATCCGAGCCGATGTCTCAGCACGGCCAACTGCGTGTTGATGGGTTCCTTGGCCAATTCCGCAAGATAGGCCAGCTTGAGCTTGGGGTCTTCTTGGAAGACTTTGTCCACGTAGCGATCGAACCCGCCTTTCTTCTCTTTTTGAGCCATGTCGTTCACCTTCCTTCGATGATCTTTGCCATCCTGCTCATCGCCAAGTCCAAATCCCGCAAGGGTGTCCTTCTAGTCTCTTTCTCGAAAGAATGCAGCAACCAAGCGCTGCCTTGATGAACGCAAAGCAGTATCCGGTACTGCACGCCTTGGTACGGCCTCCTTAACTCCCACAGTCCATGCCCCAATGACCGAATTGAGATCCGAGGGCTCATAAGGCCCTCCTGCGACAATATATCGAGATCGTTGAGCAGTCTGGCTAGTGCTTTTCGGCGCTCTTCTCGGCCCCGTAAGAGTTCGAGGTAATCCTGGACCGGACCACTGTCGCCATCGGGATAGAATTCGATGGTCAGCATGCGTATACCATATATAGTATATGTCGGATGTTGTCTTTTATCAAGGGGCCCCTCTCTATATACGATTGAGGGTGCTGTTTTGTTCCCTGGGGGCGATGGGGGGCTTGGTTTACCGGTAAAGCAGGAAAGGCTGGCGCGTCGTCTCGAAGGCCTTGGCGCCCTCGTCGAACAGCCGCTCGAAGCGCGCCGGGTCGCCGTCTTCTTCGTAGATCTTGCGGAAGTCCTCGCTGCCGGCCATGCGCTTGGCTTCGACCCAGCGCCAGGCGAAGTCCGCGGGATGCAGCCGGCGCAGGCCCTCGTTGAGCTTGCGGAACACCGCCAGCGGGCGCAAGGCGTCTCGGTCGGTGATCTTCATCCGGATGCCATGGCATAGCTTGCTTTCGAAGACGCTCTTGGTCGGCGTGTAGTCCTGCTCCGAGAAAACGATCCCCGGCAGCTTGGCGGCCTTCATATGCTTGAGCAGCGCGGCGGAGTCCAGCCACGGCGCGCCCACCCATCGGAACGGGACCGGGGTCCCGCGGCCGACGGCGAGATTGCCGGCCTCGAAGACGGCCACGCCGGGATAGAGGGTCGCGGCGTCTAGGTCCGGCATGTTCGGAGACGGCGCGGTCCAGGGCAGGTCGGTCTGGTCGAACCATAGCGCGCGCGACCAGCCGCGGAGCTCGATGACCTTGAGCTTCGGGTGCTTGAGCTCGGCGTTGTAGAACAAAGCCATCTCGCCGGCCGTCAGGCCGTGGCGGATCGGCACGGGGAAGTAGGCGGTCGAAGTCACCTGGCGCAGCGTCAGGTCGTCGAGGACCGGGCCTTCCACCAGGACGCCGTTGATCGGGTTCGGCCGGTCCAGCACGATGAAGGGGATATCCGCTTTGGCCGTCTCTTCCATCGCCATGCCCATGGTCGCCAGGTAGGTATAGAAGCGCGCGCCGATGTCTTGGATGTCGAAGACGACGGCGTCCAGGTCCTTCAAGTCCTCTTGCTTCGGGCGCATCCCCGCGATGCCGCCGGCGTAGAGGCTGTGGATGGGGATCTCACGGCCGCCGAGCACGACCGACATGGAGCTGACTTTGTTGAGCTCGCTGGTGCCGTTGAAGCCGTGCTCCGGCGAGAAGAGGGCGGCCAGCGTCACCCCGGGAGCGGCGGCCAGCGCCTCGGCGGTGCTGCGGCCGCGGCGGTCCTTGCCGGTGTGGTTGCTGATCAAGCCGACGCGCAGGCCCTGAAGCTCGGCGAAGCCGTTCTCCTCCAGCACATCGATGCCGGTCAGGACCTCGGCCGTGGGCGCGGGGCGATTTGCCGGGGCGGCGCAGCCGGCGAAGGCCAAGCCTAGGGCAAGGGCGAGACGTCTCACAGCCGCAGTATATAAAACTTAAGAAGCCGGGGCCGGCACGACCAGCGGAAGGGCGATCCGGAAGGTCGTGCCGCTCTCGGACGACGAGGTGAAGGACACCGCGCCGCCGAGACCGTGCTCGCCCAGGAATTTCATGCTGTAGGTCCCGAGGCCGCGGTCCGCTCCTTTCGTGGAAAAAGACCTCTGGAAGACCTGGAGCTGGTCGTCGGGGGGTATCTCGCCGGGGTTGTTGACCCAGAACTCCATCGAGCCGTTCTTCCTTGAGCGGCCGATCGTCACGATGCCCCCCGGCGGGCAAGCCTCCAGGGCGTTCTTGATCATGTTGCCGAGGATGTGCCCGAGCAGGACGGGGTCGCTGGTCAGCGGCGGATCGTCCGCGGTCGCGGCGCACCGGATTTCTTTGCCCTGCGCCGCTTCGATGCCTCGGTAGAGGTCGAGCAGATCGTCCAGGAAAGCGCCGGCCGTGAAGGTCCTGGGCGACAGGGTCAGTTCGCCGCGTTCCGCGGCCGCCAATTGCTTGAGCGCCGTGATCTCGTCGACCATCCTCGCGGTGTGCCGGGAAAGTCGGGCGATCGCGCGCGACAGCTCGTCGGGGCTCGAGGGGTCGGCCGAACTTAGGAGCTCGGCGCGGCCGGATATCGCCATCGCGGTGTTGGAGATGTCGTGGAAGAAGATCTTCTCAAGCGCCAGCCGCCTCTTCTGATCGCTGATATCGGTCAGCACGCAGACGACGAACTCCTCGCCGCCGACCTCGAGATGGGTGGTGTGCACCCGCAGGTCGAGCGCTTCCCCGGTGCTTTTGCGCAGGATGCGCGCTTCCTTGCTCGTGTCGCGGCGCTGCTGGGCGGCAAGGATCGCGTTGGTGACGCCGCAGTTCCGGCAGGATCTCGCGGTCCCGCAGCCCAGCGGCTTATCGCCGGCATGGAGGCAGTCGAGGATCTCTCCCGGGCGCAGGCCTAGCAGGGACCGGCTGGTCTTAAGGCTCAGCGTTTCCAGCGTCGCCCCGTTGGCGAAGACGATCTGCCTTTCCTTGTTCAAGATCAGCAGCAGATGCGGGACGGCGTCAAGGATATCCACGAGCAGAGGGTCGCCGGTGAAGAGCCGGGCTTCGGCCTGCACGATCATGGTGTTGGCCCGTTCCGCTGGGGCGAAATCCGTCGAGGCGTTGTCTGCATGCATGGCTTCCCCCGGTGCCTTTAATGAAGACGCACCATTTCTGCCAGCCCTGCTAGGTCCAGCGGGCCCTGCCGGCCTGGGACCAATGCCGGGACCTTCTTGGGCCTAACGACCCGAGCTGTTTTTATGGGACTTTGGTAGGATGGGGCCATGAGAAATCACGCCCTCTTGCTTTCGCTTTCCCTCGTTCTCAGCTCGACGCTCGTCCGCGCCGCGGCGTTGAGCCAGCCCTTGCGTGCCCCAGCCTTGAGCGGCGTCTCTAGCCCCGTGCTCGCGCCGGCTTTGAGCCTGCGCGGCGGGACGGCGGCCTGGTCGCCGACTCTTTCTTTGACCCCGACCTTCAGCCTGGCCGCGCCGGCTCTCACGCTCGCGGCTCCGGCGCTTGTCGCCGTTCCCGCGGCCTTCATCCCGGCTCCGATCATCCTGGCTCAAGCCGTGATCGTCTTGCCCGCGCCGCAGAGCGCCGTCTCCCGCGCCGCGGCGGAAGCGGATTTCTTCAGCACGTCCTGGAGGAGCCTCTCCTTCAAGAAGGGCGGCAAGGGCAAGATGCCCGATCCCAAGACCACGCCCGACGGCAACGGCACGGGCGAAGCCGACGAGGGCCCGCTCGATCCCTTGGGCAACCCTTCGCGCACGACCGATGACGGTCCCGATACCGTCTCCGACGAGTTCCCCAGCCGCGGCGGCAACGGCGCTCCCTAAGAAGCCCCTCTACGGGCGCTTCTTGAGATAGGCGATCAGCTTCTCGGGATAGTCCGTGATGATCCCGTCGACGCCCAGCGCCAGCATCTGGGCCCAGCCCGCCTCGTCGTTGACCGTCCATGGATGGACCTCGATGCCGGCCTTGTGCAGGCGCGAGACATCATCCTTGGTGAGCCAGTGGCGGTCCGGGCTGAGCATGCCTGCGCCGATGGCGCGCGCCGCCGCGACGAAGTCGAAATGGTTGTCGCTGGTCAGGAGCGCGGTGCGGACCTTGGGCAGCCGCTTCTTCATGGCCGAGAGCGTGCGGTCGTCGAAGGACTGCAGGATCGTCCGCGCGGCGAGTCCGTGCTTCTCGACTATAGCGGCCACCAAGGCGACGAAGCGCTCCGGGTCGGGGGAAAGCTCCGGGAACCCGGGGGCGAGCTTCGTCTCGATGTTGAACAGGGCCGTCGCCGCGGCCGGGTAGGTGGAGAGGGCGACGAGCGCGAAGACCTCGTCGAGGGTCGGCATCCTCTCGCCGGGGGCGCGGACCTGTTCGGGAAATCGCGGGTTCGGCAGCGAGCCGCAGTCATAGCCTTTCACCTGCGCCAGCGTCAGCGACCGGAAGGGCACGGGCGCCGCCAGCTTGCCGCCGGAGGCGTCCAGGCACAGCTCCGGGCTGACCTCCGGGTTGTGGGAGACGATGACGATGTCGTCTTTCGTGACCGCCATGTCCAGCTCGAGGACGTCGACGCCGACGCGCAGGGCTTCCGCGAAGGCCGCCAGCGTGTTCTCCGGCATCGTGCCGCGGCTGCCTCGGTGGCCGTGCACCTTCACGGGTCGGGGGGCGGCCGCCGCCGGCGCGCCTGAGAGCAGGGCTGCCAGGAGCAGGGCCGCCGGTCGCGTCGTCATGCCGCCGCCGGTCCTCGATCATGCGCGTTCCAGGTCAGCGCCAGCAGCAGCGCGGCCAGCGCGCAGGAGGCCAGGATGATGGCAAAGCCACCGCCCCAGCCGTAGTGCTGCACGACCCTGCCGATGCCCAGCTCGGCGATCGACGCGCCGACCACATAGCCGAAGAGCCCGGTGAAGCCCGCGGCCGTGCCGGCGGCCTTCTTCGGCACGCAGTCCACGGCGGCTACTCCTATGAGCATGATCGGCCCGTAGATCAGGAAGCCGATCGAAGACAGCGCCATGGCGTCGAGCCAGGGGCTTGCGGCCGGATTGCGCCAATACACCAGCACGGCGGCGAAGACCGCGATCATATAGAAGACCGAGACCGGCCCGCGGCGCCCCCGGAACCAGCGGTCGCTCAGCCAGCCGGCCAGGAGCGTGCCGGGGATGCCGGCGTATTCGTAGACGAAGAACTGCCAGCGCGCCGTGTCGGCCGAGGCGCCCTTGACGGCGGTCAGGTAGGTCGGCGCCCAGTCGAGCACCCCGTAGCGCACGACATAGACGAAGGCGTTGGCCAAAGCCAGGATCCAGAGCATCCGGTTGTTGAGCACGAAGCCCAGCACGATCTCCTTGGAGGTCAGCTCGCGTTCTCGGTCGAGGACGCCGGTGGCCGGGTAGTCGTTCTTATGCTCTTCGATCGAAGGCAGGCCGACCGATTGCGGCGTGTCTCTCAAGAAGACGAGCAGCAGCAGCCCGAGCGCGACGGCAAGCGCGCCCGGCACGTAGAGCAGGCAGGCCCAGGAGCCGAAGGCCAGCATCGCCAGGCTGCCGATGGGGCCGACGATGCCGCCGCCGACGTTGTGCGCGGTGTTCCAGACCGCGAACATGGTGCCGCGCTCGCGGTCGGAGAACCAGTGGGTCAGCGTCCGGGCGCAGGGGCTCCAGCCCATCCCCTGGAACCAGCCGTTGAGGAACCACCAGAACACCATCGCCCATAGAGACGTCAGCGTGCCGAAGAGGATGTTGATCAAGCCCGAGACGATCAGCCCGGTGGCCATGAAGGTGCGCGGGTTGGAGCGGTCGGAGACCGAGCCCATGGCGAACTTGCTGACGCCATAGGCGACCGACAGGGCGGTGGCGATGAGGCCGACATCGCCCGTCGTCAGATGCAGCTCCTTAATGAGGTAGGGCTTGGCCAGCGAGAAGTTCTTGCGGACCAGGTAGAAGCCGGCGTAGCCCCAGAACACGCTCAGCATCATCTGCCAGCGCAAGGCCCGGTAGCGCAGGGGCACCTCGGCGGCGGCGATGGGGGGCGCGAAGGGGGCGGGCTTGTAGGCGGCGGCGATCGCGCTGAGCATCGGTGCGCCTGATTCTAGCTATAATGGACCACCCATGAAAGCCATCATCGTGCGCGCGTTCGGAGGGCCCGAGGTCCTGCGGTTGGAAGAGGCGCCCGACCCCCGGCCCGGGCCGGGCGAAGTCCTGGTCTCGGTCAAAGCCGTCGGCGTCAATCCGGTCGAGGCCTATCTCCGCTCCGGGAGCTATCCCCGCAGACCCGACCTGCCTTTCACGCCGGGCACCGACGCCGCCGGCCTCGTTTCGGCGGTGGGGAGCGGCGTCGCGGTGCTCAAGCCCGGCCAGCGGGTCTACGTCTACGGCGCCAAGGCCGGCGTCTACGCGCAGAAAGCCGTCGCCGAGGTCTCCCGCGTTTTTCCGCTGCCCGACACGCTGTCCTTCGAGCAGGGCGCGGCCGTGGGCGTCCCTTTCGGCACGGCGCACCGCGCTTTGTTCCATCATGGCAAGGCTAAGAAAGGGCAGACGGTGCTCATCCACGGGGCCAGCGGCGGCGTGGGCACGGCGGCGGTGCAGCTGGCGCGGGCGGCGGGCCTGACCGTCATCGGCACGGCGGGGGGCCCCGAGGGGGTCGCCTTCGTGAAGGCCTTGGGAGCCGACCAGGCTTTGGACCATCGGACCGCCGGCTATCTCTCGGGCCTGGCACCGGACCTGATCGTCGAGATGCTGGCCAACGTGAACCTTCCCGAGGACCTGCGCGTCTGCGCGCTGCGCGGGCGCATCGTCATCGTCGGCAGCCGCGGCGAGGTCACTATCGACCCGCGGGCCGCGATGACCAAGGATATCACCATCCAGGGCATGACGCTTTGGAACATGCCGGACGAGGACCGCGCCTTGGTCCATGCCGACCTGGGCCGCGGTTTCGAGAGCGGCGCGCTTGCGCCGGTCATCGGCCGGAGCTTCCCTTTGGCCGAGGCGGCCAAAGCCCACGAGGCCGTGATGAGCCCCGGCGCCCGCGGCAAGATCGTCCTGATCCCCTGACCTGTCCCCACAGTCGTTGGGTTAGATGTCCACAAGAAGACCATCGTCGCATCCGTCTTGCCGGCTGGAGAGGATCGAGAATAATCCAACGGCTGTTACGAAGTTCGTCAAAAGGATCGCAGCACGAGGCGCACCGTCGGATCGCGGGACTGGGGCACCCCTGTTTTGTGATTGCGCCTTCCCTGACCCCGGTGCGTCCCGGCGACCCAGTCAAGACAGATAGCCGGGCTGCTGATAAGCTGGCGCGATACCATCGGTCAGGTGACTTGACCGCGGTTCGCGTCCCCAGTTATCCCCAGCACTTCCAACGTTGGAAGTGCTGGGGATATCTTTGTTGTTCAGGCGCCCGGCGGTCGCATCGCCGGGCGCCACCGGACGCCACCGCGGGGCGGCCGGAGTCGTTGGGGGCAGGGTTTGTTCATGCTGCCGATCCTGACTGGCGCCGTTTGCCCGATTCCTCCTCGAAGACCTGCCAACTGTTGCCGGCAACAGTTGGGGCGACTAGCCCCGGGGCCAGTTCGGCGTCCCGCGACGTCGCAAGCTGCCTAGGGTGAGCCCGCCGCCCTGACTTGCGGGGCGGCTTAAAACAGCTTGCGGGCCTGCTCGAGCTTCTCGGCCGTCCCCACGTCATGCCAGGCGAAGTCGTCGGAACGGAAGGCTTGGATCCGCCGGCCCACCCCCGCCAAGCGCAAATAGACGTCGTTGATCGAGAAGGCCCCCGTCTCCTCCATCAAGCCGAAAAGCTCGGGCGAGACGACATGCACGCCGTCGAAGGCCAGGGCCCGGGCCCCGGACACCCGCCCCGCGGCCCATCGGTCGCCTTTCGCGCCGCGGCGCCCGCAGAGCGCGCCGTCTTCGTCGAAGAGCAGCTGGCGGCTGGAGTCGCGCTGCCGCACGGCCAAAGTCGCCAAGGCGGGATGATCCAGGTGGTAGCGGTAAAAGCGGCCCAGATCGAGGTCGCTGTGCACGTCGACGTTGTGCACCAGCAGCGGCCGGCCGTCGTCGAAGAAGGCCGCGGCGTGCTTGAGCCCCCCGCCGGTGTCGAGCAAGACGCTCTCGCGGGAGACCTCGACGCGCAGGCCGAAATCGCGCCCCTTGAGGAAAGCCTCCACCTGCCCGGCCAAGTGAAAAGCGTTGACGACGACGGCGTCGCAGCCGGCCAGGCGCAGCCGGATGAGCAGGCGCTCGAGCAAGGCGACGCCGCCGAGCTCCACGAGCGCCTTGGGCGTCTTCTCGGTCAAAGGGCGCAGGCGGCTGCCTAGGCCCGCCGCCAGCACCATGGCCTTCAACGGGGCACGTCCCCCTGCTCACGGTGGCGCAGCTCGACGGCGACTCCCGTCTTCTCGCGCAGCCGCTTGGCTAGAAGCTCGGCGCAATAGACCGAACGATGCCGTCCGCCGGTGCAGCCGAAGGAGACCATCAGGTCGGTGAAGTTGCGGCTTTGATATTTGAGCACCGAGCGCTCCACCAGCGCCCCGACATGCTCCATGAAATCCTTCACGTCCCGCTCAGCCTCTAGAAAAGCGATCACCGGCGCGTCCATCCCGGTCAAGGGCGCATACTCCGCATGCTTGCCCGGATTGGGCAAGCCGCGGCAGTCGAAGACGAAGCCCCCGCCGTGGCCTTTGTCGTCCTGGGGCATCCCGTTCAAATACGAGAAGCTCGAGACGCGCACCGTGAGCCTCAGGCTGGCGCCCCCGAACTGGCGCAAGACCCCGGAGGCGATGAGGCGCCGGAACACCTGGCCGAGGGCCGGCAGCGGCACGGGCAGCTCGCTTTCGCGCAGGAGCTGTTCCAGGTTATGGATGGCGTAAGGGATGCTCTTCAGGAAGTGGGCCTTGCGCTCGAAGAACCCGCGCAGGCCGTAGGTGCCCATGGCCTGCATGATGCGGATGAGCACGAAGCCCTGGAAGAGGCTCTTGAACTTCTTGCGGTCGAGGGGCACCAGCTCCGAGAGCGCATCCAGGTAGGTCTCGAGCAGGCGCCCGCGCACCTCGGGCGGCAGGTCGGCCTTGGCGTCATAGAGCAGGGAGGCGATGTCGTACTGCAGCGCCCCCTTTCGGCCGCCCTGATAGTCGATGAACCAAGGCGAACCGTCGCGCACCATGATATTGCGCGATTGGAAGTCGCGGTACAGGAAGTAGTCCCGGTCGGCTTCCAGCAGATAATCGGCGAAGCGCTGGAAGTCGTCCTCCAACGCCTGCTCCTCGAAGGGAACCTTGGCCAAGCGGAGGAAGAAGTACTTGAAATGGTTCAGGTCCCAAAGCATCGATTGGCGGTCGAAAGAAGCTCGCGGATAGCAAAGGCCGTAATCGAGACCTTTGCCTCCCGTGACCTGGAACTTGGGCAGGAGCCGCACGGCCTTCTCGTAGACGGCAAGCACGTCCTGCGGGATGGACGCGCCGCGCCGGGCGGTCAGGAACTGGAACAGCGTCGTGTCGCCCAGGTCTTCTTCCAGGTAGACGCCGTCCTCGGTCCGCTCCGCAAGGATCTCGGGGACCGGCAGGCCGGCGGCACGGAAATGCCTGGAGAAGCCAAGGAACGCCCGGTTCTCGCTGGCATCGGGCCCGTAGGCGCCGATGACGCTGCGCCCGCTTCCGGTCAGCCGGACCAGACGCCGATTGGAGCCGTCGGCCGGCAGCGGCAGAAAGGCGCCCGCGGGCGCGCCGAAGCGTTCCTGGAACAGCCTTTTGAGGCTCTCTTCCATGCCTGCATTATAAGTTTTTAACGAGGGGAGGACAGCCAGCGCGACAAGGCGGGAGCCTGCCGCTTGAAGCGCAGGCCTAGCTCGATGGACTCCAGCGACTGCTCGAGCGTGCGCTGAGCGATCGCGACGCGGTTCTCGGGCGCGCTGAAGAAATCCCTCACGCCCGCCAGCCATTCCTCCTTGAGCAGCGAGGCCGTGGCGCCGACGACCCGCGTCGCGCCGCGCGGGCCCAGCTTATCCTTGAGAGCGCCCCAATGGGACTTCACGAAAGCCCAGGCCTCGGCCTGAGCGGCGGGGTCGGCCAGAAGGTGCAGGAAGGGCTTCCAGGCGTCTTGGCCGCGGATCTCGCTGGTCAAAGTCAGCTCCAGCAGGCGGCTCAACTGCGGCCCGCGGAACTCGGACAAGGCGCGCAGGTACAAGTCGCGCTGCTCCGGAGTCGCCGCCGAGCCCATCTTGCGGCGGTAGGTCTCGAAGAGGTCCGCGCCGCCGCGCCGGGCCTCGGCGTTGAGCACGATGGGCGCCAAAAGAGGGTCAAGGGCGCCGGGGTCTTGCAGGACGAGGTCCAAACGGCGGCGAGTCTGCTCGGCCAAGACGTCGCCCTTGAGCGCGGCCAGCGCCGAGAGGACGGCGGCCCGCGTCAGGCGGACCTCGTCGTCGTCCTCCGGCCGGGCCTCCCAGCCCAGGCTCCGGGCGCGCGGCTCAAGCCACTCTCCCGCGCGCCGCGCGAAAAGCTCCCGGTCCGCGGGCTCGACGAGCGTGTCGTTGAGGCTCCTTAAGTAGCCGGCGGCGTCTTCGACGACGACGCGCGTCAAGTCGCCCTTCAGGGCCCAGAGCAGGTCCATGAAGGCGTCGACGCCGGCGGCGCCGGCGCGGGCCTGCGCCCAGAGATGGTTCATGAGGCCCAGGCGCTCGGCGGGGCCAAGGGCGGCCACATCCTCTTTCAACGCTTCCGGCAAGCCTTCGGGGAAGCCGACGCGGTAATAGCCGGTCTCTCCCCCATTAGGGTAAGCCCAAAGCAGTTCGCCCTCCCCCGGCAGGACGATCTCCTGCTGGGCCTGGCTTAAGACCATGCGGTGCTGCCGCACCCCGCTACCTCCGCGCAGGCGATAGCTGATGACTACGGGGATCTTCCAAAGCCCCGGCCCGGACGCCTCGCCATGGGCGGAGAAGCGCTTCTGGCTGAGCTTGAGCCGGCGGCCCGGCAGCGGGCGCGCCGTCACCTCGGGATAGCCGGGCTGGGTCAGCCAGCCCTGGGCCATGGCCAGGACCTCGACGCCCGAGACGGCTTCCAGCTCCCGCCAAAGGTCGTCGGAAGCGGCGTTGCCGAACTGATGGCGCCGGATGTAGGCCTCGATGCCGCGGCGGAAGGCGTCTTCGCCGAGGAAACTCTCGAGCATCCGCAGGATGGCGCCGCCTTTCTCATAGGTCAAGGGATCGAACATGGCCTGGATCTCGGCGGTCGTGGCCGCCTGGGCGCAGACCGCCCGGGTGCAGCGCAGGCCGTCGATCGACAGCGGCGTCTTCTGGCCCTGCTGGAACTCCAGCCAGGTCTGCCAAGCCGGTTTCCAAAGATCGACGACCTTGTTGGCCAGCCAGGTGGCGAAGGCCTCGTTGAGCCAGAGGTCGCTCCACCAGCTCATCGTGACGAGGTTGCCGAACCACTGATGGACGACCTCATGAGCCACGACCTCGGCCACGCGCCGCTTGGCGCGCGTCGAAGAAAGCTTGGGGTCGATGAGCAAGGCGGAGTCACGGAAGAAGATCGCCCCCCAGTTCTCCATGGCGCCCGAGGCGAAATCCGGAACGGCGACCAGATCGAGCTTGGGCAGCTGATAGCGAAGGCCGAAATAGGAGTTGAGCCGACCCAAGGCCAGCCCGGCTGCGTCGAGGGCGAAATCCGCCTGTCCGGCGCCTTCAGGCCCGGCCCAAACGGTGACTAAGGTGCCGTCGACCTGCCGCGACCTGCCCTCCAGGCGCGCGGCGGCCACGGCGAGCAGATAGGTGGACATCCTCGGGGTTTCTTCAAAACGCGTCGAGACCAAGCCGCCCCGCGCGCTGCGCCCGGCCTCCGGCATGTTCGAAAGGACCTTGAGCCCTTCGGGGGCGGTCACGCTGAGCTCGAAGACGGCCTTGAGGTCCGGCTCGTCGAAGCAAGGCAGCAGCCGCCGCGCATGCGTCGGCTCCAGATGGGTGAAGGCGGCTTTTTCTTCTTTGCCCTGATAGGTCGAGCGGGACTGATACAGGCCGCGCATCTGGGTGTTCATCCGCCCGGCGTAAGCCAGCTCCAGAACGCAGGGCCCCGCCTCCAAAGCTTCCGGGAGTTCGAGCGTGACGGTCTCGGCGGCGGCGTCGATGACGACGGCCGGCTGCGGCAGCTCCCGGCCGTCGACCGCCGCGCGGGTGATCTCCAGGTCCAAGGCATGGAGCGTGACGCGGCGCGTCTTGAGGACGACGTCGGCCGTGATCTTGACGCGTCCGCCGTAGCGCGCGCCGTCAGGGTCGATGGAGAGCGCCACTTCATAGCGCCGGGGCACGACGTCGCGGGTCAGCCGGCCCACGAGCTTACCGATACGGCCAAGCCCCGTCGTAGCAGTATTGAGCCGGGAGGTCGCGCCTCTGGCCATGCACCTTGCCGACGCCCCGGATGATGGCGAGCTTGCGCGAACGCACATCCTCGATGAAGCGGGTCCGCACGTGGCGCAGGCGCAGGACGAGGAGCTTCTCGAGCTTGGCGGCGGAAGAGGCGCCGCGGTTGATCTGGAGATAAGCGTCGTATTCGACGAGATCCTCCGGGTAGAGTCCGCCGTTCTGGACGTTGACGTCGAAAAGCATCAGATACGACCGCAGTTCGCGCACCTCGATGAGCCGCTCATAGACCAAGGCCTTGTCATGAAGCTCGAGCGCGGCTGCGATCTGAAGCGAGACATAGGCGGGGCTTGCGGCCAGGGCGACGAGCTCCGACTTCCAGGTCGGTTCGAAGTGGGCCCCGCTGTAGAGGTTGGCCCGCGCCCAAGCGACGCTGGCTTGATTGGCGGCGGCCGCCAGGATGAGGAACCTCTCGGTCGGCTCGTCGAACGTGGACAAAGGCCCCGGCGCGGCCTCGATGCCCTCCGCCAGCTGCCAGGCCTCGAGCATGGCCAGCAGGCTCTTGAGGTGAGCTTCCGAGACCAGCGCGGCGAGCACCTCCGGGCGCTCGCGGTGCAGGCGCCGCAGCATCGGCTGGAGCGACCCTTGGCCCAGGTTCTGATTGAGCAAGCCGAGGCTGACTCCCTGGCCGTCGAAATTACCGGTGATGTTGGCCCACCCCTGGCCGCCCTCGAAGCTGCCCGAGATGTTAAGGGCGAGCTGAAGGGCCTGCCGGTCCTCGGCCGTCAGAGAGGCCGGCCAAGTGACGCCGGAGAAATCGAGGCCGCCGGGGCAAGTCCTAGGAGGGCCGGGCGGCTCAAGCTTCAGCCGGCTCGCCAGCCGCGCCGCCGGAGGCAGCGGCACGGAGCCGAAAGCCGTCTCGGCGCTCAACCGCTGGGCCTCGGGGCCCTGGGCCCAAAGGGGCGCGCGAGCCAGGAGGCAGACGGCCAGCAGGAGGGTCCGAGCCATACCTGAGTTTAAAGAAGGCGGCAGGGGCTGTCAAGGGACCTTCGGATGCAGCCACGGGGGGCCTTGACAAAGCGTACGTTTTCAGGTACGCTTAAAATATGACCACCTTAACCGCAAGCACAGCCCGGGCAAGTCTCTATAAACTTCTGGACCAAACCGCAGCATCGCACGAGCCGGTTCAGATTACCGGGAAGCGTTCTAACGCCGTCCTCGTATCTGAAGAGGATTGGCGGTCCATCCAGGAGACCCTCTTCCTGCTCTCCGTCCCAGGGATGAGGGAGTCCATTAGAACTGGTCTCAAGACTCCGCTTAATAAGACCGTAAAGAAGCTGAATTGGTGAGCTGGCAGCTCGTTTTTACCAAGCAGGCGCAAAAGGACGCGAAGAAGCTTTCTGCGTCTGGCCTGAAGCCAAAGGCGGAAACACTTCTACGGATTCTCGAAAAAAATCCTTTCCAAAATCCGCCGCCATTTGAGAAATTGGTCGGCGATTTGTCCGGGGCTTATTCTCGTCGCGTGAACATTCAGCATCGCCTCGTATACCAGGTTTTCACCGACATCAAGACAGTCAAGGTGATTCGACTTTGGACTCATTACGAGTAGGGAAGCGACTTCGGCTTGAACTGACGGGCGCGCCTTTCAAAGAGTACATATTGAGGCCAAAAAGCGGCGGGCGCTTCCTGCTTGCAACGGCGATGCTCTTTGCGTCATCCGTCGTGCTCGCTGGGCAGGCAGGCAATCCCCACGTCCATCTTGATCCATCACTGATCGTCGCCCTCGCCGACGTACCGGAAGAGATCAGGAACAGCGTCATGACCCGAGAGCCTCTCGTGGCGCGCTTCTCCAGAGGTCCTTACGAGGTGGACTTCGTAGCGGCGGCTCACGAAACAGGCCCTGGACCGACTTATTCTCTGATCGAGCGGTGCTTTAGCCGTCTCCAGCCGCGCGCGGTCGTTCGGGAAGGGCTTTCCTATGCAAGCGGGCCGGCCCCTCCAAGTCGCGCCGCCGAAATAAAACGCGAAGGAGGACCCCGCAGCGAGGCCGACAAAGCAGTGTCGCTGGCTCTTGAGCACGGGTTGCCGGCCTACGGAGGGGAACCAACGGAGGATCAGAAACTCAAGGCCGCCCTCGACCAGGGGTATTCAAGTGAAGAGTTCATAAGTCTTGAGTTTCTAAGCATGGCCGGCTACTACGTTCGCGTTGGTCAGTGGAAGCCGGAAAGGGCCTCCGAGGTGTTTTCCGAGGTCTCGGCTTGGTTCGAACCCAAAACAGGCTCCGCTCCTTTTGACTATTCGAACTTTCTGGATCTCTACAAAGAGAAAAGCGGCAGACCGTTCGACCCCACCGACGAATCGGATCTTCTTGCGGGGCCCGACCCTCGGGGAAAACATTGGCAGAGGATCGGGCACGCGGTCGATATGAGCCGCAATCGCTTCCTGACGGAGGTGCTCTCAAAACTCTTGCGCCGGCATAAGCGGGTACTTGTAGTTTATGGCAACGGCCATCTCGCCGTCCAATGGCGGGCGCTGGTCGCCGCGCTTGGACAACCCATTTACCTTGGCGCGCTGACAGAGTCACATAACCAGGATATCGAGAGGTAAAGCAGCTTGAGCCCGGGTACGACTAGGGCTTGGTGGAGCGGTCTTCGATGCGGACCAGCTTGTCGTCCTTGAAGAGCAGACGCGTGCGCTCGTCGTCGCGGATGCCTTCGTTGTTGGTCGAGCCGCCGATGGGGATGGAGTGGTTGACCTCGAAGCCGGGAATGGAGAAAGTGTAGGCCCAGATCTCGGTGCGCTCGGACTCGGTCGCGCGCATGTACTTGCGGTGAGGCTCCCCCAAGGCGTTGAAGGCCATCTGCCGGGTGAAGCCGACCTCCACCGGGCCGCGGCGAACCGTGGCGCAAGCCGTCAGGCTCGACAACGACAAGGCGAGAAGGAGCAGGGATGTCTTCATAAGGGCAAGGATAACAGAAAAGCGCGGCCGGGAACAGGGGGGCGGGGCTAGAGCAGGCTGGCGATGGTGAGCACGACGGCGGCGCCGTCGCGCACCTCGAAATGGATGTCGCAATCGTTCAAGATGAGGGCCAGGTCCTTGCCTTCCTTCATCTGCGAGCGGTCGCGGACGTTGCGCGGGTCGCTCCTGAGCGTCTCGCTGATGAGGGTCTTGAGCCCCTTGCCCTGCGGGCCGAGCCCGCCCAGGTCGCGCAGCGCGGAAGGCGCGAACTCCACCTTGAGCTCCGGCGGCGGGTGGCGGCCGATCCAGCCGGAGCTGGCGTCGGGAGCGTGGTCGCAGGCCAAGATGTAAGGCTTGACGTCCAGGATGGGCGCGCCGTCGATGAGGTCGACGTTCGAGAGATACAGGGTGTCGCCCTCTATGCGCTCCAGGCGCGCCAGCGTCAGGCCGATGGGGCTGGGCCGGTGCGGGGAGCGCGAGGCGAAGACGCCGATGGTCTTGCCGCGCAGGCGCGGCGGATGGATCTTGCAGCGGAAGGTCTTGTTCGTGTTGAGGTGGAAGTGGAAGAGCAGCCAGACATGGCTGAACTCCTCGAGCCCTTTGAGGGAATGCTCGGGCAGGAATTCGGCCTTGATCTTGAGCTTGGCCGTGGACGTCGGCACCAGATGCCCCTGGCGCGGGGTGCCGAACTTGCGCCGGAAGCATGATTCCAGCGTCCCGATGACCTTCATGGGGATGCTCATGCCTCATTATCCCAAATTTGGTTGAATATCTCCGATGAGCCAACCCTCCGCGCGCCGCGATGAGATCGCCGCTCTCATCCGAGAGCAGTCCAAGGCCAAGCCCTGGCCCGAGGTCCGCGAGACCCTGCTCGACCAAGGCGCCTCCGAGGAAGAGATCGAAGCGGCCCTCGAGGCGGCTTTCCCGGGAAAGCCGCGGCGCAAGGTGAGCAGCGTGAAGGCCGGCATGGTCGGAGCCGGCGTGGGCGTGCTGCTCTGGGCCGTCCTAGCCTTCTTTTTTAAGCGCCTCTAGCCCCTCGGCCAAGCTCCAGGGCTGAAAGCCGAGCCGGCCGGCCAGGCGGCTGGAATCCAGCGAGGTGTCTCGCGGGCGCGGCGCCAGGAAGGAAAGCTCCGCCATGGTCGAAGGCTTGAGCAGGGTCTCGGGATATCCGAAGGCCCGGCAGAAGGCCTGGGCGAACTCGAAGCGGCTGAAGCGGTCGGGGCAGGTCCAATGGAGGATGCCGGAGAGCTCGGGGCGTCTCAGCAGCTCGCCTATGACGCGCGGCAGCTGAGCGACGGCCGTCGGGGTGCGCCATTGATCGATCAAGGCCTTGAAGCTCTCGCCGCGAGAGAGCTTCTCACGGAGGGTGTCGGTGAAGCTGGGGCGCCCGGCCAAGGCGCGTCCGTAGACGGTGGCGACGCGCAGGGCCACGGCCCCGGGGCAAGCGGCCAGCACGCGCTGCTCGGCTTGATGTTTGCAGCGGCCGTAGACGCTGATGGGCCTCGGCGGGTCGGTTTCAGTCGAAAAAGCCTTGGCGCCGTCGAAGACGAGGTCGGTGGAGAAATGGATCAGGCGGGCGCCGGTCTCTTGGCAGAGCTTGGCGAGGCGCTCGGGGGCGTCGCGGTTGACCCTTTCGCAGACGGCGGGGTCGCGCTCGGCGGCGTCGGGGTCGCTGGTGGCGGCGGTGTGGACGACGGCGGAAGGCGCGAAGGCTCTAAAGACCCGGTCGATGGAGGCGGGGTCACAGAGGTCCAAGGCCAGCAGGCCGCCTTGGCCCGAGCGCGAGGTACCCGCGGCCTGCCAGCCCTGGGCGAGGTCCCGCAGCAAGCGGCTGCCGATGAAGCCGCTGCCGCCGGTGATCAAGAGACGGTCCATGGCTCATTTTACCATTCCCTTGACAGCCGGCGGAGCCGCCGTTATACTGAAGTACCCCTATGAGACCCTGGCTCCCGCTCCTCGCCTGCCTGCTTCTCGCCCCCCTGGCCTGCGACATGAACCCCGAGATCGACATCCCGACGGGCGACGGCACCGTCTCCTGCACGAAGAAGGGCGGCAATTGCGCCTCCGGCAGCGACTGCTGCGGCACGCTCACCTGCGACAAGGGCCAGTGCTCCGACGGCCGCTGCAACGACCTGGGCATGCGCTGCTCGAGCTCGGCCAACTGCTGCGGCACGCTCACCTGCAACAACAACACCTGCATGGGCACCAACGCCTGCCTGGGCGAGGGCTACCGCTGCAGCGCCAGCTCCGACTGCTGCGGCACGCTCACCTGCAACGCCAACGGCATCTGCACGGCGGGGAGCTGCGTGGGAGACGGCTTGAGCTGCTCGATCTCCTCGGACTGCTGCGGCACGCTGACCTGCTCGGGCGGGACCTGCCACTAGCCTGAAATAGTCAGTTGGCCGGCTTTCGTCGTCGAAAGCGGCTGGATTATATCGTCCCAGGTTTTTTAGCTAGATTTGCCCGCGACAAGCACCTCCGTCCCACTCTTCTTATAGCCCGTTCCAACTGGGGCGCAGTTGGATTCTACCGACGGGAAGAATGCGCCAAGGTCCGGCCAACGACAGCCGCAGGATCGTCTTGTGTCCATCACTGCCGACCAACGCCCCGCAGGTCTGCTGCCCAATAATGATGTAGCCTGGTATGCCATCGTTTCGCCTCCTCTTGACCGAATCCAACAAGAATCTATCGAGACGGTGGCGTGTTTTGAAAGGTTTTTGCCCCGGCCGGCAGTATCGGCCGGGGCGAAAACCCCGGCGCCGACAGTACAGCTTGTCGGAACGAATTTTAACCAACTGAAGATTTCAGGTTAATACGATTGCCCCCCTCAAATTGGTCCCTGGTCAGAGGACAATATTACGCCGACGCTGAGCTCGCGGGGAACAATTTAGGCCCCTCAATCGTATATATAGTGAGGCGTCCCCCTGCGCTTGCGCGGTCCCAACGGGCCTGTTATACTCGAAGCATGGGCGCGCGCAAGGAGAAACCAACGATGGGGCTTATCCATGTGACAGTCAGCCTCACGGCGTCGCCTTCCAGCAGGAAGAAGTACCAGGCCGATTTCCTAGTCGATACCGGCGCCACCGACAGCATGGCCCCGGCCTCGCGGCTTAGAGGAATCGGCATCAAGCCCGTGGGCCGGACCCGCTACGAATTGGCTGACGGCACCGCCATCGAGTTCGAGTTCGGCACGGCTGTGATCGAGTTCATGGGCGACATCACCGCCGGTCGGGTCATCTTCGGCCCCGAAGACGCCGAGCCGATCCTGGGCGTCACCGCGCTCGAATCGACGGGCGTGACCCTGAACCCCAAGACCCACACCCTCCGAAGGCTTCCCGCGATCCCGCTCAAGAAGACTCTTTCGCTCGAGCCTGTTCTCGGCTAGGCCCTGAACCATGTCGAAGGAGATCCAGATCGCTCCCGGGGAACCGGGAAGGCTCGTGGTCCGTCTGCCGTACACTCCGGAGCGGGTGGAGAAGATCAAGACCGTCCCGGGCCGCCGCTGGGACACCGCAAGGAAATACTGGACCCTCCCGGACGCCGCGGACATGCCGGAGCGCCTAGCCGCGCTCTTTGCCCCAGAGCCGGTGACCATCGATCCGGCCCTTCGCCGCGATGGGAGCCCCCCTCCCGCGCGGCCTGTCGCGAAAAACGATCCGCTGTTGGCCGAAGTCCGCGCGGCGATCCGAGCCCGGCATTTCAGCCCAAACACCGAGAAATCCTACGTCGCCTGGGTGGAGAGGTTCCTGCGCCGCCACGGCGGCGTCCCGCCTCAGGAGTTGGGCGAGGCGGAGATCTCCCACTTCCTCTCCAGCCTGGCGACGGAAGCGCACGTCAGCGCTTCCACGCAGAACCAAGCCCTCAACGCGCTCTTATTCCTATGCAACAAAGTCCTGGGCAAGGAGATCGGCCTCCTGGGCGGCGTGGTGCGCGCCAAAAGGCCATCGAGACTCCCGGTGGTCCTTAGCCGCGAAGAAGTCCGGGCGGTCCTCGGCCGGATCGACGGCGCCCCTCGCCTGATGGCGACGCTTCTCTACGGCTCGGGACTGCGGCTGATGGAATGCTGCCAGTTGCGGGTTAAGGACCTCGACTTCGACCAGAACCAGATCGTGGTGCGGGCTGGTAAGGGGAACAAGGACCGCTACACGATGTTTCCCACGTCGGTCCAGGAACCGCTTCGCAAGCATCTCGACTTCGTCCGGCTCCAGCATCAGGAGGACCTCAAGGGCGGCCTTGGCAGGGTCGCCTTGCCCAACGCGCTTGACCGGAAATACCCCAACGCTCCCAAGGAGTGGGGCTGGCAATGGGTGTTTCCCGCGACGACCCACTACACCGATGACGTGAGCGGCGAACAGCGCCGGCACCACCTCCACCAATCCGTCTTGCAGAAGGCCTTCAAGATCGCGCGGCTTCGGGCCGGGATCGCCAAGCCGGCCGGCTGCCACACGCTGAGGCACTCCTTCGCCACCCACCTGCTGGAGGACGGCTACGACATCCGCACGGTGCAGGAGCTATTGGGTCATGCGGACGTGAGTACGACGATGATCTACACCCATGTCTTGAACCGCGGCGGGAAGGGCGTGAAGAGCCCGGCGGACAGGCTGCTTTTGGATGAGCCGGGGGGGCAGGCATGATATACCGTCCGGACGCGCGGCATATCAGAGCATCGGAGATCGGATTCTGGTTTCTGGATACAGGAATAACAAGTAGAATTTTGCCTGTGATGATCGCGCACAGTCCTGCTATACAGAACCACTCACTCAAGCGTTAGCGGGACATAGAACACAATGGATATAGAAAAGGGCACGCGGCATTCAAAAATCATCGGCAATTTCGGCGAAGGGCTGCTCCTTAACTGGCTTTCTCGGTCCGGGTTTGAGGCCTGCCTTGTCGATCACACCGGGCTCGACGTTATCGCTTATCATAAGGCGAGCAAAAGGCGCCTCGGTTTTACCGTCAAATCTAGGACCCGGCCAGTTGGCAGAGACAAAAGCGGTGTAAATGTTTTCTCATTCCGAAAAGGGAAAGATGACCGCCAAAAACTCTTGGATGCGTGCGAGGCCTTCGGCTGCCAAGAGGCCTGGATAGCAGTTTACGTGGAAACGCTGAATTCGGCCGATCTATACCTCACGAGTCTGGAAAACTACGATAAGAAATATAAGTCGAGTAAGAGTCGGGCGATTCATGATTGGAAGATGGGTGAGAAATACACCAAGATGTACGGCGAAGATCCTGACGTGAAGCATGTTCAAATGACGTTCGGGACTTCCCGGTGGGTTTGGACATCAAGTGCCCGCTAACATCGGCTTGAACGGACGGCGGCCACTGTTAAGAGGAAGTCTTTATAGCCGCCGCCGTTCAGCCAGGCGTTAGACATCCCTAGAACAACATGAACAAAGAACACATCCTCAAAGAGATTCGGCGCACCACGGAGGCCAACGGGGGCGCTCCCCTTGGATCTCGTCGCTTTGCGACCGAAACAGGGATTCAGGAAAAGGTTTGGCTCGGGAGATACTGGGGCCGCTGGGGTGATGCGCTTACGGAAGCCGGATTTTCTCCTAATCAGCTTAAGGGCGCTTACGAGAAGGAATTTCTTCTTGAACTGTGCGCCAACCTTACCAGGGAACTCGGCCGGCTGCCTACCGCCAATGATTTGCGCATGAAGGATCGCACTGATCCCAAATTCCCGAATCAAAAGGTGTTTGAGCGCCTGGGGACAAAAGCGGAGCTCGTGAAGCTACTGCTTGCATACTGCCGTGAACATGAGAAGCACTCAGATATCATCGGCCTCTGCGAGGGGTATGCTCCTCGTACGAAGGCGGAAGCGCCTCAGGTGGCAACCGCTCAGGCTGGTGACGATAGCTTTGTTTATCTCGTTAAATCAGGACGCTTCTTTAAAATTGGGCGCTCAAATTCGGTTGGACGGCGTTCGTACGAACTGAATATTCAGTTGCCGGAACGCGCGGAAGTTGTTCATGAAATCCGCACCGATGATTCGCCTGGCATTGAGGCATACTGGCACAATCGTTTTGCCGCCAAACGGAAGAACGGCGAATGGTTTGAATTGGACGCAACGGACATCGCCGCATTTAAGCGCCGAAAGTTCATGTGAGGGGATGTCTAACTAATGAAGCTGTGAAAAAATACCGCAAGCGAACGTAACATAGCGATATCGCTAGTG
>CAZEAE010000015.1:0-74811 GCA_964510095.1 uncultured Elusimicrobia bacterium | reverse complement strand
CCTCCGATTCCGAACCACATCGGATTTCCGATTTTTTCACAGCTTCAATGGTTCGGCGGCACTATTTTATTGAGCTCTCGAGTTCGTGCTTGCTGAAATTCTGCAAAATCCGCTCAAACATCAACACCACAGTGCCGATAACAACGGAAGCGAAAGTAGCGACAATGCCTAACATAACGGCACCAGCGGCGTCCTCACCATTACGGCGTGCAGCTATCATGAGGTAAATATCTGCCGCTACGATAGCACTCGCAGTAGTGAACGCACAGTATTTTATCTTCCGCAAAGCGCTCACTGCCGCTTGCGAAAAAGCCTTATTTTGTCCGATGTGCTCTAACACCTTGAGCGCCTGATAGAGCGCCACAAAAAAGGGAATGGATCCCAAATACGCATACGCCAAAAAGGGGTCTTTGAAATAGATTTCAAAGAGCGTGGCGTGCGCGTTTCTCCCTTCGATGCGGGGTTCCCAAAGCATGAAAGCAAGAGTCCCAATGCCGATGAGCACAATGACTGCCTGAAGAAATCTCGTTGGAAGGACGAGTGACCGTATTTTCATCTTATGCCCGCCGAACGTCTGAGTCTACGGGTCAGTATAGCACCGGTCCTGATATTCCGCCACCCGAAAAATCGCCATAAAAAATATATGCTTTTGCGGTGGGCTAGTTCTTTGCATCCGGTGAAAGGCCGACCGGGCCGGTCCGTATAGCGCTCAAACACCACTTAGAGTCTTAGAACCCGGATCTGCGCCTGCGGCGAGCGGCTGCCGTCCCCTTCGGGGACGCCAGCTTGACGACAACGACCTGAGGGGGAATATCTCGAGGGCCCTAGACCATTACACCCTAGGCACGTGCGATTGACAAGCCTGGACGCCCTCACTATACTATGCCCGGTGACATCTTCTGACGATCTCGTCGAGGTTCTTGAGGACCTGGCGAGCTTGGGCCGCAGTTCGCGCTATAGCCTTCGACGGCATTCGGTTCTCCACCGCCTCCTCTACCTTCGCCAGCTCGACAGCCCCGTGCCGCGCGGCGGGCCGGCATTGGCCCGGCGGGGGCGCGTCCTGCGGCTTTTGGGAAAGAAAAAAGAAGCGCTGGCCGTTTTCGCGCGCGCGCTCACGCTCTCTCCTGGATCGGCTCAGATCCATGCCTGGCGGTGGGAAGCCGGCGGTCCGGCCGACGGCATCGACCGCGCGATCGCTCTTGAGCCCAGGCAGCCACGGTGGCTGTTATGGCGAGGCCTCGGGCGGCTGGCCGGCGGCCGCAGCGCCGTCTCGGATATGGAAGCCGCCGCCGCCCTCGACCCCGCTTGCGCCTTATCCTGGGCCGGCTTGGCCTTGGCCCGGGCGGCATCCAGCCAAAGAAGCGCCGCCCTCGCCGCGCTCGACCGCGCCGTGCTCTTGGAACCAAGGCAGGCCTGGCTGCGCCGCCTGCGCGCCCGCCTGCGCTGGGCCGCGGGAGACCGCCCGGGCTTTCTCTCCGACTGCGAGGCCGAGGTGATGCTGGAGGAGGGGGCGGGCACCTTCGCGCTGGCGTTGGGATCGCAGTCGCACTACTCGCCCCGTCGTCTGGCCGCCGCCGCCGACCGCTTCCTGCGCGCCGAGCCCAAGGCCTATTGGATGCTGGTGCTTCGCGGCGACTGCCGCCGCTCTCCCGAGGTCAACGACTTCGCCGGCGCGCTCGCCGACTTTGAAGCGGCCGTCGCGCTCAAGCCCGACTGCGCCTGGGCCTGGGCTTACCTCAGCCGCGCCCGCATGACCAACGCCACCGGCGCCGGCGCCCTGGAGGCGGTGAGGCGGGCCGTCGCGCTGGCGCCGCGGTGCGGCTGGCTGAGGGTCTGGCAGGGAGAGGTCCTCCGGCGCCTGGGGCGCGGGCGGGAAGCCTTGCTCCATCTGAGCAAGGGACTGGCGCTCGACCCGGACTACGAGTTCGGCTACGCCTGGCGCGGCGGAGCCCTGCTCGGTCTTGGACGCCCGGCGCGGGCTTTGCGCGACCTCGACGTGGCCGCGGCCTTGGACCCGAGCTATGCCTGGACCTTCCATGAGCGCAGCCTCGCGCTGCGGGCCCTGGGACGCTTCGGCGAGGCGTTCGCCGACCTCGAGCAAGCCTGCCGTCTCGACGCGAAGTATTCCTGGTGCGCTCGCACCGAAGCGGCTCCCCGCGCCATGGAGGAGTTGGGCCGCGCTTTGGCGGCCGATCCCCGCTGCGCCTGGGCCTTCGCCTGGCGCGGCGAGCTCAAGACGCGCCTCGCAGACGCCCGCGGGGCCGAGCGGGACCTGTCCCGCGCGCTGAGGCTTAAGCCCGGCCTGCCGTGGGTCCGCGCCTGGCGGGCGCGCGCGCTCGACGCGCTCGGGCGGCGGGCGGAGGCTTTACGCGAACTCGACCGGGCCATCGCCCAAGACCCCCGCTACGCTCCGGCCTACGCTTGGAGAGGGCTCCTGCGCCGAGACGCCGGCCGCCTGCGCGCGGCCTTGAGCGACCTTGCGCAGGCGCTGGCCCTCGATCCCAGCTCGACCTGGGTCCTTTACTGGAAAGGAGAAGTGGAGCTGAGCCTGGGCCGATTGAAGGAGGCGCGCCGGGACCTGACCTGCGTTCTGGGCATGGACCGCGGCAACCGGGACGCGCGCGCCGCCTTGGAACGGGCCGGAGGCGCGCTTGCGGGCTAGAGCGGCCGCGGCGCTGCTGCTTTTTTGCGCGCCCGCCTGGGCGCGCGGGGGGGATTGGCGGACGCAAGCCGACGCCCTGCTCGAAAGGGCGGGGCAGGCGCTGACCGGCCTGGAGGGGGGGCGTTGTTTGGAGCGCTTTTCCGTCGAGCGCCTGGTGGAGCGGCTGGCCGCCGGCGCGCCGGAGCCCGACCTCGGGCTGCGCAACGCCGTCATGGACGGCCTTGAGCTGCTGACGCTGTGCCGGGCGTTCACCGCCGGCTCGACGCAGGCTTGCGCCGTCCTGCGGCCCGTCAAGGTCGAGATCGTCTATGAGAAGGAGGATAAGAAGGGGCTGGCCCGGCCGGACACCTACGATTTCCTCTGCGCCTCCAGCTACGAGGACGAGCGGCTGACCCGGGCCATGATCATGGGCGACGTCCAGGGGGCGCAGGCCGCTTGCCTGGCGCATGAGGCGGTGGGGCATCACGATTTCAAGGAGGGGCGGGTCAAAGAAGCCTGCGGGCTGATCGCCAGGCAGGGGGGCGATCCCGAAAAGACCTGCCGCCGCCTCGGCCCGCTCTTCCGCCTGCCCGCCGGACTGACTTATTGCCGCTCCGAGCTGCGCGCTTTTTCCGGCGACGCGACCTTGTGCCCGGAGCTCGGCGAGCCGGTGGCCAAGGAGCTGTGCCTGGGCAACGCCGCTTTCAAGCGTCTGCGGGCTTCGGGCCGGGCCCAGGACTGCGACGCTCATCCCATCTGCCGGATGCTCCGCGGCGACGGCCCGAAAGCTTGCCGCTTTTATGAGGAACGCCTGGCGGGCCTCGTCTGCTCGCGGCCTCCGTCTGCTGCCCAGCGCGGCCGCGACCGGGCTTCGTTCGAGGGGGCGCTGGAGAGCCTCCGGCTCCTGCTCATGGAGACGGAGGCCGGCGACGCGTCTTCCTTGGGGGACCTCGACGACAAGGCGGAACGCGCGGCCCGCCTGCGGCAGCGCTACCGGAAGCTGGAGAGTCGATGAGCGCGCTGCTCACCGGCGTCTCGGTCCTGGCCTGGGCCGCCTTCCTCGGCGCCTGGGCGCAGATGGGCTACGTGGACTGGACCGAGCAGAAGATCCGCAACCGCTACCTCGGGCTATGGATGAAGGCCGCCGCGCTGGGCTACCTCGTCCTGCTCGCGCACTCCTTGACCGGCTTGTTCTCGGGAGGCACCGGCTATCTGCTGGCCGGCTACTACGCGGCGCTGGGCCGCTATCTCCTGGTCTCGGTGCTGGCGGCCTACGCGCTCTGGGCCCTGCGCATCTGGCCGGCCGGCGACGTGAAGCTCTACGTCCTGCTCGCGCTCTACTACCCGCTGATGAGGATCCCGGGCTCCTTCCATTCGGGCCTGCGCTTCCTCGAGGTCCTGATCAACGTCTTCATCCCCGCCGCCGCCTTCCTCTTCCTGACGGCCGGCGAGTACCTGTGGCGCACGCGCTTCACGCTGCAGAAGGATTTCCTGCTGAGCCTGGGCGCGCGGCGGCTGGGCGGATATTTGGCGGTGAAAGGCGCGGAGGCGTTGGTCGCGCTCAAGAAGGAGATTGCGGACTGGGTCGCGGCCTACAAGAGCGCCCCTTGGCGGCTGGCGGCCGACGCCGGCGCCTGGCTGGTCTCGGTGGCCGTGATGTCGATGATCTCCTACTCCCTCAACGACCTCATCCCGTCGAATTTCCTGCGCACGCTGGTCTGCTTCGCCTTGTTCTTCGGCTGGAGCCGCTTCTGCCAGCTCATCGGCCGCGCGCGGGCCCTGGGCCTGAGCTTCGTCGTCTTCGCCGCGGTGCTGGGGCTGCGCCCCTCGATCGACTGGTGGGCGCTGACGCAGGCGTTCGGGCACATCTCCGTCTTCAGCCTTTGCATCTTCTTCGGCATCCAGCTGGCCTTCAAGATCGTGGCGGGGCAGTCGGGCTTCGTCTTCCTGCCCCTGCTGTTCATGGTCCCCAGCTTGATCCCGTGGCATTGGTTCTACGCGCTCAAGGAGCGTTTCTGGGGCGGGGCGGCGGCGGGCGCGGCGGCCGTCGGGGCGGCCTCGGGGCTGTTCGCGGACGTCGGCCTTTGGGCGGCGATGGGCTTGTTCTTCGGGCTTTCGCTGGTTTTCGTGAAGATCTGGGACGCCGAGTCCTACAAGAGCGTCCCCCTGGAGCATATCCTGCCCTACATGACGCTGGGACCGGCCTTGGTCGAGCTCATCGAGGCCGACGAGGATTTCCGGGACGAGCATTTCAGCACCTTCTATGCCGACGGCCTGACCGCGGCTCAGGTCGCGGCGCTCCAGGACTGGTGCCGCGAGCGGGGCATCGAGACCGTGCCGCTGGCTCCGACGATATCGTTTGCAAACTGGATTTTTTTAGGGTACTTTCTAACCTTGATGCTCGACGGACATGTGCTGAGGTTCCTGTATTGACGCGGCTCGATGAGCGGCGTTGGATCTTCGGCGGCGGGCTGTCGCCGGAATGGTCCTGGGTGGTCAGGCGGCGGCGGGAGTCGGCGCTGAGCCGGCTGGCGGGCATCGAGGGTGAGTTCCTGCGCCGGGCGCCTGCCGCCATTAGAAAGAAGAGGTATGCGGCAGGCCTGCGCTACTTCCTGAAGACCAAGGGCCCGGAACGCGACAGGCTGGCCGTCCACCCTTGCTTCGACTATTGGCTGGACCTCCATGCGCGGCATTTCGGCGCCCCTGTGGCGGAGAACGATTGGCATCTGCAGTTCGGCCTCTTCCAGAGCTTCCCCGCCGCGCTGGCGCTCTCGCGCGGAGACCGCCTGGAGCTCGACGCCGTCGCCGATCCCGACGGGCGTTTTTTCCTGTACGGCACGCCGCGCTTCCTGCAAGCCGCCCCGCAGGCGGCGCTGAGGCTGAAGCTCGGCGGCGGGAAGCTGGTGCCTCCGCCCGGCGCCGCCCTGGAGACGCTGAGCGAGGCCGTGCCCGGCATCGTAGCCGACGACCGCGGCTGGCTGATGGTGCATGGCGTGACGATGCACGGCCTGGTCAGCCTCGAGCCCGCGGCGCGCAAGCGCTTTGCCGATGTCTTGCGGCAGGCCTTCGGCGACCTGTCCGAGCGCGATCCCGGCCTGCATGCGGAGATGAAGGACCTGCTCTTCTGCCTGGTGCCGCTCAAGAACCCGGTCGCCCACGGCAGCGTGAGCTCCTCCTACGTCAATCTCCGCGGCCTGATCGCCCTATCCCATAGCGACGACGCGGTCCTGCAGGCCGAGACCCTGATCCACGAGTTCTGTCATCAGAAGATGAACCAGCTGCTGGTCGTCGACGAGATCCTGCTGCCCGGGCAGGGGGGGCAGGTCTTTTATTCCCCTTGGCGTCCCGACGCGCGCCGTCTGCGGGGCCTGCTGCTGGGAGCGCATGCCTTCTTGAACGTGGCGCGCTATCTGGCGACGTCGTTGTCGCGGGAGACGTATCCCGAGGACCAGCATATCGAGCTGATGGTCAACGTGGCGCTGCGGCTCGAGCAGGTGGAAGCGGCGCTCAAGGCCCTCAACGGGTACGGCTCCTTCACGGAGTTCGGCGGCCGCTTCGTGCTGGGGATGTGGCGCGAGCTGGCGATGCTGCGCCACGCCGTGCTGTGGTTCCCTCCGGCCCTGCTCAAGGAGCAGGCCGAGGCTGCCGCGGCGCATCGCCGGAAGTATGCCTTGGGCGACACGGGCTTCTATAAGAGCGCCGACCATGTGGACAAGGTCGCGCGCGCGGCTTTTTTGGAGCCTAAGGCCGACGCTGCGGCGGACGCGGCCAAGAGGGCGGCGTGAACGTCAAGGAGCGCGTCGATTGGCTGGCCGCGCTGAAGGCCTGCTTCCCGAAGCACGACCTGCGCGCCATGGAGCTGGCCGCCGAAGGCGTCGACGGCCGGGCTAAGGGCCGCTGGGAGCTGAGCGTGCGCGGCGGCGAGCCGGGGCGCGCGGGCCTTCGCTTCTTCGGCGCCGAGCCCTCCGCCTACGGGGCCTGGCAGGCCGGCTGCTCCGAGGCCTTCGGCCTGGGCCCCTGGAAAGGCGCGCCGGCGCCCGCCAAGGACGGGCCTTGGCTGCAGGCGGCCTGGGACCTCAAGACCGGCCGCTGGACGGCCCTGCGTTTTTTCGGCGCGGGCGAGGCTTGGGATTTCTCCGCGGGCCGCAAGACCCCGGCTCGCCGCCGGCTGCAGTCCGCTCCTTATCGGGGGCGCCTCTTCGGGGAGCCGGCCTTGGACGAGGCGCTGAAGGCCTTCCACGGCCTGTGCCCCATCGCGCGGGTGACGACCGGAGGCGGCGGCTGGTCGCTTCGCCTGGAGGCCCCCGTGCGCTGGCCGCAGTTCGCGCGCACGGACTTGTCGGCGGCTTTCACCGCGCAGTCGTCGCAGCTGGGCCTCTTCCTGTTGGACCGGCGCGTGGCCGAGCTTTCCTTCGACGGGGAGGCGCTGTGGGCGCACTGCGCGGGATGAAGAAGGTCTGCGTGCTGGCCAGCGGGGGGTTCGACAGCTCCATGCTGCTTGCCGACTTCCTGGAGCAGGGCTATGAGGTCCACCCCTTCTACGTCCGGAGCGGGTTCTACTGGGAAAAGGCCGAGCTGCATTGGCTCAAGCGCTTCTTGAAGGCTCTTAAGAGCCCGCGGCTCAAGCCGCTCACGGTGGCCGAGGCGCCGATGCATTGGGTCATGGGGGGGCATTGGAGCTTGACCGGGCGCGGCGTGCCCTCAGCCGAGGCGGCCTGGGATTCGGTCTATCTGCCGGGGCGCAACCTCCTGCTGCTCAGCCAAGCCGGCGTTTTCGCGGCCTCGCGCGGCATCCCGAAGGTCGCTTTGGCCGTGCTCAAGGGGAACCCCTTCGCCGACTCGACCCCGCGCTTCTTGAAGACGATGGAGTCTGCCATCAACGACGCGCTCGGCTCGCGGGTGGGCGTCGTCGCGCCTTATGCGAAGCTGCGCAAAGCCGGCGTCTTCCAGCGGCTCAGGCGCGGCGGCTATCCGCTGGAGCTGACGTTCTCCTGCTTGCGCCCGCGGGGCGTCAAGCCTTGCGGGCGCTGCAGCAAGTGCGCCGAACGCGAAGCCGGCCTGCGCTGACAAAGTTATCCCCAGTACTTTCAGCGCTGAAAGTACGGTGGATAACTTCTAGTTCCCGATCTCCGGGGTCGTGACGGACAGCGCTTCATAGGCGCCGGCGGGCAATTGGTTGGAGAGCCAGGTCACGGGCTGGGGCTTGTAGGAGACTTCCAGGAACTTCCGGCAGCCGGCGGCATGGGCGGCCTGGACGGCGGCCAGGTGGAGCTCGACGTGGTCGGCCTGGTCGACCATCAGCGTCTTGATGCGGGCGGGGTCGGACTCCTGCTTCCCCGAGGTGCCCATGAAGAGAGGGACCTCGGGCGCTTTGACTTCCAGGGCGGAGACGGCGGCCGTCAGCGCCGTTTTGCAGGGCGCGAAGGCGGCCGTGTGATACGGGCCTTCGACCTTCAGGACCTTCATCTTCATCGGCCAGTCCTCCGCCTGGGCTTTCGACTGGAAGGCTTCCAGGACGGCCACCGTGCCGCCCACCGAGCCTCGGCCGATGGTGTTGTAGAGCGCGACGGAAAGCCCGGGGAATTCCGCCGCGGCCTCGACGACGTCGTTGAAGTCGTCGGTGGAGACGGCCGCCAAGCCCATCGGCGTCTTGAAGGTCTTGCAGACGTCGGAGAAGGCTTGGGCGCGGGCGCGGATGAACTTTCCGGAGTCTTCGACGGAGAGGCAACCGGCCGCCACGAGCGCCGCCACGACGCCCATGGAATGCCCGATGGCGCCGTCGAGCCGCAGGTCGGGGTGCGCGGCCTTGTAGGCGAACCAATGCCCTAGGTGATGGGCATGGATGGCGCGCTGGGCGTTGAAGGTCAGGGCCAGCTGGGCGTCCGGCATCGAGGTCGTGATGGCCTCCAGGTCGTCGCCGAGGCTGGGCTTGAGGCGCTCCAAGACATCGCGGGCGGCCTTGTTCTTCCAGAGCTCGCGGCACATGCCGGTCTCCTGGATCGATTGTCCGGCGAACAACGCGCAGTGCTTCGTCATGGCCGCTCCTTCAAGAGATCATGAAGCTGTAGGCCGCGTAGCGGCCGCAGTGCGACAGGGACACGCCCCAGTCGCAGCGCCGGCCGCGGCGCAGCACGAAAGGCACGCCGCCCTCGTCGCTGAAGGCGAGTTTTGCCGCGTTGCCGATCTCGTCGTTGGACTCGGCGATGAGTTCCAGGCAGCGCTCGCGCGCGTACTCCGAGGGCGAGCGTCCGGCCGGCACCGGGTCGACGCGCCACACGAAGTCTCCCGGCGTCTCCTGGTCTCCGATGTAGCCGCCGCGCAGCACCGCCAGGCAGTGGATCTTGTCCGAATCGTCATCGGTGAAGCGGATGTCGAGCTGGGCGCCGGTGGGCAGGTGGACCGCCTTGTGCCGGAAGAGGTCCACCTCCATCATGCGAAACGCCGCGTTGGGCGTGCCGATGCCCGACTGCGTCAGCGCCTTATGCGCGGCCTCCTTGGCCGCGAAGATCTTCCAGAAGTTCTTGTACATCGTCCCGGGCGCCTGCTGGCGCAGGTATTTGTCCTCCCGCGGGGTCAGGTGGCGCGCCAGCCAGTCGGGGTCGGGCTCGCCGTCTTCGTCGAAATGCTCCAGCATGAGCGCGCACTTGAGGTCCACCACGTCGTTGCCGCCGCAGTTCCTGCGCAGGCGCGAGCCCGCGAACCAGTCGTTCTGGAGCTCGGCGAGCCGGTCGAAGAGCCGCTGGGCGACCTGCCGCGCCGTGGTTTCACCCGGGATCACAGCTTCAATAAGGTCGGCCTTCATCCGGAGGGTGTCCCCGATGGGGGGGCAGACCGTCGTGTATTTCTGGTTCTCGCCGCGCAGGTAGACGCAGAGGAATCTGGCGTCGGGCTGGTCCAAGGCCAAGCGCCCCAAAAAATCCTTCGGGCGATGCGGCTCGAACCAGCCGCCGCGCGAGCGGCCGGCCTCGGGATACATGAAGACGGCGCCGCCTTCTTTGAGGAGCCAGGCGCATTTCTCGAAGGCGTTGGCCCGCCAGCGCACCGAGGCCTCGTCCTCGCCGCCGCGCAAGAACGGGATGCAGCGGCAAAGATACATCATCATGCGGATGATCCGCTTCATGAAGAACCCGCCGACGTTGTAGTAGTTCGTGTATTCCGGCGTCGACCAAGGGATCAGGTCGTCGCGCTTGAGGCGGGACGGCGGGAAGACGGCCATGAAGATCAGGAAGGAATCTATGAGCGTCAGATGGTTGGCCGCCCAGATGACCGGGCCGGGGTGGGCGTCGAGCTTCTTCCAGATGTCTTCGCGGAAGGCGTCTAGGTCCGCGAAGGTGTAGCGCAGGCGGTGCTTGACCACGAGCGCCAGGAAGAAGTTCAGCGGCCCGGACAGCGCCCGGCTCCAAAAGCGCTGGCGCCGGAGCTGGGCGACGTCCGAAGGGCTGAGCGCCAACTTAGGAGGCTTTTTCCGCTTGGGCCAGCGTTTCGCCGAGGGCCTTGCGCAGCTCCTGCACCTTGGCTTCCTCGACGGGGGAGCGCTTGCCGGCGGCCTGGGCCACTTCCCGGGAGACGTTGAGCTTGGCGGCGCTCATCTTCAGGCGCGTCTTGGTCTCGGCTTCCTCGGCGGTGAGCTCGGCGACCTTCGCGGAGTCTCCGGAGGCCGAGAAGCCCTTGAGCTTCTCGCGCGTCATCTGCAGCTCGGCGGCCAAGGCGTCGTAGGCGGCCTTGTCGTTCTGGTAGGTCTTGCCGCGGGCTTCCGCCAGCTTGGCGGCGTCGGCGAGCTGGGCGTCGTAGCTCCGGCCCGAGGCGGCCATGGCCTTCAGGTTCTCCAGGGCCTCCGAGCGGTCCGAGCCGGAGAGCCCGGCGAGCTTGGCCAGGACCTTCTTCAGGGCGTCGCTCATCTTGTAGCCGTCGCCGAGGGCGGAGATGTAGGCGAAGGAGACGACCTTGTCGAGGTAGGCCTGGTTCTTCGGCATGTGGCCGGCGTCCATGAGCATCTTGACGGAGAGCCCGCCGGTGGCGGCCAAGGCGTCTTGTCCGTCCAGGATGCGCAGCTTGCCCAGCTCGCCTTCCTCGAGGCGGAACTCGGTCGAGCCTTCGGAGAGGGGCACGCGCTTGGTCATCTTGGTCAGGAACTGGCGCTCGATGGACATGGTGATGTCGGCGAGGTTGGAGGATTCGATGCCCATGCCGACGATGTGGCCCAGATAAGGGGTGTTGGCGTCGGCCTTGGAGAAGTTCGCCTCGTGGGTGGCGTACTTCTTGACGCCGGCGATGATCTTGCTCTCGGCTTCTTCCGGGGAGATCACGTTCAAGTCCGTCGCTTCGATGACCGTCTCTTTGCGCTTGAATGCCATGGGTGCTTCCTCCTTATTTGCCGTTCCAGCGCCTGAAGAGCAGGCAGCCGTTGACGTCTCCGAAGCCGAACGAGGCTTTTATAACATATTCGAGAGGGCGTTCCTCCAGGGCGTGGGGGATGCTGGCCTCCACTTTGCGGATCTCGGGGTGGACGTTCTCCGAGTTGATGGAGGGGTGGATGTAGCCCGCCGACAGCTGGTCGACGACGGCCGCCGACTCCAGGGCGCCGGCGGCGCCGAGGGTGTGGCCGATCATGGACTTGGTGGACTGGATCCTGGGGAACTTGTCCAAGGGCAGCTCGAGGGCCTTGATCCAGCTTCCCACTTCCCGGGGGTCGGCCGTGGTGGAGGTCAGATGACCGTTTATGAGGGATATCTCGGAGGGCGAGATGCCGGAGTCCTTGATGACCCTGCGGATGCAGCGGGCCACGCCTTCGGCGTTCGGGAAGGTCATCGTGCCGCCGTCGCGCTGGCCGCCGGAGTTGCAGTAGGCGGCGACGAGCTCGCAGAGGATCTTGGCGCCGCGCTTCTGGGCGGACTCCAGGGACTCGATGCGCAGCACGGCGGCGCCCGAGCCGGGCACGAAGCCGCAGGCGCCGGCGCCCATGGGCTGGGAGCCTTTCTCGGGCATGTCGTTGAACTTCGAACAAAGGACGTCTCGCATGGCGTCGAAGCCGGCCCAGGTGCCGTAGTGGGAGCCTTCGGCGCCCCCGACGTACATCGATTCCGCGAAGCCGAGCTGGATGTTCTTGAAGCCCTCGAAGATGGCCTCGGTGCCGGTGTTGCAGGCGGAGCTGTTGGTGCAGGTCTGCCCGCCCAGGCCTAAGAACTTGCCGACGGCGACGCTGACGGAGCTGCCCATGACCTTGGGGACGATGTCGGTGCCCATGGCGGCGGTGCCGCGGCCGGGGTCCTGCGACTCGGCGTCGGCCATGACGGGCCCGAGCTCCTCGAACAGGGTGTCCATGCCGCCGATGCCGCAGCCGATGAAGGCGCCGGAGTCCCAGTCGACGGGGCTTTGCGAGTAGCCTTTGAGCAGATCGATCTCGACGCCGGAGGAGCGGGCGCATTCGACGGCGGCCAGGGTGGAGTAGACCATGGCCTCGTTGAGCTTGTTGAAATCGGTCTCGGGGATGGTCTTGAGGATGTCGTCGACCTCGATGGGGGGGGTGCCTCCGATCTGGGAGGCGAAGTTGAGCTTCTTGAGCGGCTCGTGCCAGGTGATGCCGGACTTGCCGGCCTTGAGGGCTTGACGGTAAGCGGCCATGCCGATGCCGTTGGGCGCGATCGCGCCGACTCCGGTGACGACGACTCTTCGACGGCTCATTGCTTGTCCTCCGTTCCCTTGGGCACCCACATGCCCGACGTGCGCCCCGTGAAGACGGTGACGCCGTCCTTGGGGCCGCCGTCGAACTGGATCTCGACTTCGGCGACGATCTTGTTGTTGCGGTAGAAGCCTTCGGCGCCGAACTGGGCCAGGCAGGCGACCTTGTCGCCGGGGCGGACCATCTTCTTGAAAGACCCCTTCTCGATCTCGGTGAAGAAGCCGACCAGGGCCAGCATCTCGGCGCCGGTGTTCTTGGCCGCCATGTGGTAGATGCACCAGGCGACGTTGCCGACCTGGGCGGCCATCTCGATGAGCTTGACGCCGGGCACGACGGGGTTGCCGGGGAAGTGTCCGGCGCAGTCCTCGTCCTTCCAGGTGTAGGTGGCGACGATGTGCTCCTCGTCGAGCTCGATGATGTCGTCGATGAAGCGCATGGGCCGCTGCTGCGGCACTCGGGCCAGGACTTCTTCGGGCGTGAGGGCTTTCCTTTCGGTCATAGGTTCATGCCTCCGTCGACGGCAACGACGGCTCCGTTGATGTAATCGCTCTCGATGAGGTGCCAGACGGTCTCGGCCACGGCTTCGGCGCTGCCGAAGCGGGCCAAGGCGATCTGCGGCATGATCTTGTCGCGCACGCCGCCTTCGATGCCCGCCGTCATGGACGTCTCGATGAAGCCAGGGGAGACGGCATTCACGCGCACGCCGCCGCCGCCGAGTTCGAAGGCGAACTGCTTGGTCAGCGCTTCAAGCGCCGCCTTGGAGGCGCGGTAGAGCGCCGAGCCCACGACGGTCTTGCGCGCCAGGACCGAGCTGACGTTGACGATGACGCCGGCTTCGTTGCGCATCATCTCGCGGCCGAAGGACTTCATCAAGAAGGCCGGCCCTTTGAGGTTGGTGTCGATCAAGGCATCAAAGGACTCTTCCTGGATGAGCAGGGCGGGCTCGTGGGGCTTGTCGACGCCCGCGTTGTTGACCAAGACGTAGGGATTGCCCTCTTTGAGGACATTGTCCAATAAAACTTTCCGCCCTTCCGTTGTTGAAAGATTCGCTTTAACGATAAATGATCCCGGTATTTCTTTTGAAAGCGCCTCGGCCGCTGACTGGTTGCCGTTATAGTGAAGGCCGAGGCGCAACGCGCCGTCGCTCTTGGCATGGATCATGAGCGCGACGGCGCGCCCTATTCCCCCAGACGCTCCGGTCACGACGGCGATGTCTTTTGACATGTTACCTGGGCTCCTCGATCGCGTTCATCCTACAAAACCAGATTGCGTTTCCAGGCATTTCACTTGCAGCGTGGGAAGTGAAATACCTGGAAACGCTATTTCGTCCGTCCCGGAACCAGCGAGGGATCAAAGAACCTCCATATACCCGCCGCCCCAAGCCAGCCCGGACCCCAACACCGCATAGACCAGCTGGTCGCCTTTTTTCAAGCGCCCGAGATTCTGCGCGATCGCCGACGGGCAGCCCGCCGCCGCGATGTTGCCCTGATTCTGGACGTTGCGCAGATGCCGCTCTTTCGGAAGATGGAGATGGCCCAGGATCGAGTCCTGCATGACGAAATTGGCCTGATGCGCCACCGTGTAGACCTTCTCGGCGTAGAGGCCTTTGATGTGGGCGATGGTCTCATACATCTCGCAGGTCTTGCGGATGGAGAACTCGCGGACGGCGCCGCCGTTCTGCACGAAATGGCCGCAGGAGTCGATGTAGATGTCGTCGGCGCCCGACGGGCTGCTCTCGAAGACCAGCGGCTCGACGGACAGCAGGCCCTTGTGGCGGGTCGACAGGACCTCGGCGCAGGCGCCGTCGCCCCAGATGTAGCCGTCGATGCACTTGGCCGAGTAATCGGTGCGCACCGTGTAGGCGCTGGACTGCACGCAGAGGACGAACTCCGGGATGGCCGTATCCTTCATGTCGCCCAGGGTCTTCATGTGCCGGGCGAAGCTCGAACAGGCGCTGTTGATGTCGCAGTGCGCGCCGGTGCCGATGCCCAGCTCCTTGGCGATGAAGCTGGCCGTCGAGGGGATCGTCTCGAAAGGGGTGTCGTTGTTGGCGATGACCCAGCCGACCTGCTCGGGCAGGACGCCGGCCATCTTGAGCGCCTTGCGGGCGGCTTTGACCCCGAGGCTGACCGGGGTCTCGCCGCGGGCGCGGGCGAAGGCCATGGCGTCGGACGGCTTCTTGTTCTTGGTCTTGACGATGTATTCCTTCGACAGGACCGAGTAGCGCCGCTGGATGCCCAGTCGGGAGTCCACCCAATCCTGGCCCTTTTCCAGGCCGACTTCCTTGTGCAGGAAGTCGTTGTCGAGCTCGGTCTGCGGCAGCTGCCAGCCCATGCCCAGGATGCAGAGCATGCTAGCGGGCCTCCATGTAGCCGCCGCCCCAGGCCAGGCCGGCGCCCAAGACGGCATAGACGAGCTGGTCGCCTTTGTGGAACTTCTCCAGCGATTGGCTGATGACCGACGGGCAGCCGGCGGCGGCGATGTTGCCCTGGGACTGCACGTTGCGCAGGTGGCGGTCTTGGGGGAGATTGAGGTGCCCCAGGATCGAGTCCTGCATGACGTAGTTGGCCTGGTGGGCCACGGTGTAGACCTTCTCGGCGTAGAGGCCCTTCTGCGCGGCGATGCTCTCGTACATCTCGCAGGTCTTGCGGATGGAGAACTCGCGCACGGCGGCGCCGTCCTGGCGGAAGTGGTCGAGGCTGTCCAGGGTGATGTCGTCGGCGCTGGCCGGCTGGCTCTCGTAGATCAGAGGTTCGACTTTCAGGCGGCCCTGATGGCGCGTGGAGCAGACCTGGGCGGCGGCGCCGTCTCCCAGGATGTAGCCGTCGATGCTCTTGGCGGTGTAGTCGGTGACGATGGTGTAGGTGCTGGTCTGCACGCAGAGGATGAACTCGGGCAGGCGTTCCTCCTTACTGTCAGCCAAGAGCTGCATGTGGCGGGCGAAGCTGGAGCAGGCGCAGTTGACGTCGCAGTGGGGCCCCGTGCCGATCCCCAAGCGCTGGGCGATCAAGGTGGCGGTGTTGGGGACGGTCTCATAAGGAGTATCGTTGCTGGCGATCACCCAGCCGATCTGGTCGGCGCGGACTCCGGCGCTGGCCAGGGCCTTTTTGGCGGCGCCCACGCCCAAGGTGACGGGGGTCTGGTTGTTGGACCGGGCATGGGCGACGGCATGGGCCGTGTTCTTGTTCTTGGTCCGGACCAGATATTCGGGGCTCAGCACCGAATAGCGCGTCTGGATCCCCAGGCGCGAATCGACCCAGTCGGGGCCGCGCTCGAGGCCGACTTGCTCATGCAGGAACTTGTTGCTGAGCTCGAAGGTGGGCAGATCCGAGCCCATCCCGAGGATCTCGAGACCCATCAGAGGCCGGAGATGGCTTCGCCGCCGTCGACGCGGATGATGGTCCCGTTGGCCCAGGAGAAGCCGGGCAGGCAGAGCCCATGGATGGCCTCGGCGACGTCCTCGGGCGTGGTGAGGCGATGGTAGGGGTTGCGCAGGCGGGCTTGGGCCTTCATGAGGTCGAAGTTGGGGATGCCGTTGCCGGCGGGGGTGTCGGTGATGCCGGCTTGCACCACATAGGAGCGGACCCCGTAGGGCGCCAGCTCCACGGCCATGGCGCGGCAGGAGGCTTCCAGCGCGCACTTGGCGGCGGAGACGGCGGCATAGCCCTTCCAGGCGATCTCGTTGCCCTCGGAGGTCATGGCCACCATGCGCGGGTCCTTGGTCAGCAGTCCCTCGGTCAAAAGCTCGCGGCCCCAGAGGAGGTAGTCGTAGCCCATCATGTAGATGGTCTTCTGGAGGTCTTCCTCGGCGAGCAAGGTCTCCTTGTAGGGGATCTTGCTGTCGGCCAAGGTGTAGAGGGCGTCGCAGCCCTTGTCGTGGAAGGCGGTGTTGATGGCTTGCTTGAGGGCGGCGGGCTCGACGGCGACGCCTTGGGCTTTGAGGACCTCGGCCAAGCCCTTGACGGCCATGCCGCGGAAATCCGGGGTCTTGTCCTCGGCCAGGAGCTTGCAGGCGCCGGCGGCGACGGAGTGCATGAAGAGGTGGACGTTGCCCTTGCCGGCATTGGCGGCGATGCTTTCGAAGACCTCTCCGCGGCCGTCTTCGTCGAAGAGATTGACGTTGTGGGTGACGAGCTTGACGCCGCAGGCGCGGATCTCGTCGAAGTGGGGGGCGATGACGGTCTCGACGGTGCTTTCCTTATCCTTGTGGCCGATGAGGATGTTCATGCCGGCCTTGGCCAGGCGCTTGGCGGTGGCCAGCCCGAAGCCGGAGGAGCCTCCGAGGATGACGGCCCATCGACCGGAATCTCGGAAAGCGCCGGGAGCGTTTTTATCCATAGGGGGATTATACAAAATGACAGGGGGCCACGCTATTGACCCAGGTCAACAGGCGCTTTAGGGGGCGGGGACGACGGGGGCGGCGGGCGTCTCGGCCTTTTTGACGGGCTTCTTGGCGTCTTTCTTGGGGGGCTTGGGGTCGAGGACGGCGTCGCGCATGGTGACGAGGGTGGGCTCGGAGGGGTTGGTCTCGGCCATCATGTGAAAATAGTTGTAGCTGGAGCCGGCGTCGATGTCGGGGGACTCCTGCGTGGGGGCCTTCGCGGGGGCGATCTTGACGGTGGTGCGTTTGACGGGAGCTTTGGCTAAAGCGCGGAGGGCGGGGCCCATGGGGAGGGGCTGCGCCGAGGAGGTGATGGGCAGAAGGAGGAGGAGGGAGGCCATAAGCTTGTTCTTCATGCCCTCAGTATACTAGGCGGGCGGAGCGGCACCGAGGGTCTAAAGGGAAAAAAGACGTGATTAAAGGACCTAGGTCCAGGGAGGCGGAAGGACCTGGGCCTGGGGGCCAACTGGGGCTGGCCTAGCGGGAAACCTTGGGACGCGCGTCCGGCACGAGGAGGCTCAGCAAGGGGCCCGTCATCAGCGTCGTGGCCAGCGCCATGAGGACCATCATCGTGAATATCGCCGGGCTGATGATGCCGAGGTCGTAGCCGATGTTGAGGGCGACGAGCTCGACGAGCCCTCGCGTGTTCATCAACGCTCCGATCGCCAGCGACTCGCGCCACGATGAGCCGGACCAGCGCGCCGCGGCGGCGCTGCCCACGAGCTTCCCGGTGATCGCCACGAGGATGACGACTCCGCAGAGGACCCACGAGGCCCGATCGTCGAGCAGGCTGATCTGGGTGCGAAGGCCGCTGAGGGCGAAGAAGAGCGGCAGCAGGATGATCGTGCTGAAGCTCTCGAGGCGCACCGCGAGAGCCTCGCGGAAGGCCGTCTTCTTGGGTATGACGATGCCCGCCAGAAAGGCTCCGAAGAGCGCGTGGATCCCGATGGCCTCCGTCATGAAAGCGGAGAAGAACGCCGTGAACAAGACGGCCGCGACGGCCCCCTTGCCGCGAGACTCCTCGGCGGCGCGCCCCTCCAGCCATCGGCCCAGCGCGGGCCGGACCACGAAGAGCATCGCCGCGATGTGCAGGCCGCAGAGCGCGGCCGCGATCATGGAGTCGGCGAGCGTGCCCTGCCGTGAGACGGCCGCCACCACGGCCAGCGCGCACCAGGCGGTCAAGTCGTCGACCGCCGCACAGGTGAGCGCGACGGTCCCTAGGGGGGAGCGGCTCATGCCGCGCTCTTGGAGGATCCTGGCCAAGACGGGGAACGCCGTGATGCTCATCGCGATGCCCATGAAAAGGCAGAACGGCGTGAAGGGGACTCCGGCCGGGGCGTGACTTTTATAAAGGGCGAGCGCCAGCAGCGAGCCGAGCAGGAAGGGCAGGATGATGCTCGCATGGGATATCAGCACGGCCGAATGCGCCTTTTTCGCCAGGACATCGGTGTCCAGCTCCATCCCGACGACGAACATGAAGACGATCAATCCGATCTGGCTCAATAGGCCCAGATTCGCCAGGGAAGCCGGCGGAAACAGCAAGATCCCGGCGGCGGGCCAGAGATAGCCCAGCACGGAGGGGCCTAGGAGTATCCCGCCGATGACTTCGCCGATGACCTCGGGCTGGCTGAATTTCCGCATGACTTTCGCGCAGCAGCGGGTGAGGGCGATGATGACCAGGATCTGAAGCAGTAAAACACCGAGCGGGCTGCGCGGGTTCTTATACAGCTCCGCGCTCAAGCTGCTTGGAGCCGCGGTCGCGGCGGCGGCCGGAGCGGACAGGTCCGGCTGTCCGGCCGTGCCGACCGAGAGTATGAGCCACAGCGCCGCTCCGAAGAGGAGCAGGCCGAGAGGATAGACGGCGAACCGGCGGTCGAGCCGCTTTGTTTCTCCGTTCATATCGCTGAGTCTCCAGCCGATGTCAGCCCTACACGTAATGCTTTAAAAACCGTTGAACCTCGTTGTGGTTGCCGAGAAACAAGAAGGTGACTGTGTTCTTGCTCCACTGGAAAAAAACGCGGATAGGGAGATCCGTGCGGAACTCCCAGAGATCGTCGCCGAGCTTCTTGAGGCCGAAACCGGTGGGGATCCTCCGCACGTCCATGGCCAGCATGAATGAGTCCACGCGCCGCTGAATGGCCACTTTCTCCGGCGGATGCAGGCCCTTCAAGCTCCTCTGAAAGCTCTGGGCAAAAGCGAATTCGAGCATGCCGGGGGGGCTGTGCTAAAGCGACCAGAGGTGGCGGCGGGCGTCTTGCAGATCCTTGAATCTTCGGGTCCCCTTCCCCTGTTTGGCGGCCTTGGCCATCCCTGAGATCTCGCCATCAGAAAAGCGCGAAACATAGAGATTGTCGATGGCCTCGCGCACGAGCAGGGAATAGCTCTTGCCGCTCTGTGCGGCCTCACGGCGGAGGGCCTGAACCTCTTTCTTATCGAGCAATATCTGGACCCTTGTCATATGGCGCCCCTCTTAGTGTGTATACCATGTGTAATGGATTATGTCAAGGCCCCGATTCATCGCTGATTATCGCTCGTTTTATGGGGGCTGCTCAACCCTCAAAAACCCCTGGACAGATGACGCTTCCGGCCTTATACTTCGAACATGCCCTTCTATCGACGGCGGCTCCTAGCCGCGGTCCTGGTCTCCGCCTGGGCCGCTTCGGCCCAGGCCGTCGACATCAGCGTCCCCAAGGTCGAAGGCGCCGGACAAGGGCAAGCGGGACAAGCCGGCACGATCAAAGCCGCCCCCGGCTCCAACCTCTCCACCGGCGGTCAGCTCTCCCTCGATCTTAGAGGAGGGATCAGCCCCATCCAGGGGGCGCCCGCCCTCGACCTTGCTCCCGCCGCTCAAGGCGCCGCCGGCCTCTCCGGCCCCGCCCAGGTCCAGCCGCAATCGCTTCCCAGCGCCATCCCCAGCGCCGAAGCCGCCAAGGCCGCCCCTGCCGACCAAGCCGCAACGCCCGCGCCCCTCGAGAAAGCGCCCGCCGCGTTCAGCGGCCTCGGCCAGGCCGTCGATAACCTCGGCGCCGCTCAAAAAGCCGAAGAGAAAGGCGCCTCCGGCCAAGTCGCCGCTGCCCTCAACTCCATCTTCGACGTCACCAAGCTCAAACCCGCCGGCGACGACCTCGTCGGCGCCGCCAAGACCGGCGCTTTCAAGAAATCCGCCCTCGCTCCCTACGTCAGCCCCGCCGTCCAAAAGCTCTCCGAGGCCTACGAAGACGCCGACGAGCTTGACGCCCCCGCGCTCTACCGCCAAGCCGCCGCCGAGGCCGAGAAGCGCCAGCTGCCCGCCGCCATCAAGGACCTCAAGTCCAGCCTGGCCGCCCGCAGCCCCGATGCGATGCAGGACCTCCTGCGCCATACCCTTATAAAGGCCCAGCTCGGGCTTCTCACTTCCGAGGCCAAGGCCCCCGTCTTCTCGGCCATGAAGTTCTGGAACGAAAGCCTGCTCTACAGCGGCCAGCCCGCCTTCACCGACCTTTCCGCCGTCCAGAAGACCTTCGTCATCATCAACGCCCAGGCCAAGGTCGACCCTGTCGCCGCCTCCGGCTTCAAGGTCGAGCTGCGCACCGTCTTCGATCCCGCCGGCAAGCGGATCCTCGAGGCCGCTTTCCCCAAGGCCGTCCGATCCTTACCGCCCGTACCCTTCAAGACCCTTCTGCAGAAGTCCTGGCAGAACACGCTCGACTCCCTCGCCGACTCCTGGCAAAGGTTCTATGAGGCCGCCACCAGCAAGGACTGGTGGAAGGAGCTCTTCGGCCTGCGCGTCCGCCGGAGCCCCGCCCTCGGCGTCGAGGCCGACCCCAAGCTCCTCGCCTCTCTCAGGAAGCAGGTCGAGGAGGATCCTTCCGCCCTCGTCGTCCGCGCCCCGCGCAAGGTCGTCCGCCGCGCCCTGGGCTACCGCTTGTCCCACGGCGCGCCGGAAGGCTTCGCCGCCCATCTCGACTCCGACCAGGCCGTCACCGTCAAGGTCGCCCGCGGCGGGACCGAGGACTCCATCGCCGGCTTGCGCCGGCGCTTCGACACCTTCAACCGCTTGATCGAGGCCAACTTCGCCGCCCTCGAGCTCGTCGCGCAGAACTCCACCCACATGACCGTCAAGAACGCCCGCGCCATCGCCGCCAACGTCAAAGCCATGGCCGCCGCCTATCAGGCGCTCGCTGAATCCGAAGACGACGCCGCCGAGCTGGCCAAGGGCGTCGACGCCGTCTCGGCTAAGATCGACGCCCTGGCCAAGGGCCTAGCCGACTCCGAGCTCCTGCCCGCCAAGGCCGTCGCCCTCGTCGTGCCCATCGACAAGGAGTCCCTGCACCGCTATATCAACGTCATCCACCAGAAGGCCCTGGAAAGCGTCGGCCGCTCTCAGGACAGCTCTCCGGCCAACATGGTCCTTCAGCTCCGGAAAGGAGACAGCGTCAAGGAGATCTCCCTCGTCGACCTTTCCAACGACCCTTTGACCAAGGCCGGCCGCATCGTCTCTCCGGGCCTCAAGGCCCTGGTCCACGCCTTGAGCGACGCTCATGACACCCCTAACGGTTCGCTCATCATGCAGGACCACCAATTCTGGGGACACTTCCAGCTCGGCGCCCACAGCGCCGAGGTCTACTCCAATTTCCTGCCGCCCGACGAAGGCGGCATGCTGCGCGTGCGCTATCAGGAGTGGGGCACCAGCCTCGCCAACCAGTCGCGCCTCTACTACGTCGCCTCCTTCCTGAGGAAGCTCGGCTTCGCCGTGGAGGAGGACAACGGCTTCCTCACCGCCATCGTCGACAAGGACCATCAATCCCAGAGCGTCGACCGCATGATGGACAACTTTTCCCTGGTCATCCAGGCCCTGCATTCCACCGTGGGCGTCGACTTCGCCCTGCCCATCATACTCGAGGGCTCGACCACCTCGGAGGAGAGCGCTCGGCGCATCGACGCCTGGGTCGACATCGCCTTGGCCGAGGGCAACCTGCCTTTCTACGTCCACGACCAGCACGACAAGATGGTCGCGGGCTTCAATGATTACCAGCGCGAGGCCTCCAAGCGCGCGCGGCTTCAGGCCGGCCTCTCGAAGACCCTGACGAACCTCGGCCTTCCGCCCTTGCCCGACGGGCTGCTCGGCCAGCGCGCCGTCGACAAGCACTTCAACGGACCCATCGAGCGCGCCATCGCCCGCGGCGAGGTCCGCGTCCTGCCCGAAGGCGGCCTGGCCCGGAACCGGGACTACGATCCGCTCGCCAACCTGGCCGAATTCTTCACCGAGAGCCACGTCGCCGCCGGCCGCATGGCCGAAGCCGTCGGCTCGTTGGACCCCGGGCTCTTCGACTTCCAAGCGATAGGCTCCATCGGCACGCTGACCCTGGAGCGCGCCCAGCGTCGCGTCGATTCCGACAAATGGCTCAACCTCTACGTCCTGCGCGACCCCCAGACCGGCCAGGTCGGACTGGCCCGCGCCGAGATCGGGACCCTTGAGATGGGGCTTTCGCCTCGGACCCTGCCGCCCGAGGCCCTCTTCCACCGCCTCGCCCAGCAGGGGCATCCCGTCGCCGCCTTCTCCCCGTCGGACACGCCCGCGGGAGGGGGGCTCATGCTGCGCAAGCTCAAGGCGGAGCCCATGATCTCCTTGTCGGTGGGCCGGCTCTTCAGCGGCTTGGCCGCCAGCCCCGGCCCCGGCCGGACGATCACGGCGCGGATCACCTATGACAAGGAAAAGGCGGCCAAGGGCGGCTACATCTTCGTCGCCCCTTATACCACGCCCGACGACTTGGGCCCCATCCGCAACTCCCGCGCCGTCGTCACCACCTCCGGCGGCCTGCTCAGCCATGCCGCCATCACCACCCGAGAGATGGGCATCAGCGCCTTGATCTTGAGCCAGGCGGCCTGGGAGGACGGGGCTTTGAGCCTCGAGGCGGCTGAGTTCAAGGATCCGCGGCGGGTCCGGGGGCTGGCGGTGCGCGCCGTCTCTTCCTCGCGGAGGGTCCGCCTGCCGGAAGGCGCCGTCGTCCGCCTCGACCCGGTCTCCGGCAAGCTGGAGGCTTTCCCCGCCGCGTCGCAGGAGAGCATGCTCGCCGTCAGCGAGCTCCTCGAGCGCTACGACGGCGACCCTAAGCCCGGCGCCGTGAGCCGCGCCGTGGAGGCGGCCGTGGATGGCCCCGCGCTGGGCTCGCTGCAGAAGCTGGCCTTCGCCCGCGAGGTCCTCTCCGAGCTCGTCTCTCGGACCGCGGGCCGGCCGGAGACCGCTTTCGAGCTCGAGCGCACCCGTCAGGTCTTGCAGGCCTCCTCGGTCGGCGGCATGCAGGCCTGGATCGCGCAGACCGAGACCGACCTTTTCACGGCCGAGGCGCGCTCCGCCTACGCCCAGCACCGCGAGGCCATGGAGGTCTTGCGCGAGACCGATTCCATCGAAGCCGTCGAACGCGCCGTGCTCGGCGCCGCCGGCCGTCAGAACCGTTTGCAGGAGCTGGCGCTGGCCCTCCAGCGCGACGCCGCCGAGTTCAAGACCGCCTCGCACACCTATCAATCCCTGAACGCGGCCGCTAAGGAACGCGCCGAGACCCTTATCAAGCAGGATATCGCCGAGCTCGAGCGCCATGCCCACGACCACCCGTCCGTGACCTTGGAGGTCCTGCCGCGCATCAAGGCCCTCATCGCCAAGGCCAAGCGGCGCAAGCTGGCCCCCAGCTATTACCGCGAATGGGAGGCGCAGGTGGAGCGCTTGGAGCAGATGCGGCTGGCCTCCAGGCGCGCGAAGGTCCCCGCCGTCTTGTCCCTGGCGGAGGTCCTCGACCTGGACGTCCCTTGGGTGGGGGGCAAGGCTTCCAAGCTCGGCGAGATCATGCAGGTCGTGCGCAAAGCCGGAGGCTCGGTGCCGCCCGGCGTGGCCCTGACCATCTCCGCTTACCGTTCGTTCCTTAAGGAGGCGGGCATCGAGACCCAGATCGACGCCATCGGCGCGCAGAGCGGCCTGTCCATCGAGGAAAGGTCTTCGCGCATCCGCCAGCTTGTCTTGCGCGCCGAGCTGTCCGCTTCCAAGGGCGTCGGCCGGGAGATCCTCAAAGCCGTGCGCCGGGAAGGCTTGGATAAGGAAGCCTTGGCCGTGCGCTCTTCCGCCGTCGATGAGGACGGCGCCGACGCGGCGTTCGCCGGCGCCGGCGACACCCATCTTTACGTGGACAACGCCGTCCTGCTGGAGCATGTCAAGGAGGTCTGGGCCTCTTTATGGAACCCGCGCGCCTTGCTCTACCGGCAGACCAAGGGCTTGAGCCTGTCCAACCTGAACCAGGCCGTCGTCATCCAGATGATGGCGCCCTCCGAGGTCTCCGGCGTGGCCTTCACGCAGGATCCGGTCTCCGGCAACACGGCGCGCCTGATCGTCAACGCCGCCTTCGGCCTGGGGGAGGGCATCGTCTCCGGCCGCGTGGCCCCGGACCAGTACGTCGTCTCCAAGAAGCTCGGCCGCGAGATCCTGCCCGCGATGATCTCGGACAAGAAGCTCGCCATCGTCCGCGACGTCTCGGGCAAAGGCGTCGCCGAGAAGCGCATGGCTCCCGAGCGCAGGCGGGCCCGGTCGCTGTCGCCCAAGCAGCTCGAGCTCCTCAACACGGTGGCCGTCGCCCTCGAGCGCCACTTCGGCTATGCTCTCGACCTGGAATGGGGGTTCGTCGGCGACAAGCTCTATATCCTGCAGTCGCGGCCGGTGACCAAGAACGCCGAAGCCTCGGCTCCCGTCGCCGCCGCCAAACCGAAGGCGAAGAAGCTGCTTTTCGTCTGCACCGGCAATACCTGCCGCAGCGCCATGGCCGAGTATCTGGCCAAGGGCATGGTCTCGGAGGGCTTCGAGACCTCCTCGCGAGGCTTATCGGCGTATCCGGGGCAGGCCATGCCGGGACCGGCCTTGGAGGCGCTGCAGGGCTACGGCATCGACGCCCAGGGCCACCAGGCGCAGGGGCTGACCCGGCAGGATATCGAGGGCGCGGACGTCATCCTCGGCATGACCGGCGGCCACGTCGCGCAGATACTGGAACGCTACCCTCAAGCTCGCGGCAAGGTCCATACCCTCAACGGCTACGCCGAGACGGGAGGCGGGGACATCGGAGACCCTTACGGCAGCGACCTGGCGACATACAAGGAAACGGCGGCGCGGCTTGAAGAGGCCCTCGGCAAGATCCTGAAGACGGCGCCCGCGCCCGCCGCGTCCGCCTCCCCGCGCTGACCGGCTCTAGCGGACCAGCTTAGCCGCGTCGGGCAAGCCCTTGCCCTGCTCTTCAGGCTTGAGGTCCTTGAGCGGCGCGGCGGCCGCTTCCAGCGCCCTCTTCACCTGAGCCAGGCCGCGCGCTCCCGAGGCGACGGCCAGAGCGGCCAGCCCCGCCACGTGCGGCGCGGCCATCGACGTGCCCGAGTTCTCCTCGTAGCCGCCGTCCATCTTCGTCGAGTTGATGTCGGCTCCGGGGGCGATGAGGTCGACCTCCGCGCCCTTGCTCGAGAAGAAGGCGAACTTGTCGGTCTTGTCGGAGGCGGCGACGGCGATCGTTTGAGGGTAGGTCCCGGGAAAAGAAACGGGTCCGCCCGAGCTGTTGCCCGCGGCGGCCACGATGACGACGCCCGCCTTCTCGGCGGCGACGACGGCCAGGCGCAAGGATTCGTTGCCCTCGTCGGAGCCCAGGCTCATGTTGGCCACGTCCATCTTGTTCTTGGCCGCCCATTCGATGCCGGCGATGACGTCGGAGAAATTACCGTTGCCGTCGGCGTCGAGCACTTTGACCGCGTAGAGCGAGGCCAAGGGCGCGACTCCGACGACGCCCTTGCCGTCGCGCACGGCGGCGATGGTGCCGGCCACGTGGGTGCCGTGGCCCTGGTCGTCCTTGTATGACTTTTTAGGATCGACGGCGTTGAAGCCGCCGGCCACGCGTCCGGCCAGGTCGGGATGCGTGAAATCGATCCCGGTGTCGATGACGGCCACCTTGACGCCCTTGCCCTGGCTCTTGGTCCAGGCGCCCGCGGCGTTCACGCGGCGGATGCCCCAGGGCTGCTCGGCGTCGGGCGCGGCCACGGGCTTGGGGCCGGGCAAGAACGGCTTGAACAGGTCCTTGGGGCTGGGCAGCGTCCATTCGGCTCCGGCGCCGACGGCCTTGAGCCAGTCGATCTTCGGGTCGGCGTCGACCCGGGAGACTTCCGTCATGAGCTTGAGCTTCTGATCCGCCGTCTGCAGGCCCTGCTTGGGAACCGTGATGACGATGGCGTTGATGGAGGAAAGCGTCCTGACGACGGAGCAGCCGACGGACTCGGCGATGCGCTGGCAAGCCTCGAGGGCGACGCCGTCCTTGCAGGCCACGATGCGTCGGATGGAATCCTCGCTGCCCAGCGGACAGAACAGCGCGCGGGCGGGCGCGGGGCCTAGAAGCAGGGCGAGGGCCAGGGCCGGCGAGAGCTTCAGGGTTTTCTTCATAGACCTCCAGGACCGATAGGCCTATTGTAGGTGGGCCCTTTGGCCCTGCCATGGGCCTTAGGGCCTATGACGCTATGGGTCCATAGGCCTAGGCCAAAAAACTTCGCGCGCTTCCCCCAAGGGCCCAGAGCAAACGCCCCGGCGGGGCTTATAATACCTGCAGACGCCCCAAAGGGAGGATCCATGATCCAGGCCTCATCGATGCGCCGCCGAGTCGCCGCCGCCCTCGCCGCCCTGCTCGTTTGGCTTTCGCCCGGACCTCTTTGCCACGAAGCCGTCGCCGCCGCCTTCAAAGCCGCGCCGATCATCCAGGCCCCCATATCCGCCGCGCCCGCCGTCCGGATCGCGCCCATCGCCGGCCTGGTCCCCGGCATGTCGCTGGCTCCGACCCTCGCTCTTCCGTCTCTTATCCCCACCGCCGCACCCGCTGCCCCGGCCGTCAGTCCCGCCGCCCTGGGCGGCCCTCTTGCCATCGAGGGCCTTTCTCAAGCCATCGCGCCTGAGATCTCGGCCATCGCCCAGCCTCAAGCCGGCGCTGCTGATTCCGCGGCCTCCGGCCGCCGCATCGAAGACCTCATCACGGGGAAAGCCGCCGCCGCGGCCGCCGGGGAAGTCTCGGTCAGCGCCCCTTCCGCCGAGCCCAGCGGCTCGGGACTCTCCAAAGCCGCCGCTGCGGCCACGTCGGAAAAGACGGCGGAGACTCCCGCCGCGCCCGCCGCTTCGCAGCAGAACGGCCCCAAGCCGGTCGACGGCGCCGGCTCTTACGGATTCCGCCGCCGCGCGCTGGCGGGCATCGCCGCCGTCTACGGCCTGGTCATCAGCATGCCGGTCGTCGGTCCGAAGCTGGCGGCCAAGGTCGTCGCCCAGGCGGCCGCCAAGAAGGTGATCTTCTCCGACTTCGACGACACGATCGGTCCGCACAACTCCGTGCTCACCCCCGAGATGGCCGCCGCCGTCGCCGCCGTGCGCAAGAACGGCAAGGAAGTCGTCGTCATCACCGACCGTCCCGACGTCAAGCGTCCGAACTCCGAGACGCTGACGGTGTTCGAGTCGCTGGCGTCGATCCCCGCGGCGGACCGCGCCGGCATGTACGTGGCCGCCAATTCCGGCGGACGCGTCTACCGCTATGACGCCCAGGGTGAACCGCAGAAGGTCTGGGAGGCGCCGGCGCTGCCCGAGGACCAGGTCGCGATCATCAGGTCGGCCGCCGAGGCCACCAAGGCCCTGCTGCCCTCCATCGGCGTCACGCAGAACACCGAGACTCCGAAGGACCCCGCCGAGAGCTACAACCCCTACGGCTACGCGATGATGTTCGTCCCCGGGACGCCGGAAGCCAAGGTCAAGGAAGCGGCCGGACTGCTCCAGAAAGAACTCGACGCCCTTCACTACGAGGCCGAAGTCATCCCGCGCATGGCCAAGGACCTGAAGAAGCCGCCGTACATCATGTTCTCGAAGCTCGACAAGTCGGTCTCGGTGGCCTACATCGCCAAGGCCCTGGGCATGACTGCCGACGAGGCGGTCGCCATCGGCGACAGCATGTACATGCCCCGGCATAAAGAGGGGGAGCTGTCGAAAGTCGAGGCCAAGGCCAAGAGGGTGGGCGAGCGCCTCAGCGGCAATCCGATGCCTCTGACCGGCAATGAGACCGACCGCAACATGGAGAAGGGCCTGCCCGGGATGCTTTCCCTGAGCGTGGGCGGCACGGCCGACCCGAGGATGAAGAACGGGTATGTGATGCCGGGCAAAGGCGCCGCGGCCTCCAAGATCATCTTGGACGCGATGGCCGCCTACTCCGTCAAAGCTGACGTATATAAGGAACCGAGCAAGCTGGAGTCGGCGCTGGCTTTCGTCGCCCTGCTCGCCGGCGGCGCGGTCGGCTACTACACGCTCTTCCGGGTCCTCACCGACGTCGCCACCGGCAATGTCACCGGGCCGGTGCTCCCCGAGGGCATGCCGTACTTCGGCCCGCACGGCATCGAGGACCTTTTCCAGATGATGGGCATGGCGGGCATGGTCGGCATGGCTGGGATGATGCGCCCGCGCGAGACGCTGGCCCCCGCTGGTCAGCTCTTCGAGCGGGCCTATTACGAGGCCGTTGCCGCCGCCGAGGCGATGGGCAAGCCGGGCGCCAAGCTCATGTACGCCCAGGCCACCGCCTCCATGCCGCTGCGCGATGGCGACCATTGGAAGTTCTCCTTTTACGTGATGGATTCCCCTAAAGCCGCCTCGGCCGACATCATCTCCGTGGACTTCTCGCGCGGCCCCGTCACCGGCACGGGCAAGTTCAACGCCAGGACCCAGGTCTACCGAAGCGCCCCGGTCCGTAGCGACCTGATGCTCTTCCCGATGTCTCCCTATCTGTTCAGCCGCGGCGCGGTGATGCTGCCGGAGCCCGCGCTGACCATCGCGCAGAAAGCCTTCCCGTGGCTGTCTTCCCGCGTCAGCGTCTCTTTGGAGATGGTCAAGAAGACCGAGGGCGACGACCTGTGGTTCCGCTTCTATGATGATAACGGCGGCGCGGTCGAGGTCAATGCCCGCACCGGAGAGGCGCAGGCCCTGAAGGTCCCGGCCCAGGATCAGGGCCAGACCCTCATGGAGAAGGTGAAGAAAGCCCTGAGGCTCGGCGGGATGTCCAGCATGGTGCGCAAGCCCGCCAAAGCCAAGGCGGCGAAGTATTCCCCGGAGCAGCTGGACGCCGACGCCAAAGCGAAAGGCGAGGCGATCATGGGGGCTGAGTCGGTCGTCGTGGCCTCCCGGCGCGTGACGGTGACCTTCAGCGACCGCGCCGCGATGAAGGCGGCGCCGTCTCAGATCAGCGGGTTGGACGGCAAGGCTTACTACGTGGCCAAGCAGATGTCGATTGAGGCCGTGGCCGCCGAGAACAAGGCTTTCGAAGCCGAGCATGCCACGCGTTTGAAGGAGATCTCCGGCGTGATCTCCGTCTCCTTCAGCCACGAAGGCTCCTGGCCTTGGATCGACATGGTCTTCTCCTCGGTCGAGCAGATGAAGGCCGCCGACGGGGAATACGGCAAGAACCTGCCGCCCCTGCCCAGCGCCTCGGGCCGGAACTATCAGATCTCGACGCGCCTCTCCTCCCAAGGCCGCCCCGTGGCCGACAGCCGCATCGAAGCCGCCGCCAAGTCGGTGGCCGCCTCCAAGGGCGGCATCTGGTCCTCCACCGAGTACAACATGAGCTACTCGATGACGCTCTCCAGCCTGGTCAAGGACGGCGCCGCGGACGATCAGATCGAGCGCTACAAGGCGCTCTGCGACGCCGCTCCGGTCAAGGGCGGCCGCTTCAACCCCTGGTCCGGCGACTGATTCGGGGTCAGGCCTTCAATTATTGCAATTATTGCCGTGGGCCAAAGGGCCTAGCCGCCCCTAGGTCCTAGGACCCTGTTCTTGCTGGGCACTTCGCTGTAAAATAGGGGCACAAATGAAAAACCTACTCCTCGGCCTCGTCATGCTCTCGCCCGCCTTCCTTTCCGCCGCCGCTCTCCCCGCCTTGACCCTCGAATCCGTCGACATCAAGGCCCTCAAGTTCACGCCCGCGCCGCGGCCCGCTTACGCGCCGCCCCAAAGGGACCCTTCCGAGACCGTCCCCAACCCCGAGTACCGCTGCAACCGCCCGCTCGTCTACCTCGACTCTTGGCGCGCCATCTTCAAGAACGGCGCTCAGATGGGCACCTCGGCCAAGGATTTCAAGACCTCCTGCGACGGCAGCGTGTCTTGGACCAACGACTACCGCGAGATCTACAAGGACCAGACGCGCCTCGGCTCCTCCGTGTCTCGCTACGAGATGGCCTGGAACTCGGGCAATGTCATCTGGGAAGACTCCTATCGCACGCTTTATAAGGACCAGACCCGCCTCGGCTCTTCCGCCCGGCAGTTCGACGTCAACGGCTGGACCGGCTCCGTGGCTTGGATCGACAGCTCCGGCACCATGTACAAAGACGACCGGCGCTTGGGATCCTCCGCGTCCCGTTACGCCCTCGGCCTCTACACCGACGACGTGGCCTGGATCGACAGCAGCCGCACCATCTACAAGAACGACGACCGCCTGGGCTCTTCCGCCCGCGACTTCGCCGTCAACTCCTACACCGGCAGCGTCGTCTGGACCAACGACTCACGCGAGATCTACCGCGACGGCGACCGCCTCGGTCGCGGCGTCACGCGCTTCGAGGTCGCCCGCTACACCGGAGACGTCTTCTGGCTCAGCGATTCCCGCGAGCTTTACAAGAACGGCGACCGCCTGGGCACCAGCGTGCGCGAGTTCATGATCGAAGCCGACGGCCGCGTGGCCTGGAAAGACGACTTCGGCCAGTGGCACTACAGCCGCTAAGCAAAAAAAGCTAGAATAGCGCTCGCATGGAGCTGCTTTCCCTCAAGGCCGCGCTCGCTTTCTACGCCGCCGCCACCGCCCTGGCCTTCGTCTACCTGTCCTCCAAGGACGAGGCCTGGAGCCTCTGGATGCTGCGCCTGCTCTCCGCCGGCCTTTGCCTCCACCTGATCGGCTTCGCCCTGCGCCTGACCGCTTTCTGGGCGATGCCCGAGAACCGCTTCTTCCTGCCCATCAACAGCTTCTTCGGAGCCCTGTCTTATCTCTCGCTGGCCGCCGCCTTCTTCTTCTTCTATGTGGAACGGGAGCACCATCTCGGGATCCTTGGGGCCTTCGTGCTGCCCCCGACCGTCATCGGCACGGGGCTGGCGGTCTTCTCCGCCGATGCGTCCGTCAGCGTCCTCGCGCCGGATCTGCGAAGCTATTGGATGAACCTGCATCCCATGCTCCTCATGACCGCCTACGCCGCCTTGGGCAACGCCTTCGGCGTCGGCCTGGCGCTGCTCCTGCAGGAGTACCAGGTCAAATCGCGGAAGCCCTCGGCGCTCTGCTATCGGCTGCCTTCCTTGGAGGAGCTCGACACCCTGGAGTACCGGCTCATCGCCGTGGCCTTCCCCGTGCTCCTCATCGGCATCCTGATGGGGGGCGTCTGGGCCAGCCGGGCCTGGGAGTCCGCCTGGGGCGCTGATCCCAAGGTCATCTGGTCCTTGGTCACCGCCGCCATCTATGGGGCCTATCTCAGCCTGCGCCACTTCCGCGGCCTGCGCGGGCGCAAAGCCGTCTACCTGTCGATGGTCGGCTTCGCTTCGGTCGTCTTCACCTTCGTCGCCGTCAATTTCCTGAGCGGGCTGCACGGCTACCTTTCCAATGGATGAAGCGATGGGCCTGACCTGCATCGCCTTCGGCTGCAAGAGCGCCCCGCTGGCCGTGCGCGAGGCTTTGGCCGTCATCGGCGCCGCCCCCGTGCTCGAGGGCCTGCGCAAGGAGGGGTTCCTCGAAGCCGTCGTGCTCTCCACCTGCAACCGCTTCGAGGTCTACGTCTGCGGCGGCGCCGCCGCGGCGCTGCCGGAAGTCATCGACCGCTTGGCCCGGACCGACGTCGGGCGACATGGCGTCGTCTTATCGGGCGCCGCCGCCGTCCTCCACCTCTTCGAGGTCTCCGCCGGCCTGGACTCCCTCGTCATCGGCGAGACCGAGATCCTCGGCCAGGTCAAGAATGCCTACGAGGCGGCGGCCGCCGCCGGCATGACCGGCAAGCGGTCGAACGTCTTGTTCCAGCGGGCGCTCTACATCGGCAAAAAGGTCCGCAACGACACCGGCATCGCCGTCGGGCAGACCTCGGTGGCCTCCGTCGCCGTGCAGCTGGCCGAGAGCATCTTCGGCGACCTCAAGGCCTGCGAGGTCTTGATACTGGGCGCCGGCAACATGGCCGAGATCACGGCCCGCCATCTGCTCAGCAAGAAGGTCGCCGGGCTCAGCATCGCCAACCGCACTGGGGCGCGCGCCGAGGCGCTTGCCGCGCGCTTCAAGGGACGGTCCTTGGCCTGGGACGCCTTCCCGGCCCACCTCGGCACCGCCGACGTCGTCATCTCCTCCACCGGCTCGGACCTGCCGGTGCTGACGCGGGACATGGTCCAGGCCGCCGTGCGCCGGCGCGGCGGGCGGTCCTTGTTCATCATCGACATCGCCATGCCGCGCGACGTCGAGGAGTCCGTGCACGGCCTCGAGCACGTCTACGTCTACCGCTTGGGCGACCTAGAGGCGATCGTCGCCGATAACCTGAAGCACCGCGGGGGGGAGGTCGAACGGGCCCGCGTCTTGGCCGCCCAGAAAGCCGGCGAGTTCTCCGGCTGGGCGGCGTCGATCGCCTCCGGCCGCGAGATCAGCCTGAAGCACTCGGACGCGCGAGCTTGAGCCTCCTGGCCGGCGCGCTCGCTCTATCGTGCTCCCTGGCGGGAGCCGCTCCCGCCGCGCCTTACGGCGTGCTGTTGATGGCTCATGGCGGCGACCCGCGCTGGAACGCGCAGGTCGACAGCCTGCGCGACGGCCTGGACTCCCGGGTGCCGACCGAGGTCGCCTTCGGGATGGCCGACCCGGCCGAACTCCAGCGGGCGATCTCCTCTCTCGAAGCCCGGGGCAGCGTCAAGATCGTCGCCGTGCCGCTCTTCGTCAATTCGTCCTCCGAGGTCCTCGAGCAGACCCGTTACGTGCTGGGCCTCAAAAAGGAGCCTTCCGAGGTCATGCGCAAGATGGCGGCGCTCATGGCGTCGGCCCACGGCGGCCATGGCGGCCACGGCGGCCATCCGGCCGGGCCCCACGCCATGTTCTCCACGCGGCGCGTCAAGCTGGCCGTGCCGCTGACGCTGACGTCCGCCTTGGACGCCCATCCCTTGGTCGCGCGGGTCCTGCTCGACCGCGCGCGCGGCCTGAGCCGGGAGCCCGCGGCCGAGACCGTCGTCCTCATCGGGCATGGCCCGGTCGACGACGCGGCCGACGTCGTCTGGCGCGCCACGATGGCCCGGCTGGCCCGGACCATCCGCAAGGACGGGGGGTTCTCTTCGGTGCGCTCCGCCACGCTGCGCGACGATGCGCCGGAGCCCGTGCGCGGCCTTGCCGTCGGCCGCCTGCGCGCCATCGTGGAGGAAGCCGGCCGCAAGGGCGGGCGCGTCCTGGTCATCCCCTATCTCATCGCGCAGGGCGGCATCGAGCAGAAGATCGTGGCGGCGCTCGAAGGCTTGAAGTATGATTGGGACGCCAAGACCATCATGCCGCACGACAATATCGCCCGGTGGCTCAGCGAGGCCGCGGCGGAAGGTTCCCGCGGCAAGGACATGCGACGGTTCGAGTAAAGGAGACCCATATGAAGCTCAAAGCGATATTGACCGCGGCGCTGCTGGCGGCGGCGACGGGGGCCTCGGCAGAAAAGGGCGCGGCGAAGCTCAAGGGCACCGCCGAGGGTTCCAAGGTGGCGGGCATCGTCCTTTTCGAGGACACCAAGGAGGGGCTGAAGGTCTCCGCGGACCTCTCGGGCCTGCCTGAGGGCGAGCACGGCTTCCATATCCACGAGTTCGGCGCCTGTGAAGACCTCGGCAAGGCCGCCGGTGGTCATTATAACCCTAAGGCTGTCAAGCACGGCCATGCCCTGAAGGACGGCATCAAGGGCGCGCATGCGGGAGACCTCGGCAACATCCTGGTCGGCATCGACGGCAAGGCCAAGCTCGAGGTCGTGCTGCCCAAGCTCAGCCTCAGCGGCGACAAGCTCTCCGTAGGCGGACGGGCCGTCGTCGTCCATGAGAAAGCGGACGACTTCGGGCAGCCCGCCGGCAACGCCGGCGGACGCATCGGCTGCGGCGCGATCCTGGTGACCGCGCCATAGGCTCGTCGTAAGATTTGACAGGTATTGCCATCCTTTGATAAGGTGATGACCGCTTTATGACAGAACCCGAGAACAGCAAAGCCAAGGAGCAGGCGCAAGCCGACAAAGAGGCCGCGCTCAAGGCTCCGCCGCCGGCCGCTAAGCCCGCGGCCGCGGCCGTCAAGCCCGCCGCCAAGCCCGGGGATGTCTCGCGCGGCGACTTCCTCTGGCTGGGCTGGGCCACGCTGGCCGGCTTCTTCGGCGCGTTCTCCGCGGCGTCCGCCCGGTTCTTCTTCCCCAACGTGATCTACGAGCCCTCCCAGAAGTTCAACGCCGGCCCGGCCAAGGGCTACGATCAAGGCGTGTCGACCAAATGGCTCAACGAGCAGCGCGTCTGGATCATCCGCAACGAGACCGGACTCTACGCGCTTTGGGCGCGCTGCACGCATCTGGGCTGCACGCCGAACTGGTTCGACGACCAGAACCGCTTCAAGTGCCCTTGCCACGGGTCGAATTTCAACCCCGGCGGCGACGTCATCGCCGGCCCCGCGCCCATGCCGCTCTGGCGCGCCAAGGTGGAATTGGCGGCCACCGGCGACCTCATCGTCGACAAGGCGATCCTGGAGAACAAGCCGGGCAAGCGCGACGCCAGCCCGTTCTTCCTGGAGATGGCCTAAACCCCTATGCCCGAGCTCGACCTCGAATCGCTCAAGAAGCAGGTCATCGACTCTCAGCTCTGGCGCTCCGTCTTCCGGGGCGGCGTCTGGAAGGACACCCCGCGCGACCGCGCCGCCCACATCATCGGCAACGTCTGGCTGCACCTGCACCCGGTGCGCATCCGCAAGCGGGCGGCCGAGTGGACGTTCACCTGGGGCCTGGGCGGCATCTCTTTCGCCCTGTTCCTCATCCTCACCGTCACCGGCGTGCTGCTGATGTTCTATTACCGGCCGACCATCGCGCTGGCGTACCGCGACATGAAGGACCTGGAGTTCGCCATCACGCTCGGCAAGCTGATGCGCAACATGCACCGCTGGGCGGCGCAGGCCATGGTCGTCGCCGTCATCGCCCATATGGTGCGCGTCTTCCTGACGGGCTCCTATAAGAAGCCTCGAGAGTTCAACTGGGGCGTCGGCGTCCTGCTCCTGGCCTTGACGCTGTTCCTTTCCTTCACCGGCTACCTGCTGCCTTGGGACCAGCTGGCCATCTGGGCCGTCACCGTCGGCACGAACATGGCCGGCGCCACTCCCGGTCTCGGCAACGAGGGCCCCTTCGGGGCCATGATGGGCATGCGCATCAACAACGACGTGCGCTTCATGCTCTTGGGCGGCACGATGGTCGGCGAGAACACGCTGCTGCGCTTCTACGTCATGCACTGCGTGGCCGTGCCGCTGATCGTGGGCATCCTGCTCATCCTGCACTTCTGGCGCATCCGCAAGGACTCCTTCTCGGCCGCCCCCTACGCCGCCGACGAGGAGAAGATCGAGGTCTGGCCGCACCTCGTCAAGCGCGAGTACATCGCGGCCGCCGCCTGCCTGCTCTTCATCATGGTTTGGAGCATCGTGATGAACGCTCCGCTGGAGGCCATCGCCAACCCCAACGTCACGACCAACCCGTCCAAGGCGCCCTGGTATTTCGTTGGACTGCAAGAACTTCTAGTCTATTTCGACCCGTGGCTGGCCGGAGTCGCCATCCCCAACCTGATCATCGTGGGGCTCATGGCCATCCCCTATATCGACCCCAGCCCCAAGGGCGTGGGCGTCTACGACTGGAAGCAGCGGCCTTTCGCCAACGCCATGTTCATGCTCGGCGTGACGATGTGGTTCGTCCTGATCTTCATCGGCTACTTCTGCCGCGGGCCGAACTACTTCTGGTATTGGCCGTGGGAATCCTGGCTGCTGCCCAAGCCCGCTCCGCCGCCGACCTGGAGCGTCTTCGGCCCTCCGGAGGTCGCCAAGCTGCCCTTGCTGCTCGGCATCCCCGTGGTCGGAGGCTGGTTCGCCGCTTCGATGCTGCTGCCGAAGCTCATTCAAACCGAGATCGACAGCCTGAAGGCCCACCTGGCTTTCTTCGGCGTGGTCGCCGTGACGGTCCTCGTGGGGCACTTCGGCTGGAAGCTGCCGTTCAGCCAAGGCCTGTGGCTGCTCTTCTTCGGCTGGATGTACTTCTACTTCGGGCTGCTGCTGCCTCAGCGGCACATCCGCAACGTGGATTGGATCCGCTACCTGGTGACGATGTTCCTGGTGGTCTCGACCATGGGCGTGCTGCTCAAGATGGGCGCGCATCTGGCCTTCGACATCAAGTATATCCTGACGTGGCCGGCGTTCAGCATGAACATCTAGGGATGAGCTGACTATGCGGAAATGGTTCTATGGCTTGAACTTCGCGCTGCTGGCGGCCTTCGTCTACGCCTACTACTTGGACTTCACGCCGGAGTGGAAGGGGTATCAGCGGACTTACTTCAAGATGGCCTCCGAGGCGGCCGCGAAGGCCGGCGCTGCCGAGAAGGATCCGGCGAAAGCGAAGATCCTCACGGAGCAGGCCGTCAGCCTGGGCCGGGCGGGCATGGAGATCAAGCAGATCCTGCCCAAGGGCTTGGACCGCGCCGACCGCTGCATCACCTGCCACGTGGGCATGGACGAGTACGCCAACCCGACCATGGTCAACGACTTCAAGGAGAACCCGTACAAGTCCCACCCGAAGCTCGACCTTCTGGTCAAGAACCATCCTTTCACCAAGTTCGGCTGCACCGTCTGCCACGAAGGCCAAGGCCTGGCGCTGACCACGAAGGACGGCCACGGCCGCATCCATAACTGGGAGCGGCCGATCCTCGAGGGCAAGCTCGTGCAGGGCTCCTGCATCCGCTGCCACGCCGGCTTCGCCACGCTCAAGGGCGCGGAGTTCGCGGCCAAGGGGGCGAAGCTCTTCCAGCAGCACGGCTGCCAAGGCTGCCATGCCATCCGCGGCGTGGGCGGCATCATCAGCGTCGACCTGGGCAACATCGCCGACAAGCCGCTGGAGCGCATCGCCGGCTTCAACTTCTCCCGCGTGATGCGCGACGGCAAACCCCTGCATCACGAGGATTGGAACATCCAGAACTGGATCCGCGGCCATCTGACCAACGACCCGATCGAGGTCACGCCCAACGACCCGCACAAGAAGTTCAACACCGAGCCTATCGCGCCCTCGGGCATGCCGGACTTCCGCGAAGAGCTGGGCAAGGAAGGCGCCGAGGCGATCACGGCCTACCTGATGTCCATGACCGACGAGCACGTGCCCAACAACTTCTACGTCCACGCCTCGCCTCCGCCGGAGCCTAAGTTCGCCGACAGCCTGTCCCGCGGCAAGCACATCTTCGAGAAATACGGCTGCGCCGGCTGCCACGGCCTCAACGGCGCCCAGGGCCGCCGCAACTATAACGCCATGGGGCCCGGCCAGCAGGACCCGGACAAGGACATGGACAAGGGCCGAGAGCCCACCCTCGTCGACGTCGTGGGCACCTACACGAAGGAGGAGCTGATGGCCAAGATCGCCATCGGCGTGCCCAGCTCGGCCGTCAACAAGTTCAACCCGGACGGCCCCGTGCCGCCCTTGTACATGCCGCCTTGGAAAGATAAGATCAGTGATAAGGATATGGAGGACTTGGCCTCCTGGCTGCTCAGCATCGCCAAGAAAGACACCAGTGGCTTCTAGGAGAAATCACATGAAACGCCCCCTCGCTCTCGCCGCCGCCCTTCTGGGCATCGCCTTTTTGACGTCCGCCGTGCTGCCGGCCCGCGCCGGCGACGCCCCTAAGAAATCCGCCGCCGAGTTGGAGAAGGAGAAGGCCATGGCCAATCCTTATCCCAACGACCTGGGCCCCGAAACGCTCGATGAGGAGACCCTCAAGAGCTATCCCAAGAACGCGCAAGAGGGCTATAAGGCCATGATGGGCACGGCGAAGGAGAAGCGCTGCCAGGCCTGCCATAGCGGCGCCCGCCCGCTCAACAGCCGCTTCGTCGAGCTGTCCGGCAAGGATGCCGCCGTGGCGGCCTTGAAGAAATCCAACCCGGAGCTCTTCAAGGACCCGGCGATCTGGCAGATCGAAGGCGCGGTCTGGAACCGCTACGTCAAGCGGATGATGGCCAAGCCGGGCTGCAACATCGCCGGCCCCGAGGGCAAGAAGATCTGGGAGTTCCTGGTCTATGACGGCGAGCACCGCAAGATCGGCGCCAACGCCGATAAGTGGAAGGCGCACCGGACCAAGCTCATCGAGGAGTTCAAGGGCAAGTTCCCCGAGCGATACAAGGAGCTGGCCGCCGCTAAAGACCTCTAGTCCCGCGCAAGCTGAAAAGGCAGCTCGTCGCTCACGCGACGGGCTTCTTTTTTGGTCTAATCCCACCATGCGCTTGCTGTTCGTCTACGGTCACGAGCCCTCCGGGCACGCCAGCGCGGCTGAGGCTTTGGAGGAGAGGGCGCGAGCGATGGGGCACCAGACCCAACGCATCGCCGTCTCTTCGGATTTTCATCCCGTCCTGGGCAAGGCGTTGGCGAAGGTCTACCTGGGGGTCATCGGCGTCTTTCCCGGATTCTGGGATTACCTGTACGATAACCCGGCCGTGATAAAGCTGGTGCGGGGCGTGCGGCGGGTGTATCTCTTCTTCGGGGCGGCGCGCGTCGAAGAGGCTGTACGCAAGGCCCGTCCGGATGCCATCGTTTGCACCCATGCGGCGCCGCTGGGGTTCCTCATCGAGGAAAAGCGGCGGGGCGGCCTTTCCTGCCCGCTGGTCGCAGTCGTCACCGACTTCGGCATACACAGGTATTGGGCCAGCCCCCGCGCGGACCTCTACTTCACGGCCGGCGAACAGTCCGCCGGCGTCTTGCGCGAGCACGGCATCCGGGCGGCCGACATCCGGCCCTTCGGCATCCCGATCCACGAGGCTTTCGCCTCGCCTCCAACTCGCGCGCAGGCGCGCCGCGCCCTCGGCGTATCGCTGGAGACGCGCGTGATAATCTTGTCGGGCGGCACGCGGGGCTTGGGGGGGATCGCCAGGGCGGCGGGGCTGCTGCTGGAGAAGCTCGGCTCCGTGCTGATCTTGGCCGTCTGCGGGCGCAACGCGAGGGTGCTCAGGACGCTCCAGGAGGCTCATGCCGGCGACCGCAGGCTGCGGGCGCTGGGCTATCAGGAACCGGCCCGGATGGCCGCGCTGCTGGCGGCCTGCGACCTTCTCATCGGCAAACCGGGGGGCTTGAGCTCGGCTGAAGCGGCGGCCATGGGCGTGCCGCTCTTGGCGCTCGACCCGATCCCGGGCCAGGAGGAGCGCAACGCGCGTTTCCTGGTCAAGCACGGAGCGGCGCTTAGGGCCGCCGGCGGCGCCTCGCTGGGAAGACAGGTCAAATCCCTCCTGGAGGACCGCCCGCGCCTGGAGGCCCTGAGCCGCGGCGCGCGGGCTTTGGGGCATCCGGATTCCGCGCGGCGCATCGTCGCGGAGATCGCGGCCTGGATTGACGGCCTTTGAAGCCAAGTGTTATACTAGCGCTCGATGAAGACGCTCACGGAGCTCCAGGCGGGAGACGCGGCCCCGGCGTTCGCCGCGCTCAAGGAGCACAAAGGAAAGACCGTCGTCCTTTACTTTTACCCTAGGGACAACACGCCGGGCTGCACGACGGAAGCCTGCGATTTTCGCGATAACTATAAGGCTTTTTTAAAGAAGGGCGCCGTGATCCTGGGGGTCAGCCCCGACTCCGAGAAGTCGCATGAAGGCTTCAGGGCCAAGCAGGCTCTCCCTTTCCCGCTGATCGCCGATGAGGATAAGGCCCTTTGCAAGGCTTACGGCGTCTGGCAGGAGAAGACGCTTTACGGCCGGAAATTCATGGGCGTGGTGCGCTCCACCTTCGTCATCGGCCCGGACGGCCGGCTCAAGGACGTGATCCGCAAGGTCTCGGTCGCGGGCCACGTGAAGGGCGTCCTGGAGGCGCTGTAATGGCTTCGATCCAGAACGACGCCCGCCGCGCCGCGCTGGTCAAGGGCGCGTCCAAGGCGAAGATCAAGGCTCTGGTCAACCTGGGCGCCTGCACCGGCTGCGAGGTGTGCATCGCCGTCTGTCCGGTGCCCAGCTGCATCGAGAAGTTCGGCGAGGACCCGTCCACCTTCGGCGTGTACGTCAACTACGACATCTGCATCGGCTGCCAGCTCTGCGCCAAGGACTGCCCGTGGGAGACCATCAAGATGGTGCCGACCGCGACGCTGGCGGGGCACCAGACCTCCTTGGACAGCCAGCCTAACCGCGAGCATGCGGTGTTCGAGAAGGTCGATCTGCTGCCTGAAGAAGTGAAGACGCCCTTCGTTCTCCGAGGAGAAAAACCCGCCGCTCCTCCTACGGTGGCCGCCTAGCCGCGGCCGAAATCCAAAGGTTATTGGCTTTAAGCCAGGATTCCAAGGGAGCGTAGCGGAACCGTTTGGCGTAAACAGTGAGTTTGGCTTTGTCCAACTCCCACGTACGCCCCCTCTTGTGCGGCGCCTGGAGGGGGGAGCGCGGCGTCAGCGCCAGGTAGAGGAGATCAAGGAATGCCTTCTCGCGATCTGCCACGGGATAGCTTCCCGAGCCCGTCTGGCGAACCTCGAATCCCCACATGAGGCGCTCCGGCAGGTGATGGAACCTGAATTCGCCGATAGGAGTGGGGTATTTCCTGGGCATCGTGGATGTCACAGCATAGATCACGTGGGGGATCTCTTCGATTACCCCATAATCGGCGAGAGCGGTGTGAAGGGAGACATAGGCTGGCCATGGAGCCCTGAGGAAGGGGACAGCTTCGTAGGCATTGAGATCAGAGACTAATCCGCTCACCCAGACGCCGCGTTTGATCCTGACGACTAGATTTTGGCAAGCCAGGCGCAGGAGAGCCTGGCTTGCCGCGACATCGGTCAGCCCGGTGAGCGTGATTAAATCCGCGGTCGTGAAGACTCGCAGATCGTGCTTTCGAAGGAGACTGATGATTTTCGCGGCGGTCATTTCAGCATCCCAAGCAGTATCGAGATCGATCCATCCTTTTGCGCGTCGAACACGACGGAATCCCGATAGAGATCCATTAGGTCTGCGCTGAGATAGGGCACGACTTGTTCCTTAAAATCTTCAAAAGTAAAAGAGAGCACCTTCTCGGCAGCGGCCTTCACCATCTCCGGCTCAAGAAGGGCGCTCACTTCTTCGGGTTTGCTGCCTATCGTGTAGAACAGATGGTGAAGATCGAATAAATCGCGCAGGGCATTCCTTCCATCGGCTGCGAGGGCCGCGATCTTTTGCGCAGACATGAACGTGGCATCGTAATACTGAGCGGCGAAGGGAGTGGCCTTATATCGCTTCAGGAGATTCGAGTCCGGGACCCCTGTGGAGTATCGGATCTTGTCTCGGCGACGACTGAATTCAACTTTCGTGCGCAGCTCTTCGCCGGCGCTCATTTGGAGCATCACTTTCCAACGCTGCGTCGTGTCAGTCTGCTTAGGCTTCGTCGCCTTTATCGCCGTGACTCCGAGCGGTATGAGCGTGGCTAGCATGGCCCGGCCGTCGATGACTGAGTCGACTGCTTTCTCCAGGGTCGCAGCTCTTACCTGCGAGACGATATCCAAGTCCATATCTTCGGAGAGGCGGGGGGAGCGATGGAAGAATCGTAGGCATATTCCTCCCTTCACGGCGTAGGAGCGGCCGGAGAGGCGAGTGCCGAGCTGGCGCAGAAGCGCCAGGTGGAAGAGTTCCCGAAGTTCGAAGGACTTGGTTGCCATAAGCCGGGGGCTGCCATCCGGGCAGCTGCTTATATATATAACAGACAATTAGTGTATATGTCAAGTATCTATTATTTGGTACCATTTTGGCGCTATAGCACTACACCGCAGTCTTTAAAATCAGTACACTCAGGATGCGGCGACGATGACGCGTCTATTGCCCTCATGGCCACCAGCCTCCTCGCCCTCCTCGACGACATCGCCACGGTCCTAGACGACGTGGCCATCCTGGCCCAGGCCGCGGCCAAGAAGACCTCGGGCGTGCTGGGCGACGACCTGGCGCTCAACGCCGACCAGGTCGCGGGCGTCAGGGCCGAGCGCGAGCTGCCCGTCGTCTGGGCCGTGGCTAAGGGCTCCTTAAAGAATAAGGCGATCCTCGTGCCTTCCGCGCTCACCCTCAGCGCCGCGGCGCCTTGGGCCGTGACGCCGCTGCTCCTATGCGGCGGGCTCTACCTGTGCTACGAGGGGTTCGAGAAGCTGGCCCACAGGCTTATCCACTCGCCGGCGCTGGACAAGAAGGAGCATGCGGCCTTGGTGAAGGCCTTGGCCGATCCCGCCGTGGACCTGGTCGCCTTTGAAAAGGCCAAGATAGCCGGCGCCATCCGCACGGACTTCATCCTCTCAGCCGAGATCATCGCCATCACTCTGGGCGTGGCCGCAGGCGCGTCTTTCTTCGTGAGGGCCGGCGTCCTGACGGCTGTTGCCCTGCTTATCACCGTCCTCGTCTACGGCTTCGTGGCCGCCATCGTCAAAATGGACGACGTCGGCCTCATCCTGAGCCGCAGGGAGCTCTCCGCCCCCCTTGGGCGTCTGCTGCTCCGCGCCGCGCCCGTCCTGATGAGGTGCCTCTCCGTGCTCGGGACCGCGGCCATGTTCATGGTCGGCGGCGGCATCCTGACGCACGCCTTGCCCGGCGCGCAGGACGCGGGGCGTCTTGCCGCCGAGGCGGCCGCGCGCGTCCCGGCCATCGGCGGCGCGCTCGCTGTCTTCGCTCCGTCTTTATTGGACGCTCTGGCCGGCGTCGTCGCCGGCGCGCTGGCCCTGGCCCTCGTGAGCGCGGCGCGCGGCCTCTCCAGGCCCGCGCGCTAAGGCAGCAGCGCCAGCACGCCCTTGGCGAGCTTCGGCATGAAGGTCGGCCGCAGCAGCCTCTCGTCATAGGGCGCCAGGCGCCGGGCGTTCTCCCGGAGGCAGGTCTCGATGAACTGCTTCATCGAGAAATCCCCGAAGGATTCATGGGCGTTCATAGTGAAGTTGTCCTGCGGGCTGGAGCTGCTCATCCGCAGGGCGGTCTTGACGCGGCTGAGGGTCTGATGCGACAGCGCCAAGGCCTCTTTGAAGGAGAACGACAGCTGCTCGAAGGACGGCTGCTGGGCTTTCGTGTATGCCGTCCAATTGGCGTGGAAGATGATATGGCGCGCCTCTTCCTGCATGATGGGGTCGAAGATGCGGACCAGCTCCGGGGAGAAATACCCGGATTCCTTCGCCAAGGCGAAGAGCCCGAAGCCGAAGAAGGAGTCGAAGCACTCCCCGTAGCCGACCTTCAGGAATCCCCACTCGGCGTCGACGTCGGGCGTCGGGTCGAACTCGCCGACAGGGATGCCGTAGCGCTTCGTCAGCCCCGCCAGCAGCGCCGCATGGCGCCCCTCCTCGAAGCCGTTCATGGCGATGGCTTCTTTGAGGTCGACGTCCTTGGTCTTCTTCCCGAAAGCCTGGACCAGGAGCGCCGTCGTGGCCTCGGTCTTGACGGCCTCTTCCCAGACCGGCAGCGCCTTCAGGCGCTCCAAATCGGCCGGCGCCAGATCCGGCCAGTCGACGGAGGCCGGGTCGAGACGCTTGAAGCTGTCGGTGAAGAACCGGCACATCAGCTCCTTATGCTCGCGCGAGCCGCGCCTTAGGTCGCTCATCGGCTCAAAACACCGGGACGATCGTCTCCAGATCTTCCTCGGCGACCTCCTGGCCCATGAGTCCGACCTCGGGCATGGCGGGGAAGGCGATGCCGTAGGCTTCCACCGTCTTCTTCACCTTGAGCATGGCGTTGCGCCAGGCCTCCTCGCGCGCCTTCATGGGGAGGATGCCGAGACCCGCGGACTGGGCCGCGTCCTGGAGGACGTCGTGGTAGTCCAGGAAGGTGTCGGGCAGCTCCCAGAACTTGCCGGGGAAGGGTTTGAAGAGGATGAGCGAAAGGAAGATGAAGCCCGCCCTGAGCTGCTTGGTGATGAATTCCTTCTGCTCTTGGGGGAGGGTGGGGAAGGTGCGCTTCGTGAGGTAGAGCGCCATGCGCGCGTGGCGGGCCTCGTCGCGGCTGACGCGCTTGAAGACGTCCTGGAACACCGGGATCTTGGCGGCCTTGCCCATCTCGGAGAAGAGCGTCGTCGCGGCGACCTCGCCCATGAGGAAGGAGGTGAACATCACGGCGAAAGGGTATTTGTCGAAGGCGCGGACGTAGCCGTCCCAGTAGCGGGCGCCGTTATGATAGGCCCACTGGATGTTGTTGTAGGCCCCTTTCTCCAGAGCCGTTCTCGGCGTCCAGAGCAGAGGGCCGTAAGGGTTCCCGGGCAGGCAGGCCACCGTGGCTTTTCGGCAGACCTCCTCATGATTGAGCTCGTCTCGCAGGATCGTCGAGAAGCATTTGCGCACGCCGTCTTCTTCCTTGTTCTTGAACATCTCGATGAGGGCATGGGCGAACACGGGGGGCGCGGCGGCGTCGAAGATGCCCAGGATCGAGAACCAGTAGCCGATGGCCAGACGCTCTTCGGCCGTGATCCTGGCGTCGGTCAGGGTCTGCCAATCGAGCTGCTCCGGGTCCCATTGCTGGGCCTTGGCCAGCTCGAAGAGGTCGTAGGTGATCTGCGGGCTTTTCGGCCAGGAGATCGGGAAGACGTTCAGCGGGTCGATGGGCGGGGGGACTCTCAGCTTCAGGGGGAGTTTTGGCATGGTGTTTAAGTGACGCAACGGAGTTGCCAGGCTTGGCAAGCGCGGTTCGCAAAAATCTAGTTCAATTACCTCATGAGTGCCTCGATCCGGTTGTGGCGGCTGCTCTGGCCCTTGCGCGCGCTGTTCCATCCTGGAACGGAACTGGGCGGGTGCTTCCCTGATTTCACCCTGCGCGACACGGCCGGCAAAGAGCATTCGCTTTATCAAGGGAAGTCCGGGGCGTATACGGTGCTTTGGCTGACGAACCTCTGTTCGGACTGCCGGGCGAAGATCCCTTTGCTGGGGGAGCTCCTGGGCGAGTCCCCCGGGCTCCTGCGCGTGCTGGCGGTAAGCATCTTGGCTGTCGACGACCCGCTGCCTGGGCAGGTCGCGCGCGAGTGCGGCTTCCCGATCCTTCTCGATCCCGACGACGTCGTCGCGCTGCGTCTTGGGCAGAAGCACCCGCCGGGGACCTGCCCGCTGCGCAACCTCTATATCGTCGATGGGGCCGGGACGATACGCTTCAAGCACCATCTGTCGGCGCTGCGGCCCGAGGAGCTCCGCTCGGCGTGGAGAAAGCTGGCCGCGGCGCCGTAGGCCTTTGGGCCTATTCGCGGCGGGGGCCTTTGGCCCAGGCGCAATGATCGGCCCCGGGTTATAATAGGGACATCAGATACCTGCTTGCCTTGCTCCTGCTGGCCTGCTCCACCTCCCCGCTGAGGGCGGCCGACAACGATTTCCTCTACGGCACGGACAAGCCCAACTCCGCTCAGAAACTCAATCGGCATCAAAACCTCTTCGAGCATTCCCTGCTCGACCTGATCATGGTCAAAGGCTCCGACCCGAAGCCCAGGACCGGCTACCCTTTCGAACGCAAGGCCAAGCACGATAAGGCCTGGAAGGAATACAACTGGACGCAGCTGATGATCAAGAAGCTGCCTTGGTGGCAGTACGGCGCCGGCGAGTTCTTCGGCTTCGAGATGCGCCGCACCTACAAGCCGGCGGTCGACGAGTATTGGCGCGCCTCCGCCGGCGGCGCCGGCGACAAGGAAAAGCTCAGCGATTACGAGTCCGACCTGATCGTCAGCTACCTGCGCTGGGCGCCGGAGCCGGTTTTCGAGAGGTTCAAGCGGGAATGGATCGAGATCACCGTGCCGCGCAGCCCCGAGGAGCACTACCTGCTTCAGCAGAAGGTGCGCCATTGCCGGGCTATCATCAGGGCGGCCTCCCGCGACTACCGCAGCCGCGTCCGTTGGGGCACGATCGATCCTAAGAAAGAGTTCGCGCAGGTCGCCTTCCGCGCCGAAGCCTTGGTCAGCATGGATAAGAACCGTCTCATGCCCTTCTATCACGAGGCGGAGATGACCTATATCGACATGCCGGCGCCGCCCGCCGGCAAGCCCTTCATCCACCGCTTCAGCGACCAGGAGCATGCCGTCCTGACCTACCTCATCTCCGGCGACCGGGAAAGGGCGGCCTTCAAGGCCGACCAGAAGACCGCCGACAGCGAGCCTTCCAAGATGGACGGCCTCGTCAAGAAATGGCAGGGCAAGGTCATGGTGCAAGCCAAGGCCTATCTCAAGACGCCGGCCAAGGACGGGCCCGGCGAGCGCACGCTCGACCGCTTCACCCCTTTCGAAGCGACTTATATACAGTGGCGGCTCAAGCGGATCGAACCCAGCCTTTGGGAGCACCTCGTGCGCATCGCGGGCGAAGCCGACGCGGCTGAGAAGGCCGGAGACAAGGGCGCAGGCGCGCGCATGACGAGCCACCTGCGCAAGCTGGTCCGCAAGGACCTCAGGAGCTACGTGGGGGGCAAGCCCGACACGGCGCTGCCCGAATGGGCGGCGGCCTCGCTCAAGCCCGGCCAGACCTTCGAGACTCTTTTCCCCGCGCCCAAGCCGCCGGAGCCGCCCATCCCCCCGAAGGCGCCGACCATCGCCGAGGCCATCGCCAAGGTCTTCTCCGAGCCTGTGGAGCGGGCCTTCGTCGAGCACCTCCTGAGCTCCGCCCCGGACCGCGCCGCCAAGGAGGCCGAGCTCATCAAGGCCGCGGGCGACCCGAACCAGGCCGCCGTCGTCGCGGCCCGCTGGAAGCCTCGGATCCTGGCCGCGGTGAAAGCCCAGCTCGACGCTCCTGACGCCGGCGTCGCGGCGATGCTGGCTAAGAAGAACCTCATCGAGGCGGACCTGCTCAAATACTACTGCCCGCATGCGGCCTCGGGCGTGCGGATCGCCAGTCCCGAGACGCCTAAGGCTTATGATCAGCTCGTGACGATGGAGGCGAAGAGCTCCGCCGCCGCCAATCAGTCGCGGGCCGAGGACGTCCGGGCCGGCGCGGCGCTCGAGAAGGCGTCGCGTTCCGCCGAGCTCTGCCGCGGCCAGGGGCCGATCGATCCTAACCCGCCGCTGCCGCCGCCCGGTCCCAGGCCGCCGACCCCGCCGGGGCCGCCCGCTCCGCCCAGCACCCCGGTCCCGGGGACGCCCAATATCACCGGCCCGCAAGCGCCCGCCCCCCTTAGCTTCAACGATAAGATGGACCGCGTCGCCGGCGCCTCCCTTGGGCTGGGGCTTTTCGGCCTGCTGGCCGTGGCCATCGGCCTGGGCCCCGTCGGCTTCATCGTGGCTCTGGCCGTCGGCGCCGCCGCCGGAGCCGCCGCCGTCCACTTCTGGCCTTAGGCGTGACCACGCGCGCCTCTTTGCCCAGCTTCTCCGCCATCTTCGACCAGAGCTTCGCCGCGTTCAAGGAACGCTTCTGGATCTTCCTGGTCCTCTGGCTCATCTCCGGCGTGGCTTATGCCGTCTCAGGGGCCTTGGGCGCGTTGGCTTTGAAAGTCTTCGCGCCGCTGGTCATCATCCCGATCCTTGCGGGGCTATGGGTCAGCGGCTGGACGCTGGCCGCGCAGATCATGGCATCGCGGGAGCAAATCGACCTGGGTGACGTCATCCTGGAAGCCGCCGCCAAGGCGCATACGCTCGTCTGGGTCGAGATCCTGGAGGCGGCCGCGGCCATCGGCGGGCTCTTCCTGCTCATCGTGCCGGGGGTCTATCTAGGGCTCTCGCTGACCTTTGCGCCCTTTGCCGTGATCGAGGAAGGCCTGACCGGCTTCGACGCTCTGGACCGCAGCCACGAGCTCGTCGCCGGGCGCTGGTGGAGCGTGGCCACCCTGCTCTTCTTTGCCATGGTGCCTTCGATGCTCCTTGGGAAGATCCCCTGGGCGGGGTGGCTGTTAGGCTCGCTTGCGTATTCCTTCCTGTTCCTGTTCGCCCTCAAGCTCTATCGTTGTCTCAAGCTCGAAGGCCCGCCGGTCGAGACGACGTTTTCCAGCAAGCTCTTTTTCGGGATGTTCGCGCTGGTCGGCTGCGTCGGCTCAGCGGCGGCCGTGGCCGCGGGCACGCCGCTGGTCTTGTCCGAGATGCGCCGCCAGAAGATGGAGATACCTTCCTACTTGGAGCGTTTCGCCCCGCCGCCGGCGCCGCCGCCCGAGATCGTCGCCCCGCTGGCGGCCGAAGCGCCGGCCCCTTCGGCGCCGGTCCCGGCCGCCGCGCCGGCGCTCGACTACCCGGAGGCCTGCAAGGCGGAGCTGGCCATGTTCTGTGAAGGCCGCGCCGATAAAGGCGCGGCGGCCTGCCTCGCGCTCGTGCCTGACGGCCTGCTGGCGCCCTGCAAGGACGCGCTGGCTCGCTTAGGCGCGGCGAACTGAGCCGGCTAGCCCCGCGCCAGGCGGATGAGCTTGAACAGGAACTTAGGCGCTTCGACGGCCAGATTGAGCTTGGAGCGGCCCGCCACGCGGTCCGAGAAAGTCACCGGCACCTCTTCGAGACGGAAGCCGCCCCGGTGGACTTTGAGGATCATCTCGAGCAGAAGCGAGTTGTCGTTCTCCCGGGTCTTGATGGATTCCCAAACGTCGCGGCGGATGGCGCGGAAATTGGCGGAGTAGTCGCGCACCGTCAGGCCCGTGGCCCAGCGCACGATGCGGTTGCCGACCCGGCTGACGAGGAACTTCAGCCAGATGCGCCCGTTGGGCGTCTCGTAGCCGCCTTGGCCGCCGTGACGGCAGCCCAGCGCCAGCGCGCAGCCGGCGTCGATGCGCTCGAGCAGGCGCGGGATGTCTTCAGGCGAGAAGCTCAGGTCGGCGTCGAGCGAGACGATGACGTCATGGCGCGCCAGGTCGTAGCCCATCCGTAAGGCGGCGCCGATCCCTTCACGGCGGGTCTTGGTGACCAGCCGGACCCACGGGATGGTCTTGGCCAGCCGGGTCACTTCGGCTCCGGTGCCGTCGGGCGAGCGGTCGTCGACGACCAGGAGCTCATGCGTCCTGCCGGCCAGCGCGCGGGCGACCCGCGTCAGCAGCGGCGCCATGTTGTCGCGTTCGTTGTAGGACGGGATGACGACGGTGACGCTCAGGGGTGGCATCGCCGGCGCCGTCAATCCCAGACGCGCTTGGGGGGCAGCGCGCCGGCGCCGTACGTGGAGAACTTCTCTTTGACCCGCAGGATCTCCGCCTCGGGAAGCAGCACCGGCGCGCCGGTCTGCAGGGCGCGCGTATACATCATGGCGAGGGTCTCGGCCTCGACGGTCAGCGCCAAGGCCCGCTCGAGGCTCGGCCCGACGACGACGAGCCCATGGTTGCCCAGGAGCGCGGCTAGGCGGCCTTCCAGCGCCTTGAGCACCCGGTCGGAGAGCTCCTGCGTCCCGTAAGTCGCATATTCCGCGCAGCGGATGTCGCTGCCCCCGAAGAGGGCGACCATGTAATGGAACGCCGGTATGCCGCGATGCTGGCAGGCCAATGCGGTCGAAAAGCCGCTGTGGGTATGGACGACGGCGCCCACCTCGGGGCGGGCCTTGAAGATGTCGCGGTGGAATCGCCATTCGCTGGAGGGGGAGCGCCGGCCGGCATGGCTGCCGTCGAGGCGCATGTGCACGATGTCCGACGGCTGCATCACGTCATAAGCCAGAGCGGTCGGCGTGATCAGGAAGCCGTCCGAGGGGCCCGCGCCAAGGCGCGCGCTGAGGTTTCCCGCGGTGCCTTGATTGAGGCCGCGTTTCTCCAGATCGCGGCAGGTCTCGATGAGCTTGCGCCGGAGGGACAGGTCGCGCTCTGAAGGGTTCATCATCGCCACTCAAGCCATATGTTACCTGATATAATCGCTGGGTGGACAGCCCCCATGGCGGCGCCGGAGCCCCGCGGCCGCTAGGTCTTCTGGACGTGACCAGCTTGGGGGTGAACTCCATCGTGGGCTCGAGCATCTTCTTGTTTCCCGGTCTTTTGGCGGGACACCTGGGGCCGGCCTCCATCCTCTCCTTCGGCTTCACCGGCCTGCTGTTGAGCGCGGTGGCGCTCTGCTTCGCCGAGGCGTCCACCCACTATGAGCGGGCCGGCGGCCCCATCCTTTACGCCACGGACGCATTCGGCCGGCAGGCCGGGTTCGCCATCGGCTGGCTCTGCTGGATGGCGATGATCTTCAGCTGGGCCGCGGTGGCCAACGCCATATGCTCCTACCTGGGCTACTTCGGCCCATCCTTCGCCGGCCCCGGCCTGGGCAAGGCCGTCGCGGCCTTCGTGATCGTCTTCATGGCGGCGATCAATTATCGAGGCGTCAAGCTCGGCGCTTGGACGTCGAACTTCTTCACGGCCGCCAAGCTGGTGCCGTTGGTCCTGCTCATCCTGGCCGGCCTGCCGCGCCTTGAGCTCTCCGCCTTCACGCCCCTGGCGCCGCATGGCTGGCGGCCCATGGGCGCCGCCTGCTTCCTGGCCTACTTCGCCTTCCAAGGATTCGAGAACGTGCCTGTGCCCGCCGGGGAGGTCCGCGAGCCCCGGAAGAACATCCCGCGGGCGGTGCTCTTGTCGATCTCGATGGCCTCCGTGGTCTACATGCTCGTCCAGACCGTGGCCGTAGGCGTCAATCCGGGCTTGGCGGCTTCGCAGCGTCCGCTGGCGGACACGGCGGAGATCCTGTGGGGGCCGTTGGGTGCCGGGATCATCGTCCTGGGCGCCGTGCTCTCTACCGTGGGCTTCAACGCCGGCATCGCTTTAGGCGGGCCGCGTTTCCTGGTCGCGCTGGCCGAGGCCGGCCATCTTCCCTCGTCCTGGGCGGCGGCCCACCCGCGTTTCGGCACGCCCTCGCGCTGCATCGCGCTGACGGCGGGGCTTGCTTTGACGGCGGCGCTGCTGCTGGACTTCGGCAAGCTCGTCGACATCGCCAACGTCGTCATCTGCGCCCAATATGCGGCCACCTGCGCCGCCGTGCCGATCTTGCGGAGGCGGTATGGGACCGCCAGCGGGGCCTTCCGGCTGCCGGGCGTCTGGGCCGTCCCGGCGGCCGGCGTCCTGGCCACCCTTTGGCTGGGGGCGCAGGGGGGCTGGGCGCAGGTCGGCTGGGCCGGCTTGGCGCTGGCGCTGGGATTTGCGCTGCGCGCGGCCCTGCGCTAGGCTACTTGGCCGATTCGGCGGGAGAGGCTTCGACGTCGATGGAGATGGTGATCTCGTCTCCGAGCCCCATGCCGCCGACGCCGAAGTCCTTGCGGCTGATCTTGGCTTCGGCCGAGAAGCCGGCGTGGGCGTTGCCCTTGGGATCCTTCTCGGTGCCCGCGTATTCGACGGAGAGCGTGACCGGCTTCTCCACCCCGTGCAGGGAGAGGAGCCCGTCGACCTTGTATCTCCCTTTGCCGGCGGCCGTCACCTTGGTGCTTTTATAGGTCATGACCGGGAATTTCGCGACGTCGAAATAGTCGGCGGTCCTCAGATGCGCGTCGCGCTTCTCGTGGTTGGTGCTGACCGAGGCCGTCTGGATCGTCGCTTCGACCGAGGATTTGGCCGGGTTCTTGTCGTCGAAGACGATGGTGCCTGAGAAGTCCGAGAAGCTTCCGGGCACGCGGCCCGCGAAGTGCCGGATCTTGAAGCCGATGCTGGAATGCCCCTTGTCGATGGTGAAGGTGGTCGCGCGCAGGGGGGCGGCGGCTAGGGCTAGGACGAGGATGGCTAGGATGTTTTTCATAGTGGGGTCATTCTATCATTTTCCGGTTCAGGAGCGCAGGGAGGGCTCGGACGCGGGAGCGGCGGCTTTCTTCTGCGAGCTCATCCCGATGGCCAGCGACAGGCTGGCGCCCATCGTCTTGAGGGGCTCGCCCAAGGTGTGCGAGACCATCCGCACGCAGCCCAGGGAGCAGCCGGGCTCGCAGGGCTTATGCCTGTCGTTCTGGCGCAGTTGCGCCAGGGTCATCTGGTCCAAAGGGTACATGAAGTCGCGCTGTTGGGAGCACCACTGCACGCCGCCTTTGGAGTTGATATAGAGGAACTTGAAGCCGGCAAGGCACTTCCAGGGCCGCGAGAAGTCTCCGCGCAGCATCTCCTTGAGATGCTCGCCGTAGAAGTTGACGCCTTCGAAGACGCCGTATTTCTCGAGCATGCCCAGGAACTTCTCTCCTTTTATGACGATCTGGCCCCCTTTGCCGTGCATGACGGAGAAGCCGAAGGCGAAGGGGAACTCCTTGACGGTCTCCCGGAACTCGGCGTAAGTGGACAGGGTGTCGTCGTTGAGGACGGTCTGGATCTCGACTTGGAACTTGGCTTCCTTGGCCAGCACGCGCAGGCGGGGCAGGATGGCCTTGAGGCACTTGTCGGAGTGTTCGGTGGGGTGCAGGGAGTCCACCGAGACCTGCATGAAATCGAGCCCGGCTTCGTTGAGCGCCCGGATGCTGTCTGCGGTCAGGAGGAAGCCGTTGGTGATGATGGTGGCCAGGTTCGAGCCGCCGCGTTTGCTCTTGGTATAGCGCACCAGCTCCGCGATCTCCGGGTGGATCATCGTCTCGCCGCCCAGGAAGTCGTAGACCTGGACGCCCAGCTCATCGAGCTTGTCGATGCGCTTCTTCATCTCGGCAAGCGGGATGACGGGAGCGCCCGGGGTGTACTCGTCGCAATAGGAGCAGGTCAGGTTGCAGTCGTCGGTGACCACGACTTGGGCGTACATCGGCCGCGAGTCGAAGACCCGCTTGGCGCCCGTCAAGATGAAACGAAGGTCTACCGCCATCAGGCGGCTATTTTACCATATTGCGTCTTAGAACCCTTCGTCGAGCGCCTTGAGCTGGTCCATGGCCGGCGTGGGGTCCGGAGCCTTAGGTTCCTCCGGCTCTTCCACGCCGTAGGGCTGGCCTTGCGCATCGAAGAGCTTGAAGCCCTTGGATACGCTGCCTGCCTCGTCTTTCTTCTCCGTGATCACGAGGATCTGCAGACCCGTCTGGTTGTCGGTGGAGAACTGGACCTCCTTGACCCCCGCGGCCAGGAACTTCGGCTCGAAAGACGGGGTCTCGGCGGTGTCGTACAGGAAGCCGTCGTCGTTGTCTCCGAAGATCTGGACCATCCGAGACCCGTCTTCGCTGTAGAAGGTCGACTGTTCGGCCGGCTCCGCGGGCGGCGTCGGCTGGGTCGGGTCGGCGGGAGGCGGCGTCACCGGAGGCGTCGTGTCCGGGCGCGTGACGACTCCGCCCCGGGACTCATCGTATCGGTAGTAGCGGTTCTCCTCGTTGACGTAGATGTAGACCACCCGCGTCGGGGACTGATACCACCAGCGGCCCTCGTGGAGGTATAGCCAGCGCTGGTAGGAGGTGTCGTACCACCACCAGTTGTCGGCGTGGTAGCGCGCCCAGAAATACGAGCTGCCCAGGTACCACCCGTACCAGTGGAAGCCCCACTGGTCGTATTGGTGGCAGTAACGCGAGCCGTTGTATTCATGCCAGTAGTACTGGCCGCGGACGGTCTCGTAGCGATTGTGGTTATGGATGTTGTTGATCACCGTCGTGTTGTTGATGATGGTGATGTGGTCGCGGTTCGGTGTGCCGCGATGGGGCTGATGAGAGATCTGGCGTCCGTCCCAGCCGTGGGTCGGGCGTCCGATCTGAGACCGCCCGTGGTCGCTGTCCACGCGGCGGTGGTCTTCGAGCGGGTTCGGCCGGCGGGGAAGAACGCGTCCGCCCTGCCCCGGTCGCTGGCCGGGGTTTCCGGGGATGATGACCGGTGGTCGTCGCTGCGGAGGGGTGCGGCGCGGGGGTTGTTGTCGCGGGGGTTCTCGGCGGGGTGGTTCACGGCGAGGCGGCTCATGGCGCGGGGGCTCCCGGCGAGGCGGTTCACGGCGAGGCGGCTCTTGGCGCGGGGGTTCTCGGCGGGGCGGTTCTTTTCGCGGCGGTTGCTGGCGGCCGGGCTGTTGATGCCCTGGCTGACGCCCCTCGCGATTGTGCTGCGCAAAAACGGGCGCTGCGGGGATCAGTAAAGCCAGTGCGGCGGCGATGAGCTTTGTCATGGGGCCTCTCTGGTGCCTATGATGGCACCGGTAAGAAGCAGTAAAACAGTTGGGCGGGCATTTCGGTAAGGTCCGAGGGCCTACTTCAGGGCGGGCATTAGGCCTAGATGAAAATAGGCCCAAAGGCCTAAGCCGTCCTCATTGACGCTTCGGCGCCCTTATTGATAGAACGATGAGACGATGAGCGGGCAGAGGACCGGCAAGACCAACCGTCTGGCGGCGGAGAAGAGCCCGTATCTCCTCCAGCATGCCCATAATCCCGTCGATTGGTACCCTTGGGGTCCGGAGGCCTTCGAGAAGGCGCGCCGCGAGGATAAGCCCTTGCTGCTCTCCATCGGCTACTCCACCTGCCACTGGTGCCATGTCATGGAGCGCGAGAGCTTCTGCGAGCCTTCCGTCGCCGAGGTCATGAACCGGCACTTCGTCTGCGTAAAGCTCGACCGCGAGGAACGGCCCGACGTCGACAGGATCTACATGAGCGCGGTGCAGGCCATGACCGGGCAGGGAGGCTGGCCGCTGAACGTCTTTCTGACGCCGGAGCTCAAGCCTTTCTACGGCGGCACGTATTTCCCGCCGCAGGCGCGCTGGGGCCAGCCCGGCTTCGTGTCCCTCCTCGGGAGGATCGCCGGATTCTGGAAGTCCGGCCGCAAGGAATTGGAATCCGACGCGGACACGCTGACCGAGACCTTGAAGCGCTACGCGGCCGGCGAATCCGTGAAGGCCGAATCCCTCGACGAAAGGTGGCTCAAGCGCGGCTTCGAGGGCCTGCGCGGAAGCTTCGATCCCCATGACGCCGGCTTCGGCGGCGCCCCGAAGTTCCCGATGCCGGCCAATTGCCACTTCCTCCTGCGCTATCATGCGCGGACCAAGGACCCCGAGGCCCTGCGGCTGGTGACGGCGACGCTCCGGGCGATGGCCGCCGGAGGCATCTTCGACCAGGTGGGCGGCGGCTTCCACCGCTATTCCACCGATGCGGCTTGGCGTGTCCCTCATTTCGAGAAGATGCTCTACGATAACGCCCAGCTGGCCTCGGTCTATCTGGAAGCGGCACAAGCCGCGCCGCAAGAGCCCGGGCTCAAAGAGACGGCGCGCCGGACGCTGGACTACGTTCTGCGGGATCTGGCCCTGCCGGAGGGGGCTTTCGCCTCCGCCGAAGACGCCGACAGCGAGCCCCCGGAGGGCGGCGAGAAGGCCGAGGGCGCCTTCTACTTGTGGACGCAGGCCGAGCTCAAGGAAGCTCTGGGGGGTGACGCCGAAGCGTTCCTGCAGCGCTACGGGGTCGAAGAGAGCGGCAACGCTCCCGTCGACCCGCACGGCGAGTTCACGGGACGCAACATCCTCTACGCGGCGCGGCCGGTCGCGGACCTCGCCCTCGATGACCGGCAAAGGACCCTGCTGCTCGAGCGTCGCGCGCGCCGGCCGCGGCCGGGCCTCGATGACAAGGTCCTTGTCTCTTGGAACGGCTTGATGCTCTCGGCGCTGGCGCGGGGCTTCGAGGTCTTAGGCGAGACGCGTTATCTGGAGGCGGCGAGCAAGGCGGCAGGGTTCCTGCGTCAAAACCTTTATGACGCCAAGACTCGGACGCTGAGCCATCGCTGGCGCGCCGGGGAGAAGGCGGTGGACGGCTTCTCGGACGATTACGCTTTCCTGGCTCAAGGCCTGCTGGATCTCTACGAAGCCTCGGGCGATGCGGCCTGGCTGAGCTGGGCCATCGAGCTGACGCAAGAACAGCAGAGGCGCTTCGCGGACGTCGAAGGCGGCCTCTACATGACGGCTCAGGGGCATGACGCGGCTTTGCTGATGCGCGTGATGGAGGACACCGACAACGTGGAGCCTTGCGCCAGCTCGGTGGCCGCGCTCAACCTGCTGCGGCTGTCGATGCTGACCGGAGACCCCGCTTGGCGCAGGCCGGCCGAGGATACTCTGCTGCGCTTCGGCCCGAAGCTGGGGGAGCGGCCGCTGTCGTTGCCTATGATGCTCTCCGCCGTCCTTTTTGCCTTGGGCAAGCCCAGCGAGATCGTCTTGGCCGGGGATTGGCGCTCGGAGGCGGGAAGCGAGCTTTTGTCCGTCATCCGTTCGCGCTTCCTGCCGTTCAAGGCCCTGCTGCTGCTCGACGAGGGCTCGCGGCCGGCGCTCGAGGCCGTGCAGCCGTTCTTAGCCGAGCTCAAGACCGTCGTCGGCCGGCCCACCGCTTATGTCTGCCGGGACCGTGCCTGCTCCGAGCCGACCGCAGACGCCGCGGCGTTGGCGGGGCTTTTGGATCGCTCATGAAAGAGGATCTGCGGACGGAAGCTCAAAAGGCCCGCAGCAAGGAGATCCATCACCGCGTGATGATCGGCATGGGCGGGATCACGGTGGCCGCGGGGCTCTTCGCGGCGTATATAGCCTTCAGCGGGGCAGGGGACCTGCCGTCCTGGATGTATGGCCGCCTGCGCGCGCGGGCGGCGATGGCCTCCCCGGTCCGGCGGGGCGGCAAGCCCTTGGTTGCCTGGCGGCCCTGGAGCGCTGGCCTGCTGCGAGAGGCGCAAAAGCATGACCGCCTCATCCTGCTCGATCTGACGGCCTTCTGGCCGAGGTCCTCCCGTGTCATGGATGAGACCACCTATGCCGATCCGGCCGTGGCCGCTTGGCTCGAGAAACACGCCATCGCCGTCCGCGTCGACGCGGATGCCCGCCCGGATTTGGAACTGCGCTATATGGGCGGGGGGTGGCCGACCACGGCGCTGCTGCTGCCCACCGGCGAGGTCCTAGACGCCGCCACAAGCATGTCCTCGGCGCGCTTCCTGGCCTGGGGCGGGGCCCTGGAATCGGCCTTCCGCAAACGGCGCGCCGGGGTGATGGACGCGGCGGCGGACGCCGCGGATCGGCGGCTAGCGGGAAGACAAAAGCCCATGCGCCGCAAGCAGAACGCCCTTGAAGCGGCCGAAGCGGCGCGGCGATCGTTGGAGAAGGCCTGGGATGGCCAGGGCTTCGGGCCGCCGTACTTCCCGCATTTTGCGCGGATCGGATTCCTGCGCCGCTTAGGTCAGCCTTGGGCCGATGGCTTGGCCGGCAAGGCGGTGCAGGCGGCGCTGAAGCTCGAGGATCCGGTTTGGGGCGGCTTCTTTCGATACGCCGGCAAGGGCTGGTCGGACGTGGCTTACGAGAAGCGGCTGGTCGACCAGGCCGAGTCGCTCCTGGCGGGCTTGCCCCCGGAAGCCCAGCGCCGCACGCTGGCTTTCGTCCATGCGTTCTTGGCCGACCCGGCGGGGGGATACGGAGCCAGCCAGGCCTCGGAGCTCCAGCAGGAGGGCGGCTTGGTGCTGGAGGGCTGGCGCTATTTCAGCTACACCGACTTCGAGCGGCGCAAGCGCGGCCTTCCGGCGGTGGACCGGCGGCTGTTCGCGGCGCCTAACGCCTTGATGGCGCGCGCCGTCCTCGAGGCGGGCGGGCAGGCCAGCCCCACCGAAAGAGCGCATGCGCTCAAGACGCTGGAGCGCTGGTGGGCGAGCGGGGTCAAAAACGGCCAGGTCAGCCGAGAGCTGGGGCAGGCGGGCTTACGCGGGTTCTTGGCCGATCAGACGGCTATGGGCGAGGCTTTCCTTACGGCTTATCTGGCCACGCATGAGAAACGCCAGCTGGACCGGGCTTGGAGCGTCGGCTGCGGGCTGTTGAGGCTGAGCGTGCAGGGCGAGGCCTTGAACGACCGTCCGCGGCGATCGGAGCTGCCGGAAGGCTTGGACCAGCTGCAGGCGCCGGCTTTGAACGCGGCGGCGGCCCGCTTCTTCCGGCGCCTGGTCCGCTCGCGTGATGATCGCGGCAGGCCGTGCGCCCCTGACCCCGAGGGCCTGGGCTCCTGGCTGGCGGGGCACAGCGACCGGTTGGACCCGGTCGAGTGGGCGGCCTTCCTGCTTCCCTGATGATCGGGGTCAGGCCTTCAATTATTGCAATTGTTCTTTGCTATCATGCTCAAAAGGGGGAACCTATGAAAAAAATTCTACTGAGTCTTGCCGTGACGTCGCTGCTGGCTTGTCCCGTGTTCGCCGGTGAAGCCCATAAACATGCCGGGTCCAAGGAGGCTGCGTCGGTGACCGCCCTTCAGGGCGAAGTCCTCGATATGAATTGCTACATGGAGCACGCGGGCTCAGGCGCCAAGCATGCTAAATGCGCCAAGAGCTGCGCGGTGGGCGGCGCGGCGCTGGGGCTGCTCAAAGCCGACGGCAGCGCCGTGCTGCTGCTCGAGAACCATGACAAGAGCAAAGGCTTCGCCAAGGTCAGGGAATTGGCGGCCGAGCAGGTGAAGCTGACCGGCAAGCTGGTCACCCGCGGCGGCATGCAGGCTTTCATCGTCGACGACGTCGAGAAGGCGGGCAAGTAGGCGATTGCTCAAGCCTTACCTTCTCCACCCGATCGCGGTCCACTTCCCGATCGCCCTGCTGACGGCGGGTCTGGCCGCGGCTTCGGCTGACCGCCGTTGGCCGGGCAAAGGGCTGGCACAGGCTGCTTCGCTGCTGCTTTGGGGCGGGACTTTGGGCGCATGGGCGGCGCTGGGCTTGGGGCTCCTGGCCGAGAATACGGCGCCCCACGTGCCATCGGCTTGGGAAGTCCTGGAAGCCCATGAGACCCTGGCCTTCTGGGCGGCCGGCTTGTTCACCGGGTTGTCTTTGTGGCGCTGGCGCTGGCGCGAGAAGTGGCCTCTGGTTTTCTTAGGAGCCTGGGTCCTCTGCATCGGCGTGCTTGTCGCCACCGCCTATAAGGGCGGCGAACTGGTCTTCACCCACGGCATGGGCGTCGAGCCCAAATGATGGGGTCAAGCTGGAAATAACCGAATAACCGAGGGCCTGGCACCCCGGCTACCAGCTGTCTTTGGAGGCTTGGCCCGACTTCTTGGGCGCTAGCGAGATCAGGTAGCTGGCGACCGCCTCCAGCTCTTCGTGGTCCAGGACCTCGCCCCACTTGGGCATGGAGATCATCGGCGCCGGCAGGGAGGGGTCTTCCGCGGCCGGGGTTACGCCGCCCCTTATCTTTTCCATGAGCTCTTCTTTGGTATAGCCTTCCGACACCTTCGTCAGCGTCGGGATGGCGCCCCCGATGACGTTGTTGTTCGGGTAGCCGCCCGTGCCCTTGGCTCCGTGGCAAGACACGCAGCCGGCGTTGTTGAAGAGCGTCTCGCCCCGCTTGAGCTCATCGCCTTTCAGGTCGGCGTGCTGCCAGGGGCGCCCGCTCTTGGCCCAGGCCTGGCCCTTCTGCTCGGAGAGATACGCAACCAGGTCCGTTCGGATGTCTTCGGGAAGATGGAAGTTCGGCATGATCGTCTTCGCCCGCCAGGCGTGGGGGTTCTCGATCCAAAGCGCCAGCCATTGCGGGGTCTTGCGGAAGCCCACCATCGTCAGGTCCGGGCCCCAGTCGCCGCCTTCTTCGCCGATCCGATGGCACTTCACGCAGCCGTAGCCGCGGAAATAGGCCTCGCCCTTGGATTTCGCCACCGGTCCCTGATTGCCGCAGGCGGCCAGAGCGGGGAGCAAGGCCAGGACTAAGAATCGTCGCAAGCGAACCATATCAAACGCCTCCCAGAAGAAGCATGCCGAAGATGGCCGGCAGATAGAGCAATGAGGCCAAGAAAAGACGGCGGGTGTCGACGCGGGCCAAGGTCCAGCTGGCACGCATGCCCAGGCCCAGGTAGGCGGTGCCCAGCACCAGCGCGCCTAGGCCGTAAGCGGGACCGGCCATGCCGCAGAAGCTGGGAGCCAGGCTGGCCGGCAGGACCGTGAAGGAGTGCAGCGCGATCTGGGCCGCCGTCACGTCGCCGCGGTCGTCTACGACCGGCATCACCTTGAAGCCGGCCTTCTCGTAGTCGTCTCGGTGCATGTGGAACATGGCCAAAAAATGGGGGATCTGCCAGAGGAACTGGATGGCGAAGAGCACCCAGGCTTGCGCCGCCAGATTGCCGCGCGCCGCCGCCCAGCCCACCAGAGGCGGCGTCGCGCCCGCCACCGCGCCGATCCAGGTCGTCTGCGGCGTCACCTGCTTGAGGGGCGTGTAGGCTAGAAGATAGAGGATCAGGGTGGCGCCGGTGATCCCCAGGGCCAGTGCGTTCGATTTCCAGGCCAGGACGGCCAGCCCCAGCGCGGCCAGCGAAAGGCCGAAGGCCAGGGCCTGCGGGGAGGTCAGGTCGCCGGCCGGAAGGGGGCGCTTGGCGGTGCGCGTCATCCTTGAATCCTGAGCCACCTCGAGCCACTGGTTCAGACATCCGCAGGCGCAAGCCGCCAGCGTCGTGCCCAGGAGCGTCCAGAGCAGTCTCGCTCCGAAATGTCCGCCGGCCACGGCGAAGCCCAGCCAGGTCGTCAAGGCGACCATCAGGGCGATGCGCGGCTTGCAGAGCGCGGCGTAGGGTCTCATCGGGTCTGATAGGCTCGCGCCGCCAGGACTACGCTTGCGCCCAGGATCAAGGCGCCTGCGGCCAGATGAGCGGTGATCATCAGCGCCGAGGCCCGGAAGCCTAGAGGAGACAGCGCCGAGTGCCGGATGATCAGAGCCATGAACCCTAGCGCCAGCTGGAGCGGGATCAAGAGGCCCAAGGCGATGGCCGGCCCCTTGAGCGCCGTTTGTTCTCCGGAGGCCTTTAGCGCCAGGCCCGCGGCCGCGAGCACGGCGATCGTCGCGCCGGCAGCCCAAATGATGTGGACCGTCAGCCCATGGCCGGTGTGGCGCACGAGCGCGCCTAAGAAAAGCTGCAGGAAGACCGCCGCGGAGGCGCCGGCGGCGGCCTTCCACACGTGCGCCGGAGCGCGGCCTTGCGGCAGGTCCGTAGTCGCCTGCGCCAGCAGCAGGAGGAGGCAGAAGATCGCCTGGCCGAGGCAGGCATGAGAGACCGAGACCACGGCCGGAAGCTTGAGGATCACCGTCAGGCCGCCCAGCAGGGCTTGGCCCAGGATCCCGCCCGCGGCGGCCAGCGCCAAGCGGCGCACCCAGAGGCGCTCCTCCGTGCGGTGCACCCAGAAGGCCAGGCCGAAGGTCAGCAGGCTGACGACGCCGGCCGTCAGCCGGTGGCCGTGCTCGTAGAACACCCCGCCGATCATCGGCGGGAAGACCATGCCGAAAGCCAAGGGCCAGTCCGGCACGGAGAGCCCGGCACCCGTCGAGGTCACCATGCCGCCGGCGATGAGCAGGAAGAAGGCGCTGCCGGCCGTCAGGCGAGCGTAGAGGCGCAGCGTGGGGGTCATAGGGGCTTGCGGGCGCGCTCGATCTTGGCGATGGCCAGGATGATGCCGCCCAAGGCGAAGAAGGTCGTGCCTAGCAGGGCGATCAAGCCCCACTTGAAGCCCGCCGCCAGGCCGCTCTTGTCGTTCGGGTTGAAGCAGACGGCGCAGGCCGCGGCCGTCCGGGGGGAGAGCAGCGCCCACAGCAGGCCGCTCATCGCAAGGCCCGATGGGCGCGCAGGAACCAGCCCAGGTAGCCCAAGCCGGCCGCGAACCCGGCGCCGGCGGAGGCCAGCAGACCCCATTGCGCCTGGGCCAGCGACCAGTAGCTGGAGAAGCCCATCAGCGAGAGGGAGGCGAAGATGAACACGACGTGGAAGGCTTTGAGCGACATCAGTGCTCGTGCGCCTGCGGCGCGGCGCTGACGGGCGCGGCGGGCGCCGCCTTGTCGCTGATGAGGCGGCTGTCGGTGACCGGGAGGATATACAAGAACAGGAGCAGGAAAGCGGTGATGGCGAGAAGGCCGTAGATCAGGGGACGCTCGTCCTTGAGGTGCATGAAATAGAAGGCGACCAGGCCGGCCTTGAAGGTGGCGATGGCCAGGCCCAGCGCGACGGCTTGCAATGGCGGCAGGTGCCAGTAGGAGACCAGCACCGTGACGACGGTCATCACCATCAGGACGGCGAAGACGATCAGGTAGACTTTGACGTTCGGCCGGTGCGCGTCGAGGGAGGCTTCTTTGCTGGCGCTCATAACAGGTAAAGGGCGGGGAAGAGGAATATCCAGACGAGGTCGACGAAATGCCAGTAAAGCCCGGCGCCCTCGATGCGCCCTAGGAAGAGCGGGTGCAGGAAGTCCTCTCCGGCCAGCCACAGCAGCGCGGCGTTGACGATCAGGCCGCCGATGATGTGGACGCAGTGCAGGCCCGTCAGCGTGAAATAAACGGCGTTGAAGATGCTCGTTGAGGGGAACTGGTGGTGCTTGAAATGCGCGCCGTACTCGAAGCCCTTGAACACGAGGAAGAGCCCGCCCAGGGCGATGGTCAGCGCCATGTAGCGCCGGAAGCCCGTGAGGTCCTTGTCGTAGGCCTTGGCATAGGCCAGCACCATCGTCACCGAGGAGGTGATCAGCACGAAGGTGTTAATCATGGCCAAGGGGACGTTGAGCTCGTCCCAGCCGCGGGGCCAGCTGGGGGCCGCCATCCGCAGGACGATGTAGCTGGTGAAGAGGGTCGAGAAGAGCATCACCTCGGAGGCCAGGAAGAGCCAGATGCCCAGCTTGGCGTTGGTGATGCCGCTGTGCGTGTCGTTCTGCTCCAAGACGGCGGCGTGCGCGCTCATGCGGGGTCCTTGACGTGCTGGGGGTGCCAGTCGGTCTTGCCGCCTTCGGGCGTGTACTCGTAAGGGCCGCGGTAGACGCGCGGGGTCTCGGTGAAGTTGCCGTGCGGGGGAGGCGAGGGGCAGGCCCATTCCAGCGTGGTCGCCTGCCATGGATTCTCGACGGTCTTCTCTCCGCGGAACATGCTGTTGAAGAAGTTGTAGATGAATGGGAATTGGAAGGCGAACAAGGCGTAGGCCGACCAGGTGGCCACGACGTTCCAGTGCTGGATGCCCAGGGTGTGGGTATGCGCCGTCATGTCGTAGTAGCGGCGGTTGGCCCCGGCCATGCCCATGATGAACATCGGGAAGAAGATGCCGTTCATGCTGGCCAGCGTCCCCCAGAAATGGATCTTCCCGAGGGTATCGTCCATCTTCCGGCCGAACCACTTCGGGAACCAGAAATATACGCCGGCGAAGAGCGCGATGATGGAGCCCGTGACGACGACGTAGTGGAAGTGGCCGATCACGTAGTAGGTGTCGTGCAGATAGATGTCGGTCACCGTCAGGCCCAGCGGCAGGCCCGTGAGCCCGCCGATGCCGAACATCGGGAGGAAGGCCAGGGCGAAGAGCATGGGCACGTTGAACCTTATGGACCCGCCTTTGAGGCTGTAGATGAAGCTGGTCAGGATGGCCACCGAGGGCACGGAGATGAGCATGGTCGTGACCAGGAAGAAATTCCCGAGGGCCGGGCTCATGCCGCTCTGGAACATGTGGTGGGCCCAGACGGTGAAGGACAAGACGCCGATGGAGATCATCGAGATGACGATGGTCTTGTAGCCGTGCAGGGGCTTGCGCGTGTTGTTGGCGAAGATCTCGGCGCAGATGCCCATCGGGGGCAGGACGAGGACGTAGACCTCGGGGTGGGCCAGGAACCAGAACAGGTGCTGCCAGAGCAGCGGCTGGCCGCCGCCGGAGAAGTTGCTCTCCTTGCCGAGGACGACCATGCCGGTGGGGATGTAGAAGCTGGTGTGGAAGACCCGGTCCATCAGCTGCAGGACCGCGGCGGCCTCCAGCGGCGGGAAGGCCAGCAGCAGCAGCACGGCGGTCACGATCTGGGACCAGGTGAAGACGGGCAGGCGCCAGAGGCTCAGCCCGGGAGCGCGCAGGTTCAAAGCGGTCACCAGGAAATTGATCGAGCCAAGGAGCGAGGAGGTGATCAAGAGGACCATCGAGAGCAGCCAGACGGTCTGGCCGGGGTTGATGATCGACAGCGGCGGGTAAGAGGTCCAGCCCGATTGGGCGGCGCCGCCGGGCATGAGGAAGGAGGCCAGCATCAGCAGGCCGCCGGGCAGATAGACCCAATAAGAAGCCAGGTTCAATCGCGGGAAGGCCATGTCGGGCGCGCCGATCTGCAGCGGCAGGACGTAGTTGCCGAAGGCGCCGACGCCGAGGGGGACCACGCCCAAGAAGACCATGATGGTGCCGTGCATGGCGCCGAGCGAGTTGTAGAACTCCCCGGACATGACGCCGTTGGGCGCCAGCTCAGGCGAGAAGAGCTTGCCGAAGAAGGGGATCGCCACGCCGGGGTAGGCCAGCTGCCAGCGCATCAGCATCATGAGCATGAAGCCGATCATCAGGAAGACGAAGGAGGTGATCAGATACTGCAGGCCGATGACCTTGTGGTCGAGGGAGAAGACGTATTTCCACACCCAATGCTGGGGCTCGTGTCCGTGGTGCGCGTCGGGGGCGTGGGTTACCATGACTCTGCCGCTTTCTCCTTCTTGACCGCCTGCCCGGCTTGCGCCTTGACCCAGGCCGCGTAATCCTCGGGGGTGTGGACGATGACGTCGCCGCGCATGATGCTGTGGGCGAAGCCGCAGAGCTGGGCGCAGCTGATCACGAAGACGCCCGCGCGGGAGGGCTCGACCCAGACCGGGATCACCATGCCGGGCACGGCGTCCTGCTTGATGCGGAACTCCGGCACGAAGAAGCTGTGGATGACGTCCTTGGAGCTCAGCCGGATCAAGGTCTGCTTGCCCAGGGGCATGTGGATGTCGTTGGCCGACACGAGGTCGTCCTCGGCGGCGGGGTCGGTCAGGTCGAGGCCGATGGGGTTGGTGAAGTGGAGGAGCTTGGGGTCACGGCGGCCGAACTTGCCGTCGGGGCCCGGGTAATGGGCGTTCCAGGCGAACTGCTCGGCGATGACGTCGACCTGATGGGCGGAAGCGGGGTCGGGGAACGAGACCTTGATCCGGCTCCAGACCGGCAAGGCGTAGAGCGCGATGAGGCCGATCTCGAAGACCATGACGGCGATGTCGGGCGCCAGGCTCTTGAGGACGCTGTGTTCATGCTCGCGTTCGGCGGGGACTCCGGGCCGGCGGCGGTAGCGGACCAGCAGGTAGGCGAAGAAGACGCCCCAGAGGACGAAGATGAAGAGCATCGCCCAATGGATCAGCTTGATGCCGAAGTCGATCTCTCCGGCGTAGGTGGAGGCGGCGGCGGGCAAGCCCCAGTTCATTATTAGCAGATTATCAAATCCGGACAAGCTTTGTCAAAAATGAGTCTTGGCGGGTGCTACCAGCCGGCGTCGGGTTTGGCGGAGCGGAGGGTGAAGAGATATTCGACGACGTCTCCAAGCTCGTCTTCGGTCAGCAGGGCCTTCCAAGCGGGCATGGCCACCAGCGGCTCGGGGCCGGCGGGATCGGCTTTCTGGGGGCGCGCCCCTAGGCGTACCTTGTTCTTGAGCTCTTCCTTAGTGAAGGTCTGCGAGACGGAGTCCAGGGCCGGGATCTTGCCGCCGGGCACATTGTTGTTAGGGTTGCCCCCGGCCCCATTAGGGCCATGGCAGGAGGCGCAGCCGGCGTGCTGATAGATGAGCTTGCCTCGGGCGGCGCTCGCAGGAGCGTCCTCCCACGGTTTCTTGCTCCAATCCTGCCCTTTTAGGGAAGCCAGATAGGCGACGATGGCTTGGCGGGCCGGCGCGGACAAGCCGGGGTTGGCCATCGTCGTCTGGGGCCGCCAGGCGGCGGGGTCCTTCAGCCAAAGGTCGAGCCAGGCCTGGCCCTGGCGCATGCCCACGAGGGTCAGGTCGGGCCCGCCCGCGGCGCCTTCCGCGCCGATCCGGTGGCAGGCGCGGCAGTTGCTGGCCTGGTAATAAGCCTTGCCTTTGGAGACGAGGTCTTGGGGCGCGGGAGCGCAGGACAATGCGAGGAAGGCCAGCACCGGAAGGCAGAAAGCTCCCCGTCGGTGCATGGCTAGAACCGGGCTCCGAGGGAGAAGCGCTGGACGTTACCCAGCTCGCCGAAGGGTGTGATTGCATAGTCGAGGTTATAGCCGCTGGCCTTGAGGCCGAAGCCGACGGCAAATCCGTTGAGCGCGGTCTGCGCGCCTTGGGACGCTGAAGCCGCCCGCGCCGAGCCGTAGCCTGCGCGCATGGTAAAGCCCGAGACCAGTGCGTACTCGGCGCCGATGCTTACGTCTGAGTTCTTGGCGTTAGGGTGATTCTTGACATCGAGAGCGAAGAGCAGCGCCGGCGGCAAGCGGTAGCCAAGGCCGACGCCCACGGTCAGCGGCAACGGGCTGCGCTGATCCTGGAACTTGAGGCCGGGGCCGACGTTCAAGACCGATAACCCCAGCAGCGGCCGGCCGACGCCAAGGTCGGCCAGTTCGTATTGCGCGCCCAAGTCCAAGGCCGCCGTCTGCGCCGACACGTTGGCTATTTGGCTCTGCACGACCTTCATGGTCGCGCCCAGGCGCATCTCCTGGACCTTGGCCGCGTAGCCCAAGGTCAGCGCCGAGTCATGGGCCGAGAAGCCGCCCGTGGGCTTGCCGGCCGCGTCTCGCCCTTCTATGGTACCCTGGGTCAGGTAAGCCGCCCCGCCCGCCAATGTTCCGAAGCCAAGCGGGTGAGCGTAGCCCACGACGTCGTAGCGCATGCCGGCCACCAGCTCCGCATGCGTGAAGCCAAGCTCGCGCTTAGAAAGCCGCGACAACCCCGCCGGGTTCCAGAAAAGCGCATTGACGTCGTCAGCCAGGGCCGTATAAGCTCCGCCCATGCCGACCGCCCGGGCCCCGACGCCGAGTTTAAGGAACGCCGCGCTCTCCTGCGCCGTAGCCGCGGAAATGAGCCCGAAAAGGAAGATGAACCCGAAAATGAAAGTTCGCGGCGAAGCCGCGAACTCCGGCGCCTCGCGGCGCCGATCCGTTACAGCGCCTTTGCCGTTTATAAAGCAGTTCACTTGATCACCGCTATCTTTCCGGTCCTTCTAATATCCCCGCTCCCACCCTTCTTCGCCGTGACCGTATAAACATACACCCCGGACGCCACGCCCCCGGTATCCCAAACATCATCGTAGGTCCACTGGTTGCCCTTGCCGTTGCCGTCATCGACGGCCTTAGGATTGCTCAAGCTGGCACTCCTCACCAGCCTTCCGGTCACATCGTAATACCTCACCTCGACGACATCAGCAAGCCCCACCTGAACCCGCACGACCGGCTGTTGACTGCCTCTAGCCGGGTTCGGGAAGGCATACATGTCGACGTAGCCGAAGCCCGCGCCGCCGGCGGCCGGCGTCACCCCGACGACGCCCGGCACTAAGGGCTGATACAAAGAGAAGTGATCGGTCTTGGCGCGGACGCGCTTTCGGACCAGGTCCAACTCGCTGCGCAAGGCGAACCAAGCCTTGGCCGTTGGATCCCAGTAGTGGACCGCCACATCGCGCTCCCGCCCAGGAGGCACTGTGCCGGGGTCGTAAGGCAGTTCTATGGTGGCAGGCGCAGTGAACCGGGTACCCTCGGGCCCGAACTCGACGGCCTCGCCCGCGCTGCCCAGGCGACCGGCTGTCTGAGCCCCGTCACGGGCCTGCTGGTCGGCCGTCCCCTTCTTGCCCCGGAAGATGCTCACATCGACGTCTTGATCGAGAGCGCGGGCTGGGACGATCACGGAAGCCCGGCTAGGCGCCTCGACGCGCCCGCCCTCATCGGCCGGCAGCTTAAGCCCGGCTTCGTAGTACCAAGCCGGATGAACCACTACGCGTGAAGCGGGTGACAGACTGCTTGCGGCCAGGACCCCTTGGTTGGGCGGCGAGCCGACCGTGAAGGCGATTTCATTGCTCTGAACGCTCCCACCGGCCGGCGAGCGCACGGCGACGATCGTGTAGGTGCCGTTGGCTAGGGAATCGGGGATGATGCCGCGGATCAGGACGTCGTTCCAAACAGAAAGTGAAGCGGCGATGCCGCCGACCAAGGCCTGGGTCTGGCTGCCGGCGTAGGGCCCGAAGCCGACGCCCGTCAACTCGAACGCCGTGCCCGCTTGGCCAAGAGTCGGCGACAGCAAGTCGATGACGGGCACGACGACATCAAAAGCTTGGGGCTCGCTGTCGGCACTGCCGCCGTCAGCCGTCGTGCGCTCCACGATGATCGCCTGCGGCCCCGCCACGGCGGCCCCTGGAACGGTTGCTGAGATGGTCGTGTCATTCCAGACGCTGACCGGCGCGGCCAAGCCGCCGACAAGGAGCTTTGTGGCCGCTGCCGCGTAAGGTCCGAAGCCCGTGCCGGTCAGGGTAAAGGGCGCGCCGATGGGTGCCGAGGAGGGCGACAGCGTAAAGACCTGCGGCAGCTGCACGGTGAAATTAGACGCCGGGCTGGCCGAGACCACGCCTGCCTGTTCGCGTTCGATGATGACCGCATAGCCGCCAGGAGTTAGGCCCGGCACCGTGCCCGAGATGGTACTGTCGTTCCAAACGCTGACCGGCGCTGAGGTCGCCCCGAACTTGACCCGGGTGTTAGCCCCGTTGTAAGGCCCGAAGCCCGTGCCCGTGATCGAGAAGGGAATGCCGATGGGGCCGGTGGAAGGGCTCAGAGCGCCGATGGCCAAAGCCGTGACCTCAACGGGCTGGGAAGCGCTGTCGGCGATGCCGCCGTCGGCGGTCTGGCGGCGGACGATGACCTCCTTGAGACCGGGCGTCAGGGTTCCTGGCACCGTGACGCTGATAGTGCCGTCGTTCCAGACGCTGATGGGCGCGGTGGTTCCTCCGATCAACAGGCTGGTGTTGACGCCGCTAAAAGGCCCGAAGCCCGTCCCGGTCAAAGTCAGCAGCGCGCCGATCGGGGCGGAGGACGGCGACAGCGTAAAGACTTGCGGCAGCTGCACGGTGAAATTAGACGCCGGGCTGGCCGTGACCAATCCCGCTTGCTCACGCTCGATGACGACCGCATAGTCGCCAGGAGCTAAGCCCGGCACGGTGCCCGAGATGATACTGTCGTTCCAGACGCTGATCGGAGCCGAGGCCGGGCCGAACTTCACCCGCGTGTTGACGCCGTTGTAGGGACCGAAGCCCGTGCCGGTGATCGAGAAGGGGATGCCGATGGGCCCGGTAGATGGATTAAGCATGCCGATGGCCAAGGCCGTAGCCTCGAAGGACAGAGCAACGCTGTCAGCAATCCCGCCATCGGCGGTCTGGCGGCGGACGATGACCTCCTTAACACCGGGCGTCAGGGCTCCCGGCACCGTGGCGATGATGGTGGAATCGTTCCAAACGCTGATGGGCGCGGTGGTCCCGCCGATCAAGAGGTTCGTGTTGGTCCCGTTGAAAGGTCCGAAGGCCGTGCCCGTGACGGTCAGGGCGATGCCGATGGGGCCGGTGGAAGGGGCGATGGCCTGGGCCTGCGGCAGGAGCACGGTGAAGTCCGTAGTCACCGCCGAGACGTTCGCGCCGCTCTGGCGCTCGACACTGACGGTATAGGTGCCGGGCACCACGCCCGGCACGGTCCCCTGGATCGTCGTATCGTTCCAGACACTGATGGGCGCTAGCGCCGTGCCGAACTTGACCCGCGTGTTAGTTCCGTTATAAGTGCCGAAGTCCGTCCCGGTCAGCGTAAATGGGATGCCGATGGGGCCGGTGGAAGGGCTGAAGGCGGCGATGAAGAGGCCTGCGACCTGGAACGATAAAGGCGCGCTTTCGGCGACGCCGCCGCCGGCCGTCAAGCGCGAAACGACAACGCTTTTAGGCCCCGGCGTGAGAATTCCTGGTACCGTGGCGACGATCTTGGTGTCGTTCCAGACGCTGATGGAAGATGTCGCGCCTCCTATGAGCAAGCGGGTGTTCGCGCCGCTGAAGGGCCCGAAGCCGACGCCGTTGACGGTGACCGCGATGCCGATAGGGCCCGAGGAAGGGGTGATGGAGGAAGGCGTGGGCAAGTTAACGTTGAAGGTGAGGACTTCTGAGGTCATCAGGCCGCCGTCTGAGGTGGCGCGTTCGATGATGAGCGGCTGGGCGCCGGGCATCACGCCGGGGATGGTGGCCGAGATGGTAGTGTCATTCCAGACGCTGACCGCAGCCGTGGAGCCGCCGATGCGCAGGCGCGTGTTGGCCCCCGAGAATGGCCCGAAGCTCGTGCCGGTCAAGGTGATGGGGATGCCGATGGGGCCAGAGGACGGCGTCATCGTATTGACCTGTGGGGCGGTGACGGTGAAGTAGTAGGTGACGCTGGCAAGCAGGCCGCCGTCTGAGGAGGCGCGCTCTATGAAGAGGGTCTTTGTGCCGGTGCTCAGCTTGGGCAGGGTGATCAAGATCGTGGTGTCGTTCCAGACGCTGACCGGCGAGGTGGAGCCGCCGACGCGCAGGCGAGTCAGGGTGCCTGCGTAGGGCCCGAAGCTCGTGCCCGTCAAGGTGACGGGGATGCCGATGGGGCCGGTGGAAGGATTGATGAGGAAGGCCGAGGGCCGAGTCACGGTGAAGGTACCGGCGGAGGTGGAAACGACGACGGCGCCGGTCTGGCGCTCGATGACGACCGGGTAGGTCCCGGTGAGCAGGCCGGGGATGGTGCCCGTGATGGTCGTGTTGTTCCAGACGCTGATGGGAGCAGAGAGCGTGCCGAACTTCACGCGGGTGTTGGCGCCGCTATAAGTGCCGAAAGGCGTACCGGTCAGGGTGAAGGGGATGCCGATGGGGCCGGTGGAGGGGTTGAGCAAGGCCAAGGGCGGCGTCGCCGCGACAGCCACGAGGACGGCGCTCGAATTCAAGATCTCTGCATTGCCGACTTGGTCGGTGGAGGCGTAGTAGACCGTATGCGTGCCTGACGCCAGCAGGAAGGGGGCGGTATAGGTCAGGAGGTAGGACCCGGCGTCATCGACTGAGTATAAGATAGAAGCGACGCCCGAGGCCGTATCTTGGGCCACGAGCGCGACCGTGGAACCGGTGAGCGACAAGATCGTGACGGGCGCGGCAGCGTCCACGGTGACGCTGCTGGCCCGGACCGCTTCCACGTTGCCGGCCGGGTCCGTGCTGTAGAAAGAGACCAAGCGGGAACCCCCCAAAGGCAGGGTGAAGGTGCCAGCGTAGACGGTGAATGAACCTCCGTCTATAGAGAAAAACGTCTGCGCCGTCTCTGACACCGTGAAATTGAGCGGCGTCGTGCTGGCGATGAAGACCGTCCCCGAACTGAACTGGGGCTCGCCGATGACGAAGGCGGTGACGGGCGGGGTGCTGTCTTGAACGTCACCCGAGACGACGGTGATCGAGGAAACCCTAAGGTCTTCCTCGTTGCCGGCCTGGTCGCTCGACAGGAAATAGACCGTATGGGTGCCGACGGCCAACGAGAAGGGGCCCGCGTAGATGGGATTGCGGCAAGTGCCCGGCCCCGTGTTCGGGCCGGGATTATCGCACATAGGATCGTCGTCGATCACGTAGATCGTATCCGAAACGCCCGAGGAGTAGCCGCCTTCAAGCGGGTCCTGGGCGATAAGCGCGAAGCTGGAGCCTTCCACGGCCGTGATGATGCCGCCCGAGACCGACGCCGTGCCCAGGACGACGAGTTGCGTGGTGGGTGGCGTAAAATCCGATGGGCCTTCGGCCCCGGCGTCGCCTTCAAGCGTGGTTCCGCCCGTGAAGTGATACGGGGCGCTGGAGCCCACGGCCAGCCAGACTTGTTGAGATTGCAGCGCGAGGCCACGGGCGGCGCCTACGCCGAGAACGGTCTGGGCGCTCGAGAAGTAGCCGTTGACCGCCTCGATGGACCAGAAAGCCAAAGCGGGGCTTTCGGGGTCGGTCGTCGATTCGCCGGCGATGAGGAAGTTGCCGTTGCCGTCCAAGGCCATGGCATAGGGGACGTCCGAGGCTCCCGGCGCCCCATGCCAAAGTTTTTGGCTGAGGAGTCCTCCGTCAAGGTCGAAGCGCAGTAAGGCTAGGTCGTTGTTGCCGAGCGTGTTGAGCCTGGATGAGGCCACGATCAGGTGGTCGGGCGTCGCCAGTATTTTGGCGGTGAGCCCAGCGTCGTCCCCCTGGGCATAGCCCGGCTGGAGCATGGGGCCGTCCAGCAACTGCGTGCCGGTGGCGTCGAACTTCCAAAGGGCCAAGTCGAGCTTGTTGGGGTTGGCCGTGTAATCGTTCGAAGAGAAGCCGACCACCCAGATGTTCTGGGCGACGTCCAAGGTGATGCCAAAGCCTCCGTCAAAGCCCGTGCCGGCCGAGTAGGTGCTTTTAAGGACAAGCGTATCCTCGGCCATCGTGTACTTCCAAAGACCCAAGGCAAATCCTTGCTCCCCGGAGATCGCGCCGGTGAGCCAGAGGTTGTCCGATGCGTCCAAGGCGAAATCGTGGCCGTTGAAGCCGCCGTCGAAGAGGCGCCGCGACAGCAGGAGATCGCCGGAGCCTGCGACCTTGTAGACCGCGACATCAATACCGACGGTGGCGGGGCCCGATGCGGTGCCGACGGCCAATGCGTTGCCTGCGGCGTCGAAGCGGATGGACCAAGCACCTTGATCACCAGCCTCGGGCAGGCTGATGCCGGCCAGGAACTGGCCGCTGGCGCCGAATTTAAGCAAAGAGACGCCGACGGTGTCTGAGACGACCTCCCAGAGGTTGCCGGCGGCATCCGCGCTCAAGGCCAGGCCGGAACTGGCACTGGCTTGCGCTGCGGGAGGAGCGTCCGTCGTCGAGACCTGCTTGTTGGACTCGGTGTTTCCCGCCGCGTCGATACTGTAGAATACGATCGTATGGGAGCCTGACGCGACCGAGAATGGCGTGGCGTATACGGAAGGGGGTTCCTGGTCCACTTGATAGTGGGTGGCGGCGACGCCTGATTGGGGAGCGCCAGGGAAGAAGGGATCGACCGCCGTGAGGCTGACGAGGGTCGCGGAGGAAAGCAAGAAGCGGCCCTCAGCGTCGATGGCGGCCGCGGGGCTAAAGAAGATCTGGCTGACTGGGGCGGCGAGGTCCTGGGCGGCCACCGGCTGCGCCTGCATGAAAGAGCCGAAGAGGGAGCTGAAGCCGCCGACACGGGCCGCGACGTAGCCCCTCTCGGTGTCATTGCGCAGGCCGGGCAGCCGTTCGCGGACGCCTTCGGCGGTGTATTGGTAAAGCTCCAGGGAGGTTCCTGAAACGCCGCAGACCTTGACGACGCCGGGCGTCGCAAACGAGCGGCCGGTGGGCCCTAGCTGATAGACCTGGCCCGTGCGGCTAAGGCCGATAGAGGCGAAGAGATTATCAAGCTGGCTCTGGTTGCTCACGACGGGATTGACGGTGAGCTCGGCGCCGGGAGCCTCGGAAACGAAGCTGAACAGTCCGTCCGGGCTCCTGACGATGGCGCGGTTGCTGAAGTCATCGACGACGAATATGTAGTCGCCGCTCAGGCTCGCGGTGAAAGTGACCGCATTACCTGCGGCGCCGGAGGGCACGAGTTGAAGCTCGCAGTCTCGCACCAAGGCGACCTTCAGCTTGGCAAGGGTTTCGGCAGAGACCTCACTGATGGGGACGTGGACCGTGACGGGACCGACGATGGCGTTCTCGGGGAATAAGAGTTGGTAAGTGTTGATCGGGCTGACGGTATGATAGCCGGGCTCGGGTTGGCTGGAGCCCTGGGACACGCTGACGACGCCAGGAGCGGTGGCGGTGAGGTCGACCGTGATGCCTCCAGCGATGGGCACCGTTTGGGCGCCGGCGAAAAAGAACCCCGGGAACGTGGCCGGTCTCGATACCGTCGACAGGCTCACGCCGACCATCTCGGGCTGGAAGCTGCCGGAGGGTTGGAAATCCAGCGCCTGGCAGCTATTGTTCCCATCGACAGGTGTGGTGCAATGCTGTATGAGGGCCTGCGTCGGCGGGGTCTTGAACAGGCTCAGTTGAAGAGTGAAGGACGGTGGCAGGGGGTAGAAGATGTTTGGCGTGGTCGTAGTGACCGAAAGGCCGATGCCCGACGGGCCAGACTCGAATCTGACGGCGGTCGGAAAGACCGTCCCGGCGTCTAGCCTCCCTTCGATTTCCCCGACCTCCTGAACGTCGCCGATGGGCAAGTAGAGCGTATTGCCCGAAAGCGCCGCGCCTGCGGTGCCTGGATTGGCGTAGTCCGGCGCTCCCGTACGGGGATTTCTGGTGAGACCGGTACGCAAGATCGCACCGGGAAGTATCCGTTGGGCGAGGAGATCGACGGGGGCCGAGGTCCAGGGCTCTGTAGATGAGTGGGACTTGGGGATCGTATCCAACGGAAAGGGATTGAAACTAACGTCGCCAAGGCTGAGGTCGGTGATGATATCAATGCTGTTCCCCTCGATATCGCGCACCCTCGTGATATATTGGTCGGCAAGGGTGGAAGAAGTTCCTACGTCGACCTGAAGCAACGCGCTGGGAGGGTCCCCGCCTACGGGGATCGTCCTAAATACAGTCAAAGGATCGCTTAGTCTGACGATCTGCCCAGTCGGCTGCAGACTGATCCCGCTGTTGATGTTGAATCTGACGGCGGCGTTGAAGCCGGCGCTCTCGCTATAGGTCGAATTCGAGCCGGGCGAAAGAGTGGCAGCCATCGAGGTGACGCGCCATTTGGCCTCGGTTTTTTGACCGGCGGTGTTGAGCGCGGTGATGGTGTGTTCACCCGGGCCGATCGGAGACCCCGCTTGAAGATCCAGTTTTTCCACCCGCGATGTACCGGCGGGAAGGCTATCGGCGTTGATTCCTGGCGGGAAGCCAGGAAGGAGGGCGCCACCATCGATTTGCACGGAGGCGAGGTCGCCGCGATCAGATTCGACGAGGATGTAGGATTGAGGATCGGCTAGTGTGGAGGTGTTGAGGGAGGTGGTGCCGACGATGTTCTTGTAGTTGACCCGACCGTTGCTGAAGGTCAGGCGGGGTGGGGTAGGCGGCGAAATGCTGAAACCACAGTCCGGACCCCGATTTCCGGACTGGTCGAAAGCCCGCACGGTGTAGCTGCCTTCTGCCATCGGCGCGGAAGCGCCGCCAAGGATGGAAAGTCCTGGATCGGCCGCCGTGAAGTTCCGCGACGTTCCGTCGAAGTAATCTCCCCCCACGAAACCGCCGTTTGCCGTCTGGAAGGCGTTGTTTTGGAAAATTTCGAGCCGTCCTGGGCCAGAAATAAAATCCTCGACCTTGACTTGGACCGACTGAGTATTCGTGGCTGCTCCGCAGGCCACCGCAGCCCCGCCCTGATCCAAAATGCTGATCGTCGGATTGTCGATGATAGTTCCCGGGAAAAGAGCCGCCCGCTGGTTATCCGGCGTGAGGTTGCCAGCCGCCGCC
>CAZEAE010000014.1:0-82611 GCA_964510095.1 uncultured Elusimicrobia bacterium | reverse complement strand
CCAAGATCAAGATCATGACCAACTCGATGAACATCACGGAGCGGCGCATCCCGCAATCGGGCCGCATCCAGCTCATCGCCGGCGGCAACCCCATCGAGTTCCGCGTCGAGATGGTGCCCACCGTCTACGGCGAATCCTGCGTCATGCGCATATTGGATAGGAAGTCGGTGCAGGTGGATATCATGAAGATGGGCTTCATGGACGACACGCTCCAGCGGTTCCTCGCCCTGCTCAAGGGCATCGGCGGCAAGAAGAATTTCGGCCTCATCGTCATCTGCGGCCCCACCGGCTCCGGCAAATCGACGACGCTCTACGCGGCCCTCAACCACGTCAACCGGCCCGACATCAAGATCCTGACCGCGGAAAACCCGGTCGAGTACAACCTGGACGGCATCATCCAGGTGCCCGTCAACCCGGACTTGAAGCTCGGCGAGGGCAAGAAGTTCGACTTCGCCACGGCCCTGCGTTCGTTCCTGCGCCTGGACCCCGACGTCATCATGGTCGGCGAGATCCGCGACGAGGAGACGGCCCACATCGCCATGGAAGCCGCCATGACCGGCCATCTGGTCTTCTCGACCATCCATACCAACGACGCCGCCTCCACCATCTCGCGCCTGACGGACATGGGCCTGCCCGCCTTCATGGTGGCTACCACCATCAAGGCCGTCATGGCCCAGCGCTTGTCCCGGCGCCTCTGCTCGGAGTGCAAGACGCCTCATGACCCGACGCCCGACGAGATCATCATCTTCAAGGAGAACAACGTCCAGCTGCCGCCCGGCCAGAAGATCATGGGCTCGCCTAAGACCGGCTGCGACGCCTGCAAGCAACTCGGTTACAAGGGCCGCGTCGGCATGCATGAGCTGCTGGTGATGAGCGATTCGCTCCGCCAATTCTGCCTCAAGGACGTGGCCGCCGACAACGTCCGCCGGGAAGCCGTGAAGGAGGGCATGCGGCTCATCGTCCAAGACGGCCTTGAGAAGGTGAAGATGGGCCTTACCAGCTGTCGCGAAGTCCTAGGCGGTACGGAGTAACCATGGCTCAAGAGACGACGGTTCCCCAAGGCGGCATGGACACCAACACCGCGCTCGAGCTCTTCTCGATCGCCGGCTCGCTCAACTCGACGATGGACCTGGACTTCCTCCTGCAGAAGATCGGCGCCGCCGCCGAGAAGCTGCTGGATTCGGAGGCCAGCGCCATCATGCTGGTCACCGACGACAAGAAGAGCCTGTTCTTCAAGGTGGCCTCGGGCGAGCACGCCAAGGCGCTCAAGACCATGACCCTGCCCATCGGCCAGGGCATCGGCGGCTGGGTGGCCCAGAACCGCAAGCCCGAGGTGGTCAACGACACGCGCTCCGACCCCCGCTTCGCGGGCAAGTTCGACAAGGCCTCGGGCTTCGTGACGAAATCCCTGCTCTGCGTGCCGATGGAGTTCCGCGGCGAGCTGGTGGGCGTCGTCGAGGTGCTCAACAAGCGCGAGGGCGGCTACGACGCCCAGCACATCGGCCTGCTGTCGAGCCTGGCTTCCCTGGCGTCGGTGGCCATCACCAACACCAAGATCATCTCCGAGCAGAAGAACTTCTTCTCCCATATCATGGAGGTGCTCGTCGGCGTCATCGAGACGTCGCGGCCCAACATGGACGAGCACCCGGTGCGCTCCGCCAAGCTCGCCTGCGCGATCGGCCGGGCGCTGGGCGTCGACGATTACGAGTACCGGATGCTCTATTACGCCGGCGTCCTGCACGACGTGGGCTACGTGGCTTTCAAGAACCCCCGGATGCTGTCCGACCTGGGGGTCATGAGCGCCTCCGAGGAGATGCACCCGGCCTTTTCGTTTCGGATGCTGGAAGGCATCAAGCTGCTGGAAGGCGCCCTGCCGATGATCAAGCATCACCATGAGCGCTACGACGGCTCGGGCTATCCGATGAAGCTCAAGGGCGAAGACATCCCCTTGGGCGCGCGCATCCTGGGCCTGGTCGAATCGATGGAGGAGCTGCGGATGGTGGGCCTGCGCGACGAGGAGCTCTACAAGAGGGCGGGCAAGGAAGCCAAGGAGGGCGCCGGCAAGCGCTTCGACCCCAAGGTCGTCGAGGCTTTCATCGAGGTCCTGGCGCACGGAGGCGTGTGGTGACAAGCGTTCAAAAGAAGCCTTTCCGGGTCCTGATCGCCAAGCCGGGGTTGGACGGCCACGACCGCGGCGCCAAGGTGATCGTGCGCGCGCTGCGCGACGCCGGCTTCGAGGTGATCTACACCGGCATCCGTCAGAGCCCGGAGATGATCGCCCAGGCCGCGCTGCAGGAGGACGTCGACGCCGTGGGGCTGTCGCTCTTGTCCGGCGCGCATATGACGCTTTTCCCGCAGATCACCGCGCTGCTCAAGTCGCGCGGCCTGGCCGATGTCCTGGTCTTCGGCGGCGGCATCATCCCGGACGAGGACGTCGAACCTTTGAAGAAGAAGGGGGTCGACAAGGTCTTCGGCCCGGGCACCCCGCTCTCGGCGATCGTCGCGTATCTCAACGAGACCCTTGGCAAAGCCTAACGACTGGCGGGTCTTGGTCGAGCGCGTCTCGCGCGGCGATCATGCGGCGGCCTCGCGCGCGATGAGCCTGGTCGTAGACGAGGCTCCGGACGCCGACCGGCTCTCCAAGGCGTTCTTCGCCAAGGCCGGCTCGGCGCAGAAAGTGGGCGTCTGCGGGCCCCCCGGCGCGGGAAAATCCACGCTGACCAGCCGCTTGGTCTCGCATTACCGCAAGCTGAAGCTAAAGGTCGGAGTGCTGGCGGTGGACCCTTCCAGCCCCATCTCCGGCGGGGCGTTTTTAGGGGACAGGCTCAGGATCCAGGAACATGCCACCGACCCGGGCGTCTTCATCCGCTCTTTGGCCTCCCGCGGCATGGTGGGGGGCGTCTCGCACACGATCTTCGGCGCCATCCATGTGCTGGAGTCCTTCGGCTGCGACAAGATCATCGTCGAGACGGTGGGCACCGGCCAAGACGAGGTGATCATCGCCAAGGTGGCCGACTCGGTGGTCTACGTGACCACGCCGCAGATGGGCGACGAGATCCAGGCGATGAAGGCCGGCATCATGGAGATCGGCGACCTCTTCGTGGTCAACAAGGCCGACCTGGCCGGCAAGGACAAGGCCATCAGCGACCTCAAGGGCGCGCTGGGCCTGGGCCGCGCCGCGGGGCAGGCGGAGAAGGAGTGGGAGACCCCGGTCTTGGCCACGACCGCGCTGACCGGAGAAGGCGTCGTCGAGCTGGGCAAGGTTTTGGAAGGGCATTGGGCCTACCTCAAGGGCAGCGACGAGGGCCGCCGCCGCCTCAAGCAGCAGCACCGCGAGGAGCTTTCGACCTACGTCTCGCGCCGGGCTTATCAAAGCGCTTTGAACCGGATCACCGAGAAGTCTCTGGAGGACATGCTTGAGCATAAGATCGACCCGGCCTCGCTGGGTACGAGGATCTTGAAGCGATGAGCCTCGATCACGTCGGCATCGCGGTGGAGAGCATAGAAGAGGCGCTCCCTTTTTATAGGAAGGCCCTCGGCCTCGAGGTCTATCATCGCGAGGAAGTCCCGACTCAAAAGGTGAAGGTCGCCTTCCTCCAGGCCGGCGAGACCAGCCTGGAACTGCTCGAGCCGACCTCGGAAGACGGCGCCATCGCCAAATTCCTCAAGACCCGCGGCCCCGGCATCCACCACATCGCTTTTTCCGTAAAAGAGATAGAATCACGCATGAAGGCCCTGACCGAAGCCGGCTTGCCGCCTCTCGAGTCGCGCCCGCGCCCCGGCGCCCGCGGCCACAAAGTCTGCTTCCTACATCCCAAACACGCCCACGGCGTCCTCGTGGAGTTGGTGGAACATGCCTGAGCCGATCAAGCCCAGAGCCTTGCTGTCGCCCAAGACCGAGGACCTGCTCGCCCGGCGCAAGAAGGCCGAGTCCGGCGGCGGGCCCGAGCGCGAGAAGGCCCAGCGCGCCCAAGGCAAACTCATGGCGCGCGAGCGCCTGGAGCTGCTGCTCGACGACGATTCTTTCGAGGAGATCGACCTCCTCCTCGAGAAGCGCTCTCAGGAGTTCGGCCTCGACAAGAAGAACCTTCCCGCCGACGGCGTCGTCGCCGGCTGGGGCCGCATCAACGGGCGCGCGGTCTGCGTCTACTCCCAGGACTTCACCGTCATGGGCGGCTCCCTGGGCCTGGGGCACGCCCAGAAGATCTGTAAGATCATGGACATGGCGCTCACCGCCGGGGTGCCCGTCATCGGCCTCTGCGACTCCGGCGGCGCGCGCATCCAGGAAGGCGTGGAGTCCTTGGGCGGCTACGCGGAGATCTTCTACCGCAACGTGCAGGCTTCCGGCGCGGTCCCGCAGATATCGGCCATCCTCGGCCCCTGCGCCGGCGGCGCCGTCTATTCCCCGGCGCTGACCGACTTCGTCTTCATGATCGAGGGCACCAGCCACATGTTCATCACCGGCCCCGAGGTGGTGCGCGGCGCCACCGGCGAGTCCTGCGACTTCGAGTCCTTGGGCGGCGCCACCACCCACAGCACCAAGTCCGGCGTCTGCCACTTCGTGGCCGGCTCCGAGCACGACTGCTTCCGCCAGATCAGAGACCTGTTGGATTATCTCCCGCAGAATTGCCACGAGAAGGCCAAGGCCGCCATGCCCTCCGACGACCCCAGACGGCAGAGCGCGCTCCTGCAGTCGTTCTCCGAGATGGACTCCAAGAAGCCCTACAAGGTCCACGACGTCATCTGGGAGCTGGCCGACGGCCACCAGTTCCTCGAGGTCCAGAAGGCTTTCGCGCGCAACATCGTCGTCGGCTTCATCCGCCTCAACGGCGAGTCGGTGGGCGTCGTCGCCAACAACCCCGCGGTGCTTTCAGGCGCGCTCGATATCGGCGCCAGCGAGAAGGCCGCGCGCTTCGTGCGCTTCTGCGATTCCTTCAACATCCCCTTGCTGACCTTGGTCGACGTCCCGGGCTACTGGCCGGGGCTCGAGCAGGAGCACGGCGGCATCATCCGCCGGGGCGCCAAGCTCCTTTACTCTTACTGCCAGGCCACGGTGCCCAAGGTGACGGTCGTGCTGCGCAAGGCCTACGGCGGCGCCTACGACGTCATGAGCTCCAAGCACATCAAGGGCGACATCAACTACGCTTGGCCCTGCGCCGAGATCGCCGTCATGGGCCCTCAGGGCGCCGTCGACATCCTCTTCAAGGCCGAGATAAAAGCCGCGGCGGACCCGCTTAAAAAGCGCCAGGAGCTCATCGACGACTACACCAAGCGCTTCGCCTCGCCTTATCAGGCCGCGGCGCGCGGCTACATCGACGAGGTCATCGACGCAAAGGACACGCGGGCCAAGCTCATCCGGGCCTTCCGGTTCCTTAAGAACAAGAAGGTGGAGCGCATCCCGAAGAAGCACGGCAACATCCCTTTGTAGCTTTAAATCGGACCTAGGAGGCTTTCAAATGAGGAAAAAGGTGACGGTGGTAGGAGCCGGCAACGTCGGCGCGACGCTCGTGCAGCGGCTGGCCGAGATGGAGATCTGCGATGTGGTCGTGCTCGACATCCCGCAGACGGAAGGCATGCCCGCGGGCAAGGCCTTGGACATCATGGAGTCCGGCCCTATCTATGGCTACGATTCCAAGGTCACCGGCACCACCTCTTATGAGGCGACCGCCAACAGCGACATCGTGGTGATCACCGCCGGCATCCCCCGCAAGCCCGGGATGAGCCGCGACGACCTCCTTAACACCAACGCCGGCATCGTCAAGCAGGTCACCGAGAACATCGTCAAGCACTCTCCCAACAGCATCCTGATCATCGTCTCCAACCCCTTGGACGCGATGTGCCTCGTCGCCTTGCGGACCTCCAAGTTCCCGAAGCACCGCGTCATCGGCATGGCCGGCGTCCTAGATTCGGCGCGCATGCGCTGGTTCATCGCCGAGGCGCTCGACGTCTCCATGGAGAACGTCCACGCCATGGTGCTGGGCGGCCACGGCGACACGATGGTCCCGATGCCGCGCTTCTCGACGGTCTCGGGCATCCCGATCACCGAGCTCATGGCGAAAGATAAGATCGATGCGATCAACCAGCGCACCCGCGACGGCGGAGCGGAGATCGTCAAGCTGCTCAAGACCGGCTCGGCGTACTACGCGCCTTCGGCGTCATCGGCCGAGATGGTGGAAGCGATCCTCAAGGACAAGAAGAAGATCCTGCCTTGTGCCGTCTACCTCGAGGGCGAATACGGCATCGACGGCGTCTTCGTGGGAGTCCCCACCAAGCTCGGTGCGCGCGGGGTCGAGCAGGTCATCCAGCTCAACCTGTCGGTCGAGGAGCGCATCGCGCTCCAGAAATCGGCGTCGGCGGTCAAGGAACTGTCGGCGGCGCTCAAGTAACCGACCTTTGCTGCTGGCGCTGGATGTCGGCAACACCAACATCACGGCCGGGGCCTTCCAAGGGCCCCGGCTGGCGCGCCAATGGCGGATAGAGACGGCGGAGGCTCTGGGAAGCAGGCGCCTGGGCGCGCTCCTTTTGCGCGGGGCCGGCCGGCTGGCCGCCAAGTTCAAGGCCGTCGTCTACGGCAGCGTAGTCCCCGCCTTGGACCGGCCCCTGGAGCGGGCGCTGGGAGCGGCCCTCGGCCTGCGCCCTCTGGGCATCACCCCGCGCACCCCCCTGGGCATCAAGCTCCTGGTCGATTCCCCCAAGCAGGTCGGGGCGGATCGGTTGCTCAACGCTTTGGCGGCACATCGGTTGGTCGAGGGCCCGGCCGTAGTCATCGATTTCGGGACGGCGACCACCTTCGACTGCGTGTCGGGCCGCGGGGATTACCTGGGGGGGGCCATCCTGCCGGGTCCTAAGATGGCGGCGCGGGCCTTGGCGATGGGTACGGCGAAGCTTCCCGAGGTGGCCATCCGCAAGCCGCGCCGGGCCATCGGCAAGAACACGGTCGAATGCATCGAGGCCGGGGTCTACTTCGGCTATCTGGGCATGATCGAGAAGCTGCTCGAGCTGACGCTGCGCGAGATGCCGGGCCGGCGGCCCCGCATCCTGGCCACCGGCGGCCTGGCCCGACTCTTCTATAAGGACCTTGGCCCCGCGGTGCGCTTGGCGCCCGATCTGACGCTGCAGGGGCTCAGACTAGCCCATGAGACCGTTCGAACGAGGTAACACCATGCTGATCAAGAGAAGTCTGGCCGTGCTGAGCTTGCTGCTGGCCGTCGTTCCCGCCCACGCCGACCAATTCGGGGGCTTCCAGCAGTTCGCCGACGCCGGTTCGCTCAAGCCTTTCGCTCGCGACCTGGGCGCCGTCCTGGGCTCGGGCACCTTCCATGGCGGGCGCAGCCTGGGCCTCTCCGGCATGGACGTGGGCCTGCGCGCCGGCATGCAGGTCTCCCCGGACAAGGACGACCGCATCCTGCGCAACAGGGGCGTACGCGCCTTTGGTCTGCCCTGGGTGCAGGCTGAGGTCGGCATGCCGTTCCGCCTCGACGGCTTCGTCCGCGGCATCAGCTATCAGGGTCTGACCGTCGCCGGCGGCGGGTTGCGCTATGGTCTCCTTAAGTCCACCGACAAGCCTTGGGATCCGCAATTCTTGATCTCGGGCGTGGCCCACTCCGTGGTCCACCAGCACTTCTCGGCCAGCCATGTCGGCGGCAACGGCGTCTTCTCGATGGGCTCGGTCAAGTATACGCCCTATATCGGCGCGGGCGTCGACCGCACGCGCCTGGTGGTGCGCTCATCGTTGGCCGATCCCACCCTCAACGGCTCGACCGTGACGACCTTGACCAGCCGTTTCACCGCGGGCATGCGGATCAAGCCTTGGACCTTCGTCTACTTCTACGGCGCCTACACGCTGGTCAATTTCCGGAGCGGCTCCGAAGCCGGCCTCGGCATCCGCTTCTAACGGTCGGTGCCAGGCCCTCGGTTATTCGGTTATTTCAGCCCTTGTACTTTCCTTTGAAGCTGCGCTCGACGTCCCGGGCGGAGTCCTTCTTGCGCATATCGGCGCGGCGGTCGGGGCCTGTCTTGCCGCGGGCCAGGCCTAGGCTGACCTTGGCCCAGCCGTTCTTGAAGTAGGCTTCCAGGGGGATCAGCGTCAGGCCCTTGGTCTCCAACTTCTTGATGATCTTGTCGATCTCGCCGGAGTGCAGCAGGAGCTTGCGGGTGCGGCGGGGGTCCAGGGGCTCGGTGCTGGTGTTCTGCTTGTAGGGGGGGATGTAGAAGTTGAACAGGAACAGCTGACCCCCTTCATGGCGTCCGAAGCAGCCATCCAGGGAGGCCTGCCCCCCGCGAAGCGATTTGACCTCGGGGCCCAGCAGGGCGATGCCGGCCTCGAAGACCTCTAGGATCTCGTAGAACTGCCGGGCTTTGCGATGGCTGGCCACGACCTTCTTTCCGGGGTCTTTTTCTTTGCTCATGCGCGGTTATTTGCTAGAATCAATTCTAACATTCTTTTCACGCCGGGATCGGTGGGCAGGTGGTGGAATGGCAGACACGCACGGCTCAGGACCGTGTGGCCGAAAGGCCTTCGGGGTTCAAGTCCCCGTCTGCCCACCAATCCCGGCGTGACTTTTGTCACAGCGCCCCCCGACCCTCTTGACAGCGCTTGGCCCAGGGGCTATACTCCCTAATGACTCTCAGTCGTGCTACTAATGATGCCGATACGACTTATTTACCCTGAAATATATCATAACGGCAAAAAGGGGGTAGTGTAAATGAGAGTAAGCAAAGGCAGCAAAGGGTTCGGAACGAGGGGCTTCACGCTCATCGAGTTGATGATCGTGGTTGCTATCATAGGTATCTTGGCGGCTATCGCCATCCCTAAGTTCGCGGAACTCATCCGTAAGTCCAGTGAAGGTGCATCCAAAGGAAACCTGGGGTCCATCCGGTCGGCGCTGAGCATCTATTACGGCGACCTGGAAGGCCAGTATCCTTCGGACATGGCGGCCCTGACGGTCTCAGGTAAGTACCTGACGTCGGTGCCTAACGCGAAGGCTCCCAATTACCACGGGGATACCTCCGCGGTCGTGGCGCAGTTAGCAGCCAATGACGCGGCCGGTTGGTCCTACAACAACACGCCCGGCAACGCGAACCTGGGGACGTTGTTCGTGAACTGCACGCACACCGACACCAAGGGCAGCGTCTGGACGCTCTACTGAGCATCCAGCCGTAAAAAGATGAATGGGAGGCCTCCCTTCGGGGAGGCCTTCTTTTTTCAGGCTATCCATAGCCATTGACTCTGCGAGGCGCTTTCTATATGCTTTCCGTCAAGTGCAATCCAATTGACGGAGGACCATTGATGAAAAAACAGAACAGGTCGGGTTTTACGCTCATCGAGCTGATGATCGTCGTCGCCATCATCGGTATTTTGGCGGCTATCGCCATCCCTAAGTTCGCGGAACTCATCCGTAAGTCCAGTGAAGGTGCATCCAAAGGAAACCTGGGGTCCATCCGGTCGGCGCTGAGCATCTATTACGGCGACCTGGAAGGCCAGTACCCTTCGGCCATGGCGTCCCTGACCGTCTCCGGCAAGTATCTGACCTCCGTGCCCAACGCGAAGGCTCCGAACTATCATGGAGATACCTCCGCCGTCGTGGCGCAGGTCGCTGCCAACGACGCCGCCGGCTGGTCCTACAACAACACGCCCGGCAACGCGAACCTGGGCACGCTGTTCGTCAACTGCACGCACACCGATACCAAGGGCAGCGTCTGGACGCTCTACTGAGCAGCCAGCCGTAAAAAGAGGAATGGAAGGCCTCCCTTCGGGGAGGCCTTCTTTTTTTAGGCTATCCATAGCCATTGACTCCGCGATGCGCTTTCTATATGATTTCACCAGAGTGCAGTCAAATTGACGGAGGACCATTAATGAAAAAGCTGAACAAGTCGGGTTTTACGCTCATCGAGCTGATGATCGTCGTCGCCATCATCGGTATTTTGGCTGCCATCGCCATCCCGAAGTTCGCGGAACTCATCCGCAAGTCCAGCGAGGGCGCGTCCAAGGGAAACCTCGGCTCGATCCGCTCCGCCTTGAGCATCTATTACGGCGACCTGGAAGGCCAGTACCCGTCGGACATGGCCGCCCTGACCGTCTCCGGCAAGTATCTGACCTCCGTGCCTAACGCGAAGGCTCCGAACTATCATGGAGATACCTCCGCCGTCGTGGCGCAGGCTGCCGCCAACGACGCCGCCGGCTGGTCCTACAACAACACGCCCGGCAACGCGAACCTGGGCACGCTGTTCGTCAACTGCACGCACACCGACACCAAGGGCAGCGTCTGGACGCTCTACTGACCTAGCCCGTGCGGCCGCAAAAAGGGGCCCCTCCTTCGGGAGGGGCCCTTTTCTTCTTCCTGCTGCTCGTCTTCGGCCTTCTGCGCTTCGCTCATTGGGGAGCCGCCTTCACGGGCGACGAGGCCTATATGGTGCGGAACTACGCCGCCCAAACGCCTTCCTACATAGCCACGCATTATGAGGTGGCCAACAACCATATCCTCTTGTCGCTGCTGCTGCACGCCATCGACGCTTTGAGCCCTAAGCGCCTCATGATGACGCTGGCCGACCCCGGCTTGCTGCAGCTGCCGAGCATCCTTGCCTCCGTCGGGGCCCTCGTCCTGCTCTATGACCTCGGGCTCCTCCTCTTCTCGCCGGCGGCGGCTTTAGCCGCCATGGCCGCGCTCGGGCTGTCGTTCTGGCATCTGATGTACAGCCATATGCTGCGAGGCTATAGCCTGGCGACCTTCTTCTGCCTGCTGAGCGCTTGGCTGGCCGCCCACGCCCTCCTGCGCGGCCGGAGGTCGCTGCTGAGCCTGCTGCCATTGACCTTATTGGCGGCACACTACATCGTTCCGTCCTCGGTCATCTTCACGCTGGCGTTGGGGCTTTGGGCCGTCTGGCTGAGCCGTCAGGCCGAGTACCGCCAAGAGAGTCCGTCCTTGAAGGAATTGGCCGCGGTCTTCGGCTGCGGCCTGCTTCTGACATTGCTGAGCTACCTTCCGGTGCTCGACCAGCTGCCCAATGCCGGCATCGGTCGGCTGGGACTGGGGGAGTCCTTGCTGGCTACGCCGCGGCGCCTGGGCCTGATGGCCGGCGTGTTGGGGCGAGGCTGGCTTTTCCCTTCATTCTTCTTGATCGCCGGAGTCGCCGGCGCCGTCGTCGGCTGGCGGCGGGGAAGCCGTCCTGGCGTCGTCCTCGCCTTGCTGCAGCTGGCGGTGCCGTTGGTTGCGGCCACGCTGACCGGCACCATGCCGGAGACGCGAGTCTACCTCTACACCCTGCCATTTTGGGCGCTCCTCCTGGCCGCCGGGACGCCGGCCGCGGCCGGACAACGGGCGGCCGCCTTGCTGCTGTTTGCGGGCTTGTCATGGAGCCAGGTCTCCTCATTCCGGGCCTGGAATCGCGGTTTCGATCCCCGCGCCGTGGTCCTCGAGGTCAGCGCGAGGACCGTCCAGGCGGATGACTTCGTCCTGATCTACACCTCCGTGGGGGACCGCGACCTTGGCGACGTGTTCGATTGGAGCTACTACGGTTTCTGCGCGGACTTGGAACCCTTCCTTTACCTGCGCCCCGACCAGGATCTCCCCTACCTCTCCAGGGCCCGCTACTACATAGCCGCAGGCAGCCAAGAGGAGGCCGCCGCGGCGCTGGAGCGTTCCGGCGCGGATCGCTTCGTGCGCCGGACGCTACGCTTGGCAAAGAGCATGGGGCGGGTGGGGCTCTACGAGGCCGGAGTCGGCGATGCGGTGCTGGCGGCCTATGAGAGCGCGGCGAAGAGCGCTGCAGGGTCGGAGCAGGCGGAGGCCCTGATCGGGCTGGCCGTCCTCGAGCTCAAGTATGACCGGCCGGCGCGGGCCTTGCCGCTGCTGGAGCGCGCGGCGCGGCTGGCCCCGTCGCATCCCAAGCTCCGGTTTTACTCCGGCCTGGCGCGGGCTCTGACCTTGGACGAGGAGGGGGCGCGGCGTGAGTTCCAGTGGCTGGTCCTGCATGATCGGGAAAACGTCCACGCGCCGATGCTGCTGGGCGACGCCCTCGCCTCGCTTGGCCGTTTCGAGGAGGCCCGCAGGTGGTACCGCTGGTATCAGGAGCCCGTTCGGCCCGCCGCGGCCTGGGCTTTCTTGGCGCGTTCGCGCGCCGCGCTCAAGGCGCTGGACGACCGTTGGAAGCCGCTGGCCGGCAGGCCGCAGGGCGCCCCGCAATGGCGGGAGCGGGCCAAGCTCTTTCTCAAGCTATGGTCTTTCGAACGCGCCGTCGGAGCTCAAGCCGAGGCGGTTCGGCTGGATCCTACCCTTCAGAACGGCGCCGAGCTGGCTTATCTGCGCTCCCTTCATCATCAGTACGCGGCCGCCGCGGGGCTCCTGCAAGCGGCCGTGGCCGGCGGCGCGGGCGACCCCGCGCGGATCCTGCTGGCTCGCGAGCTGATGATCAAACGCGCCTATGGGATGGCGCGGCGCGAGCTGGAAGGCGTGTTGTCCCGGTCCCCGGATGACGCCGACGCCCGGCAGGTCCTCGAGGAGCTCAAGCGGCTGGAGTGACACCGGGTTCTTCTATTTATTATCATGTCGGTGTGGACCTAGCGCTGGCATGCTGGCTTGGCTGCTGCCTGGGGAGCTTCCTGAACGTCGTGATCTACCGGCTTCCTAAGGAGGAGTCCCTGTCGTTTCCTCGTTCGCGCTGCCCACGCTGCCGCAAGACCATCGCGTTCTACGACAACATCCCCGTCTTGAGCTGGCTGTTGCTGGCTGGACGGTGCCGCAATTGCCGCAAGGCGATCTCGCCGCGGTATCCGCTCATCGAAGCGGCTATGGGAGCTCTCTCCGTCGCCTTATGGATCCGCTGGCGCGACCTGCCGCTCTGGGCCGTTTTGGCCGTCTTGGCGGCCGGCGTCTTGCTGGCCGTCGCGATGATCGATTGGGATACCTTCTTGATCCCGGATGAGCTGTCTTTGGGGCTGCTGGCCTTGGGCTTGGCGGCCGCTCCATTCAACCCGCTGATGGGCGGCGCCTCTTGGCTCTGGAGCGTCGGCTTCAGCGCCAAGGGGGCGTTGATCGGCTTCTTCATGTGCTGGGCAACGGCGGCCGCCGGAGAGAAGCTGTTCGGCAAGGAGGCGATGGGCGGCGGCGATGTGAAGCTGCTCGCCGCGGTCGGCGCGTGGACGGGCGGCCTCGGCGCCTTCGACTGCCTGCTGCTCGGCTCCTTGCTCGGCTCGGTCTACGGCGTTTTCTTGATCGCGCGCGGCACGCTCAAGCGTTCGGACCCTATCCCTTTCGGGCCGTTCTTGAGCGCTGCTGCCGTCTTCAACCTTTTCTGGCTGCTGCCGCTGGGCTTTCCCTTCATCACCCGGTAGAGCGCCTCTTCTCCGCGGCGGCTCTCCTCGCGCAGTCCGTAGGCCGTGAAGAAGGCCCGGCGACCCGCGCCGTCGAGGGTCGCCGCGGTCACGTAGACCTGCTCGCCGGCCTGTTCCAGCTTATCCAGCCGGCGTCCCAGCGACTCGTCGTCAGCATGGTAGCGCAGATTGACGGGACGGCGGTGGCTGAAATAAGGCACGTAGACCTGGCCATGGGCGGAGACCACGATCCAAGCCTCGGGCGGCGTGGCTTGGGCCAGCCAGACCGCTTCTTGAAGCGGTTTGTTCTTGGTCGGGTCGCAGGCGGGCAGGACCAAGGTCGCGGCGTTGAGCGTCCCGGCCGCCAGGACCCAGGCTCCGACCATCGCCAAGCGGGGGCGCGCGCCGTCAGCCCAGACGGCGATGAGCAGCCACAGCGGCAGCAGGTCGACCACGCGGTAGACGACCGTCCAGGGCTGCCAGAGGATGAAGAGGACGGCGTAGCCGCCCAGCCAGAGCCCGGCTAGGATCGCCAGGCCTCGGCGTCCGCTTCGCGCGGCGCCGGCCGCCGCCGCCGAGAGCGCGGCCGCGCCCAGGCCCCAGGCCGCCGCGGCGGTCCAGCCGCTCAAGGCGGCGCCCTCGGCGAAGATGCGCAGCGTCATCAAACCCCAGACGCGCAGGTTTTCCAGCGAATAGCCTCCGTACCATAGGAAGGATTTGTCCAGCGAGAGCGCGGCGCTGCCCAGCAGCCAAGCGCGCAGCGCCGGCCAGCCGTCCGGCCGTATGATGAACAGGCCCGCCGCCGTATAGGCCGCGGCGACGCTCAAGCCAAGGGCGGCCGCGAAGCGAAGCGCGAAGCGGCCCGTGCGATCGCATCTCCAGAGCGCGTGGGCCGCGGCGGGAAAGAGCATCAGGTGCCCGACGTGGCCGAGCACCGCCGCGGCCAGCCAGATGCCGGCCAGGACGGGACGCGGGCGCTCGGCGAAGGCGCAGTCAGCCGCCAGCAGCGCGAAAAAGACGCCGAAGACGTAGACTTGGGCTTCCAGGCTCCAGAACCAGTAGGCTTGCGACACGGCCAGCCCTAGGGCGCTCAGCAGGGAGGCCGGCCAGGACAGCCCCTGCCGGCGCAGGAAGCGGAAGAACAAGCCGATGCCGGCTCCGCCCAGCAGGCTGTCCAGCGTCTGCAAGGGCAGCATGGCCGGACCGTCGTACCCCAGGACGCGCCAGCCGCGGTCGAAGATCAGCCCCGCCAGGCCGTAGGCCAGGTGATTGCCGTGGGCCAGGTGCGGCAGGTCGCCGAGCTCGACGGCGATGGCGCAGGCCACGCCGTCGAAATTATAGAAGGTGGAGTGGAACGCGAGGTAGAAAAGGCCGGCGGCGGCGCCGAGCAGCCAAGGCCAAGGGTCTTGGGAGCGGTTCATCGAACCTCCGCGGTTCCCGCGGCCAGGCCGCGGGCGACCGGGGCGTCGGGGTCGTCGGGGGCCAGCTCGACGAAGCGGGCGAAGTGGGCGGGCGCTTCGGCGGCGCGGCCGTCGAGCAGGCAAAGGCGTCCGAGGTTGAACTCCGCCGCCGCGTTCATCGGCTGAAGGGTGAGGGCGCGTTCGAGCGCGGCACGCGCTTCGGCCAGGCGCCCGCCCGTCTGTTCGATGACGGCTAGCAGCACCCAGCTGTCGGAAACGGAGGCATCGCGCTCCAGCGCCTGGCGCAGCCGCCGCCGCGCCTCGGCGTCGTCGCCTTCGGACCAAGCCAGGTGAGCGAGGTTGTAGTAGGGGGGCGACAGGGCCGCGTCGAGCCCGATCGCCTCGAGCAGGCGGCCTCGCGCCTCTTGCGTACGGCCGGACCTGGCCAGGGCCACGCCCAGCCCGGACCGCGCTCGGCTGGAGACGGGATTGCAGGAGATGGCGGCTTCGTAATAGGCGCCTTCCGAGCCCCAGGCCTGGCTGCGCTGGAGCGTCGCCCAGGTATACCAGCAGAGCGATGCGGCCAGGGCCAGCATCGCGGCGGTGGCGGCGCGCGCGCGCCAGCGCTGCCAAAGCAGGCCGAGGAGGGCGGCGAGGCCGATGGACGGCAGGTAGAGCAGGCGTTCGGCGCCGAGCGTGTCGAGGGGCATCAGCAGATGGCAGGTCGGAAGCAGGAAGACCAGGGGGCCGAGGGCCCAGAACGCCCATGGCCGGCGTCGGCTCAGCGCCCGGACGGCTAGCGCGATCAGGACGGCCAAGGCCAGCAGGCAGGCCCAGCCTGCCAAAGACGCGGCGGCTTCATCGGGGATCAGAGGGCGGCTGAAGTCGGCGCAGAGGTCTGCGCCCGTCAAGCTGGGCCACAGATAATGCCGCAAGGCGAAGCGGGCGTAGGTCAGCGCGGCGACGAGCCTGCCGGTGGTGAAGTAGGCGACGCCGCCATGGAACGCCGCCGACAGGAAGAGCCAGCGCAGCGTCAGGCCGGCGGCGGCGCAAGCCGCCAGCGCGCCATAGGTCCGGCGCGAGGCGCCGTGCCAGGGCAGGCGGCCGTGGAAGGTCCAGTCCGACAGGGCCAGGAATACCGGGAAGAGGAAGGCGTGCTCCTTGGTGAGCAGCGCCGCCGAGAAGAGCGCGCAGCCGGCCGCCAGGCGGCGCTGCTCGAGCAGCAGCCAAGCGCCTAGGATCAAGGCCGCCGACAAAAGCTCGGAGCGGCCGGTCAGCGCGCAGACGGCCTCGGCGTGGACCGGCAGCACGGCGAAGATCGCGGCGGCGGCGGCGGCGGCGAAGGCCTTCATCCGGCGGCGGAGCGCCTCCCATAAGAGGAGGCAGACAAGGATGTGGAGGATGAGGTTGACGGCGTGCATGGGGGCTTTCGAAAGCCCCGTCATCTGGCGCTGGAGAAGGAAGGTCAAGCTGAGCAGCGGCCGATATTCCTGGATCGGCGCGGCGGGCCCCATCGCCGCTTCCCAGTAGCCCGTCGTCAACAGCGCGGGCAGCGCGCGCCAACCCTGGCGCATGAGCGGGTTCTCCGCGATGATCCAGCGGTCGTCGCGGATGAAGCCGCGCGCGGCCAGGGTGGCGCCGTAGGCCAGCACGCAGAGGGCGACCAGGGCGGCGCGGAGCTTAGCGGGGCTCATAGACGCGCGAGCGCTCCTCGGGATTCTCATAGACGAGCTTGAAGCGCTCGGAACGCAGGAGGGCCCCGGCGCGCTCCAGCAGCCGCTGCAAGCCGGCGTCCTGCCCATCGCTGAGGCCGACTTCGAGCCCGTCCTGCCATAGGATCTTGGAAACGCGCCGAGCTTTGAGCGTCTTGAGCAGGCCTTCGGGCGAGGGATCGTCGGGAAGCGGCACGCTCAAGCGCGCGGCGTGGTAGCCGTCTCGGATGAAGAGCGGGCTGGCCAGGATGTCGGCGGGCCCGCTGTGCTCGCGCAGCCAGGCGTAGGTCTGAGCCAGCTCGACTCGCTGAAGGTCGTTGGGGCCGGCGATGAAGCGCCAGGAGTGGAAGACCAGCTGGGCTGCCAGCAGCAGTCCCAGGACGGGCTTGGCGCGCCGGCCCAGCGCCGCGGCCGCCGACCATAGAAGCCAGGCCAGCAGGGGGATCAAGTAGCGCTCGTATTGCCAGGCCCATAAGCCGTGCATGGCGGCGCCTCCGGCCAGGAGCCAGACCGCGGGCTCGCTTCTATCCTTCCGCAGCAGCTTGGCGCAGCCCGCGGCGGCGACCGCGAAGAGAGCGAGCCCGAGGGCCGCCTTTAAGGCTGGAGGAAAGCCCGGCGGCAGAAAGCAGCCTCCCAGCGCGGCGGCGTAGTACAGGAGGTTGGCCTTAGCCACGAAGAGCGGGTGAAGCCAGGAACTGTCTTGATAAGAGAGGCGCAATTCGGCTAATTCCTGGATCCGCCCTGAGACGGCCCAGGACCAGGCGGTCCAGAGGAAGCCGCCGATGATCGCGGGCAGCGTCGTCCACGCCAGCGCGCTCCACTGCCGCCGCAGCAGCGGCCGCAGGAGGGCGGCTGGGACCAGCGATAGGGCCGCGGGGCGCAGCTGCGTGAGCGTCAGCAGGAGCAGGCCCGCCTTGCCGCCGCCGTCCTTCGACTCGAGCGTCAGCATGAGCAGCACCGCGCAGAGGGTGTAGGCGCCTTCCGACATCACCGTGCCGGCTTGCGACAGCACCAGCGGGCTGGTGGCGAAGAGCGCCGCGATGAGCAGCGCCGTCGTCTCGTCGGCGCGGCGGCGCAGCCAGATCCAGATCAGCCACGGCACGCCCGCCAGCAGGAGCGCGGCGAAGGCCTGATAGGCCCATACCGCGCCGCCGGAGAGCCACGTCGCCGGCAGGAGCAGCAGCGGCAGCCCCGGCGTGATCATGTCGATGGGCGGCTGCCCCGGGGTGGTGAAAAGACGGTAGCCTCCCGCGGCCAGGGCCTGGGAGGAGATGATATAGAGCAGGTCGTCCTGCTGGCGGCCGAGGTACTGGGCGGGGACGGCGCAGAGCACCGCCAGGCTGGCCGCGGTCAGGACCGCCAGGCTCATCGGATCGGCGGCCCGGGAGGCTTTCATCTTGGGGGGGAAGGAAAACGGCGGAAAGGGCGGGATTCGAACCCGCGAGGGCTGTTACACCCTACACGATTTCCAGTCGTGCGCCTTCGACCGCTCGGCCACCTTTCCAGCGCTAGGATTATACAAATATTAGGTGAGCGTGCCGGTCCCTTAAAAAACGATGACCTGCCCTTCTTGGGCGGCGAAGCACTGCAGGCCCAGCTCCTTCTTCTGCAGGAAGGACCGGCAATCCGCGACGAAATGGTCCATCATCTCGTCGTCGTGCCCGGGGTCGTGATGGAAGAGCGCCAGCTGCTTGACCTCGGCCTTGGCCGCCAAGGACAGGACGTCGGAGAAGGTGCTGTGGCCCCAGCTGCGCTTCATCTTGTATTCCTCTTCGGTGTACTGGGCCTCGCAGATCAGCACATCGGAGCCCCAGACGAAGCGCGCCACCGCGTCGTCTTCCTTTTGGCTGAATTCGCCCTTGTTGTTGAGCTTGCCGTAAGGCTCATGGTCGCTGATGTAGGAGACGGTCCAGTTCTTCGCCTCGATACGGTAGCCCACCGTGATGCCCGGGTGGTTGAGGAAGTGGTAGCTGACCTTGACGTCGTCGAGGTCCACGGGGCCGGAGAGCTCGTTGAACTTCATCTTGGAAGGCATGTCGCGCAAGCCGACGGGGAAATACGTCGGGTGCATCTGGCCGCTCATGACGTCGGCGAAGCCCTGCGTCGTGCCGTGCACGCCGTAGACGTTGAACTTGTTCTGGGGCAGGTAGAAGGGCACGAAGAAAGGGAAGCCTTGGATGTGGTCCCAGTGGGTGTGGCCGATGAACAGGTGGGCGTCGATGGGCTTGCCGGCGAACTCTTTCATCAGCGAGTTGCCCAGCCCCCGGAGGCCCGTGCCTGCGTCGACGATGACGATCTTCTCGCCGATGCGCAGCTCCACGCAGGGGGTGTTGCCGCCGTAGCGCAGAGTGGTCGGACCGGGGGTCGGGATCGAGCCTCTCGTGCCCCAGAATTTCAGCGACAGCGGCGTCTTGGCGCCGCCGATGAGCTCGTCGACGGTGGAGAGGAGCGCGGCCATCTCGAAAGGCTTGACCAGGTACTTGTCGGCGCCCGCGCCGGTGGCCGTCGCGATATCGTGGGCGTAGGATTTCGAGGAGCTGATCAGGATCTTGAGGTCTTTGAAGGTCTCGTCGTCGCGCAGGCGCTTGCAGACCTCGAAGCCGTGCATCCGGGGCATCAGCAGGTCGAGGATGGCGAGATCGGGCCGTTCCTTGCGGATGAGCTCGAGCCCGGCGGCGCCGTCCTCGGCCGTGGAAACCTTGAATTTCGGGCGCAGGACGTCGGCGATGAACTCTCGCATGTCCGGGTCGTCGTCCACGATGACGATCTTCTTCATTTAGGAGGGGTGGGTCCTTATATGTAGCATGGTTTCCACGGTTCGTCAATACCTCTCAGGCCTTTTGGTATACTAGGGCGCATGCAAGAGGACCCCGCCGCCGAGCTTTCCGCGGTCAGCCCGCTGTTCGCGCGCAGTTGGGCGCTGTTCAGGGAAAGGTTCTGGGTGCTGATGCTCGTCACCGGGATCGGCAGCTCGGCGGCCCTGCTGGCCGTCGTCGCCGCCGCCTTGGCGGCGTTGTTCTTGGTTCCCATGTTCCCCGGCGGACTCTATGCGGCGATCATCGCCATCATGGGGGGGACTTTTCTGGCGATCATGGCCTGCGTCGTGTGGACCCAGGCCGCCATGCTGGAATGCATCCTCACCCCGGCCAGTCCTCCTTGGCGGGAGTGCTTCCGGGCTTCGGCGCCCAAGGCTTTGGGTCTGGCCTGGGTCACCTTCCTGATGGGGGCCGTGGTGACGGGCGGGATGTTCCTCGGGGTGGTGCCGGGCGTGGCGGCGGGAGTGTTCTTGTTCTTCGCGCCGTTCATCCAATATGAAGAGGGGCTCTCGGGCGTCGGCGCTTTGCTGCGCAGCTACCAGGATGTCCGCGGCCGCTGGTGGCCGGTGATGGGGCGCCTCGCGGTGGCGGCCGGAAGCGCCGCGCTGCCTTCGACGGTGCCCTTCGCCGGCGCCATCCTCGGCGCGCTGCTCGCTCCGCTGCCTATGGTCAATGCCGCCTTGGTCTACCGCGAGCTCAAGGCGCTTCGCCGGGCCGAGCCGCCCCTGTCGGGCCCGGGGCCCAAGGCGGTCCTGGCCGTGATGGCTTTGGGCTTGCTCTTGCCCATCCTGGCCGCGGTCTGGCTAGTCCCGATCGCGCTGCGCGTGGTCCCCGCGATGACGGCGCAGATCTCGCGCAACGGCCTCGACCCGCAAGCCGGGCAGGCGATGATAGACTTGCTTCAAGGCAAGGGCGGCTTGAGCAGCGCGGCCGCGCTCTATGGCGCCGCTCGCGCGGTGGAGGGAGGCGAGGACCTGGGGCCGGCCGCCGCCGCGCTCGATTCTCCTGACCCGGCTGCGCGGCTCGAGGCTTTGGCGAAGCTTTCCCGTTCGTCCCAGGCCGCCGTGGAGGTGCCGTTGGTCCACGCGCTGCTCGATGGAGACGCGCAGATGCGCCCGCTGGCGCGCGCGGCTTTGGAGAGTCGGGGCGTGCTCCTGCAGGCCGTTCCGGCCGTGCAGGCGCGCGTCTTGCTGCTGACCGCCGATCTGGAGAGCGCCGATCCCGCCGTGCGCGCCCATGCCGCCGCCGTCTTGTCCGACCTGGGCGTCAAGCCCTGATGAACGGTCTCAAGAAGACCGCCGTCCGCGTCTGGTCCGGCAAGCGCGTGCCGAACAAGAACCTCGTCATCGCGTTGGGCGTGACCGTCTCCGGGCTGTTGATGGCCTATCTGGTCTTCCACAATCTTTCGGCCTTGCTGCAGGTGGGCGCGCGCGTCCGGTGGGGGTTCTTCCTCATCGCCGCGTCATGCGCGCTGGCCAGCTACGTGATGATCGGCCTGGCCCTGCGCGAGGTCCTCGCGCTGCTGGGCTGGCGGATCTCGTTTCCCGCCCTGATGGGCATCGCCTTGGTCTCGACCACGGCGAACTACTTCGTCTCCACGGCCGGGGTCAGCGGCTTCGCGCTGAAAGCCCACCTGCTCCATAAGCGCCGGGTCCCTTACGGCACCACGGTCATGGCCTCGGTGGTGAGTTCCGTCATCATGTACTTCGTGCTGGCCGTCATCATCGTCCAAGGCTTGGTGTATCTGTTCCTGAGGCTGCAGGGCGCGCGGATCGCCCTCTTGGAGGGGACCTTCGGGTTGCTCATCCTGCTGGCCACGTCGATCGCCCTGCTGGTCGTCTTCTTCGACCGTGAGCGGCGCGGCCGTCTGACTCGCAGGTTGTTCCATTGGCTCAACCATGCCGTGTTCCTCTTCTCGCAGAGCGAGATCCCGCGCGAGGACTTCGAGGAGTTCGAGGGGCAGCTGGTCGAAGGGCTTGAGAAGATCCGGGAGGGAAAAGGGGGCTTGACCAAGACCATCGCCTTCACCGGCTTGGATTGGGGCTTGGCCATGCTGACGCTGCATTTCTGCTTCCTTGCGGTCGGGATCCGGCTGCCCCTGGGGCATCTGAGCGCGGGATTCACCATCGGCCAAGCCGCCACGCTCATCCCGGTGCTGCCCGGAGGGATGGGCGCGATGGAAGGCTCCATGGCGGCGGTGTTCGACGGCCTCGGCGTCGGCTGGGGGGAAGCGTTCGTGGCCGTGATCCTCTACCGGCTGGCTTACTACATCCTGCCCGGCCTGATCAGCATCTTCGTGCTCTGGGGCTTGAAGGTCTCCGAGCCGGCTCTTGTCGAGGATACGCTCGCCGATATCCTGCCGGAAGAGCTGCGCCGCAAGGCCGGCGAGCTCGAGCGCCGCGACCGGCGCCGGCACGGCGGCGGGCCGCCGGACTCTGACGCCTAGGCCTTTAGACCTTGGAGGCGATGGGCACATTGCCGGTATTATTTCGGCGTCCCGGCTCTTGGCTTGCGCGCTCCGCGTCGGTATAATTGGGCGATGAAAGCTGCGCTGGCCCTGGCGGTCCTGCTGGCCGTCCCTGCCGCCCTTCAGGCGGGGTCTTTCGAGGACGCCGGTTTTCTGGCAGGCCAGCTGCTGCGTTTCCCAGCCTCCTTTCCTCAACCGACGTCGATCCCGGGTTCTCCCGCCGGGGGCGCGCGGCGGAGGCCGCTGCCGCCGCTGCGCAGCCGGGATCCCGAGTCGCGGTCGGTCGACCTTGCCCCCTTGCTCGACCGGCACTTCAAGGCCGTGGACTCCTTCGGCGCCGGCGCCGGCAAGGTCTACCTCAGCGCTCAGCTGGACCTCAAGGGCGAGGGCTATCTGGCGGTGGCCTCCGAAAGCTCCTCGGCGCCGACCCTCTTCAAGCTCGAGCGGGGCATGTCCGGACAATGGAGCGTCGACGGCCGGAGGTATTCAGCCAACCTTTCCGTGAGCGTCTTCCGCAAGCGTCTGAACAACTATATCGTCGTCAAGGACCAGCCGAGCGGGGAGCTCCGCTATTCCCGGCGCATCGCGGAGCTGCTTGAGAGCACTTATGCGGCGGGCGAGAGCCTGGCGATCGCGGGGAAGAGCTACCGGCTGTTCTACTCGCACGTCGTCGATGAAGCCGCGCGGAAGCTGGATCCGTCCAAGACCGGCCTTTGCTTTATCTACGACGACGTCTCGGAGGGCGGCGAGCATGACTACAAGTTCTACATGATCCCGGCCGCCGATCTGAGCGGCGCCGCGCCTGCGGCCTATGCGTTGGAGGGGCAGACCGTTCTTTTGCGCCTGGACCCCGCCTCTTCCGTCTTAGAGATCAGCGTGCCTTGACGCCGGCCGCGAAGAGCCCTCGGGCCAAGAGCCCGATCAGATAGAGCCAGACGACGACCCCCAAAGCCGCTTGCGGCGCCGGCAGGGTCGTGGTGAACCAGGAGAGCAAGGGGTAGCCGCCGGTCCACCAGTGGGCATAGACCGACGAGAGGAAGATCCCCGAGAGCAGCGCGTACCCGCTGGCCCAGCGCCAGTCCACGAGGAACAACAGCGGGAGCGGGACCAGCGTGTATTGGACGCCGAAGGCGGGGGTGAAGACGAGGAATATGACGCAGCTCGCCGCGGCCAGCTGCGGCGTCGTCCCGCGCGAGCGCAGGCGGGCCAGGACCGAGAGCGCCGTGATCAGGAGCAGGATCAAATAGCGCGCCGAGGAGAAGTAGAGGGGGCTCTTGAGGAACAGGGAGACTCCCCAGTGGTCGGGGTAGCCTTTGTAGGCGAAGACGTTGCGCCATAGCGCCGCGCCATGCGCGGGCAGGAAAAAAAGGAAAGGAATGGCCGCGCAGGAGAGCCCGGCGGCAAAGCGCGACAACGAGGAGCGCGAGCGCGCCTGAGATAGGAACACCGGCACCAAGAACAGCGGGATGAGCTTGATGTTGATGGCGGCGGCCAGGCTGAGGCCCGAAAGGAAGGGCCGGTCCTCCTCCCAGAAAAGCACGGCTGCCAAGGCCAGGAAGCAGTAGAGCGTGTCGGTGTTGCCATGATACCCGCTGACCAGGACCGAGACCAAGCTGAGCGAGAACGCGGCCGCGCATGCGAGCGCCTCGCGGGGCCCGAGGCGCGCCAGGACATGCCGGTAGAGCAGGTAGGCCGCGGCGGCTTCGGCGAGGATCCCCGGCAGCTTGAAAAGGATGGCGAACGCCCGGAGCTGTCCGCCTGCCAGGATATAGACCCCTTGCGCGAGATAGCCCGTGAGGGGGGGGTAGTTGAAGAGCAGGCGGCGCGTGCTCAGCGTCTCATACGCCGCCCCGACGCCGTGCGCGGTGATGAATTCGCCGAATCGGTACCAGCTGAGGATGTCGTTGGAGCCCAGCGAGACGGCGGCCAGCAGCAGGCGCGCTAGAAGGCCGGCGGCGACGAGAGCCCAGAGCCGGGGCATCCGCTTCGAGAGTAGCCCCATGTCCGGATTCTACAACACTTGGCCTTCGTCCGTCTTAGCCATTATGTATCATAGGCTGGATCGTTGCATGAGATTTCAGGGGGGGCTCCATGGCTGAAGAACTGACGCATCTCATCGGCGGCAAGAAGGTCAAGGGCAAGAGCGGCCGCTTCGGAGACGTCTTCGATCCCTCCACCGGCCAGGCGGCCTCGCGGGCGCCTTATGCCTCGAAGAGCGAGATGGAGGCCGCCATCGACGACGCACAGCGGGCTTTCCCGGCTTGGGCGGCCGCCTCGCCCCTGGCGCGGGCGCGCGTGATGTTCAAGTTCAAGACGTTGGTGGAAAGCCATGCCGATGAGATCGCGCGGCTGATCTCTTCCGAGCACGGCAAGGTCTTCGCCGACGCCAAAGGCTCCCTGGTCAGGGGCCTGGAGGTCGTCGAGTTCGCCTGCGGCATCCCGCATCTGCTCAAAGGCGAGTTCTCCCATAACGTCGCCGCCGGCATCGACATGCACTCCCTGCGCCAACCCTTGGGCGTGGTGGCCGGCATCACGCCGTTCAACTTCCCCGCGATGGTGCCGCTCTGGATGTCGGCCGTGGCCTTGGCCTGCGGCAACGCATTCATCCTCAAGCCCTCCGAGAAGGATCCTTCCTGCCCGCTCCGCTTAGGAGAGCTTTTCTTGGAAGCCGGCGGGCCTCCCGGCGTCTTCAACGTGGTGATCGGCGACAAAGAGGCCGTCGACACGCTCCTGGCCGATCCCCGGGTCCAGGCCATCAGCTTCGTCGGCTCGACTCCGGTGGCCAAGCACGTTTACGCGACGGCCGCGCTCCACGGCAAGAGGGTCCAGTCCATGGGGGGGGCCAAGAACCACCTCATCGTCATGCCCGACGCCGATCTGGACCAGGCCGCCGACGCGCTCATGGGCGCGGCCTATGGCTCGGCCGGGGAGCGCTGCATGGCCATCGCCGTTGCCGTCCCGGTGGGCGACAAGACGGCCGACGGGCTCATCGAGCGCTTGAAGGCACGGCTGAAGGGCCTGAAAGTGGGAGCGCCGGGTGATCCCGCCTCGGATATGGGCCCGCTGATCACCGGCGCGCATCGGGCCAACGTGCTCGGCTACGTGGAATCGGGGGTCAGGGAGGGCGCCGAGCTCATCGTCGACGGCCGGGCGCTGACGGTCCCAGGCCGAGAAAAGGGCTTCTTCATGGGCGCCTGCCTTTTCGACCGGGTGACGCCTTCGATGCGGATCTATAAAGAAGAGATCTTCGGACCGGTGCTTTCCGTGGTCCGCGCCAAGGACTTCGAGGAGGCCCTGCGCCTGCCCAGCGAGCATGAGTTCGGCAACGGCGTCGCCATCTTCACCCGCGACGGAGACGCGGCGCGGGAGTTCTCGTCGCGCGTCCAGGCGGGCATGGTGGGCGTCAACGTCCCGATCCCGGTCCCGCTGGCCTTCTACTCCTTCGGCGGCTGGAAGTCCTCGGCTTTCGGCGACCTCAACCAGCACGGCAGCGACGGCGTGCGGTTCTATACAAGGCTGAAGACCGTCACGTCCCGCTGGCCGGCGGGCCTGCGCCAGGGCGCCGAGTTCGTGATGCCGACGATGAAGTAAGGGTTTTTTGCAGTCTTATCAAGACTTTCTTCCCTAGTAGGCCTTGAAGGTCGCTCCTGGAAAAACGTATGCTCTTCCTCATATGATGCATTGGGCTGTGCCCTTGGCCGGCGCCCTGGCCGTGATTTTCACGGCTCTGATGGTCTTCCAGCGGTCCCTCTATAAAGGCGCGGTCTGCTTGCTGGTCGTCTTGCTCCAGGCGGCGGTCATCTTCTATTTTTCAGGCGCCCCTCTTTTAGCGTTCTTGCAGGTCATGATCTACGCCGGCGCCGTCATGGTGCTCATCGTCGTGGCGGTCATGGCGGCTCCTTTCTCGCCCGCCGAGCCCTCGTGGAACCGCCTGAGCCTGCCCTGGCCTCTCGCCGCCGCCGGCTTGCTTCTGCCCGTCGTCGAAGCCGTCTGGCTCTCCTATAAGAACGGAGCCGCCGCGGCTCCTTCAGCCGCGGTAGCCCCTGGCGCTCAGGCAATAGGTGCTATCCTTTTCGGGCCTTACGCCGCGGCCACGGAAGCGGTGACCCTGCTGATGCTGCTCTCCGCCCTGGCCGTCGTGGGCAAGCGCGAGCGCCCCACATGAGCGGCCCCATCTGGGCGACCACCATCCTGGTGTTCTTCGGCGGTTTGTCCATGGTCATCCTTCGCCGGCAGCTCTTGGCGATGCTGCTGGGCCTCGAGCTGATGATCAGCGCCGTCAACATCGCTTTGGTCTACCATGCGGGGCTCTTCGGCGACGCTCAAGGTTTCGCGGCGGCCCTGCTCATCCTGGCCGTCGCCGCCGCCGAGGCCGTCGTCGGCCTCTCCTTGATCCTGCAGCTCCACCGCGCCGGCAAGCCCGTCGATGTCGCCGCCCTGACGGAGCTGCGGGGATGATCCCGATCCCCTGGCCCGTGTATGGCCTGTTTTTGGCGCCGCTCACGGCGCTGGCCTTGGGCTTTTTCATCTTCCGTCCCTATAAGCCCGAGTGGACGCACTTCCCGATCCTGGCTTCCTGCGCGGTGGTGGCCGCCTGCGCGGCCCAGCTGGCGGGCCGGGTCTACTCGACCGGCTGGGGCATGGACGGCCTGATCTATGAATGGGTCGTGGCCGGACGCTGGGGCCTGCCTTTCGGCGTGCGCATCGACGGCCTGAGCATGAGCGTGCTCTCCATGGTCTCGGTCGTGGGCGGGCTCATCCACGTCTACGCCGCGGGCTACATGAAGGGCGACCCGAGCTTTGCGCGCTTCTTCCTTTTGTTCCACCTCTTCTTCCTCGCCATGATCGGGCTGCTGATCTCGAACAACTACGTCCAGCTTTATCTTTTCTGGGAGCTCGTCGGCGCGGCCTCCTACCTGCTCATCGGTTTCTGGCTGCACAAGGCCTCCGCCCGGCGCGCCGCCCTTCAGGCGTTCATGGTCAACCGCGTCGGCGACTTCGGCCTGCTGCTGGCCGTCATCTGGCTGACGGCGATGTTCGGCAACAGCCGCTTCGCCGTGCTGTTCCAGGTCGTGCCCGCCATACCCAAGCCGCACTTGGCCGCCATCGGCTTCCTGCTCTTCTGGGCGGCGACGGCGAAATCCGCCCAGTTCCCGCTTTATTTCTGGCTGCCCGACGCCATGGAAGGCCCGACCCCGGTCTCGGCGCTGATGCACGCCGCCACCATGGTCACGGCCGGCATCTTCCTGCTGCTGCGCTCCTGGCCGCTGCTGTCCGTGGTGCCGGGCCTGCCCGAGACCATCGCCTGCGTCGGCGCCGCCACGGCCTTGATGGCGGGCGTCGTGGCCTGCATGAAGACCGACCTCAAAAGGATCCTGGCCTATTCCACCGTCAGCCATCTGGGGCTGATGGCTTTCGCCGTCGGCTTGGGCCAGCCGGCCGCCGCCGCCTTCCACCTGATCACGCACGGCTTCTTCAAGGCCGTCCTGTTCCTGTGCGCGGGCAACATCGCCCACGCCCTCGGCAAGTCCACCGCCTCCATCGACGAGGTCGGCGGGCTGCGCAAGAAGCTTCCGCTGACCTTCGCCTGCTTCACGGCGGCGGCCCTCTCCTCGGCCGGCATCTGGCCTCTGGCGGGGTTCTTCTCCAAGGACGCCATCTTGGACGCCGCCTTCCATCATGGACCCGTCTTCGGCGCGGTCAGCCTCGTCATCGCCTTCCTGAGCGCGTTCTACATCTTCCGCATGCTCTTCTTGACCTTCTTCGGGGAACGCGCCGAGCAGGCGCCTCCCGCGCATCCCCATGAAGCGCCTCCGATCATGGCGGTGCCCGTCGTGTTCCTGGCCTTCGGCGCCCTTGGCGCGGGCTGGCTGTCGAGCGGCGTGATGAGGATGCTCCTCTCGGGGTGGCCGCCAGGCATGGCGGCTCCGGCGCTGCCGGCGTTCTCTTGGGGCGTGTTCGCCGGCGGCACTTCGATGGCGCTGGCGGGGGCGGCGGCGGCGTTCGCTCTGGCCGTCCTGCGCCCTTCTTGGGATTGGCGGTGGCGCAGGGAGCATCCGTTGCTGGAAAGGGTCCTGGACTCCGACTTCGGCTGGAAGCCGTTGATGGCGGCCTTGGCCGCCGGCGTCCAATCCGGCGCCGAGGTTTTCGGCCGTGGGCTGGACCACGGCCTCTGGGACGGCTTCATCGAGGGCACCGCCGCTTTCGCCAAGAAGACGGGCCAAGCGGCAGCCGGCCTGGCCACGGGGAACCTGGCCGACTCGCTCTGGTGGATGATGACGGGCACGGCCGTCCTGCTGGCCGCGGCGGGGCTCGGGTGAGCTCGTTGTTCGCGCTGACGGCGTTCTGGGGCTGGCCTCTCCTGGGAGGGCTCTTCGTCCTCGCCTGCGGCCGTCGGGCCAAGCAGGCGGCGCTCTTCGTTTCCGCCGCCAGCTTGCTGATGGCGCTCTGGCTCACGCTGCTGACTCAGGCGGCCGCCAAGAACGGCGCTGCGCTGGGCGGCGTCGCCCCCTGGGGATGGGGCATCGACTACTCCCTTGTGCTCGACGGGCTTTCGGCGTCCTTATGCCTGCTGACGACGTTTTTGACCGTGCTGTCGCTGCTGGCCGCTTGGAAGCAGGACCTCTCCCCCGGGTTCTGGGCGGCCTTCCTTTTCCTGGAGAGCGCGCTGCTGGGCGTCTTCCTGGCGCGCGACTTGTTCCTCTTCTACATCTTCTGGGAGGCCGTCCTGGTGCCGATGTTCTTCATCATCGGCCTGTGGGGCTCGGAAGGGCGGCGTCATGCGGCGATGAAATTCTTCCTGTTCACCTTCTTCGGCGGCGTGTTCCTGCTGGTCGGGGCCTTGATCGTGGTCACGCATCATCATGGCGCGACGGGCGTCTGGACCTGGGACCTCGGCAGGCTCAAGGCGCCGGCGGGCGGAGCGGGCCTGCTGGCCTTCTGGTCCATCGTCATCGGACTGAGCGTGAAGATCCCCGTGGTTCCGTTCCACACCTGGCTGCCCGACGCGCACACGGAGGCGCCGGCGGCCGGCTCGATCATGCTCGCCGGGGTCATGCTGAAGATGGGCGTCTACGGCTTCCTTCGCATCCTTTGGCCGGTGTTCCCTGAGCTGACTTGGCGCATGATGCCGTGGCTGGCGACCTTGGCCGCGGTCAGCATCGTCTGGGGCGCGCTTTGCGCCATGGCCCAGACCGACCTCAAGCGTCTGGTGGCCTATTCCAGCGTGGCCCACCTGGGGTTCTGCCTGCTGGGGGTCCTCTCGCGCACGCCGGAAGGCCTCCTCGGCGGCAGCCTGCAGATGATCAACCACGGGCTGACGACCGGAGCGCTGTTCATGATGGTCGGCTTCCTGTATGAGCGCTCCCACCGCCGCGGCCTGGCCGATTTCGGCGGCTTGGCCGTCCGCGCGCCGTGGCTGACCTTCTTCTTCGGCTTCTCCCTGATGGCGTCCATCGGCCTGCCCGGCTTGAACGGCTTCATCGGCGAGTTCATGTCGCTCTCGGGCATGATGAAGGTGCTGCCTTTCCCCTTCATCATGGTCATGGCGCTCCTAGGCGTGACCTTGGCCGCGGCGTACTCGCTGCCGGCTTATCAGGCCGTGTTCTGGGCCGAGCCGGGCGAGGGTTCGGTCAGCTCGCACGTGAGCGACTTGGACGCTCGCGAGAAGACCTTGCTCTGGACCCTCTGCGCCCTGATGCTGGCCCTGGGCCTCTATCCCAGTCCGCTGCTCTCGATCCTGCAGCCCCCTTTGCTCAGCCTGGTGGTCCCATGAACGAGCTTCAGGTGCTCCGTCCGCAGCTAGCCGTGGCCGCCGGCTTGGCCGCAGGCCTGCTGGCCGGCATGATGAAGCGCATCCCGGGAGGGCTGCTGCGCGTCATCGGCTTCTCCGGGCTCCTGGGCGCCATGGGATTGCTGCTGGCGACGCGCCTCGGCATATCAGGGCCATTGCTCCAACTCGATGAAATGGGCCTGACGCTCCAATTCCTGTTCCTGGCCGCGGCCCTGCCGGTGGTCTTCTTTTTGGACCCTCACGACGAGGTCCCGCTGGTGCTGACGCTGGGCAGCGTGCTGGGCATGGGCGTCCTGGCCGCCTCGGGGCATCTTCTGATGCTCTTCATCGGGCTCGAGCTGATGTCCTTGCCCGCCTACCTCCTGGTGGCCAAAGGCGCCCAGCCGGGACGCGCCACGGAAGCCGGCCTCAAGTATTTCTTCGCGGGCAGCGTGGCCGGCTCGCTCTACCTGCTGGGCATGACCCTGCATTACGCCTCAGCCAAGAGCCTTTCGCTGACGGGCGCGCCGGGGACGCTCGGAGACGCCGGGTTGCTGCTGATGGGCGCAGCCGCGCTCTTCAAGCTGGGCGCGGTGCCGCTGCATTTCTGGCTGCCCGACGTCTATGAGGCCTCCGCCCCCGAGCTGGCGGGCTTTTTCTCGACGGGGATGAAGGCCGCCGCGGCGCTGCTCTTGATGCGGCTGACCGCCACCGACCCGCACTCGCTTTTGGCCCGCGCGCTGCCCTGGATCGGCGGCGCCACCGCGCTTTTCGGCGCGCTGGCCGCTTTGCGCCAGCAGCGCCTGCAAAGGCTGCTGGCCTACTCCTCGATCTCGCATGCGGGCAATCTGATCCTGGGCGTCGGCGCCTGGGCGGCGATGGGCGCTTTGCCGGCCGGGGCCGGCGCGGTGTTCTTCTATTTGGCAGCCTACCTCTTCATCAGCAGCGGCAGCTTCCTCTGGCTGAAGGTCTCGCAGGTCTCGGACCGGGCCGGCCTGCGCGGCTACGCCGCCGCCCGCCCGGCGGCCGCGGCGCTCTTCTGCGTGCTGCTGCTCTGCCTGGCGGGCCTGCCGCCCACCGGCGGATTCTTAGCCAAGCTGCTGGTCTTCTGGGACGCCGTCAAGGCCGGGCTCTACTGGCCCGTGGCGTTGGCGGGCCTGGGCAGCCTGGTCTCGCTCGGCTACTACCTGGGCTTGGTGCGCGACATGTATTTCGAGGCGCCGCAAGAGCCGGCGCCTAAGCTCTCGGAGGGCTCCGTGCTCGTCTTCGCCTGCGCGCTGCCCGCCGTGCTGCTGGGCCTGACGCCGTGGCTCATCGGCCTGCTGGGGCCCCGCTGAAATGACCGCCTTCGCGATCGCGCTCAACGTCCTGCTGGTGCTGGGCTTGGTGCTGGCCTTCTCCAACAGCGGCCGCCTGCTGGGCCCCAAGCCCGTCCATCAAGGGGATTTCGACGTCCCTTATGAGACGGGCATGCTGCCCATCGAGCCGGCCGGCGAGCGCATGTCCGTGCTTTACTACCGCTTCGCCGTCCTTTTCGTGGTCTTCGACGTGGACCTGGCTTTCCTCTTGCCTTGGGCGCTCAACCGCCCGTTCTTGGACTTGAGGATGATGGTCGCCATGACGCTGTTCGTGGGCTTGGCGGGGCTGATGCTGGCTTATCTCTGGCGCAGAGGGGTGCTCGAATGCCGATGAAGGAAGAAGCCGCGCCGGCGGGGACGGTGACGACCCAGCTCGAGGCGGCGCTGGGCTGGGCCCGGAAATATTCGATCTTCCAGTATCCCTTCGTGACGGCCTGCTGCGGCATGGAGTACATGAGCACGGCGGCGTCGCACTACGACATGGACCGCTTCGGGGCGGGCTTCCCGCGCTTTTCCCCTAGGCAAGCCGACGTCCTGATGGTGGTGGGCACCATCAGCCATAAGATCGCGCCGGTCCTGCGCCGCATCTACGACCAGATGGCCGAGCCGAAATGGGTGGTGGCTTTCGGCGTCTGCACCTGCACGGGCGGCTTCTACAACAACTACTCGACGGTCCAGGGCATCGACACGATCATCCCGGTCGACCTCTACATCCCGGGCTGCCCGCCGCGCCCGGAGATGGTGCTCCAGGGGCTGATGCTGCTGCAGGAGAAGATCCAGAAGCAGGCCGGAGGCGCGCGGGTATGATCCTTCACGACGTGCGGCGCGTGGCGGCCGAGGATTGCTTCGAGGCGCTGAGCCGGCTCAAGGACGAGGGCTACAACGTGCTCGTCGACCTGACGGCCGTCGATTATTCCGCTTACCCCGGGGCGCCGCGCGAAGACCGCTTCGAGGTGGTGTACCGCCTGATGAGCTTGGATGAGACGGGGCTGGAGGGCAAGGGGCGCGTCGAGGTGCGCTGCGGGGTCGGCGAGGGGCCGGAACTGCTCTCGGTGAAGTCCTTGTGGCCGATCGCCGATTGGCTGGAGCGCGAGGTCTGGGACATGTTCGGCGTGCGCTTCAAGGACCGCCCCGACCTCAAGCGGCTGCTGCTCTACGAGAGCTTCAAGGGCCACCCTTTGCGCAAGGACTATCCGATCAACAAGCGTCAGCCGCAGATCGGACCGGCCTCCGGCGAGCCGGTGAATAATCCCAGCTTCAACGAGCTCAAGCCGACGATCAAGTTCGAATGAGCGATATCAGAGAGTCGCGGACGTATATGCTCAACATGGGGCCCCAGCACCCCGCCATGCACGGCGTCGTGCGCCTGGTGCTGGAGCTGGAAGGCGAGCTCATCCGCTCCACCGAGGTCGAGATCGGATATCTGCACCGCGCTTTCGAGAAGCATGCCGAGGCCGAGACCTGGAATAATGTCATCCCTTGGACGGACCGCTTGAACTACGTCTCGCCTTTGATCAACAACGTGGGCTACTGCCTGGCGGTGGAATCGCTCTGCGGCTTGACCGTGCCCGAGCGGGGCCAGTACCTGCGGATGATCGCCTGCGAGACGTCCCGACTGACCGACCACCTGACCTGCATCGCGGCCAGCGCGATGGAGATGGGTTCCTTCACCGTGTTCCTCTACCTGATCAAGGCGCGCGAGTACCTCTACCAGCTGGTCGACGACCTGACGGGGGCGCGCATCACGACGGCCTACACGCGCGTCGGCGGCGTGAAGGCCGACCTGCCGCCGGGCTTCCAAGAAAAATGCCTGGAGGCCTTCAAGAAGGTCCGCGAGGCGATCTCGGACTCGGACGGCCTGCTGACCAAGAACCGCATCTTCATGGACCGGGTGGAAGGCATCGGCGTGATCTCGAAGAAAGACGCGCTGGCCTACGGCATCACGGGCCCGTTCCTGCGTTCGACGGGGCTGCCCTACGACGTGCGCCGGGCGCATCCCTATCTGCTCTACGACCGGGTGGACTTCGAAGTGCCGGTGGGCTCCAAGGGGGACAACTTCGACCGCTACCTCCTGCGCATGGCCGAGATGGCGCAGAGCATGCGCATCATCGAGCAGTGTTTCAAGCAGATCCCGGAAGGCAAGCACTCGCTCGAGGTCAAGGAGATGAAGGACGCCTTCGAGTTCCAGGACGAGGGCAAGCACGGCGAGACGAGCCTTTTAAAGAAGTATCAAGCCAAGGTAGACCAAACGCTGGCGGAGTCCGGTCGGGGCTTTCGGCCCGGCGTGCTGGCGGGGAGCCCGGAAGCCGTGCTTCCGGCCAAGGAAGACGCCTACGGCTCCATCGAAGGCCTGATGAACCATTTCGAGCTGATCATGTGGACTTGGGGCATCAAGGTGCCGGCCGGGGAAGCCTATTCGGCGGTGGAAGGCGCCAACGGCGAGCTGGGGTTCCATGTGGTCTCCGACGGATCGGACCGGCCTTATCGCGTGCGCTGCCGGCCGCCTTGTTTGAACCCGATGGCCGCTTTGCCGCTGCTGCTCAAAGACGCTTATATCGCCGACGTCATCCCGACCTTCGGGTCGGTGAACATGATCGCGGGAGAGCTGGACCGATGAGCAAGACGGCGGCGGTGAAAGCGTTTTCTTTGGAGCAGGAGAATGCCTTGCGGGACTGGACGACCTGCTATCCCTATCCGATCATGGGCCTCATCGAGGCCATGCGCCAGGTCCAGCAGTGGCACCTGTGCATCCGGCCCGATGACGAGGCGTTCTTGGCCGAGCTTTTCAAGACCACGCGCACGCACGTCCACGGCGTGGCCACGTTCTTCCCGTATTTCACGCAGAAGCCGACGGGCAAGCAGCGCATCGGCCTCTGTCACGGGCTTTCCTGCGCCATGGCGGGCGCAGATAAGATGGCGGGCTGCCTGGAACGGAAGCTGGGCGTTAAGGAGTTCGAGACCTCTAAGGATGGGGAGTTTTCGTGGGAAGAGATGGAATGCTTGGGCGCCTGTGATTTTGCCCCGGCTTTGATCGTTAACGAGGAATTGAAGGGCAGGGCTACGGATGAAATGATCCAGCAGGTTCTCACCAAGCAGGAGTAGGTATGATCGCCAGTGTCGCAAGGAGAGAAGTGTAATGGCGCCGCGACGGAAATCAACGTTTTTGGCTGAGAAGAAACAGATCGAACAGTACGACCACTCGGACAAGAAACGGAAGAATAATCCTCCGGTCGGCTTGGTTACCGCCGACACCGAGAAGGATGCGGGCAAGAAGACCTACGCCTACGATCCGCACCTGGACCCGCGGCTGGAATGGGCGGGGAAGAAGGAGCACACGTCCTTCGAGGTGCCCACGGTTTCGCTGCATGTCCACGAGCGCATTGACCCCAAGACCATCATTGAAGCCGTTAAGAAGGGAAATGGCTACGGGCACCCTCCCGATGGACAGCTCTCCCTTTTTGAAACGGTCCGCGAAAATCCGCCATTGCGAGAGGCGCTTGATTTCTACAAGCACTCTCACAACTGGTCCAACCGGATGATTGCCGGCGACTCCTTGTTGGTCATGAATTCCCTCATCGAAAAGGAGGGGATGGCGGGCCAGGTGCAGATGGTCTATATCGACCCGCCTTACGGCATCAAGTATGGCTCCAATTTTCAGCCGTTTGTGGACAAGCGGGATGTTAAGGACGGCAAGGATGACGATTTGACGCGGGAGCCCGAGACGATCCGGGCTTTCCGAGATACTTGGGAACTCGGCATTCACTCCTACCTAACCTACTTGCGAGATCGCCTTCTTCTTGCAAAAGAAGTGCTCACAGAAAGCGGCTCGTGTTTTGTGCAAATTAGCGACGGAAATGTTCATCTTGTGCGGAATCTGCTGGATGAAGTCTTTGGCGCAAATAATTTTGTGTCGCAGATAAGTTTTCGGAAAAAAACGATGCCGCTCGGCACAAAGACTCTTGAGCAAATGCATGATTATATTTTGTGGTACGCCAAAAACAGAAACGAACTAAAACATAAGGATTTGTATAGGGAGTATCAGGTTCGAGGCATGCAGGATTGGAGATGGCTAGAATTGCCCGATGGAACTAGGCGCGAAATGACAGATGATGAATTTGAACAACGCACTCATCTGCCCAGGGGAGCAAGAATTTATCGGCTCAAACATCCTGCACCGCTAGGGGAAAATGCCAAGAACAAATATCCCTATGAGTTCGAGGGCAGAGTCTATCAGCCCCCATCTAATGGCTGGGGCATTGAGAAAAACAAGATGGACATCCTCGTAAAAGCGCGGCTTGTTCAGGCCAAAGGGAACTTGCTGAACTATATTTTATACTACGAACCAATAACCAAGATTACAAATCCCTGGAACGATACAGTCGGTCCGCAGAATAAACGATATGTTGTCCAGACTGGTGAATTGCCGATACAACGTTGTCTTCTTATGACGACCGATCCGGGAGATCTTGTTTTTGATCCCACGTGCGGTGCAGGAACCACTGCCTCCGTTGCGGAACAGTGGGGACGGCGCTGGGTTACTTGTGACACTTCTCGTGTTGCAATTGCCCTGGCTAAACAGCGCCTCATGACCGCGGTATACGATTATTACGAGTTAGCTCATCCCCATGAAGGCGTTGGAAGCGGGTTCCGCTACACGACTGTGCCACATGTGACACTCAAATCCATTGCCAACAATGAGCTCCCATCCCAAATAATCCTGTTTGATCAGCCTTATCTCGATAAAGGCAAGGCCCGTGTTACTGGCCCCTTTACTATTGAAGCTGTCCCCGCTCCAACAGTACGCCCCTTGAGCGAACTCAAAGACGGGGCATCCCCCGCCGACATTTCTGTCGGGCGTAGTGGCCCGACTCTGCGACATGCTGAATGGAAATCGGAACTCCTTAAGACCGGCATCCGTGGCAAGGGCAAGCAAATAATTGAATTCTCTCGCATCGAACCCCTGCCCGGAACCCGCTGGCTCCATGCCGAGGGCGAGACCAAGGGGTCAAATCCCGAGCGGGTCGTGATCTCTTTCGGCCCTGAACATGCGCTCTTAGAGCAGAAGCAGGTCGAGCTGGCGTGGGAAGAAGCGCGCACGCTCAGTCCGAAACCCACCATGATCCTTTTCGCGTCGTTCGAGTTTGACCCCGAAGCCGCAAAGGACATCGACGAACTTACCAGGGAAAAGACCGGGATGACCTTCCTGAAAGTAAAGATGAATAACGACCTGCTCACCGAGGACCTCAAGAAGCATCGGTCGAACAACCAGTCTTTTTGGCTCATGGGCCAGCCGGACGTAGAACTTCGCAAAGTCAAGAAGGGCGAGCAGAAGGGCAAATACGAGGTGGAAGTCCACGGCTTCGACTACTACAACACGAAAACCGGCGCCGTCGAATCCGGCGACACCTCGAAGATCGCCATGTGGGCTCTGGACACGGATTATGACGGCCGAAGCCTGTATCCCCGGCAGGTGTTCTTTCCCATGGCCGGCAAAGATGAGGGCTGGGCGCGCCTTGCTCGCAACCTCAAGGCCGAGATCGATCAAGACCTCATAGAGGCCTACCGCGGAACGGTTTGCCTGCCCTTTGAGATCGGCAAGCATAAACGCGTCGCGGTCAAGATCGTGGATGACCGTGGGATCGAGAGCTTGAAGATTATTGAGGCGCAATCATGATCGTTTCCCGGTTGATTCTAAAAAACTGGCGTAATTTCCAGTCCGTGGATGTCGGGCTGGGAGACCGCGTCTTCTTGGTCGGCCCGAACGCATCTGGGAAATCCAATTTCCTGGACGTTTTCCGGTTCCTTCGCGACATCGTCAAGCCCGGCGGCGGTTTGCAGAAAGCCATCGAGGACCGAGACGGCATATCAAAGATACGCTGCCTTGCCGCGGGGCGGTATCCGGATATCGAGATTGAGGTTCATTTGGCCGAGTCCGAAGGCAAAGCCCCTGCCTGGAAGTATGCCATCGGCATCAAACAGGAAGTCCGCGGATTCCGTAAGCCCTTCCTGGCCTATGAGCGCGTATGGCGCGGCAATGAGCAGTTGATCAACCGGCCGGAGGGGGACCCGGATGATCATCGGGACCAGATGCGATTAACGGAAACGCATCTGGAGCATATTAACGCCAATGAGAAATTCCGGGCCATCGCCGGATTTTTCGAATCCACGTCTTATTTGCATCTTGTCCCGCAGCTTCTGCGTTTCCCCAATGCCTTCTCCGGGCCGGGAGTATCTGGCGATCCTTTCGGCCGCAATTTTTTGGAGCGGGTGGCCAAGACGCCAGAGAAGACTCGTCGAGCCCGACTCAAAAAAATAGAATCCGCTCTTCGGTTGGCGGTTCCTCAATTAAAGAAGCTGACCGATGTTAAGGATGAGACGGGCATTACCCACCTGGAAGCGGTCTATGAACATTGGCGGCGTCGGGGGGCTAAGCAACGTGAGGGGCAATTTTCCGACGGGACTTTGCGGCTGATCGGGTTGCTCTGGTCCCTGTTGGAGAGCGATGACCTGTTACTTCTGGAGGAACCGGAATTGTCGTTGCATTCCGGCATCGTGGTGCATCTTCCCGCTTTGATATATCGATTGCAGAGAAAGAGCAAAAAGAAGACTCAAATCATTCTCAGCACACACAGTTCCGACCTTCTGTCCGATGAAGGAATCGGCCCGGAAGAGGTCCTGTTGTTGACCCCGACCGTCCAGAAAGGCACGCGCGTTGAAAAGGCATCAGAGATTGATGACGTCAAACTTCTATTGGAGGGGGGACTGAACATCGCTGAGGCCGTGTTGCCGCGCGCCGCTCCGCCGGAGGTCAACCAACTGGAGCTTTTTCGCCCGTGAAATCATCCGTTATTCCCGTTACCTTGGCCGTCGAGGACGCTTTAAGCGAGGCGGTTCTCCGTGTCTTGCTCCGCCAATCGCGGAAATCCTACGCCGTCGGGCACTGCCATCGTAGGCAAGGCTTCGGTTATCTTAAAAAGAAGATCGGCGGGTTCAACAATGCGGCCAAGGGAACGCCCTTCTTCGTTTTGACAGATCTTGACCAGACCGAGTGTCCGCCGGCCTTGATTTCCGACTGGCTGTCTCAGCCCAAGCATCCCAACTTTATGCTGCGTGTCGCCGTACGCGCCGTGGAGTCCTGGATATTGGCTCATCACACGGCATTTTCCAAATTCCTCAGGATCAGCCCCGAAATGATACCCGTAGATGTGGAGGGCATCGCCGATCCTAAGCGATTCCTGATTGATCTCGCCCGCAAGTCTCCAAATTTTGGTTTGCGAAGCGATCTGGCGGGCCCGCAGGGCAGTCTGAGAAAACAGGGACCCGATTACAACGGACGTCTGATTTCGTTTGTGCGGGAGGACTGGAAGCCGGAGGTCGCCAGAAGCCGTTCCCCCAGCCTCTCGCGAACCATGGATGCGCTCGATGCGTTCAATGTGAGCTGGACCTAGCGCCGCATTATGGGAAAAACTATAGATCGGCTCATCATCAACTCGCCCTACCGGGAGCCGCAGCGGTATTGGTCCTATACGCGCGAGACGCGGTCGTTTGCCCTCATCGAGGGCAGGCGCCGCCCGGCGGGCTACATCCGCGCCTCGGAAAGTTCGCGCTCCTTCGATGACCCGGGCGAGTTCATCGAACTGCCTCTCGTCAATAAGATACGCGAGCGGGTGAAGGCCTGGCGTGAGCACCCCACCGCTCCCTATGCGGGGACCACCGGAATCACGCGACGACTGCTCGATCACTGGCGAGATCATACGCAACGTGACCTAAGCCAACGCTTGTTCTTCTGTCAACTGGAAGCCATCGAGACGATGATCTGGCTGGCGGAGGCCCCGCCCTCGGAACGCCAGGGCCTCGAGATCCCCAGCGACGGCGGCGACTTCTCTCGTCTATGCTGCAAGATGGCCACGGGCTCGGGGAAGACCACCGTGATGGGCATGATCATCGCATGGCAGTTCCTGAACAAGGCGACCTATCCCCAGGACAAACGCTTCTCCAAGAGCGTCCTGATAATCGCGCCTGGACTGACGGTTAAGAGTCGGCTCAAAGTGCTGGTTCCGGCCGGCTCCGGCAACTACTACGAGGAGTTCTCCCTCATCCCGCCGGGCCTCCATGACAAGCTGCGGACCGGGAAGGTCCTCATCCACAACTGGCATGCCCTGATGCCTCTGGACCCGGACGCGGGTCCTCGCGTGATGAAGAAAGGAGCGGAGAGCGACGAGGCCTTCACCCAACGCATCCTTGGTGACATGGCGTCCGCCAGCGGGCTGGTTGTCATTAACGATGAGGCGCACCACGCCTGGCGTGTGCCCCCGAAGTCCACTATTGCGGGAGTCAGCAAAGAGGACGTTGAAGAAGCAACGCAGTGGGTCGGCGGATTGGACCGTATCCACAAGACGCGGGGAATCAGCCGCTGCTTTGATCTGACGGCCACGCCCTTCGCCCCGACCGGCAAGAAGAGCGGCGAAGAGACCCTCTTCGAGTGGATCGTCAGCGACTTCGGCCTCAACGATGCCATTGAGGCGGGTATCGTCAAGACGCCGCGGGTCGTCATTCGGGATGACGGCGTCCCTGACGCCAAGACCTACAAGTCACGGCTCTATCACATCTACATGGACCCCGAGGTCAAAGACGACCTCAACCGCAAGGCGGAGCCCCACGAGAAGCTTCCCGACTTGGTCACCAATGGCTACTACCTCCTGGGCAAAGACTGGCTTGAGACGGCCAAGGACTGGAAGAAGCGGAATTTTCCCACGCCGCCGGTCATGATCTCCGTTGCCAACCGGACAGAGACGGCCGCCCGCATCCATTATGCGTTCACCCGCGGCAAGATCCGCATCGATGAATTGAAGGCTCCCGAGAAAACGCTGCACATCGACTCCAAAGTCCTCAAAGAGGCCGAATCCCGCACGGAAGCGGTCGAGTTGAATTCCAATGGCACCGGGGATGAAGAGGGTGATGAGGACGTGCCTACGCGAAAGCTCTCCAAGAAAGAGCAGGCGGAACTGCTGCGCCGCAGGGTGGACACCGTTGGTAAGGTCGGCCAGCCCGGCGAGCAAATCCAGAACGTGGTCTCGGTGGGGATGCTCTCCGAAGGTTGGGACGCCAAGACGGTAACACATATCATGGGCTTGCGGGCTTTTTCCAGCCAACTCCTGTGCGAGCAGGTCGTGGGCCGCGGCTTGCGGCGCACCTCCTATGAAGTCAACCCGGAATCGGGCTTTTTTGAGCCGGAATACGTCAACATCTTTGGAATCCCTTTCACTTTCCTGCCTCACGAGGGCGGCGATGGCCCGCCCCCGCCGCCCCCTACACCGAAAACCCGCATCGAGCCCCGGTCGGAGAAGGTCGAGTTCCAGATTTCATGGCCGAATATCGTACGCATCGACCACGATTACCGCCCACAGCTCGCCCTGGATTTGGCCAAAATCAAACCCCTGACGATCAATGCCAACGAGACTAGGACCATTGCCGAGCTGGCTCCTGTCGTCGAAGGCAAGCCGGATGCCAGCCGGGTCGCCGAGATCGATCTCGAAGAACTCGGGCGCAAGTTCCGCATGCAGAAGGTCGTTTTTGAAGTGGCCGGGGACATCTACGATCAGATGAAGCCTGGTTGGAAGGCCAACCGCGAGTTCCTATTGGCCCAGGTTATCGGCTTGGTGGAACAGTTCCTCAAGAGCGACAGGATCGACATAGACCCGCCCTTGTTTAATCAGGACGGTCTGCGCCGGCGCATCCTGCTGACGCTCAATATGTCCAAGATCGTGCAGCACATCTGGGAGGCTATCCGCTTCTCCAATACGGAAGCACTGGTCCCGGTCTTCGACACAGAATGCCCGGTTCGGTCGACCGGCGACATGCGCCCCTGGTTCACGGGCAAGCCTTGCGAGCCCGCGAAGCGCTCTCACGTCAGTCATTGCGTATACGACAGCGCCTGGGAGGCCAGTGAAGCCTTCAAACTCGACCGGGACAAGAACGTCGAAGCTTGGGTCAAGAACGACCATCTTGGATTCCAGATTCTTTACGTTTCAAACGGAGTCGTGAAGAAGTACTACCCGGACTTTCTGATCCGCCTCAAGAGCGGCAGGATGCTGGTGCTCGAGGTCAAGGGCCAGGATTCGCAGGAGAATCGCACGAAACGCGAGTTTCTAAGGGAGTGGGTTGCGGCCGTCAACGCGCACGGCGGGTTCGGGCAGTGGGCATGCGATGTGTCGCGCAATCCAGCAGACGTTACGAGTATTCTAGAGAAGCATTCTAGGATGGAACCCCGAGAATCATCTGAGACGACTCCTGCGGTCCGACGGAGTTAATCCCAAGGCATGGCGATAATGATGAAAGCGGCAAGGAAGATCGGGAGATGCGGAATGAACGTAGTTAAGGAATACGAAGCCGTTAATGCCACCCTGGCCTGGGTCGGACAAGACCCGATTGCAGTCCCTTCGGATGGGGCGGACCGGCAAAAGATCGAATTCCTTCTCAACACATATGCAGAGAAACTTAAGCTGGCCGTTCCAAAATACCGGGTCTGCAAGGATAACCGATTGATTCCCGAGTTAGTGGTGCAGCATCTCATGTCAATTCTTGGTGCGGAAAAATGAACGGTGAGGCCCGTGCAACGGAATCGATGACTGGCGGGCCCCACGACGGGCCTCAGCAGGAGCCGACCGCGCGTCTTTCCCAAAAAGAGTTCGCCAAGAAGATGCGGCGGCAAGCTTATGCGCGAGCCAAGGAATTCCGCAAGACCGATCCTCGCCAGATCGTCATGATGGATAAGCTGAAACAGCAACGACGAGATGCCTACCAAAAGGTCAAAGAGCGAGGGAAGGCCCTAAAGGTTGAACGCAAGCAAGCTGCGGATGAGAAGGCCGCAGAGGTCAGGATTGCCAAAGGGAAAGGCCTGATGGCAATGCTTGTGCCGGCCAGCACTCTTAAGTCAGCAGCTAAACGTAGGCCGAGCGATTGATGCCCAAAGTGGCCGAGATTTTTGCTGGGGTATCCCGAATGGAACACGCCACCTCCTGCACACAAACTGGCAGCGAGGCCTGCCCTCCCCATGATTTCGCCGACAGCGTCGGCGGAATTGGCGACGCGCTTAATGGAATGGCGGCATTGCGAGGAACCCCTGCGCAACGAAATACTGACCGCCCAGCGCGCGATCCAAGCACGGCGCAAGAGCAAAATTGATAAAATCGATAAACCATAGAATGACCAAAATACTGACGAAGCACTTCGACGAGCCCAAGTTCCACGAGCTCGATACCTACCGCAAACTAGGCGGCTATCAAGGCCTTGAGAAAGCCCTGGGCATGCCCACCCTCGCCCTGCTCGACGAGGTCAAAAAATCCAACCTCCGCGGCCTGGGCGGGGCGGGATTTCCCACCGGCGGCAAATGGGGCACCGTGCCGCCCGTGGAAAAAGCGCCGGAGCGCTATGTCGTCTGCAACTACGACGAGTCCGAGCCCGGCTGCTTCAAGGACCGCGTGCTGGGCACCCGCGCCCCGCATCAGATCATCGAGGGCCTGCTCATCGCCGCCTACGCGATCAGCGCCAAACGCTCCTTCATCTTCATACGAGGCGAATATGCCGTTCAGCATGCGGTCCTCGATAAAGCCATCAAAGAAGCCCGAGCGGCCGGCCTCATCGGCGACAACATCCTCGGCAAGGGTTTCTCCTGCAACGTCCAGCTCATGCGCGGCGCCGGCGCCTACATCTCGGGCCTCGACACCGCCCTCCTTGAGACCATGGAAGGCAAAAAGGCCTGGCCGCGCCAGCCCCCGCCCTTCCCCACGGTGGCCGGCCTCATGGGCAAGCCGACGGTGGTCAACAACGTCGAGACCTTGTCCATGCTCCCGCACATCATCCTCAACGGGGGGGACTGGTTCGCCAAGATCGGCGTGCCCGGCGACCCCGCCAAGAAGTTCAACCCCAGCGGCGGCACCGGGGTCTATTCCATCAGCGGCGACATCGAACGCCCCGGCGTCTACGAGTTCCCCATGGGCACCCCGCTCAAGGACATGATCGCGGAAGCCGGCGGCGTCAAAGGCGGGCGCAAGCTCAAGTGCATCATCCCCGGCGGGACCTCGACGCCGCCGTTGACCGCGGAGGAAGCCTCCGTCCCCATGGACTTCGACAGCCTGCGCGGCGTCGGCTCATTCCTCGGCGCCGGCGGCATCGTCATCCTGGACGAGACCCGCGACATGGCGGAGGTCGCCCACAACATCGAGCGCTTCCTGTCCCACGAGTCCTGCGGCCAATGCACGCCCTGCCGCGAAGGCAGCGAATGGACCGTGCGCATCCTGGACCGCATCCTCGAAGGCAAAGGCGTACCCCGGGACCTGCCCAACCTCACCCGCATCGGCGAGAACATCACCGGCAAGGTGATCTGCGCCCTCGGCGACACCGTCGGCATGGTCACCCGCGGCTACATGAAGAAGTTCCCCAAAGATTTCGAAGGAAAGATACCCGCCGTGGAGGCTAAACCATGAAGAAGACCGGACTCGTCCTGCTGCTCGCCCTCGTCGCCGCCGCGCCCAAACCGATTCCCAAGGAGCTCATCGAGGCCTCCGGATCGGGCAACGTCTCCGAAATCGCCCGCCTGCTCAAGGCCGGCGCCGATGTCAACGGCAAGCTCGCATCAGGCGACCCGTCGAGCGACGGCATGACGCCTTTGACCATCGCCGCCACCCTCGGCCAGGTCGAGTCCGTCAAGGCGCTGCTCGCCGCCAAGGCGAAGGTCAACGTCACCGACGGCATGGGAGACACCGCCCTGCACAAGGCCTGCTACCCGCCCTCCGGCAAGGACCTTGCCGCCAACGCCCAGGCCAGGGTCCAGATCGCCAAGCTCCTGATCGCCGCCAAGGCTTCTCGCAACCTTAAGGACAAAGCCGGCTGGACGCCCTTGATGCTGGCCGCCGCTTACGGCGGCACGGAGCTCGTCAAGCTGCTCTTGGACGCCGGCGCCGACGCTTCGGTCAAGCTGTCCAGCGGCAAGACCGCCTTCCTGCTGGCCCAGCAGGGCGGGCACAAGGAAACCGCCGCGCTGCTCGAGCCGAAGAAGGGCGGCAAGCCGTAAGATGGCCAAGTTCACCCTGAACGGGCGCGTCGTCGAGGCTGCCGAGGGCAGCCTCGTCATCGACGCCGCCCGCAGGGAGGGCGTCGAGATCCCCCACTACTGCTACCATCCCGCCTTGGGCAACCCCGGCAACTGCCGCATGTGCCTGGTCGAAGTCGAGGGGGCGCCTAAGCCCATGGCCTCCTGCCGGCTGCCCGTCAAGGAGGGCCTCGTCGTCAAGTCCGACTCCGACGCCGTCAAGCGCGCCCAGGCCGCTTCGCTGGAATTCCACCTGGTGAACCACCCTCTCGATTGTCCCGTCTGCGACCAGGCCGGCGAATGCGGCCTGCAGGACTACTACATGAAGCACGGGCGCTACGAGAGCCAGGTGCGCGAGGACAAGCTCCATAAGAACAAGCGCATCGAAGCCGGCCCTCACGTCATGCTCGACCAGGAGCGCTGCGTGCTGTGCACCCGCTGCACCCGTTTCGTCGACAACGTCACCAAGACCCACGAACTGGGCATCTTCGGACGCGGGCACAACGAGGCCATCGACCTCGTCGCCGGCATGACGCTCGACAACGCCTATTCCGGCAACGTCATCGACCTCTGCCCGGTCGGCGCCCTCACCGAGAAGGACTTCCGCTTCAAGGTCCGCGTCTGGTATCTAGACGAGACCGACTCCGTCTGCCCCAACTGCGCCCGGGGCTGCTCGATCAGCGTCCATACCAATACGAAGAGGCCCTGGCACAACGACGGCAAACGCGTGGCGCGCCTCAAGCCCCGGGAGAACCCCGCCGTCAACGGCTACTGGATCTGCGACGACGGCCGCTTCGGCTACCAGAACATCGACGAGGACCGCCTGGGGCGCGTCATGCGCCTGAAGCCCCAGCGCAAGGAGCTGCCTTGGGAGGCCGCCCTCGACGAGGTGGCTGCCGCTCTCAAGGCCGGCATCGCCGAAAAAGGCGCCGACGGCCTGGCCGTGGTGGCCTCCGGCATGCTCTCCAACGAGGATTGGACGGCCTTCAAGGCCTATTTCCAGACCACCCTGAAAGCCTCGCGCTTCCTGTTCACGCCCGAGCCCGACCAGCTCGGCGCCGAGGACGAGCTCCTGCGTCGCCGGGAGAAGGTCGCCAACCTCAAGGGGGGAGAGGCGCTGGGCTTCGGCACCAGCGTCGTCTCGCTGACCTGGGACGGCTTGGCCTCCGACTTGAAGAGCGGCAAGGTCTGGGGCGTCTACCTCATCGACCGCGACGCCGCGAAGGTCTGGGGCGAGAAGACCGCGGGCTTGCTCTCCAAGGCCGACCTGGTCGTCTTCCAGGGGCCCAACAAGGGGGGCACCGGCGACCTGGCGCATTACCGCCTGCCGGCCACGCCTTACGCCGAGGAGACCGGGCACTTCACGAATTTCCAAGGCCTCGTGCAGGCGTATCAAAAAGCCCTCGAGCCTCTGGGCTCCGCCCGGCCGGACTGGCAGATCCTCGAGGACTTGCGCCAGCGCTGGGCCGCCGCCGCGCCGAAGGAGGCCGCCGCCTTATGATCTGGACCGCCGTCAAGGTCGCGGGCGCGCTGGGCTTCGGGCTGAGCCTGGCCGGCTTCCTCGGCTGGGTGGAGCGCAAGCAGAGCGCGGTCATGCAGGACCGCATCGGCGCCAACCGCGCCTCCATCTTCGGCTTCACCTTCCTCGGCTTGTTCCACCCGATCGCAGACGCCCTCAAGATGATGACCAAGGAGGACGTGTGCCCCAAGAACGCGCTCCAGCCGCTCTACGAGCTGGCGCCGATGGTCTCCTTGGGCTTCGGCATGCTCTGCCTGGCCGCCTTGCCCTTCGGCGGCACCTTCGAATACGCCGGCCGCTTCTGGAGCCTTCAGCCCATCGAAAGCCCGGTCGGCCTGGTCTATGTGCTGGCCATGCTTTCCCTGGGCGTGCACGGCGTCGTGATGGCCGGCTACGCCGGCGGCTCCAACTACGCCCTTCTCGGCGCGGTGCGCGGCGCCGCGCAGATGGTCGCCTATGAGGTCACCTTGGCCGTCACGCTGGCCGCAGTGCTCTTCCTGTACGGCACCTTGGACCTGCAGCAGGCCGTGGTCTGGCAAGGGCGGCTCTTGGGGGGCTGGCTGCCGGCCTGGGGCATCTTCCTGCAGCCGCTGGGGCTGCTCCTCTTCCTGACGGCCGGAGCGGCCATCACCAAGCGCACGCCCTTCGACCTGCCGGAGGGCGAATCCGAGATCGTCGGCTATCACGTGGAGTACTCGGGCATGAAGTTCGGGATGTTCCTGATGACGGACTTCATCGAGTCGATCGTCGTGGCCGGCCTGATCGCGGCGCTCTATCTGGGCGGCTGGCAGATCCCCTACTACACGCCACAGGGATTGATCGGCGCCGTCTTGATGGTGGCTTCCTTCAGCGCGAAGGTCCTGCTGGTCCTGTTCCTGCTCATGCAGGTGCGCTGGACGCTGCCGCGCATGCGCTTCGACCAGCTGCTGCACCTGGGCTGGAAGAATATTCTGCCTTTGGCGCTGCTCAACTTCCTCGTCACGGTCTGGGGCGTGTTCCTATGGCAATCGAGGTAACGACCGTCGTCCGGCCTCGCCGCACGCCCCTGGTGGACGTTTATATCATCGAGGTCTGGAAGGGCCTCGCCATCACCTACCGCCATTTCTTCGTGAACCTCTGGCGCCACGTCCTGCATGCCTTCGGCCTGGCCGCGGCCAAGGCCGCCGCCGTGACGATCGCTTACCCCGAGATGGCCGCGCTCCTGGGCCGGCGCGCGCGCACCCGCCACCGCCTGCTCAAGCGCGACGACGGCACGCCGCGCTGCACGGCTTGCATGTGCTGCGAGACGATCTGCCCCGCCAAGTGCATCCACATCACGGCCGAGGCCAGCCCGGACGTGCGCGTCGAGAAGCGCGCCAAGAGCTTCGACATCGACCTGGGGCTCTGCATCTTCTGCGGCTACTGCGTCGAGGCCTGCCCGGTCGACGCCATCCATATGGACGCCAACAAGGTGGAGCTGGCGTCTTTTAGCCGTTCCGACATGATCTGGAACATGGCCGAGCTCATGGGAGACAAGATGAAGACGCCGAAGACCGGCCCGGAGACGCCGACGTCCGCGCCGGGGCACCCGCTCTGATGTTCGCCCTCAAGCCGGTCACGATCCCCGACGCCCTCGACATGCTGCTCGTCGGCCTGCTCATCTACGCCCTGCTGGTCTGGTTCAAGCGCACCAAGACGGCCTTCGTGGCCATGGGCCTGCTCGTCTTCATGGGCGTCTACACCTTCGCCCGGCTGACCGGGATGTTCATGACGACGTACATCTTCCAGGGCTTCTTCGCCATCTTCATCATCGCCATCGTCATCATCTTCCAAGAGGAGCTGCGCACGATGTTCGAGCGCATCGCCGTCTGGAGCCTGGCGGCCGGAGGCGCCAAGCAGGCGGCCGCGCCGGAGCAAGTCGAGATGCTGGTGCGCTCGCTTTCGGACCTGGCCCGCGAGAAGACGGGCGCCTTGGTGGTCGTGCGGGGACGCGACCCGCTGGACCGGCACGTGGAGGGGGGGTGGGACCTGCACGGCGAGCTCTCCGAGGCCCTCATCAAGAGCATCTTCGACTCGCACTCCCTCGGCCACGACGGTGCGGTGATCATCGAGGGCGGCCGCGTGACGCGCTTCGGCTCGCATCTGCCGCTGTCCAAGGAGTTCGGCAAGATCACGCACCTGGGCACGCGTCACACGGCGGCGCTGGGCCTCTCGGAGCGGACCGACGCGCTCTGCCTGGTCGTCAGCGAGGAGCGCGGCGTGATGTCGGTGGCGCGCCGCGGGGAGCTCAAGGAGATCGCCAACCTCCAAGACATGCAGAAGGACCTCGTCGACTTCTTCGCGGAGTCGGCCCCGACGCATCCGGACTCCTTCATCCAGCATTTCTGGCAGCACAACATGCGCGAGAAGGCGCTGGCGACGGCGCTTTCGATCCTGCTGTGGCTCTTCTTCATAGGGATCAGGGCGCCGCTATGAGCTCCTCCTTCCACGCCCGCAAGCTGCTCCGGGAGCTCGAGCGCCTGGGCAAGAAGCTGAGCCCTTTGATCATCCTGACGCACGACCATCCGGACCCCGATTCTTTGGCCAGCGCCTGGGCGCTGGCTCATCTGGCGCAATCCAAGTTCAAGATCCGCAGCCGCATCGTCTACGGCGGCATCATCGGCCGCCGCGAGAACCGGATGATGGCCGAGCGCCTGATGATCCCGGCTTATCCCTTGAGGAAGGGGGAGCTGGAGGCGGCCGAGCACGTGGCGTTGGTGGACACGCAGCCGCCGTTCCGCAACAACCGCTTCCCGCCGCGGCGCAAGCCCGACCTGATCATCGACCACCACCCGCGCCACGCCGACACGACGGCGGACCTGGCCTTGATCGACGAGACGGTGGGCGCGACGACGACGGTGCTCTCGGAGGCGCTGCTCATCGCGGGCGTGAAAGTGCCGCGCCATCTGGCCACCGCGATCGTCTACGGCATCGGCTCCGAGACGCAGAACCTGGGGCGGGAGGCGACGCCTAGGGACGCGGCGGCCTACCAGGCGTTCTGGCCGAAGGCCAGCGTGAAGACGCTCTGGAGCATCAGCTATCCGAAGCGCTCGGCGCGCTTCTTCGCGGACCTGGCGCGCGCCATCCGCAACGCCTTCGTCTGCCGGAGCATCGTGGGCGCGCACTTGGGGGTCTTGGAAACGCCGGACCGGGTCGCGCAGATCGCGGATTTCTTGATGACCTACGAGAAGGCGCGCTGGTCGATGGTGACGGGGCGCTACAACGGCCGCCTGCACGTTTCCTTGAGGTCGGCCGACCCCGCCGGCGGAGCGGGAAGGCTCTTGAAGCGGCTGTTGGGGGGCGGCAACCGCGGCGGGGGGCATGCGATGATCGCCGGCGGGTCCGTCGACATCGGCGAGAAGGCCCCCGAGGCGCGCTGGCAGGAAGCCGAGGACCGGGTGACCGAGGCTTTTCTGGAGAGCCAGGGCATCAAGGGCCCCGACGAGCGCTCATTCCCCTTCCGCGACGACGCCGCCGGCGTTTAGGACTGTAGCCGGCAACAGCTAAGGGTACCCTCAGTTGTTAATGGTGTGGTCGACCACCCCAACTGTTACCGGTAACAGTGTAATTCGAAGTGTCAGCGGAAGTCTTCCAGGAAAGACACGATCTGTTTAGGCGTCATCTTTCGGCCCGCGAACGAGCCAGCTGGAGCACCAGCCGATGCGCTTGCTCCAGCCACTCGAGCTTCTCCACCAGGGTCAGCCGCGCCAATCGGTCAGCTTGCGCCTTGCGATGACTTTCCCATCCGCACTGCCAGTCGTCACGCATCGGGCGTCGCCGTCAGCCAAGCCGTCATCAACCGCTTGATCTGCGTTTGGTAGGGGATCCCGGACAACGCGGCCTTGGTCTTGAAAGCCGCCAGCAGCGGTTCCGGAACCTTCAAGCTGATCAGCCGGCTCTTCGCCGGCTTGATCGCAGCCGCCTGCAGCGTCCGGAAATCCTCCAGAAACGCGACGATCTGCTCCGGCGTCATCTTCCGGCATTGCTCCAAGTATTCATCCGTGAAATATTGAACCGGTCTCATTTGAGATGCTCCAGTGCTTTGATGTCCTCGAGGTCCTGCGGCCGCGCGCTCTGCTTCTTCATCGCGATCAAGTCCTTGCGGGAGATGACGGGGATCGTCTGAGCTCCCAGCTTCACCTTCTCCACCTTCATCTTGGCCAGGTCATGCGTGATGATGATATCGACGATCTCTGCCGGATTGGAGGGGTTGTAGAAGCTCCAAGCCACCAAGTTGCGGTTGGTGATGTAGTCCTCGCGGAAATCGAAGACTTGCCCCGCGTTCACCGGAAGGCGGGGGGAAAGCCCGAGTCCTTTCAAAGCATTTTCCGCGGCCAGAAAATCGCTCTTGGAAAACCGCAGGATGAGGTCGACGTCGATCGTGCCGCGAACGGCGCCATGCAGGTTCACAGCGTATCCGCCCACGACCGCGAAGGTTACCCCTTCGTCTTGAAACGCCTGGCAAATCCTTCTTAGCAGCATGGTATATCTAAGTATATACCGGACTTTCCGCCTCGTCAAGGCGAAAAAAATCCTTCTTCAATCCGGCTGGATCAACAAGAGCGCCGCATAACTCGTGGCGATCGTCCCAGACAACACCCCGAGGGTGTAGAGGACATGCGCTTCGCCGAAGGCGCTCAGCCCCATGACCGCCAAGGCCGCCAGGAGCCAGCCCGCGAAGAACCACGGGGACTTGCGGGCCGGCGTCCAGCCCGTGGCCGGAGCCAGCCGCTGCGCGATCAGCCATGAGATCGCCCAGAAGACGGCCGTGATGGCCAGTCCTAGGATCGACTGCGGCATGGATTGCTCCCGTATATCCCAGGCCAGCAGCAAGGCGAAGCCCGCCGCCACGCCCAGTTTGACCGCGGCAGAGCCGCTGGTGGGAAGCCAAAGGGAGGCATCGGCCCAGCGCGGACGCAGGTAGGCAAGGACGATCTTCACGTAGGTCGCCTGCCATAGGACCCAGAAAAGCACGAAGCCGGTGCCCACCATGCGGGCGCCGGCATGAGCCTCCTTGGCCGCTCTGGAGGCGAGGGGGCCTGGATCGTAATAAAAGAAGACGGCATGATCGATGAAGGCGCTGAAGGCCAGCAGCAGGAAGAACGAGGCCAGCGCGCCATGGAAGGAGTAGACCTTGGGTCCCTCCCAGCCGATATCGATCTCGCCGGCTTCCATCCCTCTGACTATAGACGGGAGCGGGCGACCTTTAGGCTGCTACCGGCGCGCCCTTGCGCTTCTTGATCTCTTCGACGATCAGCGGTATCAGCTCGTTGAGATCGCCCACCACCGAGATGCTGGCCACCTGCATCATCGGGCATTCCGCGTCGGTGTTGATGGCGACGATGTTGCCCGCCGAGGACATCCCGGCCAGATGCTGGATCTGCCCCGAGATGCCGCAGGCCACGTAGAGCTTGGGCCGCACGGCCCGGCCGGTCAGGCCGACCTGGTGCCGGTAGGCGATCCAGCCCGAGTCCACCACGGCCCGGCTGGCGCCGACCGCGGCGCCGATGTTCTGCGCGAAGTCGCGGATCAGCTTGAAGCCTTCCGCGCTGCCCAGGCCCCGGCCGCCGGCCACGATGCGTTCGGCCGCGCCCAGGTCGATCTCGTTGGACTCTTCCGCTTGGAAGGAGACGAACTCCATCTTCGCCCCGGAGGCGTCGAAAGCGACGGGTACGATCTGGCCCGAGCGCGCGCCTTGTTTCTCGGCGCGGGGGAAGGACATCGGCGCCACCGTCAGGACCTGCACGGCGCTCTTGAGCTCCACTTCGGCCATCAGGTTGCCGCAGTACGTCGAACGCTTCACCTTGCCTGCGGCGGCGTCGATCTCGGACACCTCGGCGGCCAGGCCGGCCTTGAGCTTCACGGCCAGGCGCGCGGCCAGGGACCGGCCGGCCACCGTGGCGGCGATGAGCAGGCGGGTGACGCCTTCCTTGGCGGCCAGCTCCGAGACGGCCTTGGCGGCCAGCTCGTCATTGAAGTTCGCCAGGGCGGGGTTGTCGAGCAGGAAGACCTTCTCCGCGCCGCGGTCGACCAGATCCTGGGCCGTCGCGGCGCTGCCGCCGACGACGACGGCGCAGAGCGGCTGCTTCAAGGCGTCGGCCATCGCGCGGCCGGCGGAGAGAAGCTCGTAGGTCACGGGGGCCAGCGCGCCGCGCTGGGGCAGGGCGACGACGAGTATTCCTTGGCTCATTAGATCAGTTTCCTCTCGATCAGGGTGTCGACGAGCTTGCGCGCCTTCTCGGCGGACGTGGCGCCTTCGATGCGCAGCCCGGCGGGGCGAGACGGCGGCGGGGCGGAGCGCAGGACCTTCGTCTGCGCGCCGTTGCTGCCGGTCTCCTCGGGCTTGAGGCCCAGGTCGGCGGCCTTCCACTTCGGGATGACGGCCTTCTTGGAGGCCATCTTGCCCTTGAGGGAAGCCAGCCGCGGCTCGTTGATCTCCTTGACCGTGGAGAGGCAGGCGGGCAGCGACAGCTTGAGGACGTCGGTGCCGTCTTCCATGGCGCGGTGGACCGTCGCCGACTTCTCGTCGATGGCCGCGATCTTCTTGACGCCGAGCACGCCCGGCCAGTCCAGCCAGGCCGCGGTCTCGCCGCCGACCATGCCGGAGTTGCCGTCGTTGGTGTTCTTGCCGAAGAGGACGAGGTGGACCGGCTTCTCGGCGGAGAGCTTCTTGATGGCGGCCGACAGCGCCAGGCTCGTGGCGTAGGAATCGCCGCCGTCGAACTCGGGGCCGCTGAGCAGGACGCCGGCGTCGCAGCCGCGGGAGATCGCGTCGCGCAGGACCGCTTCGGCGGCGTCGGACCCCAGCGAAAGGGCCGTGGCCGTCGAGCCGGGGACGCGTTCCTTCAGGCGGATGGCTTCTTCCACCGCGAACTCATCGAACGGGTTCATGGCGCAGGCGATCCCGGCCGTCTTGGGCTGGCCCGCCGCGTCGACGCCGACGTTGACGGTGGCGGGGGTGTTCTTCACGCAGACGACGATGTGTAGTCCCATGGAAGCTCCTTCAGGAAAAATGGTGGTTGGGACAGGATTTGAACCTGTGTAGGGCGTAGCCCGCCGGTTTTACAGACCGGTGCTTTTGACCGCTCAGCCACCCAACCTACGACGGATGCATACTAGCATTTTGGGGACCGGACGGTCCAAGCCCACCGCTGCATGGGCCTCACGCAACGATCCCGCCAGAGCGAAGGGCTCTATCTTCTTCCGGACTTCGATTCCGGGGCGGGCTGTCCGCGCAGGCCGGCCTTCTGGCCCTGCCAGGCCTTATCGGCGTCGGACACCGATTCCAGCCGGTCCTTCTCCTGCTGGACGGCGAAGGACTTGCTGCGGGCATCGCGTTCGGAGAAGAAGTCCGCCATGCGCTGCTTCTGCTGGGCTTCGAAGGCCTTGATGACGTTGGCCTGCAGCTTCTCGAAGTCGGTGATGGAAGGGGCGTGGTCCCGGGATTCCAGCGAGGCCAGCGATTCGAAAAGATCCAGGCGCTGGCGGATGACGCGGACCTCGAAGAGCAGGCGGTCGTCCTTCGTCTTGTTCCAGAAGGCGTTCCAAACCTCGCTTTCCTCGGTCATGAAGTCGACGCGGCTCTTGTGCATCTGCTTGATGCGTTCGCTGCGGTCGCGCAGGTAAGCCTCGAGGCTGGCCTTGTCGACGCCGTTGGTCGGGGCCGGGGCGGCTTCCGGGGCGTTCGAGGCCTCTTTTTTCTTCTTAGGCTCGGCCGGCTGCGAAAAGGCCGTCAGCGAGAGCGAGAAGGTCAGCAGCGCCGCCAGCGTCGAGATTCTCATCATGGTGTAGGCTCCTAGGATGTCCATTAGACCATCTTGGTGCCGGGAAAGGCAAGACCATGGCCACCCGGCGCATAAGTTTGTAATATGGGCCCATGTTGGCCTCCACCGGCGAGCCTTCGGACACCCCCGTCATCGAGACGCGCGTCGACCGCGAGGGCGCGGCCTTCCGCGAGAACGCGGAAAGCTATGATGCCTTGTTGTCCGACATGCGCTCGCGCCTCGAGAAGATCCAGCGGGGCGGCCCCGAGAAATCCGTCGCCCTGCACCGCAGCCGCGGCAAGCTGACGGCGCGCGCGCGCATCGAACGCCTCATCGACCCCGGTTCCTTCTTCCTGGAGCTCTCGCCGATGGCGGCGATGGGCATGTATGACGACGAGGTGCCGGCGGCCGGCATGATCACGGGCCTGGGCACCGTCGCGGGACGCCTCTGCATGATCGCGGCCAACGACGCCACCGTCAAAGGCGGGACCTACTACGCGGAGACGATCAAGAAGCACCTGCGCGCGCAGGAGGTCGCCCTCGAGAACCGCTTGCCTTGCCTGTATCTGGTCGACTCGGGCGGCGTGTTCCTGCCCAAGCAGGCCGACGTCTTCCCGGACAAGGAGCATTTCGGCCGGATCTTCTACAATCAAGCCGTGATGTCGTCCTTGGGCATCCCGCAGATCTCGGTCGTCATGGGCATGTGCACGGCCGGCGGCGCCTACGTGCCGGCGATGTCGGATGAATGCGTCATCGTGCGCGGCAACGGGACCATCTACCTGGGCGGGCCCCCCTTGGTGAAAGCGGCCACCGGAGAGGAATCCAGCGCTGAAGAGCTGGGGGGGGGCGACATGCACTCGCGCGTCTCCGGCGTGACCGACCATCTGGCCGACGACGATGAGCACGCGCTGCGTCTCTGCCGCTCGATCGTGGACAACCTCAACGTCCGGCCCCAGGAAGCCCGCGAGGCCGAGGAGCCGCAATATCCGGCCTCCGATCTCTACGGCATCGTCAACCGGGACCTGCGCCGGCCGCCCGACATCACCGAGGTCGTCGCCCGGCTCGTCGACGGCAGCCGCTTCCACCAGTTCAAGCCGCTCTATGGCCAGACGCTGACCTGCGGCTTCGCCAAGATCATGGGCCGCCCGGTGGGCATACTCGGCAACCGGGGCGTGCTCTTCTCCGAGGCCGCGCTCAAGGGCGCGCACTTCATCGAGCTCTGCGTGCAGCGCAAGGTGCCCATCCTTTTCCTGCAGAACATCACCGGTTTCATGGTCGGCAAGGAGTATGAGCAGGCCGGCATCATCAAGCATGGCGCCAAGCTCGTGCAGGCGGTCGCGACCGCCAACGTCCCCAAGATCACCGTCATCATCGGCTCCTCAAACGGGGCCGGCAACTACGCCATGTGCGGCCGCGCCTACGGCGCCCGCTTCCTGTTCACGTGGCCCAACTCCCGGGTGTCGGTCATGGGGGCCGATCAGGCCGCCCAGGTGATGACCATCATCAAGCGCGAGCAGTTGAAGCGTTCTAAGGCCGAGCTGTCCCCGGAAGACGAAGCCAAGATCGTCGGACCGATCCGCGCCCAATACGAGGCCGAAGGCCACCCCTACTACGGCACCGCCCGCCTCTGGGACGACGGCATCATCGACCCCGCCGATACCCGCAAGATCCTGGCGCTCTGCTTGGAGGCCGCTTCCTACGCGCCGATCCCCGAGGCGCGCACCCCCGTCTTCCGGATGTGAGATGAGCTTCGAGCATATCCGTCTCGAGCGCGCGGGTCCCGTCGCCTCCGTGACGCTGGCGCGCCCCCAGGTGCGCAACGCGATGGACGACCGCACCCTGCGGGAACTGACGGCCGCGTTCCAGGGGCTGGCGAAGGACGGCGCGGTGCGCGTCGTCGTCGTGCGGGGGGAAGGCAAGGATTTCTGCGCCGGCGCCGACGTCGAATGGATGCGCCGCGCGGGCAAGCTCAAGGCCGCCCAGGGCAAGAAAGACGCCCGCCTGCTCGCTGAGATGTGCCGGGCCGTCGATGAATGCCCGGTGCCGGTCATCGCCCGGGCCCACGGGGCGGTCTTCGGCGGCGGGCTGGGCCTGGTCTCGGTCTGCGACGTGGTGGTCGCCGCCGACGACGCCAAGATGTGCTTCTCCGAGACGCGCCTGGGCATCCTGCCGGCGGTGATCTCGGTCTTCGTCCTGCCCAAGATCGGCGCGGCCAACGCCCGAAGGTATTATCTGACCGCGGAGGTCTTCGGCATGGCGGACGCCAAAGACATGGGCTTGGTCCATGAGGTCGCGCCCGCGGAGTCGCTCGACGCGAAGGTCTCCGAGCTGGTGCGCGCCGTCCTGCGCAACGGCCCGAACGCGGTGCGAGAGGCCAAGAAGCTCGTCCGCAAGATGGAGGGGATGGAGCTGTCTCGGCGCGTGACGCTGGCGGTGGGCACGCTCGTGCGCCTGCGCTCCTCTCCGGAGGGCCAGGAAGGGCTGTCGGCCTTCCTCGAGAAGCGCAAAGCCGCCTGGGTGCCGGAGGAGGCTTGATCGACGTGACGCTCCTGCCGCGCCCGCGCTTCGTGGAGGTGGGGCCGCGCGATGGGCTGCAGAACGAGGCGGCCAGCATCCCGACGGAGGCCAAGGTGGCTTTCATCGACGCTTTATCCGAGACGGGCCTCACCGAGATCGAGGCGGGGGCTTTCGTCTCGCCGGCGGCCGTGCCGCAGATGGCCGATTCTTTGGAGGTCTTCGAGAGCATCAAGCGCAAGCAGGGCGTGGTCTATTCGGCCTTGGTGCCTAACGAGCAGGGCTTGGATAAGGCCCTGGAAGCCGAGGCCGACAAGGTCGCCGTCTTCACGGCGGCCTCCGAGACGTTCAACCAGCGCAACATCAACGCGTCGATCGCGCAATCGATCGAGCGGTTCCGGCCGGTCGTGTCCCGGGCGCACCGGGCGAAGCTGCCGGTGCGCGGCTACGTCTCCACCGCGTTCCATTGCCCGTTCGAGGGTCCGGTGAAGCCCTTGACGGTGGTGGCGGTCGTGGAACGGCTTTTGGGCCTGGGGGTCGAGGAACTTTCCATCGGAGACACCATCGGACGTGCGTCGCCGCAGGACGTGCGCGCGCTGCTCGACGTCCTGCTCAAGCGCGTGGACAAAGAGAAGGTCTTCCTGCACTTCCACGACACTTTCGGCATGGCGGTGGCCAACTCGCTGACGGCCTGGACGGAGTACAAGGTGGGGGGGTTCGATTCCTCGGCGGGCGGGCTCGGCGGCTGCCCTTACGCCCCCGGCGCCAGCGGCAACGTGGCCACCGAGGACCTGGCCTTCGCCTTCGCGGCCTCGGGCGGCGCCGTGTCGCTGGACTTCAAGAAGCTGCGCGCGGCGATGGCGACGATCGCCCCGCACCTGGGCCATCCCTTCCCGTCGGCTCTCAGCAAGATCGAGTTCAAGGAGGCTTAGATGGCGTTATCTTTGGCGTGCAAAGACCTCATCCCCGGCGACTGCGCCTTTAAAGCCGCGGCGAACGATGAGGCCGACCTCTTGAAGCAGTGCGCCCTCCACGCCGCGCAAGTCCATGGCCTCACGGACGTGACGCCGGAGCTCATGGAGAAGGTCTTCGCGGCGATCAAGGACGTCTGAGTTATCCCCAATACTTCCAGCGTTGGAAGTGCTGAGGATAACTCTGTCGTCTAATCGGTAGGATATCCAGCTGTCGTCTGGAAGATGCGGGTTCAAGGCCCCCGGCCGCCATCGCCGGGGAAATGCCGAGAGCCATGAAATTGCTATACTACCGCTCCGCATCAAGCGCCCGTGGTGAAATGGATATCACAGCAGCCTCCGAAGCTGCGGGTTCAGGTTCGATTCCTGACGGGCGCACCACTTTATGCTTCCCTTTAGTTCTTATCGACCGTGCGCGCCGTGCCCCAGCGCACGGTCGCGCTGAGCCGATGGGCGACGCCCAGGTCTCCGAAGGGCATATAAGCATAGTCGAAGTCGAAGTTCTGGTTCCGCCAGCCCAGGCCGGCGCTGATGCCGGGACCCGTGCCGCCGTCCGTTTTGTAGCCTAAGCGCACCGGCATGGCTTTGGCGATCACCGTCTCGGCTCCGATCGCCAAACGGGCGTCCTGGCTGCGCCCTTTGACGATATCCATGGCCAGCGTGCTGTCTTGCTCCAGCACCGCGAAGCCGTAGGCGGCGCCCAGGCGCAAGCTCATGGGCAGGTCTTCGTTCGCGCTTTGGAACTTCACGGCCGGCCCTAAGTTCAGGACTGCGGCGCCCAGGGAGAGACGGGGTACTGCGGGCACCGCGTAAAGCGCGCCCAGGTCCAGCGCCAGCCCCCGGGCGGTCACGTCATCGATGGTCTCCGAGATGACCTTGGCTCCGGCGCCCAGAGCCAGCGCATCGGTCAAGGTTCTGCCGTAGCCAGCGCCAAGCGCCAGGTCGCTCAAGCCTGCGCTGCCTAAGCCTGTCCCATCCGGATTGGCCACGGTCGTCTTCGGAATGGCGCCGAAGGTCAGATAGTTCAGGCTCAGGCCCCAGCCTCGCGGCGAGGCGTAGCCGATGTACTCCTGGGTGATGCCTTGGAAGTGCTGGTTGTGCATGAAGGTCGCCTCTTGGCGCCGCACCCGGGCCAGGCCGGCCGGGTCGTAGAGCAAGGCGTTGGCGTCGGAGGCCAGCGCGGTGTAGGCGCCGCCCAGGGCGACGGCCCGGGCGTTGGCGTCGAGGGACAGGAAGGCGAAAGGCTCGGAACCTCCCGAGGCGGCGCCTGTGGACGCGGCGGGGAAGGCCAGCAGCAAAGCGATCAGCCAGAGGGCTCTCATCATCGTATGATCAGGAGCTTCTTGGTGACGCTCGCTTGGCCGGGGCTGCTGATGATGGCGATATAGCCGCCCGAAGCCACGTTTTGCCCGCTGTCGTTCTTGGCGTCCCAGCGCAGACGCCCCGAGGTGCTTCCGGAGCCGAACTCCGCCACCAGCCGCCCTGCTAGGTCGAAGATCTTGATCGTCGCCGATGCCGGCAGGCGGTCGAAGACGATGCCGGAGGCCGCGTCGCCGGGCTTGAACGGGTTCGGATAGACGCGGATGGAGCTGAGGTCGGCGGCCAGCGGCGCGAAGGCCGCGAAGAAGCTGAAATGCGGCGTGACGCCTGAGACCAGGCGGCGGGTCCGGTCCACTGATGAGGTCAGGTCGTTCTTCCAACTGCTCGAGACCGCGTCGTAGGAGTAGAGCCGCAGGTCCTCGGCGCGCACCGTCGTCCCATCGACGAGCCCGTCGCCGTCGGCGTCGGCGTAGCTCAGCGTCAAGGAGGCGGTGCGGCCGCCTGCCAGCACGGTCTGTCCGTTGGAGAGGTCGATGCGCGTCACCGCGCCGATGGAGGCTGTCCCGGACGGCGCCCCCGGCGCGTTGGTCGGGTTGTTGACCACGCTCACCGTCACGACGGCGGCGTTCAAGGCCCCCGCGGGAAGGGAGAGCGTCGTCGCCTGGCTGGTGCCGCCGTCGGCGGCTTGGATCAGATTCGAGACGGCGTTGTTGACCACCTGGTCCTTCTGGATCTTGCCGCCGCCCAGGTCCGTCTCGCTGATGTCGAAATTGACGAGGTCTACGGCGATCGAGACAGTGGGCGCCCCGGCGTCGGCGGCGCCGGAGGTGTCGGTGGTCACGGCACGCAGCTCATAGTCGCCCGACGCCAAAAGCGAGACGTCCCAATGGATGGCGAAGGGCGAGGCCAGGGCGGGATTGGGGTGGAGGACGTCGGCGGCGACCAGGTCGGTCCAGGCGAGAGTGCCGGAAGCCCTATATTGGAAGAGGATGTTCCGGGTCTGAGCGAGGCTGCCCGAGGTCAGTTCCGCGATGACGGAGACCCGGTTGCCTTTCAGCCTGCGGCCGCTCTCTGGGACCTTGATGGCGGCGCTGAGCGGGCTGAGCGCCGCCAGCGCCGCCGCGCCGGCGGTGACGTGGGTATTGGGCTCTTCCGAGCCGCAGGCGCCCGAAGCGCGAAGGCCGAAACGGTAGGCGGCGCTCGAGGTCAAGACGGCGGTGGTATAGAAGGTGGCTGTCGGCCCCAGCGTGGTCAAGGGCGCGGCGTAGTCGATGGCGCCGGTCCCGCCATCGCTATAGAGCCGGTAGCCGGTGACATCCGAGGAGGGCGAAGCGGTCCATGACAAGGCGATACGGCTGCCGGCCAGAGTCGTCGCAGACAGCCCCCCGGCTGGAGACGGCGGAGCGCCCTTGGTCCGCGTCGAGACCGTCAGGGTGAAGGCCGTGCCTAGGCTGTCGCCGTTGAGGGCGCGCAGGCGGAGGTGATAGGTCGTGCAAGCCGCGAGGCTGGCCACGGAGCCCGTGGCCGCGGAGGTCAAGGGCGCGGTCGATACGGCGAAGCCGGAGAGGAAAGCGTCGACGCTGGAGAAGGACACCTCGTAGCTGGTCCCGGCCGGGTTCGTGTTGGCGGACCAGGACAGCGTCAGGGAAGAGACCGCCACTTGGACCAGGGAGAAGCCGGTGGCAGGCGCGGCCAGGGTGTAGGCGGTCGCCGCCGCCGACAGGGGCCCGAAGCCGCTGGCGTTGCTGCCGGCGGCGACGATCCCGTAGGCGGTATTGGTGGAAAGCCCCGTCTGCAGGAACGGCGGCCCCGCCAACGTGGACAACGGCGTGGACGGGGTGGAGGCTCGGTAGACCGTGTAGCTGCCCGCGCCGGCCGCCGTCGCCCAAGTCCACGTGATCGAGGAGAGGCCGAGCGCGGTGCCCGAAGGCGTGCCCGGCTGGACGGGCGCCGCGGCGCCGCTCCAGTCGATGAGGCCTCCCGGGTCGATCTCGAACGCCGGACCGCCCTTGGTCCCGCGCGCGTCGCGCAGGGTGACCCGTCCGCCCGTCAAGGCGGCGCCGTTGACGGCCACGGAGAGTCCGGCGTCGGCGAAATCGACCCAGCTGAAGGTCGAGACCAGGGAGCCGCCCGTGAACAGGACGGCGGTGGCCCCGGAGAGCAGGCTCCGGAACGTCAAGGACGAGATCGTCACCGAGGCTCCGCCGCCCTGGGCGGCGATCGTTAGGCCGATGCCGGAACCCGAGATGGTGATCGATGAAAGGCTCGTTGCGCCTGTCGAGCCGCCGTCGATGAAGAGTCCGCCGCCCTGCGCCCCGCCTGCGATCGTCACGGAGCTTAGGGTCATCGCGTCTGAGCCGGATAGATAGACCCCGGTGGAGCCCTGGATGGAGCTGCCGGAGGCGGAACCGCCGGAGCCATCCAGCCGCAGGCCGTAGGCGGCGGCCGGCACGGCGAGCGTCGAGCCGGACACGCTGCTCCAGCTGCTGAGCGCGACCCCTGCCGTGGTCAGCAGGCTGGAGCCGTCGGTCACGCTGAGACGGGTGAGCGTTACCTGAGCGGAGGTTGCCCAGACCCCGTAGGCGAGGGCTCCCGTCACGGAGACCGCCAGGTCTTGCAGCGTGACGCTGGCGTTCTTGACCCGGAAGGCGGCTTGCGACGCGGCCGGAGGGCTGACGGCCGGCTTGACGCCGCCCAGGCTGGGGTCCGGAAGGATCATGATCCGGCGGCCGTTGTTGAGGACGCCTTCCAGCGTCACTTGCTCGCCATAGGCGGCGTCCCGGAGCGTCAGGCAGATGTCCGAGCTCAGGCTCCTGGGCAGGCTGTTGACGGCCGCTTGGATGCTCGGGAAGTTCTGGCTTCCATCCTTCTGCACCAGGAAGCCGTTCTGGCAGCCGGAGGGCAGCAGCTCCACGGGGCTGAGCGCCGCTTTGGCCGTATTGCCGTAGGAGCCTTGGTCGGCTCGGGCGCCGTTGGGCGCGGGTTCCAGGGAAAAACCTTCTGCCGGGTCGGCGGCGTCGATGGTCAGCGAGCTCAAGCTGTCGGCGGGAAACGCCCCCGTGGTCGGTTCGTAGCGTCCTTGCCGCGAACGCGGGTGGAAGTCGGCGAAGCCCGACGACGGGTCTCGCCAGAGCGGGGCCGCGGAGATCGAATGGAGGTCCTGGCCTGTGGCGGCTTGCCAAGCCGAGAGCAGGGGATAGCTGGCGGCGCCCCAGGACACGGAATGCGCGGGGCTCGAACTGAAGTAATCGTTGTAGTCGGAGACGAAGCCCGACTGGCTATTGGCGGATACGCTGAGGGCCGCCGATGACCCCGCGACGACCATCGAGCTGAAGAAGATGTTGTTTTTGACCTGGCCCCCGGTGGAGCCGGCGTCGAGCCGCAGCAGGTAGTCCGACGTCAGGCCGGTGCCGGTGGAGTGGACGTCGTTGAACTTGAAAGTCGCGTTGACCGCCCCGAGGAGCGCCACGGCTGCATGGCCGCCGCCGGTCAGCAGGCCGGCGTTGGAGATGCGGTTGTGGTCGATCGTCATGCTGGAGATGCTGCGCGCGTAGATGCCGTAGGAAGTGAAGGCCCCCATCGTGCCGGAGGTGGCGTAGTGGATGTCGTTGTTCTGGAGCGTGAGGACGGCTCCAGGGCCGTCGATGTAGAGCCCGTAGGTGTCGTTGGCCGCGGTGACCAAGGGCGAGACCGAGTTCGAGGAGACGAACACGATCGTGCCCGAGGCCTGCGTGGCGATCCTGACCCCGTATCGGGCGTCGCTGAGGCGGTTGCCCGTGATGGAGACGGAGCCTCGGTTGTTGGGCGCGAGGACGACCGCGGCGCCGAGGGCTCCGCCGGAGATGCGGTTCGACCGGACGGCCACGCTGAGGCTGTCTCCGGCCGCCAAGCCCACGCCGTCGGATCCCGAGGCGATGAGGACGCTGGCGGTGACCGCCGTCGTCGTCGAGCCGGTGATATAGACCGCTGTCGAGCCTTGGATGGTCGCGTTGGCCACCGACTCGTTGAAAGTGCGGTCGAGCGTGAGGCCGCGCCCGGCCGCCGCGATGACGTCCCTTGAGAACGTGTTGTCGGTGGTGCCTGGCCCGACCAGGAGTCCGGGTCCGCCGGGACTGAGGAAATAGGACTGCGAGAGAGTGTTGAAGGAGGCTCCGGACATCGTCAAGGCTGCGGAACCGCTCTGGACGCTGACGAAGGTGCTCTGGCTGACCGTGGTGCCGTTGACGTTCCTCAGGCTGCCCGCGCTGCCGCCGAGAGCATAGCTCTTGGTGATGCTGTTGCCCGAGGAGCCGGTATCGAGGATGAGGCCGGTCGAGTTCCAGCCCGCCGCCATGGTGCTCAGGCTGATCGTGTTGCCGATGGCGTGGTCCAGGTGGAAGGCCGTGGCGGTGCTGCTGGCTAAAAAGACGGTGAAGGTGTTCGCGCCGGCTCCGTTGAGGAAGACGGCGTCGAAGCTGCCGCTGGTCACCAGGGCGGTGCTGTACGACACCGTGTTGTTGGAGCCGGTCAGGTAGAGGCCCACCGCCGAGCGGACCGTGATGCTCGTGAAAGACACCGTGCTCTGGCTGCTCAGGACGACGCCGGCTTGGTAGATGTTGGCGCCTCCGTCCACGGTGACGGAGCTGAGCGTCAGCAGGGCGGAGGAGGCCAGGACGCCGTACGGTATGGGAGAGAGCGGCCGGAGGCCGAGGTTCTGCAGGGTGAGGCCGGAGTTCTTGACCAGGAAGGCCGCCGTTGAAAGCGCCGGGGGGGTGATCACCGGCCGCTGTGCCGACGTGGAACCGATCAGGATCTGGTAGGCGTTGCCGGAAGGATTCTTGCCTTCCACGACGACTTGCTCCGAATAGGCGGCGCTATCCTGGATATCGATGCAGAAGTGCCCCGTCATGGCGGCGGGGATGAGGTTGACGCAGGCTTGGATCGTCGTGCAGTCGCCGCCGCCGGCTTGCTTGACGACCTTGGTCGTGGCGCAGACGACGGCTTGGGCGGTGGTGGGAAAAGCGAGAAGCGCCGGCAGGATCAAACGGCGCAGCCAGAGTGTTCGGGGCGTCATCAGGAAACCCATCATACTGAATTAGTCGGCGCGGCGGCTCTGGCCGGAAGTAGGCCTTGACTCTTCCGCTGTTTCTGAGCGAAACTCTCCTAAGTATGTGGAAGACCACCGAAGGTTCGACCGGCCGCCTCATCCAGCTCTGCTTGGGCTATTTTTTCTTTTATGTCATCTTCGGCGTCGCCACCAAATGCTTCACCGGCAAGGCCGCCATCGTCGCGCCGCCGATGACGGATATGGAGTTCCTGGTCTGGAGCACGCTCGGCGGCTCGCTCATCTGCCTGCTCGTGATCTTCGCGGGCGGATGGCAGAAGTCGAAGGTCGCGGGGATCCCCCCGGAGTACGCCTACATCATCCCCTCGGGGATCTGCACCGCCATCGTCATCCCCACCACGACGCTCATGTACATGCTGCTCAAGTCCGTCATGGTCGCCATGGTCATCATGCGCGCCAGCGTCATCGTCATCAGCCGGCTGGTCGATGAGGCGCAGATCCGGCAGGGCATCCTCGATAAGACCGTCTACTGGCAGGAGAACGCCGGCGTCGTCTTCGCCGTGGCCGCTGCGGCCACGCAGGTTTTCCTGGCCAAGAGCGAGGATTTCGACTTCCTCCACAACGCCGCCGCGATGGCGGTGCTCTGTACCTACATCTGCGCCTACGCGCTGCGCATCTACATCATGAACTACTACAAGAACACGCGGCCCAAGGGCGCACCGCTCGACAACAAGTGGTTCTTCTCCGTTGAGCAGATCTCGGCCAGCGTGATGATGACCCTGGCGGCCTTCGTCTTTTACCGTAGCGCGTCCTCGGCCGCGCCCGTCTTGGCCTTCCAGGCGGCGCTGGCGCAACCGCACCCCAGCGTCCTGCCCGCCAACCTCGCCGGGGCCGTCTACGGGATGGTGGCTTTCTTCTCCGTGTTCATCTTCATGTTCAAAGGGCGCACGGCGACCTTCGCCGGCCTGGTCAACCGCCTCACCTCCCTGGTGGCCGGCACGACCGCGACCCTGATCTCCTACTTCCTGTTCAAGGGCCGATTCCCCAGCCCCGCGGATTGGGCGTCCTTGGGCCTCATCTTCGCGGCGGTGGGGTTTCTCACCATGGCCGAGCGCCGGCGCGTGGCCGAGCTGCTGGCCGCCCATGAGATCGACCCCGCGTCGGGGCTCAAGAGCAAGCCCGCCTGACGATTTGATAGAATGACCGGCACCTGATATGCGAGAACAGACCACCGTCGGTATCACCATCAAGAGCGCTACGCTCACCCCGGATGCCATCTCCGCCCGCCTCGGCCTCAAGCCCGACCGCGCCTGGCTGGCCGGGAGCCGCCAGGGGCTCTTCGGGGTCGTCGCCAGCGAGCACGGCTTCATCCTCGAGTCCGCGCTCGGGCCGCAGGCCGGCCTCTCCGACCATATCAAGGCCATGCTCCAGCGCATCGCGCCTTGCGCCCAGAAGATCGGCGAGCTCGGCGCCGACGTGGAGTTCTCCTGCTCCATGCAGCGCAAGGTTTCCCCGCCCTTGCGCTTCGAGCCCAACGACCTGCGCTGGCTGGCCGCGATGGGCGCCCGGCTGACCGTAGACACCCTGATCTTGACGGAGCCGGTCAAGCCCGCGCCGGGCGCCAAGCCCGGGCCGTGACGTGAAGGCGGCCGCCCTAGCGCTGGCCGGGATCCTCCTGTCATCCGGCTGCGGCCATCGAGCCCGGCGCAAGGATCCTTACGCCGGGGCCTTGGCCGCCGAATCCGCCTACAAGCATCTCGCCTTGGCGCTGGTCCTCTCGGAGAACGTCAAGAACTCCGATGATTTCTTCCGTGAGGGCGGCGCCGCATGGGGCGGGGCCGACTCCCGCGTCGTCGACCGCTTCACGCAGCTCTTCAAGAGGAGCTTCAAGAGCGTCGCCCAGGTCGACGGCCCCGAAGCCGCCAAGGACCTCAAGGCGGACCTCGTCGCCGTCTTGGACGTCCGCGGCTCCGTCGAATGGGGCATCCACGTCGCCGCCGAGGCCGTCTTCCTGACCCCCGACTCCAAGCCTCTCGACGCGGTGCGCGGCGAGGGCCACCAAAAGGGCGGCGTCGGCGTCTACATCCCCGATGTCATCGAGAAGGCCGCTCGGGAGTTCGAGAGGTCCATGGCGGGGTCTCCCGCCCTCTCCGATTTCGCGCGCCGCAAGCTCACCCCCGCGGCCCCGCCTCCGCCGCCTCCTTCTCCGGCGTTCAATCGTCCCAAGCCGCCCTCGCGGGGCGAGCCGTCGCCGCTCGCCGCGCCCGCGCCTGTCGCCCCGCCCCCGCCGCCGCCGGCTCCTCCGGCGGGACCCAGCTCGGACATCGACGCAGCGCTCTATAAGCTGCCTGAGAACGAGCACGATTTCGCCCTCATCGTAGGCGTGGAGAAATACCAAGCCCTGCCCGACGCGCAGTTCGCGGATCGCGACGCGCAAGCCGTCTACAAGCACCTGCTCGCCCTAGGGTATCCCGAGCGCAACATCATCATGCTCACCGGCGACAGCGCCACGCGGGCCGGCCTCCAGAAGCACCTGGGAGAGTGGCTTCCGCGCAGCGTGAGCCCCAAGTCCACCGTCTTCTTCTATTTCTCAGGCCACGGCGCCTCGGACGCCGCGACGAAGCAAGCCGGTCTCGTCCCTTGGGACGCGGAGGCGGCTTCCCTTCAGAGCACCGCCTACCCTCTCAAGGATCTTTACGACTCGCTGGCCAAGCTCAGGGCGCGCCGGTTCATCCTTGCCCTTGACGCCTGCTTCTCAGGGGCGGGCGGGCGCTGCGTGCTCGCCAAGGGCGCGCGCCCGTACGATGCCAAGGTCGACGCCGGTACGATCATGCTGCGCAACATGGTCCTTTTCACCGCCGCGTCCGACTCTCAGGGCGCCGGCACGCTGGAGGCCCACGGGCACGGCCTCTTCACCTATCACTTCCTGAAGGGCTTGAGCGGCGGCGCCCAGAACCGCGCCGGCGCCGTGACGGCCGACGGGCTTTACCGCTATCTCAAGCCCAAGGTCCAGGACGCGGCGCGTCGTCAGAACCGCGAGCAGACGCCCGTCATGCGGGGCGGGGAAGCTTTGGAAGCCCTCGTCCTCTTCAAATAGCCGGGCCTACCTTCAGCGGGCCGAAAGGCCCAACCATCCGCCGCGTCGAGCGGCTATCCTAGAGCGATGAAGCGCCTCGCCGCCCTGCTGCTGGCCTTGGTGATGCCCGCTTGCGTCCAAGCGGCTTCGGTCAAGGTGTCCTTGACGCCGGTCCCGGGCTACACCGGCGGTTTCTCGGGCGCGGTCATGGGCGTAGCCGCCCCGGCCGTGCAGGCCTTCTCCGCGCCGGCGCTGAGCGCCCCGACGCTGGCGGCCATGCCGCTCCTGGCGCCGTCGCTTGCCCTCTCCGTCGCCGCGCCGGTCTCGGCGGCCGTCGACGCGCCGCCTTCCGCCTCGGCCCAGCTCCAAGCGGCCTCCGCTCCTCAATCCAAACCCGGCGCCGTTTTCGACGGGCAAACGCCGCTGAAGCTCATCATCACCGGCCCGCCCGGCTCGGGGAAGGGCACCTATTCGACGCGGCTGGCCCGCGACTACGGCGTCGTCCATATCTCGGCGGGAGACCTGCTGCGGGAGTACGCCAAGAACGACCCGGTCATCGCAGGCCAGATGAAGAAGGGGGAACTCGTGCCCTCCGGCCTCGTCCTGAGGCTGGTCCAGGAGCGCTTGGCCCAGCCGGACGTGGCCGCCCGCGGCTTCGTGCTGGACGGCTTCCCGCGCCGGCTCGAGGAGGCGCGGGCCTTGGACGTCATGCTCGAAGGCCGGGGCGTCGACGCCGTCATCCATCTTGATGTCCCGGAGGCGGAGCTGCTGCGCCGGATCATGCAGCGCGGCCGGGCCGACGACACCGAGCCGGTCTTCCGCGACCGCATGAAGATCTATCGGGAGCAGACCCTGCCGGCCGTCGAGGTGTTCACGGCCAAGGCGCCGGTGCTGGACCCGGACGTCCGGACGGGCGACGCGCAGAGCAACTACGGGCGGGTGCGCTCGGCGGTCGACCTTCTGATCAGCCGTTTGCTTGGCCGCTAGGCCTTGCTTTCGCGCTCGCGCTTCTTGCGCAGGTAGTCTTCGTAGGAATTGCCGGCGGCGCAGTCCTCTCCGGTCATGGCCACGGAGGCCACCAGCGCCATCGGGAAGCGTTTGGCCTGGTCACTCCCTTTCGGGAACACCTCGATGAAGCTCTCCTTCTTGTTGGCGGCGTCTCCGTAGACGCGGTTGAAGAGGAAGCCCTCCACTTTTTCCCCGTTCTTCAGGGAGAGGGTCACGTGGCCCCGGAAGTCGAAGGCCTCTTCGATCTGCTTCTCTATATCGGTCATGGTCGGCTCCTAGATCCGGCTTACGAGGTCTTGGACCAGAGCGTCCCAGTCCGTATCCGCCGCGCCGCCTTGGGCGAAATCGGCGCGCCCTCCGGCCGAGCCGCCGTTGGCGGCGGCGAAATCCTTGGCCAGCTTGGCGGCATCGACGCCCTTGGCGGCCAGGTCCGGCGTGGCGGCCAGGATGAAGGACAATTTCCCGTTTCCGGGGGCGGCCAAAAAGACGAGGCCGGAGCCCAGCTCGGATTTCACCTTGTCCGACAACGCGCGCAGGCTCTTGGGGTCGGCGCCTTCCAGGCGCTGGACGGCCAGCTTCACGCCCTTGGCTTCCAGCGTCTTGCGCCCGGCGTCGGAGAGATGAGCGAGGGCTTGTCCCTTCAATTGTTTAATAGTGTTTTCAAAGTTCCTATTCTGGGAACGAAGATCAGTTTCATTATCTGGAATTGGGAGGATTTTTGTAACGGCCAAACCCCTGTCTCCCAAATTCGCTAGCTCTTGCCTTAAGACCGTGTTCCGGGATTTAAGTTGATCGAGTAGGTTCAATCGCTCGGCATCCCTGTGTGCTTCATATTCGGCCACTGCCGGGCCGCAGACGGCCTCGATGCGCCGCACGCCGGAGGAGACCGAGCTTTCCCGGATGACCTTGAAAGCCAGGATCTCGGAGGTGCGCTTGACGTGCGTGCCGCCGCAGAGCTCGAGGCTGAAACGCTCCTTGGGCGCGTCCCAGCCCTTGGGGCCGATGAGCAAAAAGCGCGGGTCGGAGCCGTAGTCCTCGCCGAGGAGCGTGGTGGCGCCGAACTCGGCCACTCGCGACACGGGGTGCTGTCTCGGGATCACCGGGTGATCCGCCCGGATCTCATCGTTGACGATGGCCTCGACCTTGGCGAGCTCGTCGGGCGTCAGCCCCTTGGGGTGCGTGAAGTCGAAGCGCAGCTTGTCGGGGCCGACGTAGGAGCCGGCCTGGCGGATGTGCGGGCCGAGGACCCGCTTCAACGCCTCGTTCATCAGATGGGTGCCGGTGTGGTGGGGCATGATGCGGTTGCGGCGAGGGGCGTCGACTTCGGCGACGACTTCCTGCGAAGGCTTGAGGCCGGAGACCTTGAGCTTGGCGACATGGACATGGGTGTCGCCTTGCTTCTTGGTGTCGAGGATCTCGGCCAGGACGCCCCCTTGCGGGTCCTTCAGCCAGCCGGTGTCTCCGACCTGCCCGCCGCCTTCGGCGTAGAAAGGGGAGCTTTCAAGGACGATGAGGTGCTCCTCGCCGCTGGGCTGGATATCCGTGACGATCGTCTTGACGGAGGTGGCGTCGTAGCCGACGAACCTGGTGGGGGAGAGTTTGAGCCCGCTCTGGGAAAAGCTGCGCTCGCCGGCCCCGGACGCCTCCCCGGCGAATTTATGGCCGCGACGGGAAACCGCCTGATGCTCTGCAACGCACGCTTGGTAGCCTTTCTCATCGAGCCCGAACTGCTTCTCCTTCAGGAAAGAACGGATGATCTCGATAGGAACCCCATGCGTCGCTGCAAATTGGAAAGCTTTTTTTCCTGAATAGACTTGAGCCCAGCTGCCTGAGATGTCCTGCTCAAGACGCTCCAAGCCGCTCTTGATCACCGGCTCGAAATCCGCGACTTCCCTGCGGATCTGCGCAATGATGGTGTCCTTCTTTCTGTCGATGAGGGGATAGAACGAGTCCAGCGAAGAGACCGCCGCTTCAATCGCTGGCGCGAAATCGACGCCCCTGAGCCCCGCCTGCGCGGAAATCGCGACGCATTTTCGGATCAAACGGCGCGGTATGTATCCATGGCCCTCGTTGCTCGGTAGGACTCCTTCCGCCATGATAAATGTCGCGGCTCGGATGTGATCGGAGATGATGCGCCGGTTCTCTTCCAACACCTGGGTTTTCCCGAACAGTCCCATGACACTCTTCATGACGGGGCTGAGCACATCCGTCTCATATGCGGATTGGTGCCCTCCCATGACGAAAGCCATGCGTTCGAGACCCGACCCCGTGTCCACGCTCTTAATAGGCAGCGGCTCGAAGGCACCCTGCTCCGTCTTGTTGAATTCCATGAAAACGCCGGCGTTCCAGATCTCGATGTAGCGATTTTTCGTGTCGAAATGGCCCCCGGGAACGTAATCCGCGCCATAAGCGCTCCCCGTGTCGTAAAAGACCTCCGTGCAGGGGCCGCATGGGCCGGTCGTACCCGCCGGACCCCAGAAATTATCTTCGCCTAATGGCACGATATGGTCGCGCGGCATTCCCACCTTCTCCCATGCTGAGGCGGAAACGAGGTCGGGGGGCAGCGACAGATTCGAGTCGCCTTTATATGTCGTGGCGAACAATCGTTTCGGATCGAACCCGAAGCGTCCGACCAGCAGTTCATAAGCCAACTCGATGGCCCCTTCCTTGTAATAATCACCGATGGACCAGCTGCCCAACATCTCGAAGAGCGTCAGATGGTGGCGATCCCCCACTTCGTCTATATCGATGGTCCTGATGCACGGCTGGACATTGCAGAGACGGGCGCTCGGTGGAACAGCCTTCCCCAAGAAATATCGCTTGAGCGGAGCCATCCCGGAATTGATAAACAACAAGGTCGGATCGTTTATAGGCAGAAGTGGAGCGTGGTCGATCCTCAGATGTTTCTTTTCCACGAAAAAAGACAAGAACATCTCGCGGATTTCCCTAGTGCTTAGTTTTTTCACTATAGTCTCCTTCTGCCGTCCCATCTCGCAGCCTGTCGGCCAGAATCCGGTCAATGACGCGGTCGGGCAAACCATAGGACTCCCGAAGCCTCTCACGGCAAGCTTCGTCGGATCGGTGTCCCGCATGTGCCAGGTAACCGCGTGCCCGTGCGGCCCCCTGCACGATGGCCTGGGCATACAACCGCGACTCAGCGAGCAGGAAGGCTTCCGTCGATGTCCATAACTCCGCGGAGGGGGCGGCTCTCGCCATCCGGCCGATGACTTGGCGCAGGCTCTTCCGCACGGATTCCTCTCCGCCCTCTTCCACACGACAGAGGATCGCGAGAACCTGACGCATCAGCTTACGCATGACGTAGGCATGCTTGCGCGCCCCGGGACGGATGCCGGCCGCCGTCAACTCTCGGATGCCCAGCAATAATCTGACGACCTGGCGTTGCTGGCCGTGCAGCTCAGATAGTTCCCGCAGCGCCTCTGAACAATCAGAGACTGGCGGGGATTGCAGGATATCGCCGGAATGAAAAAAGGAGACCACGGCCTCGGCCCCAAAACCGACATCGAGATACTCCTGATCGGCATCCGCGCTCCGAATCAGGATGATATTTCCCAGAGGGACAAATCGGCGGCATCGGACGCATTCCCATCCGCAGAAGTCGCCGCAGGGTTTGCTGCCCGGAAGCTCCCCGACGATGGTCATTCCTCGTCCAACCAATCGTTCACCATGCCCGAACTCCCAGCGCGTACAATACTTCTTCGAGTTGCCGGTCTGCGTGAACACCCTCTCCCGCGGGAGCTCCGCCGAGGCAGTGCGCTGCAGATCCGCATCACGCGCATCGACCACCGCAAGCAGGCGTTCCCGTGTCATGCCCAGCGAATCGAGGAATCGGAAAAGATCCTCCTCGATGCCAGCTGAAGATCGTGCGTCAGCCACGATACCCAGCATATCGAAGGCGAAAAGATATGTGGGCACGTCTTGGGCGCGAAAACACCTTTGCACCACGGCGGTCCGAGGCAGAGCACGGTTAGCCAACATGACGGGCTTGAACGGGGTGACAGACGCATTGACGAACAAGACCGTCGGATCCGATGCGAGGATGGGAGCTGAGCCTGCGATCACGTAGCTCCGTGCCCGGAAGAAAGCGAGAAAGCGTTCGTTGATTTCGCCAGGAAGCATCGTGGCCACCTATCTTACTCCGGAATCTTCCAATCTCAGGATACCCTTGGCGGAATCCAAGAAAGCCGGACAGCCGATCGGAAGCGTGAGCATCGGAGAGGTATGCCCAAGATCGACTTCGCTCAAGATGGGGAAATCAAAACCATCGGTGGCCTCCAGAATGAGCTCACTTGCCCCGAAGGGCGCATTCTGCCCATCCAGTTTCTCCATTTTCCCAACAAGCAAGCCGTTGATAACGTCGAACACCTTGTGCAGCCGCAGCATATACAATGAACGTTCCAGGGAAGCGAGCCCTTGGTAGCTTTCCTCGATGAAAAGTATCGTGCCGTCGATCGCCGGGAAATATCGCGTCCCGATGAACCCGCAGAACGTATTCAGGTTCCCCCCGACCAACGCACCGCGGGCAGACCCTTCGCGTAGGCACCGCCAGCCTTGGTTCGGCTGTGTTTTCTTCATCGATTTCCAAGAGTCGCCCCTCCACTCCAGACGCTCCTCAGTCCATTCAGGAGGGAAAGGGCAGGCGGGTCGCCCATCCCCCGTGTCGGTCACAGCCCGCAGGAAAGAATCCCGCGTGTAGGCCGCGACTCCCGGCCATTCTCCGAAGGAGGGCAACAACGCGGGACCATGGAATGTTACCAGACCGGTCTGCGCGTGGATCGCCAGGAGCAGCGCCGTCACGTCGCTATAGCCCACGAAGACCTTCGGTTTGCGACGGATCAACGACCAGTCCAGAAAAGGGATGATCGAGTTGGAATTGGATCCACCGAGCGCGGCCACAATCCCATGGACGGAATCATCGCGCAAGAACGCATGGATCTCTTCAGCCCGGTCTCTCACGGGAGCGGAGCGATACCCCTCCGACTGGGAAGCACATGGCCCGACCACGGTCCGGAATCCCAACGTCTCGATCTGGCGTAGCGCGTGGTCGAATCGCTCAGGAAAAAAGGTCCGGGTCGGGGAAGAGGGGCTGATGATCCCGAGCGTATCCCCCGGGCGCAACCGATCGGGCTTGATCAGCGTGGAACTCATAGATGGAGTGATCCTAAATCGATCTGTTTGTAATCGGTGAATAATTCCACTTCTTCTTCGAGGACTGTTTTTCTGAAAATACCAATCAGAAACCCCAAATGATTATGATTTTCATTGAACACCGCCAGCGTGCGCGTCCATCTGCGGCGGATGGCATCCCGGACTTCCCAGGGATAGGTCTGCAAATGCTCCTTCGCCATGAAATAATCGATGTATTGTACCATTGCCTCCGTAGGTCTTGCCGTCATCCGGTTCTTTTGGAGGAAGTAGACTTCGAAAAGGCCGTTGGTTTTAAAGAGCTTGACCCAATCCTCGAATCCCCAGGGTTCGATGCGAACCCCAAGGACATCCGAGACTTCATCGACGAGTCGACTGGGCGGCGCGCTCTCATAATATAAATTGGTCACTGACAGGAATCCCCAAGGTTTCAAAACCCGATGGTACTCACGCAGCGCGGCGGTCTTTTTGTCCATGAACGAAGTGGCGCCGCCCGCGATCACAAGATCGAATAAATCGGCCCCAAAGGCGAGATCATAAGCGGACCCGAACTGAAACTTCACCCTCTCCTGCACTTCCGGGAGATCGGTCGCCAACATGGCATTGGCGGTATCGACGGCGGCCTGGGAGACATCGATGCCGACCACGGAGCAGCGAATCGTCCGGGCCAACTCCAAGGCAGTGAATCCGGTATTGGCGCCGATCTCAAGAACCTTGGATTCCCGAGAAAGGAAGGCGTTCTGGATTATCTTCCGCACGGTCTGCTTCCCGCCGGGGCACCGATTGGTCTCGCGCAGGAGCGAGATGAAATCGACATAGCCGAGCGCTTCGACGTCTTCCGCTGAATGGATCATCCCATCACCCCCATCTCAGCAGGGCTGGGGCCGATGCGGGAATGGCTCGCCCTCGCCTCGCTTCGGGACCCAAGTATCATGGACAACATTCTTCCCCCTTGAGTCGCGTGAAGATCGGGATATCCCGGATGTCGTCATGTTTGAGCACCCAAAGCAAAAATCGCTCCAGTCCAAGCCCGAAACCTGATGTGCGGAGGGGATGTTCTTTTTTCATCCTCAGATACCAAGCATACTCCGCCGGGTCGACACGGTGCTCTCCCAACGCCTGAGTGAGATTCTCATATGAGGTATGTCGTTCACCGGATCCGACAACCTCTCCGATACCCATCAACAAGTCCGCCGATTTGGCCGTGATTCTATCCGAATCATAGGCCTGATAAAAAGGAACCAGCGGATGCGGAGGGCGCTTGACCCATGCGACTCCGCCGCAATGCTCCAACAGGCTCCTCTCGCCGAAGGGCGAAATCGTTTTCAGACCACCCGGCAGCGACGAGAAACACCTATCGTCGTCCGCTAGCAGCGAGACTGCTTCCTTGAAAGACAACCTCGGGATCGTCCACGATTTTTTGCAAAGTCGCTCGATATGCGCGCAAGTCCCCGCAGCACCGGCGATCTCGGCCGCGTGGCCAGCCAGAAGCGCGGCTCCCAACGTTCGCAGGTATTCCTCGATGAGTGCCATCAGTTCCTCGTGACCGCAACAAACCTCAGCCTCCGCGTGAAAGAACTGGTTAAGGTGCCGCACCCCGGGGTCTTCCCCACGGAAAGTGGGCATCACATAATAAACGCCGAAGTGCCCCTGCCTCAGGATGTATTCCAACTGGAACTGCATGGAATCCGCCAAGAAGACTTTGCGCCCGAAAAGGCTTATCTGAACCGGCAGGCTGTCGCTTCCCATCGCCATCGGGCTGGACACGGAACCGCACGTGATCGGGGTCAGCGCAGGCAGGATCCTTCTTGCTCGGAAGAAATCGTTTGTCGCATGATAAATCGTGGCCAGCATCCCAGAGATGGCCCGGTACCAAGGATCCTGCAACGCAACGGAAAAATGCTCATGCGGCTCACGCCAGACGCGGGGTGGGATGATTTTGCGGCCACGACAGGCCCGACTTGTTCGGCCACGAGGAGCGCCGCTACGGGATATAGACATGGTATGGGCCTCTCCTCTCGACAACTATTCCGTCTTCACGAATGATCTGTTACGCACCCAAAACCGTAGTGGACCGGAGACTAAAGCACTAGATTCCGTCCTCATCCGGGGTCATTTGTTTGCGCAGGCCGTGGAAGCCGATTGCGGTGGCTGTGGCAAGGAACGCAATCAGCACCCATGGTCCTTCTCGCCATATCGGCGCAAGCTGCTCCATATTCGTGCCGCCCAGCAGTATGCCCATAGATGTGCCGCCTTGTTGCGCCAGCCCGTGAATACCAAGGTAGCGTCCTGTCTTTCCCGGCGGCGCAATATTGGCCCCCAATGACTGCATCCCGGGTGAAACCACCATCTCTCCCAACGTAAAAATAACGACACCGATCAACGTCCAAATGAAGATATGCGAGAATCCTATGGTCAGATATCCTACGGCATAAAGCATCGCGCCTACGGTCAATGTGTCGGATATTCGAAAATCTTTGACGCCGCGTCCAACGAAATACTGGAGAATCACCACCACCGCGGCGTTGACAGATAGAAGCACTCCAACGCTGCGTGCTGGATAACCCAGAAACTTGACGCAGTAGAGCGACAGCCCCACCACGATCTGACTCATTACCGCTCTCATCATGAATGCAAGCGCACAAAGCCGCGCAAACTTGGGATGGCGGAGTTCCGCAAGCATGTCCTTCAACTGCAGATGCCTTCGTATGCTGCTTGGGGATATTTCGCGCACCCGCAAACTAATGACGGCCAGCGCGATTGCATACATCACGGCGGTCACACTAAACAGCAAGGCGTAATACTTCTCTACCAGAAGACCGCCCAAAGCGGGTCCCACTACCCAGCCGATGTTTTCCCCTATGCGGATGATGCCGTAATGCTGCGCCAGCTGCTTCTTCGGGGAATTATCCGCGATCCAAGCCTGTGCAGCGGGGCCGTAAAACGCGGCGAAAAGGGCCCCGATCGCATGCAGCCCCATCAGCCAAGCGAAATGCAGCTTGAGCTGGATCACTAACGCCATCAAGAGTGTCAAGGCTGCGCCCGCCGCTACCGAGAGCCGCATCATCTTCTTGCGTCCGAACATGTCCGACAACTCGCCTCCAAAACCCCGTGCGAAAGCGGCGAATAGCGTGCAGACGGAGAGATAGGCTCCCGTATAGCTCATCGGCACGCCGCGTTCCACGCTCAGATAAACGGCGAAGAAGGGGAATGACAGGGAGTCGGCACACGCCAAGAGGGCTCTGCAGTAGAAAAGGACCCACACACCAGCGCCCGTTCGGCTGGCGCTGGCATTTCGGGGTGCTTCTTCCGAGGTTATCCCGTCTTTGGCTGAAGGCAGTCGAGGCATGTCTTCCTCAGTCGGCTATGAGCGTCCCAAAATATACGGTGCGTATGTTCTCGGTGCCTTCGTTTACCGTCACGCCATGATATATCTCGCGTAAAGAGTGGCCTAGTTTTACATTGAAAGTCGTCTCGCGCGCCTTGCAGCCGTCCAAGGTGGACTCCAGCAGCCTTTCTCCCCCGGCATAGATCGCGACGTGATGTATCCTTTTCGGATCCTTTCTTGTAAGAAAAACGAAATCCCCCTTCTTGAGTTCTTCTTTGCTCACACGACGCACGACGCAGTATTGATCCTGCGCATTGCGCGGTAGCGCGACACCCAGCGCTCTGAATACAGACATCGTCATGCCCGAGCAATCCACGCCGGATTTGGTGAGCCCGCCCATGACAAAAGGCGCGCCCATGAACTCTCGCGCAAGACCGACCACTGCAGAGCGCGTGAGCGTTTTTCCTGCAGCAGGAGCCACATCTGAAGACGACACCCACGCAGGCCTTTCGTCTGGAAGGAGCACGGGCAGCCTTTCCTTTGAGATCGGGCCGACGGAGCGCAGGCGCGTGCCCATGTATATCTCAAGAAGTTCCTCGCGGTCGACAGCTTCGACGTGTGCTACAGCGGCAGCCGCAGTCACCACGTAGTTCCCGGAATAGGCATCTCCGGGAAGGAGACACTCGACCTTCATCCAACCCGGATACGGGATCCACCCATCCGGCTCGACCGTCTCGGGCTGAGCATATCCATTTTCTTCGGGATAACGGGACTGCTCCAGGCACTCTACCCTTGCCCATTCGCCCTTGAATTCCCTTACTACCACAGACTCACCAAGTAGGGCTTGTGTATCGTATTCGGGCCAACCTTTCGGGGGGACAGAAGAATCTGTTTCGGAAGGGATAGCATACACCCCTGCCACGGGCACGCCGACACGGAACAAGCTCTTACCCATTCCGGAGAGCGGCCTCTTTCAGCACCGACTAATCCCGACAGGCCAGCTCAATCCTCTTGCCTGGCTTGGATTGATCGAATGGGATGGAGGGCGCACCCAGAAGAGGAATGCTCATATTTTCATGGCCTGGCTTCGACTTCGAGACAAGAGGGACGTGTTCCGCGGCCCATGGGAACTCCATTCTCACCCGCAACAACACAGAGACGAATTCCAAAGTGCGGTGTAATATATCATAATGACACAATCGGTTCAATGAAGAGAGCGCGTTTCGCCTCACCGAGATGAAGATGACAAAGAACACCCCCTCGCATTCCACGGACGCGGCCGCCTTCGAAAAAGAAAAGTGGGACATCTATTTCAAGGAGGCCTTAAACGGGGAGGGCCAGGAGCACGAGAAATCCTTATGGTGGAATATCTCGGACCGCGATTCGCTTGAGGTCGTACGTGAGCTTTTCCCGGCGGGAAGACCCATCTCGGTGCTTGAGGCCGGGTGCGGCTCAGCAGGAACGTCTCTTTTATTGGCGAAGCACTTTCCCGTAAGCAGATTGTCTCTCGTGGATGTCTCAGAGAACGCGCTGCTGTTTGCCCGGCATCTGACCGAACCGGAGCTCAGGCCGCGTGTGGAGTATATCCACTCCGACATCGTCGCGATGCCGTTCCCAGACGGGCTATTCGATCTGGTCTGGAACGTCGGGGTGATCGAGCACTATTCACCAGAGATGATCGGCCATATCGTCAAAGAGATGCTCCGCGTGACCCGGCCTGGCGGCGTGGTGGTCGCGGCCATCCCCAACCGAAACTCGATCGCAGTTCTGAAAGCGTGGCTGCTTGGGACCCGCTTCGGGCAAACGGTCCTCAAGCTCGTTCCCGGATACCGCTTTGATACGGAAATCCTGTACGGGAACGTCGAGCTCATGAAGCTTCTCCATAAAGCCACCGGCCACTCATGCGAACTCACCTTCGGAGGAAACCTCTTGTGGGTGGGAGCTCCGGAGAGGCTGGTTGCTCTTTCGGACAGATTCCTAAAAAGATCGCGTTTTTCGTTTCTCTCATTTCTGATAATAGTCCGGATAGACCGATAGACGCTAGTCCTAAAAATGCTTGCGGCCCGGCCTTTGTGATGTATCATAGGCTCATGAGACGCCCCGCCGCGATCGCGGCCGGCGCGCTGGCCGCCTTGCTGTCGGCGGCGGCTTGCGCCGTGCATCTCGCTCCTTACCCGACGCACATGGCGATGCGCCGCCTGGCGCTATGGCGTGGCGGCGTGAAGCGCGTCCCGGCGGGCTCCCTGCTGGCTTACGAAAAGGATTCTTGCCGGCCCGGCGTGCCTTGCCGGTGCGTGGCGCTGGTCCACGGGCTGGGGGATTCCGCCATGACCTGGGACAAGACCCTGCTCGGGAAGGGGGGCGCGCGGCTTCCGCCGACGGGGACGCTCCTGCTTGCCGTGGACATGCCCGGCACCGACGGCTCCTCCGCGGCCGCCGATTATGGCATCCGAGCCCAGGCGCGCCTGCTCCGCCCCGCGCTAGAGGCTCGTTGTCCGGAGTGGACCGTCGTCGGCAACAGCCTCGGCGGCTGGATCTCGGCTTGGCTGGCCGTGGACTGGCCGCAGGGGGTGCGGCAGCTGGTCCTGGTCAACGCGGCGGGCTTGAATGATCCTACCGGGCTGGCGTTGCAGACCGCGCGGACCTTGGCCGAGCCCACGGTGCCGCTGCTCAAAGAGTTCAGCTCCCGCGCCTACGCCAAACCTCCGTCGGTGCCCGAGCGGGCCTGGGTCCCTGCCGTCGCCTCCATCCGCGCGCGGCCCACGCGTGAGATCCTGGCCGCGCTCTCGCTGATGGACACGCTGGACCTGCGCTTGAAGGACGTCCGCGCGGAGACCGTGATCGTGTGGGGAAGAAGCGACGGCGTGCTTCCTTTGGGATTTGCCGAGCGCTTCCGGCGCGGCATCACCGGCGCACGCTTGGATTTGATCGACGGCTGCGGGCACCTGCCCCAGCGGGAATGCCCGGAGACGGTCTCTCGGGCGTTGTTCGGCGCGGAGCTTTAGCGCAAGAAGTCGCCTTCCGGCACGCCTCCGGCAATCAGCCAGCGGCGCAGGTTGTCGATGAGCTCGGCGTCGGAGCTGCCGGTGCGGCGATTCTGCCGGTAGCCGCTGATCTTCCATTTGGCGTCCACGTATTCCACGTAGAAGATCATTTGGGGCGAAGTCGGGTCCGGATCGCGTCCGACCGTGATGTTGGAGATGTTCCGGCCGTTGAAGTCCGTGTAGACGAAGACGCCGCTGCGGGCGATCTCCTCGACCGATTTGCCGGAACGGGCCAGGAGGCTGCTGACGACCTCGCGCATGAGCCGCCCCTGGGCGTTCTGCGGGTAGTGGGCGACGGCCTTGTCCATCTTCTCGCGCTCCAGCATCTGGCCCAGGGCGCGCTCCACCTGCTGCTTGGGCAGATCGCCGGCGAGGAGCCAGGCGAAGCCGCCCTTCTTGACCAAGCCTTCGGTATGGGCCGTCGTCACGCCGTATTCCTCGCTGAGGCGGACGATCAGAGATCCATACTTGCTGAACTTCGGATCGACGGCGGAGAGCTTGGTCTCCTCGGCTTTGGCTTGCGCGGGGTTCAGCTGGCGCTTGAGCGCCATGCCGCGCGGGCTCTCGGGGTCGATGCTCACCTGCTCCATCCAGTCGAGCATCAGCGCTTCGGCCTGCTTGAGAGTGGGCTTCTGGCTGCCCATGATGCTCTTGATGTAGCGTGCGGCGCGCTGGGCGTCGGTGGGCGCGGCCGCGGCGGCGGGCTTGTCGCCTTCGAGGTGGCCGGCCGTGACCTTGGCCCGCTCCAGGACGGAGGCGTCGACGGGGGGGGCTCGGCTGGCCGCCTGCGCCGGAACGATCTTCCCGGCCGAGAGGGCCACCTTATGGGCATGGGCGTAGACGGCGTTGAGGTTGGCCTGCAGGTCGGCCGGCAGCAGGGCGAAGCTGGGATCGCTCTTCAGGCTCTGAAGGAAGTAGTGGCTGCCTTGCCGGATGGAGTCGTCGGTGGGGTCGGCGGCCGGCTTGCCGGTGGCCGCTTCGATGCCCTTGCGGATCTCGTAGGCCAGGTTGCGCCATTGCCGCTCCGCGCCTTCCACGCTGCCCACATAAGAGGCGCTCTTGTCGGCGAAGGCCAGCACGAAGCCCCAATTCTGAGCCCAGTCCTTATCCTCGGCCGGGAAGGCCTTGGTGGACGTCTTGAAGAAATCCTTGAGGACCTGCATCATGTCCGGGTCCATATGGAAATCGGTGGCCGTGATCAGGGACTTGACCTGGTCGGGCGTGAAACCGAAGCGCGCCTGGAACTGGCCGAGCAGCGCCCGGGATTCGGCGTCCTTGTCCAGGTAGGCGAGCGTCGCCTTGACGCGGGCGGGGGTGTCCGCGGCGCGCTCGGGGTCGATGTCATGCAGGGCGGCGGCGACGAGCAGCAGGACCTTCTTGTCGTCGCTCATGTCCTTCTGGCCTTCCAGCATCTTGGCCATCAAGGTCGGCACGTCCTGGGAGTGGCTCAGCCCGTGATAGACCTTGTCCTGGTCGCCGGGGTGGCGGGAAAGCTGGTAGTTGTGCAGGCGCGTGGCCAGTTCCGTGGGCACGCCGAGCTTGGTCAGCGATTGGACGAAGTAAGGCGGGCCGCCGCCGCCTCCGCCCCCCGCCTGGGAATCGGGGGTTGGGGGGCTAGGCGGCGCCGGAGCCGTCTGGACCCGGGCGTCCGGCTGCGCTTGCAGGCCGATCGCGGAGGCTGGAAGGGCGGGTATGCCGCCGGCCTGGGCCGCCACCGCCGTTTCCTTTAGAAGAGGAGAGCCGGCCGCCGGCGAGAGGCTGGGATTGATCAGGCCGGGAGCGTTGAGGCTGAGGATGGCGCTGGAGCCTTGAGCTCCGCCGTTCTGGCTGCCGGACGCCCCGGTGGTGCTGGAACCGCCGTTATTGGCGCCGGTGTTGGTCTTGACCGTGGCGGCCTGAGCCGCCCCGGCTAAGAATAGGACGACAGCGAGGAAGAGGGGGTTCGAGGGGTTCATGCTTTTAGTGTAGACCCGGCTTTGTCGGGTGTCAAGGGGTCAAAATAAGCGATCATCGCAGGGGAATCTTGTCCAGCGGCTGGACCTGGTATTCGTATTTCACGTTCTTGCGCACGTGGTGCTTTCCGTCCCGATCCATGTAGTGCTCGTCCGTCTCGACTTGCGTCTTATGAGAATAGACGGTCAGCTCGATCTTGTCCCAAGAGATCTCGATGAGCACCGGTTCAAGAGGAGCCATGGTCTCGAACCGGTTGAGATCGAGGCTGAAATGGGTGACTTCAAGAGGAAAGCCCGGATGCTTTTCCGCCATAAGTTTTTCGACTCGCTCCGAGATGCCCGGGATACGCCGCTCGCTGCGATAATAACGCCTAGGCACGCCGCCTTTTACAAGATGTGACTTCGAGCTGTCCCTGTCAAAGCGGCTCAGGCGGAGCGCCAGGTCGAGATCTGATCCGGGCTTGGCCAGTCCTTTGGTGATGCTGCCAAAAAGCCCTATCGTCACATACCTGTCATTCCACGCCCGAAGGACTTTTTGGATCTCGACTGCGATGTCCCTGATATCGACGGCCGTGATGGCGCCATAGCCCGCCGCGATCGACGTCTCATCGAAGACTTTCTCCCTGACCGCGGAGAGATAGGCCTGGTAAGCGGCCAGAGGGTCGCGGCTGCGGTTATACGATGAGGTGATAATCGTATCCGCCGGAAGGAGAACCTGGATCCAGGCATTGAGCAGCCTTTTAGGTTTATATCTTTCCGAGAAATCGAACCGTTCGCCCTTGGAGGCCTTGTCGTATTCTGAACCTATCCTTTTCAACAAGGCCGTCTTCAGGCGCTCCGGAAGCCGTTCCGCTAGAACCCGATAATCCACGAAAACGGGGACATCGTCGCGCGGCTTGGAGGTCGTTTCCTCTAGGAAGGCCTCCCACGAAGGTCGATCGTTGAGCGCCAGCAGGACGATGCGCGGGATGGCCCGGCCTGCGGGCCAATGAGAGTCCTGAAGCTCCCGCAGCAGGCGCTCCTTTTCCCCATCCGTCAAGGCGATGATCTCGCCCGCTATCGGGGCGAAGACGGAGACCTCGGAGCGGGCCTTCTTGCCCTTGACCCTGGTGTCCTTGAAGAGGGCATCGATCTTTGCCGCTAGCCCTTTGCCCTTGGCCGAGCCTAGGGCCTTTTCCAGAGGAGCCAAGAAGGCGCGGGAGGCTCCTTGATCCGGAGGGTCCAGCGAGACGGCGGGCTTGTCATCGGCTAGGCTGCCGGCGGTGACCTTCGCCCGCTCCAGGAGCGAGAGCGGAGGGGCGCGGCTAGCCGCCGCCGGAGTCGCGGCGGCGCTGATGGCCGATCTTTCAACGGCAGGTCCGCCGGCTTCGAAAGCCCTCGCCGCGTTCGGCGCGGCCGAGGGCATCGCGGCCGCATGAGCGCCGCTGCCGTCAGCTAGGGCTGGGAGCGCCGCCGTGGCGCCCAATTCGGAGGCCGGAAGGGCGGGGATGCCGCCGGCTTGAGCCGCCGGCGATCCCTGGACAAGAGGCGCCCCAGCTGCCGGCGAAAGGCCGGGATTCATCAGTCCGGGAGCCTCAAGGCTCAGGGTGAGGCCGGGGCCCTGTGCGCCGCCGTTCTGGCTGCCGGACGCCCCGGCGGCGCCGGATCCTCCGTTGGTGGTCCCGGTGTTGGTCTTGACCGTGGCGGCCTGGGCCGACCCTGCAAGCAGGAGGACGGCAAGGAACAAGGAAGAGAGGGGGGGCATCGCTTGAGTGTAGACCCGGCTTTTTAGGGTGTCAAGGGGGGCAAAAGTCCATGTTCACGGACTTCTCGATTATCCTATCTTTTCGTTACCCAGCGCCCGGCGGCCGTGACGCCGAGCGCCACCGGTCGCCCCCGCGGGGCGGCCGGAGCCGTTGGGGGGCAGGAGTTGCTCATGCTGCCGCCCCGTGCGATAAGACGCACGGGGCGGTTGATAATCATCTAGAG
>CAZEAE010000013.1:0-84926 GCA_964510095.1 uncultured Elusimicrobia bacterium | reverse complement strand
AGAATTGGCAAACGACACTCAGCAGCTCTCCGACGTAAAAGGGACGCCCCCCCCCCCGTGAAACGCACCGTTATATCCCCGATGTTCCCCTCCTTGTCGAGGCCGATCAGATAGAACGTGTGCTCGCCTTCGGGGAGGTCAGCGATGCTGAACCCGATCTCGTGAGGGCTTGCCGCCGGAACGTTGCCCAGCATATGCACAACAGAGTCGTCCCACTGGTCGAACGGAACGTCGATGGCGTAGGCGAACTTCATTTCGTTGGGCGTAGTCTGGTCGTCGGAGGAGACCCATGACGCGGTCGCGGTCGTGCCGCCCGGGTCCTGTTGGACCTCTAGGTTCGTGAGCGCCGGTTTGGTGACGTCCTCGCCGCCAGGCGGCGCGGTCTGCTGCAAGTCGCTTGTGCCCGCGCTCTGCCCGTTCGCGGAGCAAATCGAGTAATTGCCGGATTGGTCGAATACCTTCGTGAAGAGGTTCGTCCCGGGGTCAGTGCCTGAGGTCGCGGAGTAGATGTCGGACGCAATTAAGCCCGCATCCGGGTTCGAGTCGTGGTCATCGACAGTGAGTAGGCTTCCTCCAGATGCCGGATTGCCGCTGAAGAACTCGACCTTGTCTATCCCGGAACCGTTGGCCTCGTCTCGGACGCTGCTGGTCTGGAGCAGGAAACTGGAGCCGGAGGGGCTCGCGCTGGCCGAGGCGCAGGTTGGAGCGCGGCCGGACGCGAGGGAGAGTTGGGACCGCAGGCCTCTTGGTGTGTTCGTCAGCCAGCCACCCACGTTCTCCGAGAAGGGCAGACCGACCTCGGGCTGCGCGTAAACAAACCGAACGAAGCCATCGCAGCGGAACTTATCGGGCCCCTTCCATTTCCAGAAGAAGGTGTATGAGGTCCCGATAGTCCTCCCGGCAGCGAGAATGGCCCTTTGCCGCTGAGTTGCGGTCATGCTTCGCTCGTGTGCGCCGCGATACTCCGCTGCCTTCGTATTGAGGAAGTCCGAGAATTTCACGATCTGGATACCCAGCATATCCAAGCCTGTTATCGGGTCAAAATAGAGACCGTAGCCGGGACCATGTATTGCCGAATGGCCCAGGTCGGTTCCGTCTATGTTGGGCAACACGCCGGCTTCAGCCTCAATCTGGGAGAAGCGATACCGCGAATAGCTGTTGAGGTATATTCCTACATGCTCAACATCGAAGGGATCGGTCAGTTTTGGCCGGGCAAGGACGTCTCCTTTCTCAAACACGTAACGCTGCGACGCTTGAGCATTGCCCCATAACCCAACGATGATCACGAAGGCAAGCCCAGATCGACTCATTGTTTCAACTCGTCCAGCGCCTTCAAGATTGGAGGTATGTAACCATGCCCTTCCTTGGCTTGCTCCCAATAAGCCTGCGGGAATCGCGGATCGCCGCGAAGACCCGCGACTAGCTTTTCCAGTTCCGGCAGGGCCCGCTTGTCGCCGATCTTCCCGAGCGCCGTCGCGGCAGCGGCAACCAGGGACTCGTCGCGCTCGTTCTTGATGATGTCCAGCAGCGGTTCTACCGCTTCCCGTGCCTTCAACTCCGCCAGGGCGCGCGCTGCATCGTGTCGCGCCAGTGTCGCGGCCGGCGGACTATTGAGGACCTTCAGGAGGACGGGGATGGCCCTCCTAACTTTCTTCTTGCCTAGCCCCTCGACCAGAGTCCCGTTGGTCGGGTGTCTGTCCACCAAGGCGATAAGGATTTCGACGGCGCGATGGTTTTTTGAGCGCCCCAGGGCTCGTTGCGCGTTCAGGATAATCGTGTATTCGGCCTGCGATATCTCGGCGCTCTTGTCCTTGGGTAGGCCAAGTCCCGTTCCTTCGGCAACCTGAGCCAGCCAGTCCACGTCATCGATACCGTCAACACCGACATGCATCATCATCTCCGAACGGACCCCGACCGGCAGTCTCGTGTTCGTGACGGCGCGCTTGATGATCGCGACTGCCTTCGGGGTCCGCTTCTTGGCGACGGCCCTTCCGGCAAATGCCCAGACGATCTGGTGCTGCGAAGGGTCGTCGAGCAGGCGGCCCAGCGCTTCGTCGGCCCTGTCGTCCGAGATTTCGCCAAGGGCCTCGCAAAGCATGGCCTTAATCTTCACGTCCTTGGTCGGATCAAAAAGCGCCTTTTCGATTTCAGGGACCGTAGCCGGTCCAGACCGGGCTATCCGCTTCACGGCCTCTCTAGACTTCTGGTGTATCCGGTCCAGCACGTCCTGCTTGTCGGGCGTCGTGCGGACGATCTGCTCGATCTCCTCGATGGCCCCCATGATTGGCTGCTCCCGCCCTCGCTCCTTGGTCGCGCGGGGCGCTTGGGCCGCAAGGGTTGCGCTCAGGCTCAGGACGACGAAGGCGGCGAACGTGATCGACGATTTCCTCATTCCTTGACTCCTTATCCCTGTCCCTTCCCCCGTGCCGCCGGCGCCCGCGCGGCCACGATCTGCTCCGCGACCACCGAGAGCTCCCCGCGCAGTTCCCACAAGTGGTGGTTGTGCATCCGCAGGTTGCGGATCAACGCGCGCTCGAAGGGCGCCTCCAACTTGGTCTGTCTGGGTTGCCTTCCGGTCCAGCGCTGCGCTTCATTCGCACTTCGGGCGAGGGCGTCTGATCCGAGCCCAACCAAAAGGTCGCACGCAGCCGGGGGATATTCAGGATTTTCGGTGGGGACACGTCTCCCTGGTCGTGCCGCGCTACGAACTGCCAGGACAAGTTTGAGCGTGGAATCTCCCCGGCGGCGTCAACTGCAACTATCGGGGGATACTCGGCGCCGTCTAGCTGGGATTATAATCGGATTCCGGATTCGCGCAAGGCCTAGGATTTTTCAAACTTTTTCTCGACGACGCCCTAGGACCTCGCCCGATCCAACGCAGCGCGCATCAGACTCCGATTCGCCAAATATTGCCAGCAGGCCTGGGTCAGCAGGGGTTGCGAACTCGGGCAGAACGCTCTTAGACTACTCGTACTGACAGGGGTTAAGCGCCGAGCGTGAGGTGAAGAGCGGCAATCCGCTCAGGGCGCCTGAGCTTGGTCAGGATCGCGAGCACGTCGGCCTTCCGTTTTGACGTGACCACTTTGCTAAGATATGTCCTTCGATGGAAGATAAAAAGCTGGTCGCCAAGAAGCCGCTGCACGAGCAGCCAGTCTCCCCGGCCACGCTGTTGCCCATCCACGTTATTCAGCTCTACGATGACACGGCGTGGGAGGAGTTCGTGCTCGAATGGCTCGACGGCGCCCAGCCCAAGTATCCACGATTTGATCGCGTCGGCGGAGCGGGCGACAAGGGCCGGGACATCGTGGCCTACACCACGGAGCAGGGCCCGGGGCCGCTCGACGTGTTCCAGTGTAAGCATTACGATCGTCCCCTGATGCCGGGGAACGCTTGGTTGGAACTCGGAAAACTCTGCGTCTACACCTGGAAGAACGTCTATCCCGTCCCGCGTAAGTATCGGTTCGTTGCGCCGCGCGGAGTGGGCACGACGCTCCACGACCTCCTGAACGATCCCGAAAAGCTGCGGGCCGAGTTGATCGCCACGTGGGACCAGCACTGCCGCGAGGGCATAAGCAGCAAGGAGAAGTTCACACTCGACGGCGCTCTCCTTGCCCACGTCAAAGCGTTCGACTTCAAGATCGTCGGCTACGAGCCCCCGCACGCTGTCCTTGAGCAGCACCGCCGCACGCGGCATTGGCATCTCCGCTTCAAGCGCGATCTTCCGAAGCGGCCGGCGGCCGGCGCCCCGCCTGCTCAGCCCGAGCAACGCGAGTTGCCCTATGTCACGGAGTTGCTGGGCGCCTACGGCGAGCATCTCGGACAGGAGGTGCCCGCCGTGGATAATCTCGACGCGCATGGCGACCTGAAGGGACATTTTTCACGGGCGAGGATTGACTTTTTTAATGCGGATGGGCTGAACCGCTTTTACAGGGACCAGTTTTCCGAGGGTGCCTTCGACGATGTGAAGAAGCAGATTTACGACGGCGTCGTGGATACGGCCACGCGTGACCATGCCGATGGCTACCAGCGCGTCCTAGCCACGGCCGAGCAGTCGGTGCAAGTGCAGTTGGCCCAAAACGACTACACGACTTATGTTGAGCCAAGCGATAAGAAGGGCATCTGCCATCACCTCGTCAACGACGACAAACTAAAATGGGTTCACCGCCACCCGTAATCCCGCACTTCGCGCCCGAGGCCTGGGGCTACGTTTTTAACACACCGCTTGAGTGCGGTATGCGGTGTGCTGTTCTTTTGGCCAAGGCGTCGCCCGCTCGATGCGACATCCAGAGGCTTGTGCAGTATGAGTATCTTCTCGTTCACTCCGGGGACATCGAGGGCGGGCCGCCGAGCCTGCATCCGCCGACGCCGCACCGGTCCGGCGAGTTGCTTGTGCGCCGCGCCCTAGTCGAGCGCGGAATCGCGTTCATGATGTCGAAGTCCATAATCTGTCGGGAATTCTCGAAGGAGGGCATCAGCTACTACGCCGGCGAGTCCGCGGTGCCCTTCCTCGACACGCTGTCTTCGGCCTACACGCGCGACATGCTCAAGTCGGCGCAGTGGGTGATCCAACGCTTCGGCGTGATGTCCGACGGGAACTTGAGTTCGTTCATGCGGCGGAACTGGACGAACTGGGGTTCCGAATTTTCGCTCAGGCTTCAGGGCGCATGACCAAGCCCGGCTTTCGACTCTCGACTTTAGCCATCAACGGCGCCGGGTATCCGACGGCTGAAATTTCGTTCAACGCCGGCCTCAACGTGATTGCCGGGGCATCGAACACCGGCAAATCCTACGTCCTCAAGACCATCGACTACATGTTGGGCGCACAAACGCAGCCGGAGGCGATTCCCCAGAGTAAGGGGTATACACATTGCAGGCTTGAACTGATTTCCCACAGCGGCAAGACCTTCACCTTGTCTCGCGCGATGGCCGGCGGTGGTGCTCAGCTTTTTGAGTCTCCACTGACGGCGATCCATGGGGACACGGCGTCCTCGAAGCTCGCTGCCAAGGCAGAGGCGGATAGACTGGACACCATTTCGGCGTTCTTGCTCGGGTTGACTGGATTTGTCGGCCAAAAGGTCCGAAAGAATGAACTCGGCGAGAAGTTAAACCTCTCGTTCCGTGATGTGGCATGGCTAACCCTGGTCGATGAGGAGCGCATCATCACCAAGAGTTCTCCGCTACTCTCGTCTAATGTCGTCGAGAACACCAAAGAGAAATCCGCCTTCGGCCTCTTTTTGACTGGGACCGATGATGATGCGATCATAACCCAAGAGAAGTCGAAGGACAGGAAAACGAGACTACAGACCGAATTGGCCCTCCTCCAGTCGCTCATCAGCGAGAGGGAAGCGCACCTCAAGGACCTCGGAATCGAGGCCAATCAAGTGGATCAGCAGCGCGCGCTGGTCGAGACTTCGATCAAAAAGGTCTCGTCTGTCGTCGCCACTCAGCAGACGAAGATTGACGCCCTAGCGGCCAAGCGCGACGCTGCCTGGAAAGAAATCCAGGAGAAGGAGAACCGCAGGCAGTTCCTCGGGAATCAGTTGAAGAGGCTGCGGCTACTTAGCCATCACTACGACTCCGATTCGAAGCGCCTAGAAGCGTCGCTGGAGGCGGGTGCCGCCTTCGAGCAGTTGCCCAGTGGCGATTGCCCGGTCTGTGGTCATCGACCGGACGGCAAGGGCGCCGTCGACGACCGCCTGGCGGAGTTCCAGCAGTCCTGCCAGGCCGAGATTAAGAAGATCGCGATGCTGAGTAAAGACTTGGATGCATCCCTTAGGGAGATGCACGACGAACACGTAGCCCTAGAGACTTCGGTTCACGAGTTGAAGACCGTGCTTGCTCAGGCCAATCGAGACATCGACGATCTCCTTCAGCCCAAACTCGAAGACGCGGACGCGAAGCTCTCCGACCTGCTCGATATTCAGTCCAAACTGATCTCTGCCTCGGCGCTTCTGGCAGAAATTCACACGCTTCGCTCGCGTTTTTCGGGTGCCGAGCAGTCGCTCAAGGTAAAGGTCCCCAAGCAGAAAATCGCGGCCAAGGTCGAGACTCGGACGGCCGTCGGGTTCTGCGAGGTCGTGGGTGAGACGCTGAAGGCTTGGAAATATCCTCAGCTCGGTGCCATCTCGTTCGATCCCATCCGCTTCGATTTGACCATCGGAGATCAAAATCGCGGCAGCATGGGAAAAGGGTATCGTGCGCTGACGCATGCCGCGATGGTCATCTCGCTGATGCGGTATTGCCGGGCCGAAAACTTGCCCCACCCAGGGCTGGTCGTAGTTGATACGCCCTTGAACCCGTTCCGGGGCCCTGATGAGCCAGGCGCAGAGAAGGTTAACCAGGAAGTGCAAAACGCCTTCTACGAGAACTTGGCGCGCGACACTTCCGGCGATCAGGTCCTGGTGCTGGAGAACACCGAACCGCAGGCGGCCTTACGCGCGCACATGAACTACATCCACTTCTCCGGCGCGCCGCACGACCGATTCGGCCTCTTCAAGCCGCTCGGGAAGTAGTCGGCGACGCGGCCCCATTCGATGTCAGGAACCGCGAGGACAAAAGCCGGAGAAGCGATAGAGGCTTTCCGCTTTGACTCGTCCGAATGGGAGTCGTTGAAAGCGGGTTACACGCTGGGCGACTTCCTGACGACCTGCTGCGACAGTCCGGCGATACCGAAGACCAGCCAGAATGGGCTGCCGTTCTTCGCGCATCACTCGGACGAGTGCGCGACTGCCCCGGAGACCGTGTGGCACAGAACGGCCAAGGCGCTCGTCTGCTCTTATCTGAGCCGCAGCGGCATATCGGCTGTTGAAGAGCACGCCGGCCCCGGCCGACGATGGATAGCTGACGTATTTTTTGAGGTGGGTGCCCGCAAGATCGCGATTGAGTTGCAGCACTCCTACCAAGGTCTTCCAAAATACCTGGAGAGGCAACGTCAATATCGTGAGGCGGGGCTAGAGTCTTACTGGCTCCTCTATCCAGAGCGCTTCCTGACCCTTTGCTCTTCAGTCGGCAAGTGGCGGATCAGAAACGAGTTCGGAGGAAAACTCCCGCCCGAGGGTCTTTTCTCGTGCACACCCGAGTTGCCTTTCTTTGAGTTGGAGACCGACCCGGCACCGCGAGTGAAGGGCGCTAATCTTTTCTGTCCGTCGTTGGGCGAGTGGCTGACCAGTATTTTGAAAGCGTCCCTCATCTGGAACGGCAGTATTTGGACAATCGGATAGGCAACCATGCCCCGCCTTTTCGATTCCGCAGACCGAGAGACACTGGCCATCTTCTTGGCGTTGGTCAAGCTGCCGGACATGGCCGAGCGGATTTGGCAGGTCATGGGCCAACCGCACTGGCACGGCGTGAACATCAACTTCGCTGCGCTACTCGGTTCAGACGAGCTGACGGGCGACGCCGACATCATCGGTATCCCGGCGATCAACGGCCACCCCGACTTCGACTCGATGTTCGCGATCGAGGTGAAGGCTTACAAGTTCGATCTTCAGGGAAACCTAAAGAGCCTGGGCAACAAGCTCGATGCGGCCGACGCGCAAGCCGACAAGCTGTGCCAGTTGGGGTTCACGAAGACCGGCATCCTCCACGTGCTGACCACCGAGAACACGCCCGAGCGCGAGCAAGGCAACTCGAACGACTGGATGGATGCCTCAGACCGGGCCCTGGGTGCCTACGACAAGTTCAGGCCGCTGTTGGCCAGTCGTCCACGCCGGCACCAAGTTTTCGTCTGGCCGTGCGGCGCCCACCCGAGCAAGGATGAGGGCCACGCCGGCGCGGGCTGTCCGCTGCTCTACGGCGAGCCCGACGCTCTGGCGGTTAAGCAGCCGACCTCCGGGACTCGGACCAAGGTGATCGACAGCCTCAAGGCCGTGATCCAGAGCCTGCCGCAGCAGCCGTGGCCAACCCTTTTCGGCCACTGCCATTCGTGCGGCGAGATCACTCAGGTCGTCGGAGACCGTAGCGTCTGCAAGAGATGCGAGCCACTTACCAGCGGCCGGAGAGCAGGGACCTGACCTGGTCGATCACTCCGCCGGCGGCCCTGAGTATCTCAACCGAGCATGGCGCCTCGGGCCACGCATTGTAGGCCCCGGCTTGCATCGTTTCTGCAAGATTCCTCCCGATAGATTTCTTTCACAATGCCGATAGCAATTAATCAAGGCGAATGGATTTCCCTTGCCGCCGGCAGGGACCAATGGCCCATCTATTGAAATTGCAGTCGGACGCTCATCTTCTAGAAGCTGACCGATCGCGGCACGAGTCTGCGTACCACCAATCCGCTGGAGTCGTCGTTTTCCTACGCGCGCCAGAAGACGTGCCGGGTCCGGCGGTGGCGCGGCGGGGATCAGGTGCAGCGCTGGGCCGCGGCGGTGCTATTGCGAGCCGAGAGCACCTGGAAGAGGGTCAGAGGCAGCGCCTTGATGCCGCAGCTCATCGAGGCGCTGCGCCGTCGGGAGATTGGACAGGAAGGATGAACCAGGAGTACAATGAACGTCCGCTTCAACAGCTTTCAACTAAGACAGGGACAACCTCCGTCCCCGTGCTCGCGACATTCTTGGAAAAACCGATATCGATTCCGAGGCTAACCACTTGGAGATTATATCTGACGAGGACCGCTTTGCGGCAGATTGTGAGAGCCGCGGTCCATCGTCGCTTACGCGGCCGCCCTCGAGGGACAGGCGAAGAGATCGACCGATTTCATTAGTACACCGGTCGACTCCCGCGGTGAGGTTCCCTGCCGGGATCCCGGTCCCATTTGCCCGGAGGGCTTGCATGAATTGCGCCAGCTGTTATACTTAACCAATGCGTACCGAGATAGGCATTACGCGCTACGTAGTTGGTGCCCGTTGAATTTAGATCAGCTTGCCAAGCACTCCGACAGCATATACGAATTGCGCCCCGTCCCATTGCTCAAGACCGGCACGACGCTCGCGCCCGCGCGTAACAATCAGTGGAAGGTTTCAGTTTTGAGGGCAAGCGGAGAAATCCAATTAAGGAGCATTTTAACAGGGCATCAGATCAACTTGGGCCTGGATAATTTCAGGGAATACCGGAGCCCGAAGTTTCTGCTCTTGAAATGCCAGCTAATCTTTGAGGGAGCCTTAATTCATATCGAGCCCCTGCCGAATAGTACCTGGTAAAACCCGGAGGTTCCCATGGCTTCCATCCAGCGCCCACAAATAAACCAAGTATTCACCCCACGCAGGGGCACAGTAAATCGTGATATGTATATCGAGAGGCCCGAGCTTGAGCTTGCCCTCAAGGACGCGCTTGAGGGATGTCTGCACATTGTTCTTTATGGAGAGAGTGGCGGAGGAAAATCCTGGTTATATAAAAAAGTCCTTCAGGATCTTTCGGCCGTATCCACCGTGGCGAACTGCGCAGACGTCGCCACATTAGGAACTGTTGGCGACGTGCTTCGGGACCTTGTCGGTCGCGATATTCCCAGGAGTAAAGTCGCGGAGACAGAAACCAAAGAGGCGGAAGTCGGCATCGCGATAGCAAAAGGTGGCATAAAGCACACTGCGGAGTACGCTCCAAGAGAAGTTGGAGCCGTTGAAGCCTGCTTTTCGCACTTGCGCAAAAAAGCGGCGGATGCACCGTGCATCCTTGTCTTCGACAACCTGGAGTCCATATTCTCATCCCAAAAACTCATGGCGGAGGTTGGGAACATCATCACGCTCCTAGACGATGAGCACTACTCCAAATTTAATATCAAGTTACTTCTCGTGGGGGTTCCTTCAGATATTAGGTATTACTATCAACACGCGCAGAATCAGCCAACCATAGCTAACCGGCTTATTGAGATCCCTGAGGTTTCCCGGCTTTCAAATGAGCAGGTATCCGCGTTCGTATATAAAGGGTTTGTCGAGAAACTCAAGATAAAAATGCAAGACGACTTCCGGCATTATCTTCAGGAACATATTTATTTTGTCACAGCGGGAATTCCTGAGCGCATGCATGAATATTGTGAGACCCTCGCCCGGGTCTTTCGTGATCAAAACTGGAACGTTTCCCGCGTCGCAGTACTTAAAGCTGATAAGCTCTGGATGAGGACTCACCTAACCCAGTGCTATACCACGATTGATGATCTTGTTCATAGCAAAGGCAATATGGACCCTGGACTAGCACAGGTATTCTATTGCTTAGGCAAGGTGCCAAGAGAGGTTTTTAGAACCAATGACGTTGAGACCGTACTTCGTCGGGAATTCTCGAAATCCGTGCAGCAGACGTCTGTCGCACTACTGCGACATCTCTTGTCGAAATTAGCATCAGCGAAGCATCAGGTCATTAAAAAATCAACCACTGGAAGCGGGTTCTTCTTTGCAGACCCACGGTTCATCATGTGCATTCGTGCAATGTTCTACAAGAACTTGAACGACCAATCAATAATTGAGTTAGATCGCCGAGCCGTCCAGTTGGAGTTTCAACCTTAATCCGTTGCCGTGACTCAGCGCCAACAACCTCGGCTCGACAGGCTAAGTAGTCAACCGCAGAGCTTGGCAAGTACCGGCCACGACCGCCAAGTTATTGCCGTTGTTGCAAGGGATAAGGTTTACTCATGCTGCCGCCCCGTGCGATAAGACGCACGGGGCGGTTGCGCCCGGCATAACGACCGCCGGGCGCTGGGCAACGGCCTCTGACCTCCGCCCCGAGGATCGAGGCGTCCCTCAGCGCTCCTTGACGGGCTCCCCGTAGAAGGAAAAGGTCAGCCCTTCGCGGCTCAGGTGATTGAGATAAGGGAAATAATCGGAGAACAGCCCGTTCTCGTTGTAGACGTTGACCGCCAGATGCATCATCCAGATCGGAGCGACCGCCAGCTCGCCCGGCTTGCGGCACCCCGCGGAATCCGGGACGTCGACGATGACGTTGCGCTCGACGCGCACGCAGATCATCTGGGTATGGAAGTGCCCCTTGGCCTCCGGCGTGTCGAAGAGACGGTAGGGCTCGAGGTCGGAGTGCCCCCGATGGATGTAGCCCAGCTGCATCAGCTGAAGACGCCCGGTGGCCCCGTTGAGCACGTAGGTCAGGAACTCGGGCTTTTCGACGGCGACCTCCGGGTCCATGATGCGCCCCAGGTGGTGCATGTGGATGCCCATGCCCGCGTCGAATTTATCCTCGAGCCGGAAGCCGTCGGCGAAAGCGGCGTTGACGTCGGAGTAGCGGTGCGCCACCTTCAGCGCCCGCTTGAACCTCTCCACGTCGGCCTTGGAATAGCGCTCCGAGACCTGGTAGGGCTTGGGCGGATGGATCTCCCCCCCCTCGAGATACGCATAGGCCTGCCGGCCGAGGTCGGTGAAGGTCTCCTGCGCCTCGTGGTGCCCTCCCCCGTGATGATGCGCCGCGGCCGGGTGGAAGTAGAGCGCCGGGAGGTCCCGAGGCAGGTAGGCGAACCGAGCCGGCTGCGGGACGCCGTCTTCGGCTGAGGCCAAGGACGCCGGCGACTCGCCCCGAAACCTCTGCACGCAGTAGGAAAGGCGGCTCTGTTCGGCATAATCCCCGCAGGACCTCTCCGCCGAACCCATCATGGCCAGGCACAGGGCTTGCGACCCGCACAGCTCGGCCTTGCCGGCGGCATGGGCCGAGCGGAACGCCTGGGCCGCGCGACAGAACGGCTGGTCCATCGGGAGCCAGTCGCGGCCCGACAAGTCGTCGCAATCCACCGCTTCGCCTCGGACCAGGGCCAAGGTCGAGAGGCAGCCCTGGGTACGCAGGGCGTTGACCTGCCTTCCGGAGGCACCCAAGATCTCGCGGCACAGGGCCCCGCGCGCCTCCTTGTCGGCTTCCAGGATGCCCTTGCAAAGGATCCGCCTGCGGCCTGGAGCCACGCTGAAGGTGTCCTTAAGGAAGCTCTCGCAGAGGTCTTCCGCCGCGGGATCGCCGCGGGTGACCGCCCGGATCAGGAGCGCTTCCGCGTGCCTCATCCTGCAGTTCCATTCCAGAGAGCGGCCTCCGGGGATGCGGATGGACGCCTTAGCCAGCGCCGCGCAGGCCTCCCCGCCCCCGGCGGCGACGGCCCGGCAGGCGAAATGGTACATGGCGGGGACGAGGAACTCGGCGTGGTCCAGACGGCCCTGCTCCTCCTGGGAAAGCGCCCCCGCCTGCCGGAGCAGTTCCGGCAGGGGCGCCTCTCGGCACAAGCGCTCCTGCGCCGGCGCGCGGGAGGCGAGCAGGATCAGCGCCGCCGCGGCGCTTGCCAGCGCGGCCGGCCTCATCGCTTCGCCCCGGAGGCGGGCTTGGACGCCATCGCGCAGATCTTGGCGGCGAGGGCTTCCCCCGCCAGACGATGGCCGACGGCGTTCCAGTGCCCCATCCCCGGCTCGGTATTGGGGAATCCGTGGACCGCTTCGCGCCGCCGCGAAGCGTATGCGGACAAAGACGGGACCAAGTCGAGCACCTCCAGGCCCGACCGGCGGCCGATCTCGGACAAACGACGGTTCGGATAGAGGAAATCAGACACGCCCCAGATGCGCCCGTACTTGGCTTGGAACCCGGGATCGGGATGGACCTGCCCGTTGCTGGTCACCGCGACGGCCAGCAGAGCGACGCCGCGCGCGGCGGCGTCGCGGCGCGCCAAGCCCAGAAGGTCCTCGAACAGCGCCCATGAGCGCCGCCATCGCGCGTCACGAGGCTCGGCATAGACCTTGCGCGACGAATAATCGCCGCGCGAAGGGTCGTTGGCGTCGCCGCGCCCCCAAGGGGGGCGCTTCGTCCAAGAGCGGCGCGCCTGAGCAACGAGCTGGACCAGCCTCAGGCTCCTCCAGCCAGCGCCCTCGGCGGCGGCCGGAAGCTCGGCCAGCCGGCTGCGGGCGCCGGTCAAAGCCGGCGTCCACTCCAGCCGCCCGTCGCGGTAGGCCAGCAGCGGGTCGCCGGGGAGCGTCGAGAACGCCGCCAGATTCTCCTCCAGGTCGTTCTCCGGATAGACGGCGATGACGACCATGTCCGGGTCGTAAGCCCAGCCGCGCAGGGCCAGGAGCATCACCTCATGGATCGTCCCATAGCTCCGGCAGCCCCAATTCATCACTTCGACCGTCCGCCCGCGCAGAGAGGCGCAGGCGGACAGCTCCCGCTCCGCCACCTTCACGAAGGTCTCCTCCAGCGGGACCTGCAGCGCTTCGGTGAACGAGTCTCCCAGGACCAGCACGCGCAACGCGCCGGCCGGCTTGACGGGCGGATAATCCCGGTCGCGAAACCCCGCGTCATTGATCCGGACGAAGGCGCGGCCTTCATCCATCTGCCAGCCGGACATGCCGGGCACCAGGCAGGTGCCGAGGACCGGGTGGGAGCGCCAAAAGAAAGGGAAGCTCACGGAAAAAACGCGCAGCACGGCCTCGACTCCCGCCAGAGCCAGCGCGCAGCCGCCGAGGACGGCGAGCGCCGCGAAGAGCGCCCGGCGGGGCGCGCGCTGGTTACGGGGCAAGGGCCCAACCGTCGCGCGCCGGCCGCGCGGAGGCGCTGCCGGCGGCGACGACCAGCACGGGGTCCCATCGGGCGGGCTGGTCGTCCTTCAGTTCGATCTCCTTGGAAGCCTCCTCATGGCCGTAGGCCGAGGCGTTGAGGCGGTAGCGCCCGGCCGCAAGCCCTCCGATCCGGTACTCACGAGGGCCCGCGAGCCCGCGCTGGAGCGGGCCGAGGTCCCCGCTTTCCAAGGCTTGGGCAAGCAAGGGGAGAAGGTTGGAAGGGAGGCTGGCGTAGGCCGCTCCGACGAAGAGGCCCCCCTGGTCGTAGAGCTCGACGCGCGGAGCCAAGAGGGAATAGAGGTCCCCCGAGGAACGGATCGCGGCCAGCTCCTCGCTGCCCGCAAGCAGCGCCGCCTGCAGCGTCCCCCGAAGCTCGGAGCGCCCCCCGGGACGCAGCCGGCCGAAGCGCAGCCGCTGCCGCTGATGCGCCTTGAGGGCGAGGCCACCCTGGGCGGCGAGGAGGCGCACGGACGGGGTATGGAACGGATCCTTGGTTTCCAGAAAAAAGGCTTCGTAGTCGCCCGGGGGAAGGAAGGCCGCGGGCATCGCTTTCCCGCGGAAAGCGAAGGAGGCTTCGTCGTCGGCTATGACGGGGGAAAGGCTGAAGCGGTCCAGCTTGCCCCTGGGCAGGCCGACCACCACCACGCCCTCCGGGAGGCGCCCGTCGAGCTCGAGCTCGGCCGGCTCGGAAAGGGCGACATCGATCGTCACCGAGTCGCCCGCCTTGAGCCATCGCAGATGACCCGGCCCGACGCCCCACCGAAAGCCCCGTCCGCGATGCCTGATGGAGACGGCGTAGAGGCCCGGCGCGACGATCGACGACTCGATGCGGCCGTGTTCATCGGCGAACAGGTCGAGCTCGTGATTGAAAGCTCCGCTTTTCAGGTCGTCGAACGAGAGCCACACCAGGCTGGTGTCCTGGCCGACGACGGCTCGGAACGGGCTGCCGTCGGGAAGCCTCACCCTGCCCCTCACCGGCACGGCCGGCTGGACCTCCAGCACGAGGCCGCCGTCGTCGGGCCCGGCCGAGGCGGGGCCGAAGCCGGAGACGAGGTCCGTCATCTTGAGGCTGGAGAGCGCCCACCGCGGCGAGCCGAGCCAGACGGCGCGAAGGCCGCAGTCGTCCACCTTGAGGGAGAACGGCAGGCGGCCGCCCGGCGCCGCCGCCCCCACGACCTGCCACCGGCAGGCCCGGCGGGGGCAGCCTTTGGCGGGACAGGCGCCGAGCAGGATCGGCTCCTTCGCAAGGTCATGGGGAGCCGCATCCGGGAAGCGCAGGACGCCCTTCAACTCGGCGGGGCCGGGCGAAGGCTCGCTGCGAAGCTCCAGGTCGATGTCCGTCCCATGCGGCCCTCGGCGCACCACGCGGCCCGAGAGGTCGGCCAGCGACCAGCTCCCGTCGGAGGCTTCCAGGCTGAAGCCCGAGACCGGTCCAAGACCGGCGTAAGAGAGCGGGATCGCCTCAAGATCGAAGGCCGACAAGACGGCCGGGCGAGACGCCCCGGCCCGGCCGGCGGGGCAGAACCTCCCTTCTTGGAGGCGGGCCAGAGCCTGCGTCCCGCCGGCGTCCCGCGGCGAGCCGGGGAGCAAGACGCCGAAGCCGGCGGAGAGCGGCCGCTCCGAGAGCGTCACGCGGAAGCAGGGGCCCGTGGCCGGGGGCAAGGCGGCCGGGGCAGGCCGCGCCAAGAGCAGCGCAAGCGCCCCGCCGAGGAACGGGGCCCGCCGAAGCCGCATCGCCCCTAACGGCCGCCGGTCCGCTGCGGCGCTTTCTTGACGGCGGCGACCAGGCCGGCTCCTTCGCGGAGCACATAATGGCCTGGGACGACGTCGAGGAACCGGTCCCGGCGGCCCGAGAGCCAGAGGACCTCGACGGCCTCCGCCTTCCCGGCCTCGCCGATGCCGAAGAAGGCGGCGGCTTCGCTCTGCACGGCGCCTTGGACGCTGCGGACTTCCCGGACCTGGTCGCGCCCCGAAGCCCGCAGCACGATGCGGGTCCCGAAGGCGGGCGAGCCGTCCTTGCCCAAGGGCGCGATGGACACGGTCTTGTGCGCCGCGCCGACGTTGCGCAGCAAGGTCACGACGGGATAGGGCCGGCGCAGGCTGGCGGGATCGGCGTTGCGCAGGAGCAAGTCGAGGCGGCCGTCGCGGTCGATGTCGGAGAAAGCCACCACATAGCCGTCCTCGATGCGGTCGACTCCGACAAGATAGCCGACCTCGGTGAAGGTGCGGTCTCCGTTGTTGCGGAACAGGCGGTTCCTCTGGTAGCCCGCGAAGGACTTGCCGCTGGCCTGCAGGTCCCTCAGCGTCTGGTTGTCCTTCCCCGCCTCCGCCCGTTTGCCCGACGCCATCTCCAGGGCGAAATCGGAGGCGTGGTCGCGTTTGGGATCGTTCGACCAAAGACCGTTGGCGACATAGAGGTCGAGCCAGCCGTCGCCGTCATAATCGAGCCACTCGGCTCCCGCCGGAGCCTCGCCGGCCCAGCCCACCCCCGCTTGCGCCGAGATCTCCTGGAAAGACATCGGACCGGCGCCCAGCCCTTGGGGCATATAAAGGCGGTTGCCCTCCAGCAGCGGCTCGAGGTCCTTGTAGCTCTCCTGGGGCGCGCCGGCGCGATCGAGGAGCTTCTTGAGCCTGTGCCCGGCGCTGAGGTCGATGTTCGTCAGGTAGAGGCCTTGGCGGCCGACGGCGCCGAAATCCCCGGCCACCGCCATCATGCCCAGGCCGCGGCCCAAGGACGCCTCCGGCTCGGCCGCGAAACGGAAGGTTCCCTTGCCCTCGTTGACGTAGAGCCGGCTCGGCCCGCCGTCGTCGTTGACCACGATCAGGTCCTGAAGCCCGTCCTCGTTGATGTCGGTGACGATCTCCGAGTGCGGCCGATCCGGCGAGGCAAGATGCGGCAGGGCGTTCTCCGCCTCGGCGAAACTCCAGCCGCCCTCGTTCATGTAGACGGCGCCGCGCTTGACGGCCGGATCGAGGCTGCCGCGGCTGTCGGTGAAGTCCCTGGTCCCGGGGTAGCCGATATAGAGGTCGAGCTTCCCGTCGCCGTTGAGATCGGCGGCGGCCATGCTCATCGGCCGGTCATGGCGGCCCACGGAGGCCAGCTTGGCCGGCGCCGGCGCGAAGCGTCCCTCTCCAAGGCCTTTGTAGAACACCATCTCGGGGGAGCCGTCGACGACGAAGCGCTGGAACACCAGGTCGGTCCGGCCGTCGTTGTCCATGTCGGCGATGACGGCCGCTTTGACCATCGTGTCAGCGCCCAGGCCGGAGCGCTGCGTGACCTCGCGGAAGGACTTGCCGCCGACGTTGCGAAAGAGCTGGCCGGGCCCCGAGCCGCCGACGTAGACGTCGGGCCAGCCGTCGCCGTCCGTGTCGCCGACGGCCAACGCGTAGCCGCCCCGCCGCAGCGCCTCTTGGCGCGGCCGGATCGATACGGCGGTCAGCCCGGTCTTCGCGGTGACGTCCTCGAAACCGCGCTTCTCGGCGGTAAGGGTCTCCGCGGCGCCGGCGCGCAGGGAGACGATCTTCAGCGTCCCCTCCGCCCCGCGACGGACGCCGACCTCGAGGAGCCCGCGGTCCTCGCGCCAAGTCCCCGCGGCCTGACGGCCCCGAGCGTCGAAGCGGACGGTGAAGCGGCCTTGGGCGCCCGAGAACTCCGCGTCTTCCACGGTCAGCTCGACGGCTTCCATCGAGACGAAGGGCTTGAGATAGTCGGAGAACTGGGCCAGCGCGGGGCGGCCTGCGGCGGCGGGCTTGCTCTCCCAGCGGGATTCCGTGATCCCGCCGCGGTCTCGCGCCAGGGCCAGGGAATGGTCCCAGGAGATCTCCGCGGAGGGAGCCAGGAGCTTAAGGAGGGCGGCCGGACGCCGCGCCAGCCAGGCGGCCTCCCAGGGAGCGATGAGGTCAGCCTCGGCCTGGCGGGTCATGCGCTCGACCTCGGTCCAGCTCTGCGTCTCGGCTTGGCCGAACGAAGGCCGGAGCATGACCGATAAAACCAACAGCGCTGCAATGGCGAGATATCGCATGACCTTCCCCCCGAGTGATTGCCCTGACCCATGCCTAGGATAACAGGCTTTCCGAGGGAAATCAAGAGCTTTCCGGTCCATAATCCAAGGCGTTTTGATAATATAGGACATCATGCCAGAGGGAGCTCGCCGTCCTCGCCGCCGCGCCAGCGCTCTGGCGCTGACGTTCACCCTCATCGCGGCCGGGCGCGCCGGCGCGGCAGCCCCGCCGCCGACCGACGCCGAGCTGAGCGACGCCTACGAACGCATCGACGGGTCCTACTACCTGCGGCTGAGCCCGCGCCGCGCGCGTTCGCAAGCCGAGGCGGACCTAGGCCGGAAGCTGTTCTTCGATCCCCGGCTCTCCGGCGACAAGTCGATGAGCTGCGCCACCTGCCACCGGCCCGACAAGGCCTGGACCGACGGACGGCCGCGCGCGATCGGGCGCGCGGGCAAGGAGCTGCCTCGCAACACCCCCAGCCTTTTGGACCTTCGGGAGCATACCTTGTTCTTCTGGGACGGCAGGGCCGCGCGCTTGACCGATCAAGTCCTTTCCCCCATCCAGGATCACGCCGAGATGGCGGGGAGCCTGGCCGAGGTCCTGGGCCGCCTGCGCGCGACCCGCGGCTACCGCGACGGCTTCGCCGCCGCCTATCGGCGCCCGGCCAACACCGAGGACCTGGCTCAGGCGCTGACGGCGTTCCTGGAGACCTTGGAGACGCCCGCCGACTCCGCCTTCGACCGCGGGCGCGAGGACCGCGCCGCTCTGCCGGCGCCCGCTGGCCGCGGCCTCATCCTCTTTTCGGGCAAGGCGCGCTGCTTGAGCTGCCACCAGGGGCCGTTGTTCGCGGACCACCGCTTCCATGACCTAGGGCTGGCGCCGGGGCCGGGCCCCGCCGATCCGGGACGCTGGGCGGTGGTGCCGACGACCGGGACCTTCGGCGCCTTCCTCACGCCCGGCTTGCGCAACGTCGCGCGGACCGGTCCCTATATGCATGACGGCCGCTTCAAGACGCTTGCGGAGGTCGTGGATTTCTACGACCGCGGGGGAGACCGCCCCGGCGCGGACACCTTGCGGCCGCTGGGGCTGAGCGCCTTCGAAAAAGCGGACTTGGTCGCCTTCCTTGATGCGCTCTCCAGCAGCCTGCCGCAGGTCCGGCGCCCCGCCTTGCCCCCGGAGTCGGACGAGCCGCCGGAGCTCGTCTCGGGCGCGGACGCGGCGGCGCCGCCTCGGGCTCCGCCCGCGACGGACCGCCGGGAGCCTCCCGCGACGCCGCCGGCCTCGCCGCCGGCCGAGACGCTGGCGCAGGCCTGCCTGGCGCCCGCGCTTGAGCGCGTGACGCGGGCCTTGGCGGCCGCCGGCTCGCCGCGGGCGGAGCTCTTCGACGACGCCGTGCGGGCTCACGTGTATCGGGCCTTGGCGGGCGCCGGCGGCGAGGCCTGCGCGCCCTTGCGGGGGCTCCAGCACGTTTCCTCGGGCCTCTCTCAGTCGGCGGAGTTCTTCTGCCGCGATTGGTATCACGAGCTCGAGCTCGTGCGCTCGGCCGCGGACCCCGCCGCCTTCGAGCCGTCCTGCCGGCGCGCCTATGCCTGGTCTTACCGGGACTTAGGCGAAGACGAAGTCAGCGCCGTCTGCGCCGAGATCGCCAAGGGCCTGTCGCGTCCGGCCGCGCTCTGCGCGGCGCTGGCGCCGAGGTTCATCGACGCGCGGCTCAAGAGCGCCTGCGAGCGGGAGTTCCGCCTGCTCGGGGGCACGGCCTACTCCTGCCCCGACTCGGCCGATCGGCCCTGGACCCAGCGCCGCTGCGAGGAATACTCGCTTTTCCATAAGGCAAGGATCGCGGCCGATCCCGCCGTCTGCGGCCGGCGCGAGCTCTGCCGGGCGCTGGCGGGAGAAGCGCCGACCCTGGCGCGCGGGCTCGAAGAAGACGTCCTAGCCCGAGCCTGCGGCCGCCGCTGATCAGGGGAGCGAAGGACGACGGACCTTGGCGCGCGGCCCGGTCAGGGCCTCGAGGAAGGCCACGAGGTCGGCCTTCTCCTCTGAAGCCAGGCCCAAGGACCGCAGAGCCGCATCGGCGTCGAGGTCGTCGCCGCCGCGGTCGTAGAACTCGACGACGGCCTCCAGGGTCGGGAGCCGTCCGTCGTGCATATAGGGCGCCGTCAGGGCCACGTTGCGCAAAGGCGGCGTCTTGAAGGCCCGCCAAAGCGAAGGGTCGGCGTCCACCGCGTAGCGTCCGGGATCGTCGAGCGCCGCGTCCGGGGCCAAGCCGTTGCGCCGGAAGGACTCGTCCGAGAAGAAAGGCCCCGCATGGCACTCAAGGCAGCGGGCCTTGCCCACGAAAAGGACCAGGCCGCGCCGCGCGCCGGGCCCCAGGGCTGAAGCGTCGTCGCGAAACCGGTCGAAAGGCGTGAGCCCGACGGAGACCTCGGCCTTGACGAAGGCGGCGATGGCCTGCGCGGCCTGGCGCAGCGTGAACGCCGCGCCGGGGAAGGCCGCGGCCTGCAGGCGGCGGTAGCCGGGGATGCCCGCCAGGCGCTCAAGCCCCCCGGCGCCCAGGTTCATCTCGGCGCGCGAGGTCATCGCCTCCAGGATCGCGTCGTCGAGGCGGTCGGCGCGCCCGTCCCAGAAGAAATTGATCGCGAGGTTGCGGCTGCCGTTGTAAAGGGACGGGGTGTTGCGCCGGAGCTCCGTGAGCCGGCCCAAGGCCCGCTTGCGGCCGTCGGCCCAGGCCTTCTCCGGGTCATGGCAGGTGGCGCAGCTCATCTTTCCCGTAGACGACAGCCGGGCGTCGAAGAACAACGCGCGCCCGAGCTCGACGAGGGCCGCCGCCGGAGGCTCGTCGACCTCCAGGTCCGCGACGCCGGAATGGATCCGCTGATACGCTTCGCAGGCGGCGTCGCAGTCAGCGGCCTGGACCGGCCCGCTTCCCAGGGCCAGCAGCAGGACGGCGAGGAACGGACTCAGAGATCGTCGCCGAGCACGGCGGAGCGGGAGGTCAGCCGGTCGCTGCTCCGCCCCAGGTCCTGACGCAGGCGGACGGCCTTGGCCCGCAGGGCGTCGTTGGCGGGCGTCGAGGCCGACCGGCGCAAAGCGCTCTCGGCGCCGGCCAGCAGGGCGGACGCCTCGTCGCGGCGCAGGCGCGCCAGGCCGCTCAAGGTCTCGCACCAGCGGCCGGAGATGGCGGCCTCGCTGGCGAGCCGGTACTTCTCGTCCCAGCGTCCCATGAAGAGCCAGCAGACCTCGCGGTCCCCGCAGAGCTCGGCGCGGCCCGCCGCATGAGCCTTCTGGAAGGCGGTCAGGTCGCGGCAGCGTTCCAGCCAGCCGCCTTCCCAGCTTTCCAGCCGCTCGCAGGAGCGCTCATCGGCATAGGAAAGGTTGCGCTGGAACTCGCTGACGCAGGCCTCGCGCTTGCCCGCGCTCATGTAGCGCGGGATGAGGCGGTCGCAGACCCGCTCGGGGCGTTCGATGTCGGCGGCGATGATCGCGCACACCTTCTCGGCGTCGGCCTCCTTGAGGATGGGGCTGTACCCCGCTATATGCTTGCGGCAGGAGCTCTCCAGCTCGGGCCCGCGGATCAGGAAGGCCTTGGTCAAGGAGTTGGTGTGGAATTTCTGGCGGCACTCGAAGGTCCCGCAGCGCGCCGCGGCCTCGGTCTTGACGACGAAGGCTTTGTCCACGGCGGACCAACGCTCGCAGGCGCCGGGCTCCCCCGACGCGAAGGCTTCCTTCTGGGCGAATTGGACCAGATCGCCGCCGACGGCCTCGTGGAGGCGCTCCATCTCGGCCGGCCCGTAGACGCCGGCGGAAACCTCCCCGAGCAGGGCGGAGATGCCGGGAGCCGCGGGCCCGGAGCAAGCCTTGCCGCGCGGCGCGGCCCTCAGCAAGGCGACCTTGCGCGCGGCTTTCTCGAGGGCCCATGCGGCGTCGCCGGCCGCCAGGCTGGCGCTGGAGATCCCGCAGCGCTCCGCGGCCGACCAGAGGCCGTCGAGCTCCGTCTCCAGGGCCGCCCAATCGGCGGGCTTGGCCTTGGCCGCGCGCTCGAAAGCCCAGGCCCGGCCTTCGGCCGAGCGCAGGCAGGCGGCCTGCGCGGGGGATTGCGCCCGCGCCGCGAGCAGCTGCCCTCTCAGCTCCGACAAGGCGGCCAGCACGGCCTCGGGCTGGCGTCTTGAGACGCTTTGATCGAGCGTCTTGAGGGTCTCGGCGGGAGGCGCCGCGGCGCCGGGGGAGGCGATGATGACGAGCGCCAAGAGCGACCCGAGAGATATGCGAGTCATGGTGATGCCTCCTTGCGGCTTGGCCCAGTATAACCCCGGCGAAAGGGCGTTGTCAAGGGCGGACGGGAGCGGGCTTCTGGGCGGGGTTTCCCGACGCGAGAAGGATCGCCTTATAGGCGTTCATCGACCGGGCCAGCTTCTCGGCGCGGGCATCGAGCTCCTTGGCGCGGCGCCCATCGAGATGGATCGGGATCTGCGCCTCGACCTGCGCCAGATACGTCTGCGCCTTGCTGACCAGCTGCAGCAGCTGCTGGCCGCGGTCGGCGCCGGCGAGCGGATCGGCGCCCCGGCGGCAGGCGGAAGCTTTCAGTTTGGCCGCGTAAGGCTCGCAGGCGGCGGCGCCCTCCCCCATCCAGACGCGGCAGAGCCCGCCGTCGCACAGGCCGGGCTTCTTGGCCGTCAGCGCCTTCTGGTAGGAGGCCATCTGCCGGCAGACCGCCGCCCCATAACCTTCGTTGCCGTCCGCCGGACATTCGGCGCGGCCGAAGAACTCCGCCAAGACGCTCAGGCAGAGCTCCCGGGAGACCGGCTTGGCGAACATCGGCGCCAGCGTCTTGCAGGCCGCCTCGCGGTCCGCGGGCCGGCCGGCGATCAGCTGGCAGGCCGCCCCGACGGATTCCTTGCGCAGCTCGCCCTGGTCGGCGAGGTGCTCGCGGCAGAACTCGGCGGCGCGAGGGCTCCGGGAGGAGACGGCCTGCAGCATCCGTTCGCGGCGGAAGTTCCAGGCGCACTCGCGCGCGAAGGTGTTCTGCTCCCTGAAGCGCTGGACCTCGGCCGGGGCCTGGCCGCGTTTGAGGGTCTGTCCCATCTTGAAGCCCTCGACGTCGTAGCTGTACTTGCCGTCGAGCGGCTTCAGGTCGGCGCAGACGTCGGGCTTGCCGGCGGCCTGGGCCTGGCAGGAATAATAGAGCATCAGCTCGGTCTTGACGGCGTCGGGGATGGTATCGGCCGTCGCTTTCTGGAACGCGTTCTGCGCGTAGCCCTGCACGATGTCCTTGACCGAGAGCCCCGTCGCGCAGGAGGCGCCCGCCAGCCCCTGGAACTCTCCGACCAAGACGGCCGCCTGCAGCGAGAGCTCGTCGGCCAGCTTCAGCCGGGGGTCTTCGGCCGGGGCCTGCTGGCCCCAGGCCTGCGCCCCCGCCAATAACAGAGCCGCCGCCCAAGTCGATGATTTCTTATTCATGGCCCTCCTGTCCCATCCGCCTGACCGGATTATAGCATGAAGCAAGGCGGCCCGCCGGCGCCGCGCTCAAGGGCCCGCGCGGCGCGCCAAACGGGCCAGCCGCTCCTGCCGCGCGTCGATCGAGCGCGCCGAGGCGAGGTCGGAGGGCGAGCGCCGGTCCTCGGCGGCCGCCAGCGCCGCGACGCCGCGGGTGAGCAAGGTCGACAGCGCGCTGCGCCTAAGGCCTCGCCGCGCCGCTTCGCCCTCGTCCAGGGCGGCGCAGGCCAGCGCCTTCACCTTCGCTTCGGCCAACGCCACGCTGCCCTCGGCGTCTCCCATGAAGGCGCGGCACAGCTGGCGGCCCTCGCAGAGCGAAGGGTCTTCGGCCTTGAAGGCCTTATGGAAAGCGCTCAGCGCCAGACAGCGGTCCCGCCACTGGGTCGGCCCCCCGTCGAGGCCCGCGCAGACGTTGGGATCCTGATAAGCGTACAGCCGCTGGAACTGGTTCTCGCAGGAGCGGGCCTTGTCGGGGTTGAGGTATTTCCCGATGAGCTTGGCGCAAAGGTCGGGCGCGCCCAGGTTGCGGCCGATGATCCCGCAGGCGCCGGCGGCGTCCTCGCGCGTCAGGTCGGGATAGCTGCTGACGACGGAGTTCTCGCATTTCACTTGAAAATCGGGAGGCCGCGTGATCAAGGCATGCGCCAGCATGTCCTCATGGAATTTCTCCCGGCAGGACCAGTCGCCCGTGCGCGAGATCCCGAAATAGACCTTCGGGATCTTGAGCTCCCGGCAGACCTCCGGGTCCCGGGCGATGAAGGCCCGGTACTCGTAGTAGGCCAGGACGTCGAAGCGGATGCGTTCGGCGACGGCCTCGGCCTCGGGAAGGCGGCCCGAGGCCAGCTCCTCCAGCAAAGCCTTGATGGAGAACCCCTTGCCGCAGCGGGGCTGATTCCGGCCGTCGCGCTCGAGCGCCGCGACCAGGTCTTCGGCCTCGGCCAGGATGCCGGCCAAGACGTCGGCCGCCGCCGCGGGCTCCGCGGCGCGAGTCTGGTCGCCCAGGCGGCAATGCCCCGCCGAGGCCTGCAGGGCCTTCAGCCCGGAGGCCAACTGCGAGCGGGAGCTCTTGAGGTCGGCGGCATGAGCCAGGTCCCAGGCAAGGCGAGCGGGCTCCTGCAGGCACTCCCCCGCCCGGACGCCGGCCGGCGAGGGGTCGCCCGCGGCCAGCTTGCGCATCACGGCGACGGTCTCGCGGTAGGCCAGGGCGTTGGCGTAGACCGCGGCCGCGTCGACGCGCGCCACGGCCGCCTCCAGGACGGCCAGCCGCCGGGCGTTGATGCCGGCGCCTTCGGCCAGCGTCGCCGGCTCGGCTTCGAGCGGGAGGACGGGAACGGCGAAGGGACGGGCCGGGCTGGTCAGGGCTTCGAGGAAGGCCACCAGCCCCTCGCGCTCCTCCAGGTCGAGGCCCAGCGGCTTGACGAGGTCGTCGCGTCCTTCGGCGTCGTCTCCGCCGCGATTGTAGAACTCGACGACGTCGCGCAGGGTCTTGAGGCTGCCGTCATGCATGTAAGGGGCCGTCAGCGCCACGTCGCGCAGGGGCGGGGTGCGGAAAGCCCGCCAGACATGCTTGTCGGGGACCAGGACGTAGCGCCCCGTATCCTCCAGCCCCGGCGTGGGCTTGAGGCCGATGTTATGGAAGAAGTCGTCCGAGAAGAAGGCTCCGGTGTGGCAGCGCAGGCAGCTGCCTTTGTCCACGAAGACCTTGAGGCCGGTGCGCGCCGCGGGGCTCAGCGCCGCCGGGTCGCGCGCGAAGCGGTCGAAGGCCGAGTCCCGCGGCCGGATCTCGGCGGTGATGAAGGCACCGACGGCCTTGGCCAGGTTCTCGGGGGTGATCGCCGTCAGGCCGTAGAGCCGCGTGAACGCGTCGACGTAGGCCGGGATGCGGTTGAGCTCGATGACCAGCTCGCGGACGTCGCGGTTCATCTCGAGGCGGTTCTGCAGGGCGGTCAGCGTGGCTTCCTCGATAGTCTCGGCCCGGCCGTCCCAGAAGAAGGGATGCTGGATGTTGCGGTGGACGTTGAGCAGAGACGGGGTGTTGCGGCTGAGCTCCTGCTGATGCAGGCCGCGCGCCCGCGGCAGGCCGTCGGCCCAGGCCAAGGACGGGTTATGGCAGCTGGCGCAGCTCATCGTCTTGTTCGCGGAGAGCCGGGGGTCGAAGAAAAGCAGGCGTCCCAGGTCCACCTCGGCCGGATCGGCGACGACGTTCTTATCCAGGTCGAAGAAGTCGCTGTGGACCTTATGGAAGGCCGACAGCGTCTCCGAATCGACGGCGACGGCCGCGGGTTGGGCGCGCGCTAGCCCGGCGGCGGCCAGCAGGACGATGCCCGCGACCCAGGAAAGCTTCACCCGCTTACTATAATAGGGGCGGCATCCTTTGTCAATACGCCGGACGCCTGTACAAGAACGGGTTTTTCTGTTACCCTCAGCCGCATGAGGGGTCCGTGGTTCCTGCTTGCCGCCTGCGTCCTGGCCTTAGCGGCGCCTCTACCCGCGCGCGCCGAGGACGACAAGGCCCGTAAATATTATTACGAGGACATCTTCGAGCCCTTCTTCGCCCTGGACCCCGCGCGCGGGCTCTGGAAGGCCCAGCGCCCGGGAGCCCTGGCGGCCTCCTTCCCCGCCGTCAAGGAGCCGGGGACTTTCCGGGTCTTCGTCATCGGCAGCTCCATCGCCACGCTGCTGGGCGACGGCTCGCGCGCCGGCGACCTCGGAGCCGCGCTGAAGGCGGCCCTGCCGTCGAAAAAGATCGAGCTCGTCAACTGCGGCATGAGCGGCTATGACAGCTACCGCGAAGCCCTCATCGAGGCCGAGGTCCTGTCCCATGCACCCGACCTCATCGTCTTATTGACCGGCCACAACGAGATGCTGGGCTCTCCGCCGGTGCCGGTCTGGATCCTCAAGACCCAGGAGCGCCTCAGCCGCTTCAGCGCCTACCGCGCCCTCGTGAGCGAACTGCGCTCCCGGCAGCCGCCGAGCCAGGAGGAGTTGGTCCGGCTCGCCCGGCGCCGCGAGGAAGCCTTCGCGGAGAACCTGCGCAGCGCCATACGCCAGGCGCGGCAGCGCTCCGTGCCCGTAGCCGTCGTCGTCCCTCCGATCAACTATCGGGACTCCGCCGCGCTCGACGGGGCGCTGCCGACCGAGGGCTTCCTTCCGGGCTGGCTGGCCTTCCTGCGCGGCGATTGCGGCCGCGCCGTGCAGGCTTGGAAGCGCCCCCCGACCCCGGAAGCGCCGACTCTGGCGCGCCGCGGCGAAGAGGCCGTGACCGAGGCCCACATCGGCCGCTGCCAAGAGCGCCTCGGTCTATGGCCGGAGGCTCGAGCCTCCTTCGAAAGGGCGGTCTCCGCTTATCCCCTGTCGCCGCTCTGCGGCCCCCTCTGCCAAGGGACCCTCAGGGACATCGGCCAAGCCGAGGGCGCCGTCGTCGTCGAAGCCGATCGGGTCTTCCGGGAAAGGTCTTTCCCCAGGATGCCGGGGCTCGATGTGATGAACGACCGCATGCACTGGAAGTCCGGGCTCAACTGCCTGGTCTCCGGAGCCGTCGTCGACGCCGTGAAGAAGGACCCCCGCTTCGCCGGCCTGCCCTGGGACGAAGGACGGCTGAGCCGGCTCAAGGCCGCTTGCCCGGGGAAGGCGACCCCGGATCGCGCCAGGGAGAACCTCAAGGTCCTCAGCTATGCCCTCCTGGAGCTCTCGGCGCCCGACCTCGACAAACCTTCGCTGCTGGCCGCCTTCTACTTGAATGCCCTCCTTAAAGAGGAGCCGGGCTGGTTCCGCCGCGTCCCGGGTCTGGCGGCCCGCGCGAAGGATGTCTCCATGGCCACCGTCTATGGGCGGGAGCTGGCTGCGGAGAAGACCCTCCTGCCGCGCCTCTATTGGCATACGGCCGAAGCGCGGCTGCAAGACGGCGACCTCCCCGGAGGTCTTGAAGACCTCTCGCAAGCCCTGCGGCTCGAGCCGGCCTTGCCTTGGGCTTGGCTCAGCCGCGGGCTCGTCGAAGGCCTCCAAGGCGACCCCGCCGCCGCCCGCCGCAGCCTCAAGGCGGCGCGCGACCAAGCGCGAGGAGCGCCTCAAACCGCCGCCGTGCTCGCCCAGGTCAATGCCGTGATCGCCGCGCTGGAGCTGGGAGCGGCCGAAGTCTCACCCGAGGAAGAGGAGGCCCTGCGCCGCCGCCGTGAGGAAGCCCTCGCCCAGGCCGCCGCGCCCGGCCATTGGCTCGACGAGGCCGACGCGGCCGCCGCCAAGGGGCTCCGCGAAGAGGCTCTCGCCGCCTTGGAACGGGCGGCGGCCCTGCGGCCCGATGCCGCGCAGTGGCGCCGGCTGGCGCGATCCTACGGCCTGCTCAAAGAGCCCGGCAAGCGCCTGGAGGCCTTGGAACGCGCCGGGGCGCAGGCCCCGGACGAAGCCGAGCTGCGCGAGCTGGCGCGCGCTTATGAGGCGCTCAGCAGGCATGAGGACCGCCTGCGCGCGCTGCGCGCGCTGCGCACGCTGCGTCCCGAGGACGGCGGCCTGGCGCTCCAGGAAGCCGCGGCCGCGCTGGCCGCGAGCCGGCGCGAGGAAGCGCGCTCCGCGCTCGACGCCGCCGTGAGGCTCTCCACCGGCCCCGCGCAAAAGCAAGCCGCGGCCCTGCTGTATCAGGAGCTCGGAGCGCTCGACCAGGCGGTGGCCGTCCTGGAGAGCCTGGCGAAGCAATGGCCCGGGCAGGCGGCCTATCGGAAGGACCTGGGCGTGGCGCAATATCTGGCGGGCTCACCCGACGCCGCCGTCGCCAGCCTCACGGAAGCCGTCCGCCTGGACGCCTCCCTGCTCGACGGCTACCTCAGCCTGGGCATGGCCCTCGCCGCGCTGGGACGCTACGACGAAGCCATAGCGGCCTATGACCTGGCCCCGCCCGCGCTGCGCGGACCGCTGGCCGCCGCGCGGCGGGACGCGCTCTCCAAGCGCAAGCGGCCTTAGCGGGCCGACAGCCGCGACAACCGCCGCCGCAGGCGGGCGGAGCTCTCCGCCAGGCCGTCCACCGAGCGGACGCTTTGAAGGTCCGGCTCCGGCGGCTCGGCGCGCAGCAGCGCGGACTCCGAGGCCTCGAGCAGCGCGGTGACCGCCCGCAAGCGCGCGGAGGCTTCGGCCTCGGCGTTCTGCGCGACGTGGACGCAGGAGGCCTGCTTGACCCGCAGCGCGTTGCGCTCGGCCATGTCCCGGCCTTGCCCCATCAGCACCCGGCAGATCTCGAGATCCCCGCACAGCTCGGCGTCGCGCGCGGCGCGGGCGCGCCGGAAGGCCGCCACGCTGCGGCAGCGCTCCAGCGCCAGGTCGGAGCCTCCGACGAAGCGGGCGCAGGCGTCCTGCGGCCCGGGCGCCGCGTACAGCGAGAATTCCAGCTCGCATGTCCGCCGGTCGTCCGGCGCGACGAGGTCCGGCGTCAAAGCCGCGCAGAGCGCTTTCGGGTCGTCGAGGCCGCCGGCGACCGCGTCGCAGAGCCGGACCGCCTCGGCCGGCGTGATCGCGCGGTAGTTGTGCGCCACGCTGCGCCGGCAGACGGCGGCAAGGTCTGGGCCGCGGGAAGCCAGCGCCTCGGTGAAGAGCGCCTGATGGTACCACTCCCGGCAGGCCCGGTCCGCCGGCAGCGAAAGCCCGTTATAGAGCTTGAGGATGGCCGACAGCGGAGCGCACAGGCCCGGGTCGCGCGCGGCGAAGGCCTGATACTCGAAGTACCGGAGGCCGTCCTCGTTGAGGAACACCCGCTGCAGGGCGAAGTCGTCGGCCGGCGACAACCGCCCGGCGGCCAAGTCGCGCAGGAATCCTTCCGGGGTGAAGCCGGCAAGGCAATCGGCCGGGGCCTTGCGGCGCTCCAGCTCTTCCACGGCGGCTTGGGCCCGGGACAGAGCCTCGGCGGCCTCGTCCAGCGGCGCGCGCGCGGCGACGGGAGCCGGCGGCTCGACGTCCAGCGGCAGGACCGGGGCCGCGAAGGACGTCGGCCGGCTGGTCAGCGACCTTAAGAAGGACACCAGGTCGCTCTTCTCCCCCTCCGACAAGCCCAGCGGCTTGATGAGCAGGTCCACGCCGTCATGCTCGTCGCCCCCGCGATCATAGAAAGCGACCACATCCGAAAGCGAGGCCAGGCTGCCGTCATGCATGTAGGGCGCGGTCAAGGCGACGTCGCGCAAGGGCACGGTCTTGAACGCGCGGCGCGTATAGTCGACCGGCACGACGGCGAAGCGTCCCACGTCCTCGGCGGCCGGGTCGGGCTTCAGGCCGATGTTGTGGAAGAACCCGTTGGAGAAGCCCGCCCCCTCATGGCAGCGCACGCAGCGGGCCTTGCCGGTGAACAAGAGAAGGCCGCGTTTTTGAGCCGGGTCCAGCGCGGCGCGGTCGGTCCTGAAGCGGTCGAACGGGCTGTCGCGCGGCGAGCGGATCGTGCCGACGAAAGCGGCCAAGGCTTTGGCCGCGTTGGCCAAGCGCGTCTGGCCCGGGCCGTAAAGCGCCTCGAACTGCCGCCGGTAGCCGGGGATGCGCGCCAGGTCCTTTTCCAGGACCTTGGGGTCGCTGCCCATCTCGGTCGGGTCTTGGATGGGAGCCAGCGCCTGCTCCTCGAGGCTGAGCGCCCGGCCGTCGCGGAAGAACAAAGAATGGTCGGACATGTTGAGCAGCGTCGGCGTGTTGCGGCCGAGCTTTCGGCCGCCGCGGCCGCTGGCGCGGGGCAGGCCGTCGGTCCAGGCCAGCGCGGGATTATGGCAGGTGGCGCAGCTCATCGCCTTCTCCGCCGAGAGGCGGGGATCGAAGAACAGCTGGCGTCCCAAAGAGACCTCGGCCTCAAGCGGCGCGCGGCGGGGCCGGAGCTGGAGCATGACGGCGTCAAGCCGGTCGAGCGCCGCCTCGACGTCCGCCGGCGGCTCATCGTCGGGGGCGGCGACGGCCGGCGTCACGGAGAGTGCCAGAACCAGCGCGGCCGTCAGAAACCCCATCGCAATAAGACTATAATAGGAGCGTCCTATGTTGTCAATAGCAGCGTTGCTTCTCACCGCTTGCGCCTGGGGCGCGCCGCCGCCGGCCTCCCGCCGGATCGTGGCCGGCCTGGACCCCGTCATCGAGCTGGCGGCGGCCGCCCAGCTCCTCGCCTCCCCCGACCACCCCGTCGCCCGCCGCTTCGCGCCCTGGAAGAGCCACGCCGCCGTCGCGCTCGCGGCGAAGACCGCCGCGCGCTTCCCCTCGGTGCCGAGGCTGGCTTTCCTGGCGCAGACGCCCGCGCCGGCGGCGCTGCGCGCGCCTTCGGGCATCGACCCCGGCCGGATCTCGGGCCCCGGCGACCTCCAAGGCTGGCTCGACGCGCTCTGGGACCTGGCCGAAGCCTCGCGCTTCGGCGAATACTTCGCCGCGGAACAGGCGCGCCTGGCGCCCGAGATCGAGAAGCTCCAAGCCCGGCTCGACGCCTTCGACCATACCGGTCTCATCGAAGCCTACACGGGGCTCAAGTACAAGGGAAGCTACCGGCTGATCCTCTCTCCTTACTGCGAACCCGGCGCCCCTTCCAGCGCGATGGCCGACCTCGACGACGGCTCCTACGCCTTGTTCACCGTCTCCGGACCAAAGGACGCCCCTGACCCGGACCACCGAAGCTTCCTGGCCGACGACCTCGACGGCAACCTCTTCCATGAGCTGGCCCACGGGCTGCTGGACACGCTGTCGCGGCTCCACCTGGAAGAATTGAGCCGGAGCGAGCCGCTGGGCAAGACGATGAGGCTGGCCCACTACGGCGCGGGGATCTCCTGGGAGCAGATCGTCCGGGAACATGTCGTGCGCGCCGTCAAGAATCGCCTCATCCTCCGGCGCCTCGGCAAGGCCGCGGCCGCGAAGGACCTGGCTTCAGAGCAAGCCGACGGCTTCACGCTGCTGCCGGGGTTCATCGAACGTCTTGACGAATACGAAGCGGACCCGCGGCGGTACCCGAACCTGGCTCGGTTCTACAGCCGGTGGCTCTCGCTGCTGGACGCGGAGATGGAGCGACAGGGCTTGACGCCCGCCGCCTCGCCGGTCAAGGCCCCTAGCGCCGGCTCGCCCGGGGAGGCGCGGCGGGAGAGAAGGCTCGTCGACCTGCTCGCCGAAGGCGGCCAGCCGCGCTGGCTGAAGGCGCAGGAAGCCCTGCGCCGTAATGCCGCGGCGCTGGCCGCAGAGGAAGCCGCGCGCCAAGCGCAGGAGGCCGAGGTGGCGCGCCTGAGGGCGGCCCCCCCGTTCCAGGCGCCCGAGAGGCAAGCCCCGCCGCCCGCGGCGAAAGAAGACCCGCGGCGCGGCGCGGCGCGGCGCTACCAGGAACAAAAAGATTTCCGCCGCGCTCGGGAGACGCTGGAAGGGCTGCTCGCAGAAGAGCCGGGCCGCGCCGACCTTCTCGCCGACCTCGGCCTCTGCGAGCATTTAGACGGCGACTCGCAGAGTGCGCTCGGCCGTCTCCGGCAGGCCGTGGCCGGCGACGCCGACTATCTGCCGGCGTACCTGACGCTGGGCGCGGTGCTGACGTCGCTCGGACGAGCCGCAGACGCCGACGCCGTCTACCGAGACGCTCTAGCGCGGCCCGAAAGACCAGGGCAAGAAAGCCTCAGGGCTCTGCTCAAAGGCAGCCGCTCCCCCACGCCCCGCTAAGCCGGGAAGAGCCCCGGCGCCAGTTCCTTGGCGCGCTCCAAACGAGCCTGCCCCTCGTCCGTTCGGCCGTTTTTCTGCAGGCAGACGCCGGCGCCGATCAGCGCCCAGACGTGAGCCGGCTCCAGCGCAAGGGCTTTGCCGAACGCCTTTTGCGCCGCCGCACATCTGCCTTGCCGGCAGAGCGCCGCGCCCAGCCAAGCCTGAGCGTCGGCGTACTCCGGACACAGCGAGACGGCCCTGCCCAGATCGGCCGTCGCGCCGCGCAAGTCGCCGCGCGCCGAACGCAGTTCGCCCCGCCAAGCTCGCGCCCAAAAGCAGGAAGGATCCATCGTCACCGCCCGGTCAAGGTCCGTCCTCGCTTCCGCCCACCGTTGCGAACGGCGAGCGATAGCCCCCCGCCAAGCGTAGACCCAGGCCCAGGACCTGTCCCGCCGAACCTTCACCGGGCTCGTCCCCAACATGTCGTAGGCGCAGGAACAGCCGCCGTCGATGCGGACGGCTTCCTTTATATCCTCAAGACACCCCTCTCGATCGCCCGACTCCCGCCGCGCCTCGCCGCGCAAGGCGCGCGCCCAAGCGGCGGACGGGTCGAGGGCCACCGCCCGTTCCAGCGCCCGCAGAGCCTCCTTCCTGCGCCCCAGCTTCCTTAATATCTCCCCCCGCCAAGCATGAGCCTTGGCGTCCTTAGGCGCCAGGGACACCGCCCGCTGGGCATCTTCCAAGGCCGGCGTCAGCCGGCCCGCCTGCCGCCGCGCCTTGGCCCGGACCACCCAGGCCCAGGCAAGGCCCGGGTCGGCCGAAAGCGCCCGCGTGGCCGCGGCCTCGGCGCCCTCGAAGCGGCCGAGGTTGCGCAAGGCCTCGCTCTCCAACATGAACGAAGACGCCGTTTTCCCCCGCCCCGCGCGCGCGTCGGACAAGGCGCCTTGGAAGTCCAGCGCCGCCCGCCGCGCCGCGCCGCGGTTCAAGAGCGTCTCGTCGCCCGGGAGCAAGCGGACCAGCGCGTCGTGGTCCTCGACCGCCAGGCCCAACTCGCCGGCGCCGCGCCAAGCCTCGGCGCGGCGGCGCAAGGCGGCGGCGCAGTCGGGCAGGCTGGCGAGGATCTCCGTGCAGACCTGCGCCGCGTCCCGGTGCCGGCCTTCCCGCGAGCAGCGCTGCGCCTCGGCCAGCACCACTGCCAGATCCGCCTCGGCCTCCTCGACCAAGTTCAGCCGGTAGAACGCCGCCGCCCGCGACAGGCGCGCGCCGCGGTTGCGGCCATCGAGCTCCAGCGCCTGGCCGAAGCCGTCGGCCGCGGCCTGCCAGCGCTTGAGCCGTCCTTCGGCCCGGCCCAAGCCCTCCCAAAGCCGCGACGCCGAGGGGTCCAGACGGCAAGCCTTTCTCAGGTCGTCGCGCGCTCCCGCCGCCGGCCCCCAGTCCAGCCTGGCCAAGCCGCGCTCCGCCAAAGCGCTGACGCAGGACGGGTCCAACGCCAAAGCCCTGGCCAACGCAGCCAGCGCCTCCGAGCGTCGGCCTGAGGCCTTCTGCGCCGCGCCCAGCCAAGCCCAGGCGCGCGCATGCCGCGGAGCAAGCCGCACCGCCCGGCGCAAGTCGGAGACGGCAAGGGCCGGCCGCCCCAGGCGCAGCTGGAGCTCCCCCCGCCAAGCCGCCGCCAAGGCGTTGCGGCCGTCGCTTGATAAGCAGGCGTCGAGCTCCGCCAGCGCCGCGGGGGCGTCCTCCAGCCGCGGGCACCAGGAGTGCTTCGCGTTGAGACCGACGGCCTTCTCAAGGTCCTCAAGCGCCTCGGGCCAGCGCTCCAAGCCCCTGCGCACCATCGAACGCTCGGCGAAAGTCCAGGCGTAGGCCGGGTCCAGGTCCGCGGCCAAGTCAAGATCGGCCAAAGCCTCCAAGGGGCGGCCGACGGCGCGCTCCGCTCCGCCGCGCCAGGCATAGCCGAACTCGTAGTCGCCGTCGAGCGTCAAGCCCTCGTCGAAATCCTCCAGAGACTCCTGCGCGCGTCCCAGCCGCCGCTTGACCTCGCCGCGCCAGACGCGGTACCAGCCGCAAGCCGGCGCCAGCGCGATCGCCCGGGCGATGGATTTCACGGCCGCCGCGCCGTCGCCTTGGCTCATCTGAGCGCGGCTCAAGTAAGCCCAGGCGTAGGAGCAGTCAGGCTTGAGCTTCACCGCCGCGCGCAGGTCGGCCAGGGCGCCGTTGAAATCGTTGACCTCCGGGGAGCGGCGGCAATCGGCGCGGGTCGCCAGCATCCAATGCGCCCGAGGGTTGCGCTCGAGATACTGCCCGGCGGCGGCGATGAGCCGCTCGAGGTCCGCGTCCAAGATGCCCGTGGCGAAACGGAAATAAGCCGCGCCCTCGTCGAGCAGGATGGCCTGCTCGCAGTCCAGGACGAAGCCCTGGAGATTGGCCTGCCGGCGGCGGACGTCGGCCCGCAGCTGATAGAGCCAGCCCTCCCTGGGCTCCAGGCGCAGCGCCCGGTCCAGGCAGCGGAGCGCCTCTTGGGAGCGGCCCAGGTCCTCCAGGGCCAAGGCCGAGACGACCTCGGCCAAGGCCAGCTCCGGCGAGAGGCGGGCCGCGCGCCGGGCGTCTTCCAAGGCGGACTTCGCCGCCGCCGTCGCCGAGGCTCCGTGGGCCAGCCGGCTGATGCCCTCCGGCTGAAGGACGTATTGAGAGCGCGGCGGCCCGTTGAGCCGGTCGAGCGCCTCCTGCACCAGCGCCAGCGCCGGGTCGCAGACCGCGCCGTGCAGCAGGCGGCCGTGGTTCTCCATGATGGTCCGGCGCCGCAGGCCATAACGCGAGGAGCGCCCGCAGCTGACCAAAGCCTCCAGTCCCGGCAGGGCCAGAGCGCCCATCAGCCCTGCCCCTTCTTGCCCGCCGTCTCGATGGCCAGCGCCAGCTTCAGGTCCGTCTGCGCGGCGGCCAGGTCGCCCTGGGCCATGGCCGCCTTGGCGCGCACAAGGAAGCCTTCGGACTGCCGCGGATTGGCCGCTAGCGCCGCTTCGGCGTCGGCTCGCGCTCCGGCGGCATCGCCGAGCTGGAGCCGAAGCTTGGCCCGCAGGATCAGGATACGGTCCAAGGTCCAGCCCCGCTCGATGGAGGCGTCGAAGAGGCCCAGCAGCCGGTCGAGGCGGCTGCCTTTCGCCGCCCGCGGCCGGCCGTTCAAGCGCAGCGCTTCGTCAAGATCGGCGAGCCCCTCGTCTAGCCGCCCCAGATGGCGCCGCGCTTCGCCGCGCAGCGCGAAAGCCCAAGCTCCACCCTGGCCCGCGGCGATCGCCTCTGAAAGCCAGCGTTCGGCCGCCGGGACGTCGCCGGCGTGCAGGGCGGCCTCGCCGCGCCGGTAGGCTCCGCCCGCCGGGGCGGCCGTCTTCGTCTTGCCGGGCTTGAGCTCGAGAGCGCCCAGCACGGCAAGGTCTTTGAGCAGGCGGAAGACCTGCCCGTCGATGATGTCCCGGGGCAGGGGCAAGGACTCATAAAGCGCGGCCTTCAAGGCGCCGACGCTGCGCTTGCCGTCGATCAAGTCGAGCAGGGCCATATAGGATCCGGGGAGGATGCGCCGAGGATTGCTGGCCTGCGCCGCCTTCTCCTTCGCTTCAGTCTTGAGCAGACGCAAGCGGCGGACCGGGAAGAGCAAGCCCTTGCCGATCTGAGCGTCCGGCAAGAAGGTCAGCTCCTTGCGGCGTCTGAGGACCCAGCGCGGCACCCAGGCGTCGGGGATCTCTTGAAGCGCCACCTGCGCCTCGGCGCGCCGCACCCCGGCTTGCTTCGGGCCCAGGGTTTTCAGGAAGCCGGTGTCGACGATGGCCAGGATCTGGCGGGTCCACCTCTTGAGCTCCAGCTTGGTGCCTTCCCATTGCCAGGAATGCTCGACGCCGGCAGTGCCGAAGACCAGCGTCTGCGAGGTGTAGGCCCGCTCGAAATAGTAGGTCAGCCCGGCGGCCACCGCGACGAAGGCGGCCTTGTCGCCGAGGTCGAGGCCGGCGGAGGCCCCCAGGGTCTTGCGCGCGGTCTTCCACCAGCGCCGCGCGTTAGGGTCGTGATGATACCAGTATTGGACGAGGGCCAAGAACGAGCCCGACACCTCCTTGCAAAAGACGCCGTAGTCGCGCCAAAGCTGCCGGCGGACCTCGGCGTCCTTCTCCCTCCAAGCCGTCGTCAGCGTGTAGGCGGCCCGGTGGCCGGAGAGGTGCGCCATCATCACGCCGGAGGAGAGCAGGGGGTCGATGAAGAAGGCGGCGTCGCCGGCGGCCAGCCAGCCGTCGCCGCAGGCCGTCGTGTTCTCATAAGACCAATCGCTGGCGGAGAAGAAATCCTTCCCCGGGACCGCCGGGTCCACCCCCCGCTCCCACTGGGCATCCTTGAGCAGCGGCCAGATCTCGGGGCAGGCCTTGAGCGCCGCCGTGAAGTAGGCGCGATGATCCGCGGCGCGGGCCTGCTTGAAGGCCCCGGCCTTGGAGACCAGCCCGACGGAGACGCGCTCCTTGGAGAGCGGGATGTACCAGAACCAGCCTTCCGGCACGGAGCAGACGAAGATCTTCGTCTTGTCGGGATGGCCGGCGTACTCGAACTTCCACTTCGCCCCCTTGAAGTAGGCGTAGGCGGCGACGTTCTTCAGGTCGGAGCGATAGGCGCGGGTCTTGCGGGCCTTGGCCAAAAACCCGTTCTGCCCGGAGCAATCGGCCAGCATCCGGCAGCGCAGCGTTCGCGCCTTGCGGCCTTCTTCCTGCACCACCACCCCGACGACCCGGCCCCGGCTTTCCACCGGGGAGACGGCGCGGGCCGTCAGCGTCTCGACGCCGAGCGTCTTGGCGTGGTCGAGGAGGATCTCGTCGTAGCGCGAGCGCAGGACCTGCCAGGAGAACTCCGTGTCGAGCAGCCGCCCATGCTTCTCCAGCATCTCCAGGTTGAGGTTGTTGAAATCGGCGTCCCAGGGCTTGCGGTCCTTGCCCCACACGAACACGACCCCGAACTTCTTGGGGAAGCCCTCGCGGTCTATCTTGTCGAAGACGCCCAGCTCCTTGAGCACGGGGATCATCCCGGGCAGCAGCGACTCTCCGACGTGGTGACGCGGGAAGGCGGCCTTTTCGACGATCAGCACGCGCGCCGCCGGGTTGTACTTCTTGACGAGCGCGGCCATCGTCGAGCCGGCGGGGCCGCCCCCGACGACGACGAGGTCGTAGGACCCCTTCATCGCGCCCCCCCCTCGAAAACGTCCAGCAGGCGCGGATAGAAGACCGCCAGCGTGGGGTGCTTGTCCCGAGACCTCTCGTATTCCTGAAGCCGCGCCAGGAGCTCGTCGGTCTTCGGGAAATTCGCTTCCTCCTGCGCGTCTTCGCGCAGGCGAGCGCCCGCCTCCGGGCCCAGCTCGCGGGTGACCAGCCGTATGTAGACGGCCCGCACGATATTCTCCTTGAAGCTCGCCGTCCAGTCGGAGTTCCAAGACACCCTCTTGTTGGCCTCGGCCAGCCGCGCGAGGCGCTCGGGCTGGAGGTCGGCGAGAGGGTCGAGCAGCCCGTGAGCGTACTGGTGCCAGAGGACGGCGGGCAGGCGTTCCTTCCAAAAATAATCGTCGAGGGCCAGGGACCGGTCCCAGCCGAAGACGGTCCGCAGCTCGTAGCCGCCGCCTTCGCGCGGCCAAACGTCGTTGAGCATGACCTCTTTGTCCAGGAAAGCGGTGGCCGTGACCGCGTAGCTGCCTTGGAACGCGACGCCGGTATAGCTCTCGATCTTGACGAGGAAGGCGCCGGCCTCCAGCCGCAGGCGCGCCGGCTCCAGCGCCGCCGCCTCGGCCTTGGCGGCCTCGGCGCGATAGGCCTCGAACCCGGCCTCCTCGGCGAAGGCGCGCAGGCCGGCCAGCCAGTCATCGACGCGCTGGCGCCCTCCGGCGGCGGCGATCGATCGGCTGGGCAGGAAATACCGCGCCTGCGGCTCGAAGGCCGGGCTCAAGCGGCCCACGAGCTCGACGCGGTCGCGGTAATCGAGCTCGCGGCTCAGCGCGCCGTTGGCGGCGACGCCGGGGTGGGTACGCCAAGGGGCAAAACGCCTTTCCAGCTCCAGGGTGGCGGCGTTTTTTCCAGCCGAGAAGCCCTTCGGGGGCTTGCCGGGGCTCAAGAGCTGGACCGCCCCCAACAGCTCCAGTCGCGAGTCGGTGCTCAGGACGAAGCTTTCAGCCCCGGCGGGCCCCGTCAGCAGCAGCGCCAAGGCCAAAAGCCTCTTCATGGGGCCGCCTTCGCCGCGACGAGCAGGACCAGCGGCTCCGGGTCTCCGGGCGCTCGGCGCAACACCTCGGACAAGGGCGCGCTCAAGGCCGTCAAGGCGCGCGGCCCGGAGCTCGGCAGCACGAAGCAGGGATGGGAGGCGGGGTAGCGCGACCGGAGCTTCGCCAGGGCTCGCTTGCCCGCCTCGGCCTGAGGCGAATAGATGACGAGCGGCAGCGAGACGTCGAGCCCGTCCAGCGAGAAGGCGCCCCGGACCTGGAGGCCGCGGCGCGGCCCCGGCAAGCTGTTTGCCAGCACGGGAAGCTCGTCGAAGGTGGAGACCGCGCCTACGACCCGGCAGGAGACGCCGCGCCGACGCGCCTCCTCGACGAGGCGCGTGGCCAGCAGGCCGTAGACGAGGGGGTGGCCGCGCGTCACCATCGCAAGGCGCCGGCCGCTCTTGAAGCCGGCGAAGACCCGCCTGACGCAGGCGGAGACCTCGGCCTCGGTGCCGCGGAAGACGATCGGCCGGACCTTTCCCGGGAACAGGGCCAGCAGGTCCTTGACCGGCTCGTCGAGCGTGTTGCAGACGACGTAAAGGGCTTCGGCGCCGCGCAGCGCGCGCAGCGCGGCCACCGTGGCCTCGACGACCTTGCGGTAGCCGAGTCCGACGAGGACCAGGCCGGGCGGAGTGGCCGGCGCGGCGGCCGCCAGGACGCGCGCCGCCCAGCGGAACAGCTCGGCGCGCCGGGCCAGCTCTGAGCCTTCGCCGGCGCAGGAGGCGAAGAGCCGGGCGGCTTCGTCCCAGCGGCCGCGGCGCATCAGCAAGCAGGCGGTCCAGTGGTCGCGCTCCGGAGCGCTCAGGCCGGGCCGGCGCAAGGAGTCCTTGAGCCCGGCCTCGTCGCCGCTCAACAGCATGGCCTGGAACAAGCGGTGGCGCAGCGCCGCGTCCTGCGGGGCCAGCGCGCAGGCGGCTTCGAGGTCTCGCTGGGCGGCGGCGAGCCTTCCCATGGAAAGCCAGGCATGGGAGCGGCGCACCAGCGGCCAGTGATCCCTTGGGTTGAGGGCCGCCGCCTTGGCGCAGTCGCGCGCCACGAGGTCGAAGCGGTCCAAGGCGGAGTGGATCTCCGCCGACAGCAGAGGTATATAATGGTCGCCAGGCGCGTCCTTGGCGGCGCGGGCCAGCTCGCTCAAGGCTTGGTCATAGCGGTCGAGACGGTAGAGCAGGCGCGCGCGTTCCAGGCGCTCGGACGCGACGCCGGCCAGGTCCGCGCAAGCGCCTTCAAGGTCCCCCCACCGCGCCTTGAGCCGAGCCGACAACGCCCTGAGCCATGGCGCCCCGTCCAGAGCCCGGGCTTTTCTCAGGCAAGCCAAGGCTTGGCGCGGCTTTCCGGCTTCCGCCTCCATCAGGGCCCTCATGACCGGCCCGGCGGACGAGCGCGGAGCCAGCCGCGCGACGCTGCCGGCGAGGACCGCCGCGCCCGTGGCGTCGCCTTGCTTCCAAAGCAGCCAAGCGCTCAAGACACGGGGCCAGGGGCTCTTCGGTTCGGCCCCGGCGGCGGCCGCCAGGTCGGCGCGGGCGTTCTCGACGAGGCCGCGCCGCAGCACGAGTTCGGCGCGCGCGGCGCGCGGACCCGCTCGTAGAGGGGAAGCCTCCACGGCTTCGCTCAAGGCGGCGAAGGCGCCGTCGTAGTCGCCCAGCGCGGAGAGCGCCACGCCGCGGAGGAAGGGGTCTTTCGCGCGGCGCCCGGCCGCGAAGCGCTTGCGGTCGGCCGGGGAGAAAGGGTCCTGGCCTAGCCAAGGGCGCAGGAACAAAGCCTCAGGAAGCATGGGGAGCCACGAAGACGCAGCCGCCGGAGAAGGCCGCCGCGGACAGCTCCTCGAGGGCGAGGACGCGCTCTACGCCGGAAGCGGAGAAGAGGAGGATGGGATGGCGCTTCGGATAGCGTTTGAGCAAGGCGCCGGCCAGGGCTTTGAGATCGGCGGTCTGGGCGGTCTCCGAGAAGACGACGAGCGGGAAGCAAGCCTCGACGTCGGCCTTCAGATAGGCCTCGAGGTCGTAGGCCTGCAGCCCTTTCTCGGTTCCTTTTTCCCAGCCCAAGAGACAGACGGCGCGGGCGGCGGCGCTGGAGAGCGGAGAGACCGAGCTCAAGACCGAGCAGGCGACGCCTTCCGCGGCGCAGAGCCGCTCGACTTCCTCGGCCTGCGCGCTGGTGGTCCGGGCATGTCCCCAGACGGCGAGGCCGGCGCGGCCACGACGGGCGGCGGCCAGCAGCGCGGCCGGAGTGGAGAAGGGCTCGCCTTTGCCCAGGAGGCCGCGGAGCCAGCGGTGGGAGCCCGCATCCAGGATGGTGAAGACCTCGTCACAGCCGCCGAGAGCGGCAAGGGCCTCCAAGGTGGCCTCTTCCGACGGGACGGCCCCGAGCCCGCAGATGACGATGCCGTTGGACACGTCAAGAAATATACATCTTTTGCTATCCTTACGCGATGCCCAGCGACCGGAAGCTGACCGCCTTGATCTTCCTCTGCCTCGCGGCGGTCTATGCCCTCGGCGCCTGCCCGACCTTCGGTCCCGGGCGCAGCGCCGGGCTCGTCGCCGACGCCCTGACCGGCGCCTACGGCTCGCTCTACGGCTGGCTGGCCTTCTTCGCCGCCGGCTTGCCCGGTTCGCCCCCCCAGAACGTCAACGCCCTCTCCGGCGTCTGCCACGCCGCCGCCGCCGCCCTCTTCTTCCTCGTGCTGCGCCGCCAGGACCTGCGCCCGGCCCCGGCGCTGGCCGCCACGGCCCTGCTGGCATCCTCCCAGCTCTACTGGTACTACGCCGCCGTCGCCGAGACCTGGGCCCTGGGCGACCTTCTCGCCGTGACCTGCGCCCTGGCCGCCGTCTCCTTCGAGCGCAATCGCCGCGGCTCGCAGTTCCTATGGCTGGCAGGAGCGCTGGGCCTGGCGCTGTCGCAGCAGCCTACGCTGCTCCTCGTTATCCCCGCCCTGGCCTATTGGCTCCACCGCCCCTGGCCGAAGCGCACGGCGTCCGCCGCGGCCGTGTTCATGATCCTCCTGTTCGCCGCCGGCTGGTTCGGCGCGTCGGAGACCCGGCATTGGACGACGGCTTGGGGACGCTGGCATTGGGAAGGGTTCACCGACCGGCTCGAAGCCATGCTGCTGACCTGCGGCTCCGCCTTGGGCGCCCCCGGTTTGCTGCTGGCCGCTTTCGGCGCGTGGAAGCTCTGGCGGGCCGACGCTCGGCCGTTGGGCTTCTGGGCGCTCTGGGCCGGCGCCTGCCTCTTGATCCCGGTCCTGGGAGACCGCCGCCCGGGCTTTCCCTGCGACGCCGACTACCTGCGCGCCGCGCTGTCGCCCTCCTGCCTGCCCGGCTTGATCGGCCTGTTCGCCTTCGCCGCGTTCGGCGCCCAGTCCCTGCTCGACGGCTTGCCGCGCGCCGCGGGCCGCGCCATCCTCGTCCTCGCCGCGGCCCTGCCGCCGCTGCTGGCTCCGATGAGCCTTCGCCATCACAACCCGCTCATGGAGTATGCCCGCGCGCTGGACCGCAGCGCCGGCCCCCAAGACGGCGTCTTGGTCGGCGCCGAGGACGTCCTTTTCGCGTTGGACTATCTAGCCCGCGTCGAGGGTACCGGCGCGCGGCGCCAGATCTTCCTGAAAGGCGAACAGCCGCCGGACTGGAGCGTCTGGCTCAAAGCCAACCCCGGCAGCGCCTTGTTCGCCGAGGCGGCCCTGCGCGAAGACCTGGTGAAGGCCTTCCCCGGCTCCGCCCCGTCGGGGATCCTCATCCGCGCCGGCCTCAAGCCCCCGGCGGCCGGGCTCGTCGCGCGCCAAGCCGCCGAGGTCTCCGGCTGGAGCAGCCTGACCTCCGCCAGACGCGACGATCTGGCTCGCTACGGCCTGACCCAGGAGGTCTATCTCTCCCGGAACTACCGGGCGCTGCTGGACCTCTACCTCGACGCTCTCGGAGGTCGCGAGGAAGCGACCGCGGCTCGCCTGCGCGAGCTGGCGGCTCAGCTTTAGGCGGCTAGCCCCGCGCCTGCCGTCGCAGCCAGAGCGCGCCGGCGTTGCGGGGATCGAGCGACTGGTCCAACGCCCGGCTGGCTTCCTCGACGGCCCCCGCCTTGTCTCCGGTCCGCAGCTTCAGCCAGCCGCGCAGCAGATAGAGCCTGATGTCGCGCCGGCGCAGCGGGCCGTCCTGGGCCAGCGCCAGGGCCCGAACGAGATCCCCCTTCTTGAACGCCGCGGCGCAAGCCTTGCCCGCGACCAACGGCTCGGGAGTGAAACCGCCCTGGGGCTCCGCGGAGAGCGAAAGGGCCTGCGCCAGCGACAGCCGCCGCGGCAGGGGCCGGTCATTCCAAGGCCCTTGCCGGTGCACGAACCGAGCGCGCTGGGCCTCGCCTTGGCGAGCCCACCAGCAGGCCGTCTCGACGAGCGCCAGCGGCTGGTCCGCGTTGAGCTTGAGGGCCTTGGCTAGCGCCGCGACGGCCGCGCTTTCCTCGCCGAGCGCCCCATGCGCCCAGCCGCGCCAAGCCCAGACCAGGTCGGACTCATCGCCCCTTGCCGCCGAATAAGTCTTCAGCGCGGCCAGCGCGCCGGCCCGGTCGCCGCGGCGCCAGAGCGCGACCCAGAGCCGTTCCAATATCCAGTGATCGCGCGGGTGCAGCTCCAGCGCCTCCTCCAGGTCGCGTCCGGCCTCCAGCCAGCGGCCCAGCCGCGCCAGAGCTTCCCCCCTCCAGGCCAAGGCCGGCGCGCAATAGCCCTGGCGCTTCAACGAAGCGTCGAGCCATCTGACGGCCCGCTTAGGATCTCCAAGCTCCAGCGCGCACCAGCCTAAGCCGGCCCGCGGCCAGCTGAGCGAGCCGTCCAACCGAAGCGCCTTCTTGAAATCCCGCGCGGCCTCTTCGACCAGCCCCAGCCGCCGCTCGGTCTCGCCGCGCCAAACCCAAGCCCAGGCGTCCTTCGGCGCTAATCCCAGCGCGCGGTCCAGGTCCGACAGCGCCTGCCGATAGTCCTGCAGCAGCAGGCGCGTCTGGCCGCGCCAGGCCCAGGCCCAAGCTTCGCGCGGGCGCCTGTCGATGTATGCATCAAGATCGCGCAGCGAGCGCAGGCAGGCCGGGTTGGGATGGCTCATGCTGATCCGGTGCTCGACCCAGACGCCCTGGCGGTCGATGAAGGCTCCGGCCTTGAGCGCTTCGCCGGCCTCATCGATCTTTCCGAGCTTCAGGAGCGCTTGGGCCAGGGGGTAGAGCGTCGTCGGATAATAGGGATTGAGCCGACGGGCCTTCTTGAGCAAGCCGACCGCCTCGCGGCAGCGCCCCTGCTCGACCAGCGAGACGCCCAGCCAGGACCAGCCGCGGTCGTAGTCCGGCAGCAGCGCGATCGAGCGCTTCAGGTCGCAGAGCGAGGCGGGGGTTTTTTTCAAGAGGAAGAGCGCGCGCCCGCGCCAGCTCAAGGCGAAGCCCGACCGCGGCGCGAGCTTGAGCGCCCGGTCCAAATCCTTGACCAAGCTCCGGTCGCGCACGTCGGCCTTGGCCCGCGCCAGGAACAACAAAGGCAGGTCGCTCTTGGGGTCGAGCCGGGCCGCGGTCTTAAAATCGCGGATGGAGTCCGGGAACTCGGCCAGGTACCAGCGGCAGACGCCCCGCAGGATGTAAGGCCAGCTCCACTCGGGACGCAAGGCCATCGCATCCTCGAAGCGCCGCGAAGCCTGGACGTAGCGGCGGCGCATCTCCAGCGCCATGCCGGCCAGCAGGTGCGGCCAGACGCTGCCGGGACTCAGCGCCGCGGCCCTCTCGAAATCGGCCAGGGAGTCGAGTCCCAAGCGCAGGGAGCCCCAATAGCGCTCATGCCTGAGCAGTCCGCGCAGGACCCAAAGGACATGGTCCCCGGGATCCCGCCGCAGCGCCCGCTCCACCTGCGGCGGCGTCTTGAGCGCCAGGTACCGCTCGACGGCAGGCTCCCGGCTCGTCTCGACGTTCAGCCGGCGTCCCAGCCGGAGCAGCTCGGGAAAACCCTTCAGGTCGTTCTGCCGGTAGAAAAGCAGGGCATGGCTTAGGTAGCCGCGCCAGGCCAGCCCGGCGAAAGAGCCGGAGCGCTCGCCGAGCAAGGCGTCGAGCGGGTCAGGCGGCGAGGACTTTCTCAAGCTCGGCCCGCTGCTCGGGGTTGAACAAGTAGGGGAAATCCTTGAGCGCCGTCCGATAGTCCTTCAGGACTTCGGCGCCGCGGCCGGCGGCTTCGTTGACGGCGGCGCGCACGACGTAGGCGCGCCCCAGGTTCGGCGCGATCTCGACGCAGCGGTCGGCGGCGTCGCGCGCGCCGCGGAGGTCCTTGAGCGCCAGCTTGACCTGGGCCAGCAGGAGGTAGGCCTCCGGGTACTTCCCGTCGAGCAGAAGCGCGCGCTTGAGCGGCGCCAGCGCGCCTTTCGACCGCCCGGCCTCGTGCTCGAAGCGGGCGCGCAGGTACCAGACCCAAGGGGTCTTCGGCTTCTCTTCAAGGACCGCGTCCAGGACGGCGCGAGCCTCCCGCTTGCGGCCGCGGCGCTGCTCCGCCTGGGCCAGCCAGTTGTAGGCGATCCAAAGCCGCGGCTCGAGCTCGAGCGCCCGCCTCAGCGCCTCGGCCGCGCGCTCCGCCTGCCCGGCCTCGAGGAGTCCATAGCCCTGCCAGGCCCAGGCCAGGTAGTGGTGCGGGTCCAATTGGATGGCATGCTCCAGATCCTCGAAGGCCTCGGGCAGCGTCCGGCGCTGGAGCTTGAGCTGCCCGCGCCAGACCCAGAGCGAGGCCACGCTGCCGTGGCGCGAAAGCGCGGCGTCTAGCTGGGCCAAGCCCTTGACGATCTCCTCCGGAGTCGGCTCGCCGCCCGTTTTGAAGACCCAGCTGTAGCGATGATCGAGCATGAAAGCGCGGTCCAAGTCGAACGCCGAGCCGACAAGGTCGCCGAGACCGCGGCGCACGACCGAGCGCTCGAAGTAGGTCAGGCTGTAATAGGGGTCCATCGCGATGGCGCGGTCGAGGTCGGCCAGGGCTTCCTTCAGCCGTCCCAGCTTGCGATAGAGCGAGCCTCTCCAGACGAAGGCCCGGTGGTAGAACGGCTGCAGGCGGATGCAGTCGGCGAAATCCCCGAGGGCTCCCTCATGGTCGCCGAAGATGCGCCGCGCGTTGGCGCGCCAGGCGTAGGTCCAGCCGGCCTGGGGGCAGAGCGCGATGGCTTTGTCCAGCCTAGCCACGCCTTCCTTGGCGCCGCGCGGCGTGTAGCAGGCGGCCCGGCCGAAGAAGCCGTGAGCCCAGGCCATGTGGTCCTGGCGGGCGACGAGCTTCTCGACGAAGCCGTAATCCTCGGCCGGGAAGTGGGAGAAGTGGGACTGGGTGGCCTCGCGCTTGTAGTAGGCGCCGACCTGCTCAGGACGGTCGAAGCAGAACCTGGTGATGCGCTTGACGTAGCGCGGCGACTCGACCTCCAGGGTCCGGTCGATCTGCAGCGTGATGAAGCCCAGGACGGGGCTGACGTTGTAGGCTTCCCGGAACCAACGCGCGCGGTCCTTGTCGGTCGTCGCCGCGCGGCTGCGCAGGAGGCAGGCGGCGGAGCAGACGGGGTTGCTCGCGGCGGCGGCCTCGTAGGCCTTGGCGGCGCGGCCCTTTTGGCCGCCGCGCTCCCAAGCCAGGCCGAGCAGCAGGAAACCCAAGCCGGACTTAGGCTCGACGGCGACCAAGCGTTCCAGATCGACGCGGGCCTCGGCCAGACGCCCCTTCATCAAAAAGAAGGCTCCGCGATACAGACGCGCGCAAGCCAAGTCGGGCTCCAGCTCCAGCGCGCGTGAAAGGCTCTGCTCGGCCTCCGGGCGCTCGAGGTCGAGCTCGCCGAGCCAGGCATGGGCGACGGCGCAGCCGGGGTCCTGGTCCAAGGCGGCCTTCAGGTCCTGGGCGGCTCCGGCCAGGTCCCCCAGCAACCGGCGCACGCGCCCGCGATAAGCCGGCGGAAGCTTGCCGTCCAAAGCCCGCGTCAGCTCGAAGTGGTACAGCGTCTGGAAAGCCTCCAGGTCATACTCGGGGATGTGCGGCGTGCCGAAGCGCCTGCAGAGATCCTCGAGCTTCTCCCGATGATCCAAGGATTCCAGGAGTTCAACGGCTTTCATGACGGCCACCTCGACAGCATATCGGAACTGCTAGGCCTAGTCAACACGGACCGGCGCCCCGACTGGCCCCGGGGCCAGTCTTGCTCAATAACGCGGCGACACGCCCCCTCTCCTCCTCGTTGAACAGATACGGGAAGCGCTCGTACACCGTCCGGTAGTCCTGAAGGACGCCGTCGAAACGGCCCTGCCGCTGGCGGACGGCGGCGCGCAGCACGTAGAGGCGCCCGAGGTTCGGCGAGATCGTGAGGGCGCGCTCGACGGCGGCTTCGGCGCCCTTCAGGTCTCCCAATGCCAACCGGATCCGGGCTTCAAGATGATAGCCTTCCACGTCGCGGCCCTCGAGGGCCATCGCGCGCAGCGCGCAGGGCAGGGCTTTCTTCGCTTGCCCTTCTTCCAGGAAATGCCGGGCCTTCTGCAGGTGGCCCCACCAGGCCTTCGGGCGCGCGCGCAGCAGCAGGTCCAGCGTCTTGAGCGCCGCGGCCGGCTGACCGGCCTGGCGCTGGGCTTCCGCCAGCCAGCAGCGAAAGACCAGCATGGACGGCTCAAGACGGCCGGCGCGTTCGAGCAGGACCGCCGCCCGCGCGGGCTGTCCCGACTCCAACAGCCCCACTCCCTGCCACGCCAGCGCCGGAGCATGGTGCGGGTCGAGCCGGCTGGCCGCCAGCAGGTCCCGGAAGGCCTCCGCGAACTCGCGCCGCTGCAGCCGCAGGCGGCCGCGCCAGACCAGCAAGGACGCCGCGCTGGGGTGCGCCGCCACCGCCCGATCGAGCTCCTTCAAGCCCAGCGCCGATTCCTCCGCCGAAGGCTCCCGGCCCGTCGTGTGGACCCAGCTGTAGCGGAAATCGAGCGCGAAAGCGCGGTCCAAGTCCAGCGCCGCGCCGACGAAGTCTCCCGCCGCGCGCCTGGCCAAAGAGCGCTCATGCAGGGAGAAAGGATAGCGCTCGTCGACGGCCACCGCGCGGTCCAAGTCCCGCAAAGCCTCGGGCAAGCGCCCCAGCCTCCTCAACAAGGCCCCGCGCCAGCCGTAGGCCCGGTAATAATAAGGCTGAAGCCGGAGGCCTGCGTCGAGATCGGCCAGCGCTGCCGGCGTCTGGCGCGCCTGCAGGCGGGCCAAGGCGCGCCAGGCATAGGGCCAGCCGCAGCGCGGCGCGCGCCTCACGGCCTCGCCCAACAGGACCAGGCTCTCCTTGGTCCGGCCGTCGTCCTTCGGGCAGCGCGAGAGCGCGCGCCCGAGCAGAGCCGCCGACCAGGCTTTCTTCGGATGCGCCCGGCTCATGCGCTCGGCGCGCTTCACGGTCTCGAAGTGATACGGGGAAAAACGGGTGTCCTCCCGGCCGAAGCGCACGCAGAGCGCCAGCGCCCGCTTCTCGTCGAAAGAGAGCGACAGCAGCCCCTCCAGATAGCGCCCCCAGCTTTCGCCAGGCTCGTACTGGAACAAAGCGATGTGAGCGTAATCCGGCTCCGCGTCGAAGGCCGCGTCGCAGCCCCGCCCGCGCAGGCGCGCCGCCAGCAAAGACGCCGCGGAGCAGGTCGGATGCGCCTTGGCCGCCCTTTCATAGAACCTCGCGGCCGCCCGGGGCGCCCGCCGTTTCTCCGCCGCAAGGCCCGCCAGCAGCAGGCCCGTGGACGACCGCGGCTCCAGCGCGAGGAAGCGTCCTAGGTCTCCTGCCGCCGCCTGAAAGTCGCCGCCCAGCGACGCCGCGGCGCCGCGATACAGCCAGGCCCAGCGCAGGCGCGGGTCGAGCTCCAAGGCCCGGGTGAGGCTGACGCGCGCCTCCGGCCGCCTGAGGTCGAGCTCCCCCAGCCATGCATGGGCGACGGCGCAGCCCGGGTCCAAGTCGAGAGCGGCTTTGAGGTCGGCGGAGGCGCCGGCCAGGTCTCCGAGCAGGCGACGCAGGCGGCCTCGCCGCGCCAGGCCGAGGGCGTCCTTCGGGCGGCCCGCCGCCGCCAGCGCCGAGCGCAGCTCCGCATGGAACAGCTTGCGAAAATACCAAAGCTCGCAATCCGGCGCATGCGGCAGGCCGAAGCGGACGCTGAAATCCTCCAGCTTCTCATCGGGCCGCAGGGCGGCCAACAGGTCGAGCGCCTTCATTCTTTCATGCCTTTATGCCTTCAAGAGGACGCGGACGCGCTCCCTCTCCTGCGTGTTGAACAGATAAGGGAAGCGCTCATAGACCGTCCTATAGTCGGCCAGAACATCGGCGAAACGTCCGCGCCGGCGATGGATCTCGGCGCGCAGCACGTAGGCCCGTCCCAGGTTCGGGGAGATGACCAGGGCCTTCTCGACGGCGGCGTCGGCCAGCGCCAGCTGCCCCAGCGCCAGGCGTGCTTGCGCCTCCAGGTGATAGCCCTCGGCATGGCGTCCTTCGGAAGCCTCCGCCTTCAGGATGTCCGCCAGGGCTTCCTTGGGGCGCCCCGACTCCAGCAGGAACCGGGCGCGCAGGTGGTGGGCCCAGAACACCTGGCGCTTCGAAGCGATGACCGAGTCGAGCAAGGCGAAGGCCGGCTTCGGCCGGCCTCCGGCGAAATACGCCTCGGCCAGCCAGCCGTGGAGGATCATGAGCTTGGGCTCGAGCTGGCGCGCCCTTTCCAGCAGCGCCGCCGCGCGCGGCGCGTCTTGCGCCTGCAGCAGCGCCCGGCCGCCCCAGGCATGGGCCAGCACGTGATGCGGATCGAGGTGACGGGCTTCGGCCAGGTCGCGCAGGGCCGCGGCGGCGTCGCCCCTCTGCAGCCGCAGCTGGCCGCGCCAAGCCAAAAGCGACGGGCTGCTCGGATGAGCGGCGCAGGCCTGGTCCAGCTCGGCTAAGGCCCGGTCGAACTCCGGGAGGCTCGGCTCGCGACCGACGGTGAACAGCCAGCGATAGCGGTAGTCGAGGCGGAAGGCGCAGTCGAGGTCCTGCGCGCCGCCCATGAAGTCCCCCAAGGCCCGGCGCGTCAGCGAGCGCTCGTGGAAGACGAACGGATATTGCTCGTCGATGGCCGCCGCCCGGTCCAGGTCGCGCAGGGAATCCTCCAGCCGCCCGAGCTTGCGCAGCAGCGCGCCCCTCCAGGCGTAGCCGCGGTGATAGTGCGGCTGCCTGCGCAGCGCTTCGTCGAAATGTTCCAAGGCCGCGGCGTGGCGGCCGTCCTTGATCAAAGCCAGCCCCTTCCAGGCGCGGATCCAGCCGCTGCGCGGCGCCCAGGCGGCGGAATCCTGCACGGCGCGCAGGCCGACGGCGGCGCGCTCCTTGTCCGGAGGACAGCGCAGCACGCCGCGGCCCACCAGCGCCGAGGCCCAGGCCGCCTTCGGGCGCGCTTCCAGCAGGCGGGCGGAGTCGGCGTACTCCTCGAACTGATACGGCGCGTAGTGGATGTCGTCCTGGCGGTAATACCAGCCCGCCCGTTCCGGCTCTTTGAAGGCGAAAGCACGCAGGCGCTTGAGGTGCGCCCGCCAGCTCGCGCCCGGCTTGAACCAGGACAAGGTGATCAGCGCGTAGGTCGGGTCGGCGTCCATGGCCTCCTCGCAGGCCGCGTCGGAGCGGCGCGGGTCCCTCTCGGCGCGGCTTTCCAGCAGGCAGGAGGCGGCGCAGACGGGGTCCAAGGCCGAGGCCGCGCGATAGAAGGAGGCGGCCCGGCCGCGCAGGCCTTGTCTTTCGGCGGCCAGCCCCGATAATATCCTCCCCAGGAAGGACGCCGGCCGCAGGCGCCGCAGGACCTTCAGGTCAGGCTCCGCTTCGGCGGGCCGATCCGCCAGCAGCAGGGCCGCCGCGCGATAGAGCCGGGCGCAGGCCAGCTCCGGCGCCAGCTCCACGGCGCGGTCCAGACCGCGAAGGGCGTCGGGCTTGCGCAGGTCGAGTTCCGCCAGCCAAGCATGGGCCAGCGCCAGGCGGGGGGCGTCGTCCAGGGCCGCGCGCAGCAGCAGGGCGGCGCCGGCCGCATCGCCCTGCAGCCGGCGCAGGCGGCCGCGCACGGCCTGGCCCAAAGCCCCGGTCGCGCCCTGCGCCTCTTCGGCCAGCGCTCTCAGCTCCGCATGACGCAAACGGCCCAGCAGCCAAAGCTCGTATTCCGCGATGAAGGGAAGGCCGAAGCGCTGCGAAAGCGCCTCCAGCACCTCGTCATGTCCCAGCGCCGAGAGCCGGCGCAGCGCGGCGGCGGCCTTCATGCGGCCGCCGCCAGGGGTTTTCCCTCCAGCGCCCGGAGGAACTCCCCGCGCTGAGGCTCCAGCGCCAGCGCCGTCTCGAAATCCTTCCGAGCCTCGCCGCTCCGGCCGCGCGCGGCCTGGGCTTGCCCGCGCCAAAAATACATCCAGGAATATTCCACCAAAGAATCGCCGACGGCCTTGTCCAGGTCGGCCACCGCCTCGTCATGACGCCCCAGCAGATGGCGCAGGCGTCCGCGCCAAGCATGCGCTCGCCCATAGGAAGGGTCCAGCCGCAGGCAGGAGTCGAGCTCGGCTTCGGCCTGGGGGAAGCGCCCCAGCCTGACGTAGGCCTCCCCCCTCCAGGCGTACGGCCAGGCCGAGCGCGGCGCCAGCGCGATAGCGCGGTCTAGATCGAGAAGTCCGCCTTCCAGATCGGCGTTCTGCACGCGCGATTCCCCCCTCCAGGCCAGCGCCCAGGCCGAGCGCGGCGAGCGGCAGACGAGCGCGTCGAGGCAGGCCAGGGAGCGCCGCTGGTCGGGGCGCAGCGGCGCGGGCTCCGCCGTCCAGCTCCCCAGCCAGTTGTGGCGGTGGTTGATGCTCGCGGCATGATTGAGGTCGCGGATGGCCTCGCCGGCACGCCCCAGCAGGCGCAGCGCCTGGCTGCGCTGGGTGTAGGCTTTTTCGAAATGCGGGCAGCGCGAGACGGCCTCGTCGAGCACGGCCACGGCGCGCTCCGGCAGACCGAGCGCCTGCAGCGTCTTGCCCAGCCAAAGATAGGTCCGGTCATAGGCCGGCTCCAAGGCCTTGGCCTTCAGAAGGTCGGACAGCGCGCCTTTCATGTCGCCCAGCTTGCGGCGCGCGTCGCCCCGCCAAGCCCGCATCCAGCCCGAGCGCTCGTCGAGCTCGATGGCGCGGTCCAGATCCCGCAGGGCGGCGGCATCCGCGCTCTTCTGGAAGCGCACCCGCGAGCGCAGAGCGTAGACCCAGGCGTTGCCGGGCTCCAGCGCGGCCGCGCGGTCGAGGTCCCGCAGGGCCTCGGGGAATTCGATGTCGACGCGCCCCCATTCGCTGCGCAGCAGGTGAGACCAGGCCCAAGCCGGCCGCAAGCGGGCCAGCTCATCTAAGGCCGACTTGGCCGTCTTGAGATCGCAGCGGCGAAGGGCGGCCAGGCCCAGCCAGAGCCAGACCTGCCAAGCTCCCGGCGCCTTGGCGCTCAGGGCTTGCAGCCGGCGCAAGCCGCGGAGGCTGGCGTAACGTTCGATGAAGCCCGCGAACAGGCTGGCGGGCTTGCGCAAGGGTCGGCCGTAGAGCGCCAGGAGCCCGGCGAAGAGAGCGGCGTCGAGCCGTTCGGGGCGGCGGGCCAGACGTTCCGCGGTCTTCTTCGCCGCGCTGAAGCGCCCGGCCTCGATCGCCTTGTCGAGCTCCGGGCAGCGCAGCAGCGCCGGAGCGAAGGACGCGGGGACCGCCGCGGCGCCGCCGATCTCCCGCGTCTGCGAAAGGCTGGGGATGAAGGCATGGCGGTGCACCAGCGTCGTTTTAAGGAAGCCGAGCAGGAAGCGCTCGCTCGGAGTCACTTGCGCGCCTCGCGCAAGTCGCCCATCAGGCGCCGCGTCTCGGCGCGCCAGCCCAAGGCCTCGGCATAATCGGGATGGATGGCCAGCGCGCGGTCGAGGTCATGCAGGCTGTCTTCGAGCCGGCCCTGCCTCTGCCGGCATCGGCCGCGGCCGGCGAAAGCCCAGGCGGCGCGGTGATCGAGAAGGATGGCCCTTGAAAAATCCGTCGCGGCGCCGGCCGGATCGGCCAATTGCAGCCGAGCCTCGCCGCGCCAGCCCCAGGCGGGAGCGTAGGCGCCGTCGCCCTTGAGCGCGCGGTCGAGAGCGCCGGCGGCCTCCTGCGGCCGGCCCAACGACAGCAGGACCTTCCCCCTCCAGGCCAAGGGCCAAGCCAGCTGGGGCGACAAGCGCACCGCCCGGTCGAGGTCGGCAAGGGCCTCCGGAAGGCGCCCCTGCTGCTGCAGCGTCCAGCCGCGCCAAGCCCAGCCCCAAGCCAAGCGCGGCTTCTTCTTGAGCGCGGCATCCAGCTCTTCGATCCCCTTGGTGAACACCTCGTTTTCACCCCGGGGATTGAAGACCCAGGCGTAGCGCGGGCCGAAGCGATGAGCTTGGTTCAAGTCCTTCAGCGCCCGCTCCACGTCGCCCAGGCCGCGGCCGGCCAGCATCCTCTGGTTGTACGCCCAGGACTTCTGATCGGCGGTATACTCGAAGTCGTAATGATAGATCGGGTCGAAGGCCAGCGAGCGGTCAAGGTCGGCGATCGCTTCTTTATAGCGCCCGAGGGCCACCCTAGCTCCGCCGCGCCAAGCGTAGCCCCGCTTGTAGCGCGCGTCGAGAGCCAGGCCGCGGGTCAGGGCGCGTTCGGCGCGCTTGAAGTCGCCCTGATGGCGCAAGGCCTCGCCCAGCCAGCAGTTCAGCCACCCCCAATCGGGAGCCAGCGCCACGGCCTTCTCCATGTCCCGCACGCCGTCGTAGAACTGCTGGCGGTTGGTGAGCTTGACGCGCGAACGCATCGCCCAAAGCGCGGCCGAATCCGGCTGGCAGGCCACCGCGCGATCGAGGTCGAGGACGGCGTCCTCATAGCGCATCAGGCTGCGCAGCGAGAAGGCGCGAAAGACATGCGCCCAGGCGCAGGACGGGTCGCGCTTGAGCAGGCGTTCGACGGCGGGGATCAAGCGCGGGAACTCCTCCGCGGAGAGCGTCGTCAGGTCGCGATAGGCCGGCAAGTGGCTGTGATCGAGCCGCCCGATCGTCCGGAAGTCCTCAAGCGCGCCGGCGCCGCCTCCGACGAGGAGCTTGAGCCCGGCCCGATAGAGCAGCGCCTGGGCCGACAGGCCGTCCAAGCGCACGGCGTCGTCGAAGCAGCGTATCGCGCCCGGCAGGTCGCCCTTGTCGACGGCCTTGCGGCCGCGGGCCATGGCCGCCATGACGCTGACCTTGGCGCGGTAGCGCTTCACGCCGCCGCCTCCACGCCGCAGTCCAGCACGCCTTGCAGGCGAAGCTCCTTCAGGAAGCCGTCGGCCGGCGCGGCGAGCCACCAGGCGGGCACGCCGCGCCGCAGAGCCTCGGCGCGCGCCTCGGCCAGCGTCCGGCCGCCGTCCAGGCAGCCGAGCAGCTCGAGATGGTAGCGCGTGACGACCTGGCGCGGGTTCACCGCGTCGGCCAGGGCGTCGGCGGGGTCGTGCTTCAGGAAACGGACGCGCTTGACCGGCGTCAGGGCCGGCTTGCCTTCCGCCGGCAGGAAGACCACGTCGACCTTGAAAGGGAAAAGGATGCGCGGCCGAGAGGCCTCATCGAGCGGCGCCTCGGCGCGGCGCTCCAGAGCGTCGCCGTCCTTCATCACCGACACGTAGAACGGGAAGTCGCCCGGCCGCGTCGGCTCCGCGCTGGCCAAGGCGGCGGCGGAGAACGCCCGCTCGTAATAGCGGGTCAGCCCCGCCGAGACGGTGATGAAGGCCGTCTGGTCGGCGAGCTCGACGGGCAGCCAGGCCCGCTGCAGCTCCTTGGCCTTCCCCCACCAGCTTTCGGCGCTGCGGTCGTTGCCGTACCAGAAGAGCGCCAGCACGAGGAACTGCGCGGCCGACTCGCGGCAAAAGGCGTTATAGTCGCTCCAAAGGAGCTCCCGGACCGCCGGCTCGGCGCCCGCCCATTGCGTGAGGAGCGTGTAGGCGGCGCGATGACCGGCCAGGTGGGCCAGCGTGACGCCCGACGACAGGATCGGGTCGACGAAGACGGCGGCATCGCCGGCGGCCAGCCAGCCCGGCCCGGCGGCCGCGACGTTGAGATAGGACCAGTCTTGATGCGTGAAGAAGCCCTGGCCCGTGCCGTCGAAATCCTCGATGCGCCGCGCGCCCGCTAGCAGCGGGCCGATCTCGGCGCAAGCGCCGAGCTCCCTCATGAAAAGCGCCTCGGGCTCCAGAGCGCTCTTCTTCAGGAACTCCACGGAGGTCACCAGCCCCACGGAGACCACGTCGGCGGCGATGGGGATGTACCAGAACCAGCCGCAAGCCACCGAGCAGACGAAGATCTTCGTCTTGTCGGGATGGCCGGAGAAGCGGTACTTCCAAGGCGCGCCCTTGAAATAGGCGTAGCCGGCCACGTTCTTGAGCTGAGGATTGTATTCCCTGATGCGGCGGAATCTGGAAAGAAAGCCGTTCTGGCCGCTGCAGTCGGCCAGGAACTCTCCGCGAAGCTCTTCGCCTCCGGCCAGGACCACGCCGACGACGCGCTCGCCGTCTTCGAGGATGCCCGTCGCGACCGCGCCGCGGCGGACCTCCACACCGCAGGCCTCGGCATGGCGCAGCAGGATCTCGTCGTACTCTGAGCGCCGGACCTGCCAGGCGTATTCGATCTTCTCGGGGATCTTCCCGTGGCGCGCGAGCATCTCCTTGATGTTGACGTCGTTGAAGTCGTTCTCCCAGACCGCGCGGTCGCGGCCCCAGACATAATTGGCCCCCAGCTTGCGCGGGAAGCCCGCGCCGTCGATCTTCTCGAAGACCCCCATCTCCTTAAGGACCGGGACCAGGCCCGGCAGCAGGGACTCGCCGATGTGGTGGCGCGGGCCGGGAGCCTTTTCCAGAAGGATCACGCGTCTTCCGGGCGCATGCTTCTTGACCAGGGTGGCCAAGGTCGTCCCGGCCGGCCCTCCGCCGACTACGATCAGGTCGCAATCGTTCAAGCCCGCGCCCCTTTCACGGGGCCAAGGCGGGCGCGACCCCGCTCCAGCAGCTTGGCCGCAAAGCGGTCGCCGCCGCCGGCGGCCCGCTCGAGGTCCCGCCAATAGGCGGCTTCGCGCTCGGCGGGAGCCTGGCGCCGGCCTTCGGCCACGACGGCGTTCCAGGTGCGCAGCGGGTCCATCGGCGCGATGGACTCGAAGTCGTCCCAGGCCTCGCGGCCGCGGCCCAATTTTAAAAGAGCCTCCCCCCGCCACGCCAGCGCCAGCAGGTAGCGGGCGTCGAGCCGCACGGCGCGATCGAGGTCCTTGAGGGCCTCTTGGGGGCGGCCCAGCAGGAGCTTCAAGCGCCCGCGCCAAACCCAGGACAGGACGAAGCCGGGCTCGAGCTTGACGGCCTGGTCCAGCCGCTGGCCCGCCTCGCGATAGCGGCCCAGCTTGCGCAAGGATTCCGACAGCCAGGCCAAAGCGGCGCCGGAGCGCGGGGCCAAGGCCGCCGCTTTGACGAGGTCGCGCAGAGATTCCTTCTCCCGCCCCGTCGTCCCCAGCGTCCGGCCCCGCAGAGCGTAAGCCCAGGACGCCTTGGGATGGGCGCGGGCCAACCGGTCGAACTCGGCCAAGGCCTCGCCGTGGCGGCCCGTCTCGCAGAGGATCTCGCCGCGCTCGACGCGGGCCCAGACCTGGCCCGGCTCCTCGCGCAAGATCAGGTCGAGGTCGTTGAGCGCCCCCGTTGGGTCCTCGAGGTCGTGCCTCAGCTCGGCGCGCCAAGGATAGACGAAGTGCCGGGCGGCGCTAAGCTCGACGGCGCGGTCCAGGTCGAAAAGGGCGTCGAGCAAGCCTTCCTGCGTCTTTCGGCGGCGCGCCTCCAGCGCGCGGGCCACGCCGCGCCAGGCATAGGCATAGCTCATCGACTCCTTCAGCTCGATGGCCGTATCGAGGAAGGAAACGGCGGCCTGGAAGCCCCCCAGGAAAGTCTCGACGACCCCGCTGAGCAGGAATACGGCGGGGCTCTGCGGCCGGCCGCGCCGCAGCCGGGCCAAGGCCGTCCTGGCGCCGCGGTAAGGCGCGGGCTTCTCGCAGAGCGGCGGGGTCGCGCCGTACTGCAGGTCCTGGCGCGGGTCCCTGGTCCTCAAAGCGAAGTCGGGCTTAGCTTTGACGCCCAGCTCCGCCAGCGCGGCCGCGAAGCGTCCTTCCGCGGCCAAAGCTTCAGCGCGCCGCATGGACGCCTCCGGCGAGGCCGCGCAGCGCGCGGCCGAGGACCGCGTCGGCGCGGTGGAAGCTCAGGAGGGCGGGCGAGGGGTCGGCGCCGAGGGCGCGCGCATGGAAATAGACCTCGCGCGGGCAGCTGTCATGAGGCGCGTCTTTGAAGACGCCGTGGATGAAGGCCAAGGCCTGCCCATGGAAGGCAGCCCTCTTATCCTCATCGAGCCCCGCTCCCGGCTGGCCGACCGTCCAGGCGCCCAGCTCGGCGTAGCGCCGCGAGAAGAGCCCGTCGCAAGGGTAATAGCGGCCGTCGGCGCCGAGCACGAGCTCGTCATAGCCGTGGTCCGGGGCCAAAGGGGCGAAGGAGGCTAGGTGAGAAAGCTCCAGGGCTAGCGGCGCCGCCGCGCAGAGCGCCTTCCAGTACCGAGCGAAGCCCGCCAGCGAGCGCTCCAGAGCGGCCAAGCCGTCGGCGGTCCACGGCTCGAGGATGTTGAGGTGGAACGACAAGCTCCGCAAACCCGCCTCGCGCAGCGCCTCGACGTTGCCGGCCAGCCCGCCGACCGTATCCGCGCAGACGACCATGTTGGCGCGCAGGAGGCTCTTGTCGCAGCCTTCCAAAGCCTTCAGGGACTCGGCGAAAGAGGAGCCCTTCTCGCCGACGAGCTTCCGGTGCCCGTCATGCGCGGCGGCACGGCCGTCCAGACTGACCGTGACGCGGGCGCCGAGCGCCGAAAGCTCTCCCAACATCTTCGGGCAGAGCCTGGTGCCGTTGGTGACGACGCCGACCGGGCTGCCCGGCGCCTCCTCGGCGACGGCGGCCGCGACGGCCTTGAGCAAGGGGTAGTGGATGAAGGGCTCGCCGCCTAGGACCGTGAAGCGCGCCCGGGCCCCATGCCGCGCGCGGTGCTCTCGCGCGGCCAGGCGCGCCGCCTCCAGCTCGAGGACGACCGCGGCGCCCTGGTTCAGGCTCAGGAAGCAATAGTCGCAGCTCATGTTGCAGCGGTCCGACAGGAAGATCAGGAGGTTCATAGACGAGGGGCGCGCGTCCACGCTCCCAAGATGAGAGTTATCCCCAGCGCTTCCAACGTTGGAAGCGCTGGGGATAACCCTGCGACGTGCCGCCTCAAGAAGGTCTCGATCATCGTTCCACCGCGCATGAACCCATGGCGTTGAACTCAGACTCGCCCCTCGCCGCGATGTACTCGCGCTCGACGCCCAAGCAGCGCGTCCCGACGGCGCAGGAGCGGCAGGCCTTCACCGGCAAGCGCTGCCCGTCCTTCATCTCGTGGATGTCCTGGGTGAAGCCCTCGGGATGGGTCATCGACGCCGTCTCGCCGTGCTTCGACCAGTCCAGCATCCGGTCGGTCAGCTCGGGCAAGACGCAGGGCAGGAAGTTCGCCAGCAGCACGGAGTCGCGCCGTCCCGCTTTTTCTAAAAGCAAAAAGCCTTCGCGCACCGCGACCGCGGCCTCCTCGTAGCTGAGGCCGATGCGCGCGGCGTTGAGCGCCATCATGCCGCGCAGGTGCGGGAAATAGACGATGACGTCGCCGATCCCGCCGCGCACGACGAAGCGCTCGATGAAAGCCGGAAGGACGGCCAGGTTGTCCCGGCTCAAGACGAAGTTCAGCCCGAAGGGGATGCCCTCGGCCTCGAGATGCCCCAGCGCGGCCACGGCCTTGTCGAAAGCGCCCGGCAGAGCCAGGATGGCGTCGTGCAGCGCCGCCTCCGGCGCGTGGATCGACAAGCGGAAATGCGTGGCGCCGGCGGCGGCCAGGCCGCGCGCATAGGCCCTGCTGCCGAGCTTGACGCCGTTGGTGACCACGGTGATCTGGGTGAAGCCCAGCTTGCGCGCCAGGCGCAGGAGCTTGGGAAGGTCGTCCCGGAGAGTCACTTCTCCTCCATGAAGATTGAGCATCCGGGCCCCGGAGCCGGCTCCCTTGTACAGGCTCTCGGCGGCCTGCTCGAAGGTCAGGTCGAGGCGCAGCAGCTCGGGGGTGATGGGCGGGTTGTAGCAGAACGGGCATTTCGCCGTGCAGGCGTAGTTGAGGAAGAGCTCATGGACCTTTTCCTCGGTCTTCAATGCGCCGCCCCCTGGGACGGGCGCAGCGGCGTGAACTCGGCCTCACCGAAGAGCCGAAGGTAATTCTTCTCCACACCCAGACATTTCTCTTTGTACGCGCAAAGCGCGCAGGCGGCGACGGGGACCTTGCCGCTGTTGGTGACCTCGCTGATGAGCCCGCCCGAGCCGTCGGGCAGGGTCATGCGGTCCAAGGCCGTGTTGCTCTGGCCGCAGCCCGCGGGATCCTTCGTCCAATCGAGCATATGCGCTTCGAGCTCGGGCATCGCGCACGGCGGGAAGTGGATCAAGGTCGGAAGACGGTCGTGCCCCCGCGCCCGCAGGCGCCGGAAGGCCTCGCGGACGAAGGGCGCGGCCTGGCTCATCGTCAGCTTCAGCTTTTCCTCGTTCTGCGGCAGGGCGGCGAACCCCTGATAGCGCAGGAAATAGACGATCAGGTCCCGCACGCCCAGCTTGTCCCAGAAGAAATCAGCGGTCTCGGGAAACGTCTGATGATTGACGCGGTTGAGGACGTAGTTGATGCCGAGCCGCACGCCCAGACCCTTCAGCGTCTCGGCCGCGCGGCAAAGCTTCTCGAAGGCGCCGGGCACCGCCACCAGCTCATCATGCTGCGCTGGTATGTGGCTGTGGACCGAGAACCGGAAGCTGTCGGCGCCGAGCCTCACCAGCATGCGGGCGTAGCCCGGATCGGCGAGGCGGATGCCGTTGGTCGTGATCTGGATGGATCTGAAGCCGATGCGGCGCGCCAGGCCGAGGATCTTCGGCAGGTCCTCGCGGACGGTGACCTCGCCGCCGATGAACTTGATGGCCCGGTAGCCCTCGGCGTAGCCTTGATACATGCGGCGCGCCAGCTCGGGGAAAGGCAGGCCCCGTTCGAGCTCCGGTGAAGCGTCGGGAGGATTGAAGCAGAACGGGCATTTGGCGTTGCAGGCGTAGTTGACGAAGAACTCGAGGGACTTCAGGTCGGGCGCGTCGGCCTGAGGCAGCCCCCGGCCCAGCAAGCCGCGTCGCAGCTCCGCGGCCTCGGCGCAGCCGGGGTGGACCTTCAGACAACGCTCCAGGACCGAAAGGGCCTTGGCGCGGCGGCCGACCCTGAGCTCGAGCCTCGCGCGGGAAAGCAGCAGGCGCGCCGAATAGGGGTTGAGCTTGGAGGCCTGCCGCAGCGCGGCCAGCGCCCCCTCGTCCTGGCCTCGGCGCTGAAGGACCTCGGCAAGGACCTCATGGGACCGGGCGTAGCGGCCGTCCAGGCGCAGAGAGCGCCTCACGTCGCGCAGCGCCTCGGGAGGGCTGCCCCCCAGGGCCAAGCGCGCCTCGGCGCGCCAGGCCAGCGCCCAAGCCGAGCGCGGCGCCTTCTTCAAGACCGCGTCCAAGACGGCCAGCGCGTCCTTGGGCCGTCCCAGCCGCAGCAAAGCCTCCCCTCGCCAAGCGTCGAGGCGAGGCTCTTCGGGATGAGAGGCGCTAGCTCCCTCCAGCTCCCGCAGGGAGCGTTCCAACGCCTCCTTGACCGGCCGGTCCCAGGAGAGTTCGCCGTTGAGGCGCGCCGCGCGGGCCAGGTCGTCGAGGGCTCCCGGCAGGTCTGCCAAGCGACGCAAAGCCCGGGAGCGGTCCAGGAAGCCCCGCGCCGAGGGCGCGCGCTTCAGGGCCTCATCGAGGTCCTCCTTGGCGCCGGCGGCGTCGCCGCGCTGGAGCCGCGCCGTGCCCCGCCAGCCGTAGGCGTTGGCGTACCTGGGGTCCAGCCGGATAGCCTCGGTCAGATGCTTCAGCGCCGACTCCAGGCGCCCTGCTTGGCGTTCGGCCTCGCCGAGCCAAGCCCAGACCCAGCCGGCGGGCTCCAGCGCGGCGGCGCGCTCGAGGTCGGCCAGGCCCTCGGCGGCCTGGCCTCGGGCCAGCTTGCCCTGCCCCAGGTAGGCGTAGACATAAGAGCACTCGTTCATCCGCGCGAAGCCCGCATCCTGGATCAGCGCGGCCGCGCCGGCCTCTTCCCGCGGCAAGGGGGCCAGGCCGAACAGCCAGCCGCAGGCCGGGTCGGACCGGAAAGCCAGGTCGACGTCGCGCGCCGCCCCCGGCCGGCCCGCCGCCCGCTTGAGCCGATAGCGCAGAAGATAAAGCCAAGGCGAACGGCGGGCATGCTTGCCGATGACCGGGGCCAGGGCGTCCAGGGCCTGGGCGAAACGGCCGGCGCGCCGATGCTCTTCGCTGTCGGCCAAGGCGGCCCACGGGAAAGGGGAATCCGTCGTCCGCAGCAGGTCCTCGCGCCCCCCGCGGACGTCGCCCAGCTTCAGGCGCGCCTTGCTGCGCCAGTAGCGGAACTGCCGGCAGCGCGGATCGAGCAGCGCGGCGGCGTCCAGGTCGCGCAAGGCTTCCTCGACGCGGCCCAGCTCGAGCTTGGCTTGCCCGCGCCAAGCGTAGGTCCAAGCGAACTCGACGCGTCGGGCGGCCTCGGCCGCGTCGAAGTCGGCCACCGCCGGGCCCCACCGGCCGAAGGCCGCATGGGCCCGGCCGCGCCCGATCAGCGCGCGGCCGTAGCCCGGATCGAGGATCGCGCCGCGGTCGAAAGCCTCGAGCGCCTCCTCGCGGCGGCCGAGCGCCAGCAGGCTCTCGCCGCGCCAGGCTTGCGCCCAAGGCAGCTTGCCGTCCGACGCCAGCGCGGCGTCGAGCTCGGCCAAGGCCTCGGCGTGGCGGCCCAGCTGGCCCAACGTCTCTCCGCGCCAAGCGCGGGCGCGCGCGTCGCGCGGCCGGCGCGCCAGATGGCCATCGAGCTCCCTCAGGGCTTTGCGGGACTCTGCGCTGTCGCCCGCGCCTTCGGCCTTCCAATTGCCCAGCCAGTCGTTGCGGTGGTTCAACGCGGCGGCGCGGTCCAGGGCCGCCAGGGCCTCGGCCGTCTTCCCGCAAGCGCGCAGCGAGCGCACCAGCTGACGCTGAGCCTTCTCGAAATCAGGGCAAAGCCGGAGCCCTTTCTTCAGCGACTCGATCGCCGAAGCATGGCGGCCGCGGGAGTCGAGCAGCTTGGCGCGCCAGCAGTAGGCCTGGTCGTAGAGCGGGTCGAGCTTCAGGCCCTTTTGGAAGTCGGCCTCGGCGCGCTCGAGCCGGCCCAAGCGGCGGTGCCCCTCGGCGCGCCAGGCGTACATCCACCCTTCGCGCGGCGCGCGCGCGATGGCCAGGTCCATCCAACGCATGTCGGAAGCCTCCGTGCGCGACTGGAACAAGACGCGCGCTTTGAAGGCGTAGGCCCAGGCAAGGCCCGGCTCGAGCAGGATGGCGCGTTCGTAGTCGGCCAGCGAACGCTCGTATGCGAGCAGTGAGCGCAGAGCCTCCCCCCTCAAAAGGTAGGCCCAGCTCCAAGACGGCTCCAGCGCGACGGCTTTCTCGAAGCAAGCCAGCGCCCGCTTGAAATGGTCCTCCCCGTTCCACAGGCGAAGACAATTGAGCCCGAGCCCGATCCAACCCCAAAGGTCCGAGGGATCGCGCTGCACGATCCCCTCAAGGATCTTGAGGTCGGACGCCCTGAGGTCGCCAGTAGAGATCGCACAAACCCGGACGACTGATTCGAACGTGGCCGCTGGCCCGGGGGGGTTTTTTCCCGTGGGAACCCAATCGAAAGCCGGCCGCCAAGCCCGGCCTATCTTGAGCAGCGTCTTCTCCGATCCCGTATGAGCCAGATGGTGGACCAGATTGGCCTTCAGGAAGCCGCGCAGCAGCGCGGCAGGACGCGAGCGTCCCAGAAGGCTGAAGGCTTCTAGCTGATCCGGCATCGGATCACCGCCTCCCGAAGGTAGGCCAGCATCTTCGGGTCCCGGCGCGCGGCCAGCGCCACCTTGTCCATGAAGGCTCGCGCCATCTCGGTGCGCCAGCGGTAAGGGTCGTTGCCTTCGTTGACGCCGGGGTTGCGGTAGTAGTCGCTGGTGCAGTTGCGGCACTGGTCGCTGTCCTTGTCGAACGTGCAGGACCGGTAGCGCTCGGGCACGCCGGTCAGCGCGCCGCCGACCGCCGATTTCGCCCGCCCTTCCCAATCGACGAAGGCGAAGGGGTAGAAGGAGTACTTGCCGTCCGGATAGCACTCCATCGACGAATGGAACGGGCACATGTCCTCGAGCAGGATGGCCTCCTTGAGCATGAGCGGGACCAAGGAGCAGACCACGAAGCGCATCCGGCCCTCTTGAGCCTCGGCCCATACCCAGTCCAGGACCTTCTGCAGCATCGGCCTGAAATGATGCTTGGTGTCCTTCCAGCCGAAGCCGTGGATGACCTCGATCTCGATGTTCTCGAAGCCCAGGCCGACCAAGGTCTGATAGTTGGAAAGCATCTTCTCGACGTTGTCGGGGTGCACGCACTGGATGGCCATGGACCGTCTTTTGCCCACGGTATCGAACACCAGCGGCAGGTTCGGGACCATCATCTCCCAAGAGCCCTTCCCGTGCTTGGTTACACGACGTTTATCATGGGTTTCTTTATCGCCGTCCATGCTGACGCTCATGAAGAACCTCTGGTCGCGCAGGAACTCGAGGTCGGCACGCTTGAGCTTCAAAGCCGCGCTCGTGCAGATGGAGAGGTCCAGGTCCTTGCCGGCCTTCAGGGCCTCGGCGCGGGCGAAGAGCGCGATGTCGCGGACCAGGTCGAATTTCAGGAAGGGCTCGCCGCCGTAGATCAAAAGCTTCTTCACCGGCCCCGGCGAGCTGAGCATGAACCGCACCAGCCCCTGGACGACGTCCCAAGGCACGACCTCCCCCGAGTCCTTGTCGATGAAGCAGTACTCGCAGCGCAGCGGACAGGCGGTATTGATGGCGATCTTGAAGCGCCGGATCTCCTTGTTGGTGGTGAGCCCGGCCGCTAGGGCGCTGTCATACGACTCGAGTGTCGACATAGATATCCTGGAAGGCGGGGAATGCTTCGCACTGGGAGACGAGGCTGGAGAGCTCTTCGCCGAAGACCTGGGCCACGCGGTGGAAGCTGGCGAGCAGCGCGGCGGGGTCCTGCTTGGCCTCGCGGCTGTAGAAATAGACCCCCATGGGGCAGAAGACCTCGTCCTGGCCGCCGTCGGCCTCGATGTAGGCGCGCGCCTCCTCGTAGAGGCCCTCCCGCTTCTCCCAAGCCATCGCGCGCCCTTGCCCGACATGCTGGTCCTTGGCGGCGCCGATGGGCAGGGTCAGCGGCTTGTCGCAGGCGTAGTATTTGCCTTCGGGCCCCAGCACCACGTTGTGGCAGTCATGCCACCATTTGACCCCGGCCTTGTTCTGCTCCAAGCTCTCGAGGACGGCGAACAGGATCTGCATCTGAAAAACGGGAAGGCCCTTCTCCAGCAGCGCCTTGTAATACCGCGTGAGCCCGCGCAAGGACGCGCGCATGACGTCGAGCTTCTCCTCCGGCCAGGCTTCGTAAAGCTCCGGATTGAAGGTGATGCGGCCGAAGCCCATCTTGTAGAAGTAGTCCACGTTGCCGAGGAAGTGCTCGATGGTCTCGGCGGTGAAGACCAGGCTGACGCCCAAGGTCGCCTTGGGCAGGGGCTTGAGGCGCTCCATGACGTCGTCGAAGACCGAGCGCTCGGTGGACTTGAAATAGACGCGGTGCCGGTCGTTGTCCGCCTTGCGGCCGTCGAGGCTGATCGTCACGTGGACCCCGCAGCCGTCCAGGAAGGCCAGCTTGTCGGGCGTCAGCAGCGTCCCGTTGGTGAAGGTCTGCAGGACCAGGTCGCGTCCGCCCTTCTCGCGGGCGTAAGCCGCCGCCTTCGTGAAGACCGGCCAGTTGAGCAGCGGCTCGCCGCCCAGGAACGTGATCTTCTTGTTCGGATGTTCGACCTCCTCGAGGAAGAAGTCGATCGACTCTTTGATCTGCTCGAAGCTCAGGCTGACCGGCGGTCCCTGGTTGACGGATACATAGCAATAGCTGCAGGCCAAGTTGCAGCTGTTGGATAGGTATACGGCCAGATGATCCGGGGCCATGGAGCTCCGCGCCTCATCAGAGCTCTAGCACCTCGGGTTGCACCAGCCGCCGCGGCAGTGGGAGCCGTGGGACCCGTGAGACCCGTGAGACCCGTGAGACCCGTGCGAGCCATGCGAGCCATGAGACCCGTGGGACCCGTGGGACCCGTGGGACCCGTGCGAGCCGTGGGACCCGTGGGACCCGTGGGACCCGTGGGACCCGTGGGACCCGTGCGAGCCGTGGCTGGTATGGGACCCGGTGCCGCCGGAGTTATGCAGGTAGTTGGCATGAGCCGCCGGGGCGGGCGTCGCCTTGAGCAGCGCCGCGCCGATGATGCCGAGCGCCGCCGCCGTCTTGATGACGTTCTCCTTGGTGATCTTGCCTTCCTCGCTGCTCAGGAAGACCGAGGCGTCCTTCTTGATCTGCGGCAGGAGCTGGGGCTTTTTCCCCTTCTTCTTGTCCTTATCCTTCGAGTTCTTCTTGGCCATTTGCGTTGTTCCTCCGCGGTGCTACCGCGATTTGTACTCGAGCCAGGACTCAAGCACCTTCCTGGCTTCCGGCTCCTGCAGCTTCGTGAAGACCACGTCAAAAAGCCCCATCATCTTCTCGCACCAGCCGTTGTCCGGCATGCGGCCGAAGATGCTGCCCTGCGTCGCCTGGTTGTAGACCGGCAGGACGCTGCAGAAAGGGTTATAGGCGCATTGGGAGCACAAAGGCTGGGCCAGGCGGCTGGAGGCCAGCAGGCCGGCATGCACCGTGGGATGCCCCAGGAGGTCCTGGAGCGAGGCCGAGGAGACGTGACCGATCTTGAAGGATTCGTCGCCCTCGTTGGCCAGCAGGCGGCCCTCCTCGCAGGTATAGACCGCGCCGTCGTGGTTGTAGGCCAGCCGCGCGACGCCGTCGGCGTTGGGGAATCGCCAGTGGCCGCCTTCGAGGATGCGCACCATGAAGATCAGCGCCATCTTCTCGTACGCCTTGGTCCCCTTCAAGTTGAGCTCGATGAGATAGTCCAAGGCGTCGCTGTAGAACTTGACGAATTCGGCCGAGGAATAGCCGATGGTGTCCCAGCTCTTGCGCGCGAAGCCGATGGGGTCGAGCGGGCCGAACTGGATGCGCTCGAGCCCGAGCCCGACGAGCTGGTCGACGATCTCCTTGGCGCGCGGCAGGGAATGCCGGGTCACCGTGCAGATGGCGTTGGGCGTGTCGACTTTGGCGCCCTGGGCCTTGCGCGCCAGGACCTTCTTGAGGCCCGCGATCACCTGCTCGTGGCTGTTGCCGCCGAGGAAGATGCGGTTCTTGTCGTGCAGGTCCTTGGGCCCGTCCAGGGAGGTGCAGAAGGAGACGCCGTTCAAGATGAGGAACTCCATCTTCTCGTCGTCCAAGAGGCTGAAGTTCGAGATCAGCCCGAAGTGCAGCGCGCGCTTGTGATGCCGGTTCTTCTCCTTGGCGTAGAGGACGATGAACTTGACGACCGGCCAATTGAGCAGGGGCTCGCCGCCCTGGAACTCGATCATGAGGGTCGGGTTGCCGCTCTGAAAGACCAGGTCGACCACCTGGCGGGCGGTCTCCACCGTCATGTCCTTCTCGGTATGCGAGACGTCGACGACGCTGGCATGGCAGTAAAGGCACTTGAAGTTGCAGCGCAGGGTGACGACGACGGTGTGGACGTTGGGCCCCTGCCAGGCCAGCATATCCCGCTCGACGCCGCGCCCAGCCAGATGAGAGAAATCAAGCTGATCGCGGATAAAATCCTTTTGAAGCAAGCCGGGTTTGCCGGCCGTTCCCGTGGCCAGGACATCATCGTTGCCGATGGATCCGCCCAGGTAACGGGCGTAGTCGGGCTCCGTCAGGAAGGCATGCTCTCCGGCCTCGTTGGTCAGGAGCACGGAAGACCCGAGCTTGCGGGCGTTGTGGGCCGCCACCTTGAGCGGGGCGGCCTCGAGCGCGCCGGCGGGCTCAGTGAGCCTAGACACCGGCGTCCTCCTTGACCGGCGGCAGCGGCGTTCCTTGCGGGGCGATCTTCTTGGGCATGGTCCGCCGGACCTCGGCCTGCGCGTCAGCCATCAGCTTCGCCGTCTTGGCCTTGAACTCCGGCGTCTGCTCCTCGGCGGCGGCGGCGGGGACCGCCTCGCCGCCGCGCGCGGCCATCAAGGTCTGCGTGATGATCAGGCTGGAGATCTTCTGGTTGAAGCGTCCCACGAGGAAGCGGTACTCCTGGTTCAGGAGCTCGTTGCCGAACTCGCCGGCGAGCGCTTCCAGCTGAGGCTGCGCGGCGTCGCGGCGCTTGGCCTTCAGCGTGAGCGCGAAGGCTTTCGTGGACTCGTCAAGGTAGACGTCGGCCTTGGAGGAGAAGATCTGCGCGGTGATCCGCACCGCGTCCATCGTGTAGAGCTTCTTCGGCACGTCGAAGGAGACGCTGCGCTCCTGCGGGTCGATCTCAAGTCGCATCGACGACCTCCGGCTGCCCCGCGGGGACAGCACCACTTTCCTGCCAGCGGCATTGGTCGCGCTCCAGCCACTTTTCCAGCACCTTGCGCGAGCGCGGGTCGCGCAGCTTCTTGAAGATCACGTCGAAGACGCCCATGTGGGAGACGCACCAGCCGCTGTTGGGCATCTGCCCGAAGACGCTGCGCTGGGTCTCGTAGTGGAAGACGGGCTCGGCCCCGCAGTAAGGTTTATAGGCGCATTGCTGGCACATCGGCTGGTTGTCCAGCGTCGAGGCCGAGACGCAGGCGCGCGTGGTCGGATGGTCGATGACGTCGAGCCAAGAGGACTTCGCCACGTCGCCGAGCCGGAAGATCGGGTCTCCCTGGTGGTCGACCATGCGGCCCTCGTCGCTGACGAAGATCTCGCCGTTGTAATTGTAAGCCAGGCAGCCGAGCACCGCTCCCGCGGGCGAGCGCAGGTCCATGAAGCCGGGGTCTTCCCCTTTGACGATCTTAGCCAAGAGGATGAGCGCCATGCGCTCCATGATCTGGGACTTGCCGGCGAGGTTGAGGTCGATGATGTAATCGAGGGTCTTCTCGTAGAAACGCACGAACTCCGAAGCCTCGTAGCCGATGTCCTTCCAGACCCGTTTGGCGTAGCCGATCGGAGAGAGCGGGCGCAGGAATATCTGCTCGAGGCCCAGCTTGACGTAAAGATCGACGATCTGGGGGCCGTAGTCGAAGGAGAAGCGGGTCGTCGTCATCAGCGCGCCCGGCAGATAATACTTCTTGGACGTGTCCGCCAGGCACCGCGCCTGCACGTTCTCCAGCCAGCCGACGACCTTCTGCTGGGCCTCGCCGCCGCCCAGGAAGGGCCGGTTCTTGTTATGCAGCTCGGCGGGCCCGTCGAGCGAGGTGCATATGGAGACATGATGCTCGAATAAAAAGTCGAGCTTGTCCTCGGTCATCAGCGTGAAGTTGCAGACCAGCGCCATGAGCAGCTTGCGCTTGGACGCCTTCGCCTTGGCCTGGGCGTACTGCGTGATGAACTTGACCACCGGCCAGTTGAGCAGGGGCTCGCCTCCCTGGAACTCGATGCAGATGGTGGGGTTGGGCGTCTGGAAGATGAAGTCGACGGTCTTCTTGGCCGTCTCCAGGTCCATGTCGGTGTCGGTGCGCGAAGGGTCGACCACGCTGGAATGGCAGTACTGGCACTTCTGGTTGCAGCGCAGGGTGACGACGATCATGTGCAGGCTGGGCCCGGGGAACCATTGGAAGGAGTTCTTCTTGACGTAGCCGGCCGCCAGCTGCCGGAAGTCCAGGCGGGCGCGCAGGAAGCCGCGGCTCTCGAGCTCGGGATAGAGCGGGTCGGAGGCGTCGATCTTGCCGGCCATGAACCGCTCGAAGTCGGCGGTCTCCAGCGTCAGGTACTGGCCCCACTCGTTGGTCAGGAGATGCCAGCCGCCCATGTCGCGGAAGTTGAAGGCGGCCAACGCGTCGATATCGACGGGCGCGCCCCGCGTCAGCGTCGTGAGCCTGCTCACTAGGCCTTCCCCTGCTCCTGCTTCTCTTCCCAGGAGGCCTTGATGTTCTTGGGGTCGGGGTTGGTCTTTTTCTCATTCATCGTCTTGATCTCGGCTTCGACTTCGGAGATGAGCTTCTCGATCTCCTTGCGCTGGTCGTCGGTGAGCTGGTCGGCGGCGGGCTCAGGCGCCTGGGCCGGCGGCGGCAGGGTGCCGTTGGCGATGAGCACGGCCTGCTCGGCGATGAACTCGCGGATCGGGAGGTTGTTCCTGGCCACGGCCCAGCGGACCTTCTGTGATTCGAGGTCGGAGAGGAACTCCGAAGCCAACGCGCGCAGCGTCAGCGTCTTCGGGTCCTTGGGACGGAGCACGACGTCGATCTTTTTGACGCGGTCTCCCGACAGGGAGACGAAAGCCCGGTCCATCAGGAGATAGGCGGCGCCGAACACAGCCTCAAGGGTTTCCTTCTTCACATCGAGCGCGAAGGTGACTTCGGATTCAGAAAGACGGTAGGGGGCAGGGACCTTGGCGGGTTTCTTCAGGACGGCTATTTTACGGCCCTTTTTAGAGGGTTTTTTTGTTGATTTCATCCTATTCCTAATAGACAGTTTTCTCGTCATAGGAGTGTAGCAGGATTGTCAAGTCATGTCAACACCCCATTTATCCAGCAAAAGCAACCACTTTTCGTCAACAAAGCGGGCGAAAACAAGGTCTAAAACACCCATCTGAAGGGAGCAGGCAGCGCTTGAAGGAGTCTGCCCCCACAGCGTGCCTTGGCTTTTCCGGCTCAAGGAAGGCGCGACCGCGCAAAAGGCGCGGTAGACGCACTGGCCGCATAACGGCTGGTTATCCGGATGGCTGGCAGCGACGACGGCGCGCGCGGCGCCATGGCGCGCCAGGTCCTGATAGCGAAGCTCGCCGACGGCGCCCAGGTCCAACTCCAGCCCTCCCTCGCCCAAGGCCGCTTCTGCGCTGGAGAAGACCCGACCGTCCGGCCCGTAGGCCAGCTGTTCGAGGAGGTCGGCGCCGGGAAGGTTCCATAGGCGCGCGCCGAGCAGCGAGGTCGCCCACTCATCACGCAAGGAGGCCTCTTCGCCATGAGCGATGAGCCAGTCAAGGAGCCCTTCGTAGAAGCTCAGGAAAGCCGTCGCGCCGGCTTCATCCTGCGACGGCGCAAGCAGCCGCACCGACTGGAAGCCCCAGCGGTCGAGGCGATCCGCCCAGGCCCCGGGATCGCGCGCGCCGGGGGCCAGCCTCAGCCGCGCGCTCTGCGCGCGAAAAGACGGCGCATCGGCGGGCCGCGGCGCGCCGGAGGCCTCAAGCTCGAGGCAGCGCGTGACGCCGTGGCCGCGCAGGAACTCGGCGCGCTCCGTCGACAATGCCCGGCAGCGCAGGATGAGGAAAACCGGCCGCCTGGACCATTCGCCTTTGCGGCGCGCGTACTGCACGACGAACCAGATCACGGGCCAATGCGCGGCCGAGTCGCCGCAGACCAGCTCGAGCGTCAGCTGCGAGCTGGGACAGCGGAAGATGAAATCGACCACGCGCCGGGCCATGTCCAAGCCCAGGGACTTGGCGCCCCGCTCAAGCAGCAGGACGTGCGTGGCCGGACCTTTCCAGGAAAGCAGGCCGCGCTCGAACTGCAGGCGGGCGGCGGCGTCGAAATCGAAGGCGTCGGCGATGAAGCCGCGGGACTGCAGTCTCGCCCAGAGCGGGTCGGAGCGTTTGAGCCCGCTGAGGTAGCGCTCGTATTCTTTCGGGGTCAGCAGCGCCCAGCGCCCCAGCTCGTCGGTGATAAGGACCTTCTTGCCCAGGCGACGGTACTGATGCGGCGCCGCGCCCGGAGCCGCGGCGGGCGGACGCGGCAAGACGGTGAGCTTGTTCACGCGAGCTTTCGAGCCTGCGCGAGGAGGTCTTCAAGGTCGCGCTGCCGCTCGGCTCGGACCTGAGGCTCGAGTTCCTCCAGCGGGTCGGCCGGCACGGCGGGAAAGCCCTTGGCGAAGAGGGGCCCGAGCACCGCTTGCGAGAGCGGCGCATGGGCCTGCACGACCCGCTGACGGTATTCATGGCTGAGCGCCTCGTTGAGGAACTCGCCGGCCAGCGCGCGCAGAGCCTCGGCCGCCAAAGGCTCCGCGGGCGCGATCTCGACGGAGAACTCCCCCTTCTTTTCGACGAGGTAGACTTTCGCGCGCGTTCCCAGGATGAGCGCGCCAGCGCCCAAGCTTTCGGCGCCATAAAGGGGCTTGGCGAGCCGGATGCGGGCCGTGCCTTTGACGAGCTTCATCGGTCCTTGCGGACCTCCGTCCAAGGCCGCGTGATGCCCAGCGGGTCGCGCGGACCGGTATCAGCGTCGGCCTCGGCCAGGAGCGCGGCGATCTCCGCCTTCTGCTCCGCCGTGAGGGCGGCCTGCGGCGCCTGCGGGCGGCCGCCGGCGGCCTTGGCCAGGACGAGCGCGCGTTTGAGCGTCTCGGCGCGCAAGCCGAGGCCGGCGCGCGACAAGGACCACCTCAAGAGCTGGTTGGCATACTCCAGGCGGAACGCTTTTGCCCATCCCGAGGAGGATCTCCCGTTCTTCGGCCAAAGCGTCACCGTGAAGCCACGCCCGAGGCGTCCGAGCTCGACGTAGGCGTCCTGCGTCATCAGGTAAGCCGCGCCCATGAAAGCCAGCTCATCGGCCTTGGCGAGGCGGATCACGACGGGGCGGGAAGGCGCGTGGGGCATGTCAGCCGCAGTTTATCAGGTACGCCGCCCGCTGTCAACGTCTGGAGTTATCCCCAGTACTTTCAGCGCTGAAAGTGCTGGGGATAAGTCCGCGGCTAAGCCGCGAGGGTCCGGTCATCGACGGAGAGGATGGGGTGGTAGAGGCTGTCGGACAAGACGACGGGCCGCGGCGCCTCGATGGGCGATATGTCGGGCGCGTCCATGTGCTTGATGTAGCTGCGGTGGACGCCTACGCACTGCTGGCGGTAAAGGCATTTCGTCCGGCAGCCTTCCTGGTAGGTGACCTTGAAGCCGGCCAAGGTGTTCCAGACGAAGGGCCAAAGCCGCGTCGGCACGGTGCAAAGAGAGAAGTGGTACAGCCGGGCGTCCTTGAAGCGCTTGAGCTTCTCGTAATTGCGGTCGAGATGGGCGGAACACTCCGACTGCGTGAATTTGAGCTGCTGCTTGTACTGCTCGGCGAAGCCCTCGATCTCCTCGAACAGGAAGACCACCCGGTCCACCCAAGGGAACTCCGCCAAAAGGAAGTCGAGCAGCCCGTCGAGCGTGCGCGCCTGGACCTTCGTCATGATGATGCGGATCTCGACGATCTGGCCCGGCTTGCGGTGCTTCTCGAGATGGCGCAGGCCCAAGGTCGTCTGCGCGAAGCTGCCGGGAGTGCGCGAGATGCTCTCATGGGTCCGGGCGTCGTAGCCGAACATGGGCACGGCGACCTCGAAGGGAAGGAGGCCGATGCCGCAGGTGCGCCGGGCGAAGTCCTCGTAGGCGAACATGCGGCCGTTGCTCAGCAGGCGGATCAGGTTCTGCGGGAACTCGGTCCTGATGTGCGCGAGGATCTTGAGGAAATCCGGGTGGTTGGTGGGCTCGCCGCCGGTCAGGTTGAAATAATCGCGGACCTCGTCGAATTTGACGAAGGTGCGCAGGCCCTGCTTGTAATCGGAGACCTTCTTCTTGAGCTCCTCAAGACCGTACTTCTCGGTCGTATCGCGGAATCCCTCGACAGGATTGGAACAGAAGACGCAGGCGATGTTGCACTGCGGCCAGATCGGGAAATCAGGCAAGCGTCACCTCGCGGGGACCGGGGACTTCACGGGCTTGAGCTCGGCGTCGCCGTATTGGCGCAGATATTCCTTCCAGATGCCCTCGCAGCGGTCGTTGAGCGAGCAGCCCGCGCAGACCTCGGGCTTGAGCCGGCCGGCCACCATGCGCGAGGGCCCGACGTCCTCGTTCTTGAAATCCGGCGCCCAGTGGCGCGTGCGGAAGAGCTCGACCTCGCGGATCTCGCTGACCTGGTCCAGATAGTCGGTGAAATGGCAGAGCGGCACGTAGCGGACGCACCAGTCCCGCGTCCCCCAGGCCCGTCCGACATCCAGCGTCTCGCGCATATAGGGCGCCGCGTCCGAGATCTTGGGGACCAGGCCATGGAAGTTGCTGTAGCCGCCGCCGTAGGTCGGATCGACGAAGATGAACTCGACGTGCTTGATCCGGAGCTTCACGAACAACCGCCCGATCGCCGGCAGATGCTTCATGTTCTGCTTGACCACCGTGCAGTTGGCGAAGATCCGTTCGAAGCCCAGCGCGCGGACGTTGGCGATGCCCTGGAGCAGCTCGTCGAAGGCGCCCTGGGCGAAGGTCAGCTCGTCATGGAGCTTGGCGGTATGCCCGTGGATGGAGAAGATCAGGTCGGTGACGCCGGCCTCCACCGTCTGCTTGGCGAAAGCGGGATAGGAGAGCATCCGGCCGTTGGTGACGACGACCACGTCGGAGAAGCCCAGCTTCTTGGCCGTCCGCACGATGGGGAAGAAATCCCCCCGGATCGTCGTCTCGCCGCCGATGAGCTCCAGGTATTGGACGCCCTTGGCGCGCGCCTGCACCATCTCGGAGATGATCTGCTGCGTCGATTTGTCGGGCAGGTCGCGCTTGTTGAGGTCGATGCAGAAATGGCAATGGCTGTTGCAGGAGAAGCCGGTGAACAGGACCAGCTTCTCGATGCGGCCCGTCCCGGGAGCGGGCATGCTCATGCGGGCACCTTCACGAGCGCCCACTGATATTTCCCCTTGAGGAACTTGCGCTCGACCAAGCCCATCTTGATCAGGGTCTCGGCGGCGTTGACCACGGCGTTCTCATCCTTGCAATCCTTGCAAAGCGGAAGGCTCTCGGCGATGGCGAGGAAGCGTTTGGTGGGCACGGGGCTCTCGAGCTTGAGGACCTCGAGCACGCACTGCTCGTTGTCGGTCAGGACCCCGGCGCGCCCCTCGTGCCGCTCCTGGGAGCGGTGGGCGTCGTAGCGCTCGGGGATCGAGAGCAGAGGCTCGATCTCCTCGGTGCCGAACACCTTAGCGTAGCTGGAGTCGAAGCCGATGCAGCGTTCGTTGTAGACGCACTTCTTGCAGTCGTCGGTCTTGACCGTGTGCAGCTGGGCCGTCTGGTCAAGGTCGCGCTTGACGCCCGAAGGGCTGACGACCATCGTGTTGAAGGCCGACCAGCCCAGCATCTGCTGCTCGTAGCCCGGCAGGATGCAGGGCGTGAAGTGCAGCAGCAGCGGCGGCTTGGGATAATTGACGCTCGTGAAGACGTCGAAGGCCTTCTTGATGTAGGGCGCCATGTCGGTGATCTTGGCGCCGATCTTGGCGCCCTTGACGTCGTTGAGCGTCATGTTGCCCTCATACAGCGGGGCGATGATGACGAAGTTGGAGAGCTGCAGCTTGAGCAGGAAGAGCTCGTAGAACTCGGTCAGGTGCCGGTAGTTATGCTCGTTGAGGACGATATTGATGCCGAGGCCCACCTTCAGCTTCTGGAGGTTCTCGATGGACCGCAGGCATTTGTCGAAGGCCCCGGGGATGGCGACGAGCTTGTCGTGGATCGCGGCGGTATGGCCGTGGATCGAATACTTGACGAAGGTCAGCCCGGCGTCGGCCAAGGTCTTCACGTAATCGTAATCGGCGATGCGCACCCCGTTGGTCTGGATGCGGATGTAGGTATAGCCGATCTTGCGCGCCAGCGCGATGAGGTTGGGCAATTCCTTGCGGATGGTGGGCTCCCCGCCGGTGAAGCCCAGGCGCCGGTACCCGTTCTTATAAGCCATGTACATGTGCTCGACGGCCTTCTCGAAGGGCAGGTCGTTGGGCGTCTTGCGCCAGGCGAAGTCCTGAGAGCAGAAGAGGCACTTGGCGTTGCAGTTGTAGTTGAGCAGGATGTCGAAGCACTTGGGCTCGTCGAAGGCGGAGCGATCCTCCGGAGGGCCGACGTCGGGCAGCTCCGCTTCGATCTTCATGCGCAGGCCGCCTTCACGTAAGCCGCCACGGCGGAAACATAAAGATCGACCTCTTCGGCGGTATTGTACCCGAAGAACGAGGCTCGCACGGTGGCCGGGAGCTTCAGGCTCTGATGCAGAAGATGCGCGCAGTGCTCGCCGGCCCGCACCGCGATGAAGTGATCGCCCAATTCGTGATTAAGGTACAGGTTCAAGTCCGTCGTTGAGAATTCCTTATGGAGCGGATAGAACGAGACCAGCGCGCCCTCGGCCAGCTGAGCGCTCTCGCCCAGCACCTTGATCTCAGGGATATGCGCGAGGCCATCGGCGGCGCGCCGGACCAGCGACCCGACATGGGCCCGCAGCGCCTCCTGCGGCAAGCCCATGAGCAGCTTGAGCGCTTCGGTGAATCCTACGGCGGCTCCGAAATCGGCCACGCCGGCCTCGAAGCGCATAGGCGCGTCCAGATAGAGGACCTCGGGCGGAGCCGCGCCGTCCCAGGACACCGACTTGACCGTCCCGCCGCCGACCTTGTAGCGGCCGAGCCGGTTGAGCAGGTTCTCCTTGCCGTAAAGGACGCCCAGGCCGAAGGGCCCGCCTAATTTATGGGCTGAGAACGCGGCGAAATCGACGTTGGTCGCCTGGACGTCCTCCCGATGAGAGGATAAGAACTGGGCCTCGTCGGCCAGCACATAGGCGCCTTTGCCGTGAGCCAGCCGGCAGGCCTCGGCCAGCGGCTGGACGCCGCCGTAGACGTTGCTGGCGCGCGTCATGGCCACCAGCGCGGTCTTCTCGGTGACCAGGCCCTTGAGCTGCTCCAGGTCGACCCGCCCGCCGCGGCTGCGGCAATACTTCAGGACGATCTCGCCGCGCTGCGCGGCGTCATGGAACGGCAGGAAGACGGCGTTGTGCTCGAGGTCGGTGATGACCACCTCGCGCCGGCCGGCCTCGTACGGGAAAGACCGGGCCACGAGGTTGACGGCCTCCGTCGTGCCGGAGGTGAAGACGATCTCATTGGGAGACTCCGCCCCCAAGAACGATGCCGCCGTCTGCCGAGCCTCCTGCATCCAAGCCTCGACCTGCTGGGAGACCAGATGAGTCGAGCGCTTGCCGCCGCAGCCGCCCCAATCCCGGTAGAAATCGCTCATCCGTTCGGCGACGGCCTGGGATTTCAGCGCCGTGCAGGCGCTGTCGAGATAGACCATGCGCTTGCCCGCGACCGGGTGCCCCAGCGCCGGGAAGCGCCGCCGCAGGGCCGCCACGTCGAGGCTGGGCGCGGCCGAGACGGGGGTCAAGAGCCGACCGCCTTGACCGAAGGCACGGCGATGAGCTCGCCGTAGACCTCGACATAGTCGCGCCGCGGCCCGGGACAGCAGTCGGCCATCACGCAGCCGGAGCAGTCGGCCACCTGCTGCTTTTCGGCCAGATGGACGCCCGGCTTGTGCTCGCGCATCTTGTGGTAGTCGGCGTGATGGTCCTTGTAGTCGATGACGTAGCAGACCGGGATGTGGTCGACCTCGAACTCGATGCCCGCCTCCCGGCAGGCTTTGAAGGCGGCGTTGAGGTGCGGCGCGGCTTCCTCGAAACGCGGCATGACCAGCTCGTTGCCCTTGGCGCGGCCCATGCCCTTGCAGTAGCTGAACTGGATCCAAGAGAAGCCCTTGAGTTCGCGGGCGGCGAAGCGGACGAAATCCGGGCAATGGCGGTAATTGAGGGCGTGAACGATGTAGTTGAGGCGGACTTCGGAGCCCAGCGCGATCAGGTGGCGCACGCCCTTGACGCGCCAGTCGAAGGCGCCGGGCGTCTGGGTGACGGCCAGGTCCAGCGTCGCGTCATGAGCCGAGAAGTTGATGTTGAAGAAGTCGACCAGACCCCGGATGAGCTTGAGGCGCGCCGGGTTATAGCGGGTCAGCATGATCCCGTTGGTCTGGAACTCGATGATCTTACCCTTTTTACGGCAATGGAGCAGGACCTGCAGCAGCTCGGCGGGGTCCTTCATCATCGGGTCGCCGCCGGAGATCTGGACGTGCCCGGTCTTGTCGCGGTCTATCTGGTCGAGCAGATACTTGAGGGCGAAGGTGCCGGTCCGGCCTTCGGAGGAGCAAAAAACACACTTGATGTTGCAGACGCCGTTGACCGGCAGATGGAGCGCCATTGGTCCCTAATATACCACATAAAGCCCCGACGCTAAAAAGTCGCGGACTAGAGCGGGCATCCCCCCACGGGGCACGGGCAGCAGCGGGCGCTGACGGTGGGGTTGGGGAAGACGCCGGCTGAGGGCGGCGGGATGACCTGCAGGATGGTCTGCCTGGCCATGAAACCGTCCGTGAGGGTCACATACCCGCCGGGGCAGATGTTGTTCTGCGTCCCGCCGGCCGGGATCGAGTATTGGTACTCATAGCTCCAGCAGGCCAGCTGGCGGGAGACGACCGCCCCGTCCACGTCGACGGGGCCGTTGAAGGTGCTCTTCTGTCCCACGGCGGCGGCCAGCGCCACGTTATAGGTCCCCGCCGGCTGGTTCCAGGTATTGATGTAGAAGACGTCGTTGGAGCTGAAGATCCTCAAGGCGCTGGCGGCGCTCCACATCATGATGCTCGAATCGTGGCGGGTGCCGCTGTCGCTGCCGATGACGATGTCGGCCGCTTTGGAATTGCCGGAGTTGATCGCGTTGGCGCCCGTGGTCTCCAGGTTCGCCAGCCTCCCCATGCCATCGACGGTGGCCGCGCCGAAGACCCGCAGAGGGGCAAGCACGCCCGCCTTGCCGATGGTCACGCCGGTGGCGACATCGCGCGAAAGGGTGGTGCCGGCGGTCGTGATCATCTGGGCATAGACTCCGGAGGGAGCGGGATAATACGTGGTGAGCGTGACGCTCTCGGAGCCCAGCTCAGGAGCGCAGGAGAAGACGACCGCGACGATGATGCCCCAGCGCGCCATGCCCGGAGTAACGCGGACCTTGATATCGAGGTTCAGCTCGGCCATAGGACATCTCTCCCTGCTTTGAGAAGTGTAACAGGAGTCCCTGGCCCTGTCAAGGCCTCTTGGCGCCTAGGATATCCAAGCCAAGGACGGGGTCGGCCTCGCGCAGCAGCCCCAGCGCCGAACCCGGAGACAGCGCGCCCGGCCGCAAGCCGTCCCAAACCGCCGCCAGGGCGCCCGGCAGGTCCAGATCCGCCGCCAAGGCGTCGCGAAAGCGCTTTTTATAAGCGGTCAAGCCATGGGCATTGGCCTCCGAGGAGCCATGGGAGGCCTCCAGCGACCGGCCCCTCCCCCTCAAACGCTCGAGCTCCTCGCGGCGCTCCGCCAACGCCGGCCAACCGAAGCGAAGCGGGCGCCGGTAGTGCGTGGAGAGGCAGAGCAGCCGGAAGACGGCCGGCTCGAAACCCTTGGCCGAGAGCGCGGCCCCGTCGAGCCCTTCGGCCGCTTCGACGCGCCCGGGCTTCAGCCAACAGCCGGCGGGAGGCTTGAGCGCGGCAGGGCCGAAGCAAAGGTCGACGCCCCCCTCCTCCGGCGCGACGTTCTGGTTGAAGCCATAGCCCAGGTAGACGAGGCCGTCCATCAAGGAGCCCACGGCCAGCTCTTCGCGCAGCGCGCCCAGCCCGCTTTGAGCCGGGTCCCGTCCCCAGAAAAAATCTATGACCGGAGGCGCCGCCGGCTTGAGCTCCCGCAAGGCTCCCGAGCCCTCATCATGGAATGTGACCTTCACCTCCCCATATTACAATAAAGTACAATGGCGGCGTGGCAGGCTCCAGCAACCGCTATCCTCAGAGCCAGGTCTTCTACCGCTCCCTGGACCGGTCTTTCCCCAAGATCGTCCGGGCGCAGGGCTGCTTCCTCTATGACGATGAGGGCAAACGCTATCTGGACGCCTCCGGCGGCGCTTTCGTCGCCAACATCGGCCACGGCGTCAGGGAGATCGCCGAGGCCATCGGAGCGCAGGCCGCCAAAGTCGCTTATGTCAACGGCACGGCGTTCACCACCGACGCCGCGGAGGAGCTCGCGGCGGAGTTGGCCTTGCTCTCTCCCAAAGGCCTCGACAAGGCCTACTTCTTGTCCAGCGGCTCGGAGGCCGTCGAAGCCGCGCTCAAGCTGGCCCGGCAGCACTGGGTCGAGAGCGGCCGGCCCGGCAAGCACAAGATCATCGCGCGCACGCCCGGCTATCACGGCAACACCCTGCTGGCCCTCTCCGCTTCGGCCCGCGAACATTACAAGAAGCTCTACGGCCCCTGGCTCGTCGCGGTCCCGATGATCCCAGCCCCTTATCAGTACCGTTGTCCTTGCGCCGGCGCCGCCGATTGTCCCGCCTGTTCGGGCGCCGCCCTCGAAACGGCGATCCTTAAAGAAGGCGCGGACTCGGTGGCCGCTTTCATCGCGGAGCCCGTCGGAGGCTCCTCCACCGGAGCGTCGGTGCCCCGGCCGGGATACTATAAGACCATCCGCGACATCTGCGACCGCCACGACGTGCTGTTCATCGCCGATGAAGTGCTTTGCGGCGCGGGCCGGACGGGCCGCTGGCTGGCCCTCGAGCACTTCGGCGCCGTCCCCGACATCATCACGATGGGCAAGGGTTTGAGCGGCGGCTACCTCCCGCTCTCGGCGGTGATCACGTCGGAACGGATCCTTGAACCGCTCTCGAAAGGCTCGGGAGGGCTCAAGCATGCCCAGACCTTCTCGCACGTGCCGGTCCTCTGCGCCGCCGGCCTGGCCGCGACCCGCTACATCAAGGACCACAAGCTCGTCGAGCGCGCCGCGAAGCTGGGCGCCGTGCTGCAGGACAGGCTGGCGGCCCTCAAGGACCTTCCGGCCGTCGGCGATGTCCGGGGGCTGGGGATGCTGGCCGGCGTCGAGTTCGTCGCCGACAAGCGGACGAAGCGGCCTTATCCTCGCGCCCTGAAGTTCGCCGAGACCTTCGTGGAGCACGCCCAGAGGGCCGGCCTCGTCGTCTGGCCGAACGTCGGGCATGCCGGCGCCGAGCAGGGCGACCTCGTCATGATCGCGCCTCCCTTCATCATCACCGAATCCGAGATCTCGGAGCTCGTGTCGTTGTTCCAGCAGACGTTGAAATCAACCTTGGAGGACCTCCATGACCACAGCCGCGCCCTTTAAGATCACGTACACCTCGGCCAATCTCGACATGACCGAGTTCCACCGCCTTTTCGACGACGCGCTGAAGCTCGTCCGCTCGAAGGCCGGGCAGGACCACCCCCTCTATATCGACGGCAAAGCCGTCAAGTCCGACTCCCCGCCCATCGTGGACCTCTCGCCCATCGACACCGGCGTCGTGCTCGGCCGCTTCGCCGCCGCCAAGCCCGAGCATGTCGACCTGGCCATCAAGGCCGCTCGCGGGATCCAGAAGAAGTGGGGCGCCCTGCCGTGGCAGGAACGCGTGCAGACCCTGCGCAAGGCCGCCCACTTCATCCGCCAGCGCAAATACGAGATCGGCGCCGTGATGAGCCTCGAGGTCGGCAAGAGCCGGATGGAAGCCATGGGCGACGCCGAGGAGTCGGCGGACCTCATCGAATATTACTGCCAGGTCGTGACCGACAACAACGGCTACATCAAGCCTCTCGGCAAGCTGCTGCCCAACGAGAAGACCTGCTCCGTGCTGCGCCCGTTCGGGGTCTTCGTCTGCATCGCGCCCTTCAACTTCCCGATGGCGCTCTCCACCGGGATGTCTGCGGCCGCGCTGATGGCCGGCAACACGGTCGTCTACAAGCCGGCGCAGGACACGCCCTGGACGGGGCTCATGCTCTACGAATGCTACATGGCCGCCGGCATCCCCGGCGCGGCATTCAACTACGTCACGGGCCTGGGCTCGGTCATCGGCGACACCTTCTGGACCAACCCCGGCGTCGACGGCATCGTCTTCACCGGCTCCAAGGAGATCGGCATGCGCATGGCCAAGGAGTTCTCCAAGGATTGGCCCAAGCCGGCCCTGATGGAGCTGGGCGGCAAGAACCCCGCCATCGTCACCGCGTCGGCCGACCTGGACATGGCCGCCGAAGGCATCATGAAGTCGGCCTTCGGCCTGCAAGGTCAGAAGTGCTCCGCCTGCTCGCGCGTCTACGTCGACCAGAAGGTCGCCGCGGCATTCCTGAAAAAACTCTTGGAAAAGACCGCCGCCATCGTTAAGGGAGACCCCTCCCAGAGGGACGTCTTCTTCGGCCCCGTCGTCAACGGCCGGGCCGTCAAGACGTTCGAAGGCGCGGTGGAATCGGCCAAAAAAGGCGGGAAGATCCTCGCCGGGGGCATGAAGATGACGGAAGGCCTCTTCGCCAAAGGGCACTTCGTCGAGCCGACCATCGTCCAGCTGCCGCTGGACCATGAGCTGTTCCGGCGCGAGCTCTTTGTCCCATTCCTTTCCGTGGGCGTCGTCTCCGGACTCGACGAGGCCATCGCGGAGAGCAACAAGGCCGAATACGGCCTGACCGCCGGCATCTTCACCGCCGACAAGGCCGAGATCGAGAAGTTCTTCGATGAGATCGAGTCCGGCGTCTGCTACGCCAACCGCCGCTCGGGAGCGACGACCGGCGCCTGGCCCGGAGTGCAGTCCTTCTGCGGCTGGAAGGGCTCCGGCTCGACGGGCAAGGGCGGCTGCGGCCCTTACTACGTCTCGCAATTCATGCGCGAGCAGAGCCGCACGGTCATGGAATAACCATGGCGACCAAGCTCGCGCCGGCCAAGCCGGAATACCCCCGCATCGTCGCCCCGCCCCCGGGGCCGCGCGCGCGCAAAGTCATCGCCCTCGACAAGGAATGGTCGTCGCCCTCCTACATCAAGGAATACCCGCTGGTCATGGCCGGCGGCAAGGGCGCCATGGTCGAAGACGTCGACGGCAACCGCTATATCGACTTCATGGCCGGCATCGCGGTGTCGGCCACCGGCTACAACCACCCCCAGGTGGTCTCCGCCGTCCAGGAAGCCGCCGGCAGATTCCTGCACATCTGCGGCACGGACTTCTACTATGAGGGCATGGCACGCCTTTGCCAGCGGCTGGCGCAGCTCGTCCCCGGCAAGGAGAAGAAGCGGGTGTTCTTGACCAACTCCGGCACCGAGGCGGTGGAGGGCGCGGTGAAGCTGGCGCGCTTCTCCACGCGGCGGCCCCATCTGATATCCTTCGACGGCGCCTTCCACGGGCGCAGCTACGCGGCCGTGACGCTGACGGCCAGCAAGGTGAAGTACAAAGCCGGCTTCGGGCCGCTCTTGCCCGGCGTCGTCCATCTGCCCTACGACGACCCCTACCGCGGGGTCAGCGGCTTGGACGCGGCCAAGCGGCTCTTCGAGACCCGCGTCTCGCCCAAGGAGGTCGCCGCCGTCTTCATGGAGCCGATCCAGGGCGAGGGCGGCTACATCCTGCCGCGGCCGGAGTTCATCAACGGCTGGCGCAAGCTCTGCGACGAGCACGGCATCCTCCTGGTCTTCGACGAGATCCAATCCGGCGTGGGCCGCACCGGCAAGATGTGGGCCAGCGAGCATTACGGCGTCGAGCCCGATATCCTGCTGACCGCAAAGGGGCTGGGCTCGGGCATGCCCATCGGCGCCATCATCGCCAAGGAGAGCGTGATGACCTGGCCGCAAGGCTCCCATGGCACGACCTTCGGCGGCAATCCGGTCTGCTGCGCCGCCGCGCTGGCCACGCTGGACCTCGTGGAGGTCGCGCTCATGGACAACGCCGCGAAGATGGGCGAGCGGCTGCTGAGCGGCCTGCGCAAGCTCCAGCAGCGCTACGACCGCATCGGAGACGTCCGCGGCATCGGCCTCATGATCGGCGTCGAGTTCGTCAAGGACCGCAAGACCAAGGAGCCCGACGGCGAGTTCGTCGCCCAGCTGGAGCAGCTGGCGTTCCGCAAGGGGCTCCTGCTGCTCTCCTGCGGCCGGTCCGTCATCCGCATCGCCCCGCCGCTGGTGCTCACCGCCTACGACGTGGACACGGGGCTCGCCCTGCTGGACGACTGCCTCAAGGAACTGTGCGGCTGAGGCTTCTCCTGCTCGCCGCAGCGGCGCTCCTGGCGGCCCGGCCGGCCGTCGCGCAGGTGACGGCGTCGACCGGTGCCGAGGAAACGGCGGGCATCGCCGTCTCCTCGGCGCCGGCGGCTTCGGCCCCGCGCACGCTGAGCGAGGTCGTCGACCTGGCGCTCAAGGACGGACGCGAGGATTCCCTTGATGAGGCAACCTCGCGCTCGCTGGGCCTCGGCGAAGCCGAGATCCCGCTGCGCCTGTTGTCGCAGGAGCGCGGCGAGACGAAGCACACCTTCGGCGTGCTCTTCGTCGACAAGGAAGCCGGCCCCGAGCCCAAGGGCGTGGTCCTGATCATCAGCGTCTCCAGCGCCGGCGTCGTCGAGCGCCAAGGATTCCGCCAGACTTTGGACGGCCAGCTGCGCGGAGCGCTGACCGCGTCCGGGCCCGCCAAGAAGCTCAAGGTCTCCCGCATGCCTCTGCCGTCCGCCCAAGACGCCTGGCGGCGCGAGCTGGATTTCTGGCTGGCGCCGCCCGAACCCGCTAAGCCGTAAGCCCCGCCTCCCGCGCCGTCCACTGGTTGTGCGCCCGGCAAAGCAACCGGATGTTCTTCGGATCGTCCGACGTCCCGCCCCTCGCCCAGGGCCGCACATGGTCGTACTCGAGGCTCCGGCGCGCCTCGCACCGCCGCCCCTCGGCGCTTTGGAACGCGCAGCGCCCCCCGTCGCGCCGGTAGACGATGGACCGCACCCACCGCGGCACGGTCCGGGTCTGGGCCGCCCTCGGCGGCTTCGGCTTGCTTGGCGGCAGCAGTTCCGGATCCCTTAACTCCAAGTAGGCTTTCCCAACCTCAAGCAGGATATCTTCGAGATGCCCATCGGGATACTTGTTCGAAAGGATATCCTTAAGGTGCTCTATGACGGTCCGGAGCACCGCGCTTCCGGTGAAGCTGAACTGAAAACGTTCCGGGGCACGAGGAAGGATCCTTTCGGGCGGTCGAGACTGAACTGAGGGCACGGCTGGACAAGGGAGCGCCGGGACTATTATCGGACTCCTGAGGTCGAGCTTCTCATCTGAAACAGGAATGGGCATCGAGCGTATCAAATCCTTGGTATCCGGCTGAGGCTCCAATCCCGCGATAAGCGACTCAAGAACCCGGAGACTCTTTCCCTCGATCCGCTTCAGAAGGTCCACTTGATTCTCATGTGTAAGATGCTTCGCGATCATGGCAAGGGCGCAGACGGTCAGGCTCCCGTCCTTTATCATGGCCAAGACCCCGGGGAACCGCCGAGCAGCCTCGGCCGCTCGGATTCGACGGCTGGCGTTAGGCTCTGAGTATCCCAATTCTCCTACGCAGTAATAGAACATCGATGGGTAACCGACTTCCTTGAAGAGATCGCGGCGCTGTATCTCGCCCAAATGAGCCAGCCCGTAGGCGCTTAGGACGCGTTCCGTGCCGGCGATCCGCTTCATCGACGCAAGGAGTTCCCGGTCCGCCAAAGAAGAAATCCTGCCCAGCCTCGCCACCAATGGGTTATCCATCCACTCTTTATACGAGCGAGGTGCCCAAATTGTTCCCTACTTATCCACATTACTTTCAGCGCTGAAAGTGCTGGGGATATCTTTTCGAAGAGACCGCCCCCTAGGCTCACGTCTCGAAATCCGCTAGAATAGAGGCACCCCAAGCTCGGATCCCAGGAGACCACTATGGCCAGCACCGTCGACAGCAAGCAGATCATCTACTCCATGATCGACGTCGGGCGCACCCACCCGCCCAAAAAGCAGGTCCTCAAGGGCATCCACATCTCCTTCTACTACGGCGCCAAGATCGGGGTCCTCGGGGATAACGGCTCGGGCAAATCGACCCTCTTGCGCATCATGGCCGGCCAGGACACCGAGTACAGCGGCCAGATCACGATGTCCAAGGGCTACACGGTCGGCATCCTCGAACAGGAGCCCCAGCTCGACCCGACCAAGACCGTCAAGCAGATCGTCGAGGAAGGCGTCGCCGAGACCAAGAAAATCCTGGACGATTACGAGGCCCTCAACGAGAAATTGGCCGATCCCAACCTCACCCCCGAGGACATGGAGAAGGTCCTGGAGAAGCAAGGCAAGCTCCAGGAGAAGATCGACGCCACCGGCGCCTGGGAGCTCGACAACAAGCTCGAAGTGGCGATGGACGCCCTGCGCTGCCCGCCTTCGGATCAATTGACGGCCAACCTCTCCGGCGGCGAGAAGCGCCGCGTCGCCCTCTGCCGCCTGATGCTGCAGGAGCCGGATATCCTTCTATTGGACGAGCCGACCAACCACCTAGATGCCGAGTCCGTCGAGTGGCTGGAGCAGCATCTGCGCCAATACAAAGGCACCATCATCGCCGTCACCCACGACCGCTACTTCCTCGACAACGTCGCCGGGTGGATCCTGGAGCTCGACCGCGGCGAGGGCATCCCCTATAAAGGGAATTACGCCTCCTGGCTCGAGCAGAAGGGCGAGCGCCTCGCCGCCGAAGCCAAGAGCGAATCCAAGTTCCAGAAATCCTTGGCCAAGGAGCTCGAGTGGGTCCGCCTCGGCGCCCGCGGACGGCAAGCGAAAGGCAAAGCCCGCCTGCAAGCCTACGACGCGATGCTCGAGGAAGGGCAGAAGGAGAATGCCAGCGAGACCTTGGAGATCTACATCCCGCCGGGCCCTCGCCTGGGCGACATGGTCATCGAGGCCAAGGGGATCGCCAAGGCCTACGGCGATAAGCTGCTCTATGAAGACCTCTCCTTCCGCCTCCCGCCCAACGGCATCGTCGGCGTCATCGGGCCCAACGGCGCCGGCAAGACGACTTTGTTCAGGATGATCACAGGGCAGGAGAAGCCCGACGCCGGCGCCTTCAAGGTCGGCGAGACCGTCAAGCTCGGCTACGTCAACCAGGACCGCCACTTGGACGGGGAGAAGAACGTCTGGGAGGTCATCACCGACGGCCTGGACGTCGTCCCGCTGGGCAAGGTGCAGGTCAACTCGCGCCAATACGTGGCGCGCTTCAACTTCGCGGGCTCCGACCAGCAGAAGCTCGTCAAGAACCTCTCCGGCGGCGAGCGCAACCGCGTCCACCTGGCGCGCATGCTCA
>CAZEAE010000012.1:79225-89507 GCA_964510095.1 uncultured Elusimicrobia bacterium | reverse complement strand
CCTTCTTCTCGGCGTTCATCTTTGTAAAAAAGAGCGTGGGCTCAGCGAGCGCGGAACCCGTATCCAGTGTAGACCCCGTTATGAATTCACGCAAGGCCCAGAAAAAGCTAGGCCTGGACACGTAAAAATGTTTTAAAGCTACGACAACAGCAACGGAGCCAACAGATAGCCCTACAGCAACGGCGTCTCTTGGAGATGTTCAAACTAAAACGGAGAACGGCCAGCAACAACGGACCTATTCCTTGGGTAACATCCTTAAACGATTTGACACGCGGGCCCAGATCCATTAGGCCCTTTACTCCTCGATGATTGGGACCAAAGGCTCATCCATCAGCCCCCACCCTGGTGCTAGAATGGCGGCATGAGAAACCACCTCTTCCTTCTCGCCGCCGCCATGATCCTCTCCAACGCCTCCCTCCAGGCGGCCAACGTCCTCGCGCCCGGCGCCCAAACCGGCGCCGCCTTCGGCCCCGTCTCCGCGGCCTGGGGCGTCTCCCTTGGAAACCACTTTCAATCCGCCGCGGCCGAGCCTGCCGGATCGCATCCCCTCAACGGCACCTTGGGCGGCCGGAGCTTCGAGGCTCCCGAGGTCCGCAACGAGCTTTCCCCCATCGTCGAACGGCTCGAGCAGAAAGGCTACACCCCCGGGAATTTCGCAAGCTTGGATGACGCCGGACGCCGCGCACTGATGGAGTTGGTCCTGCCGCAAGCCGTTCTGGGCGTCAAGATCAGGGCCATGGCCGTCATCATGGAGAGCCGCAACGAGACCGCCACGGCGGAAGAATTGGCCCGGAGCGTCTCCGCCATCGCCCAACTCAAGGACAGCCTCTCCTTCTATCTCACGCCCAAGAGCCTGGCCACCGTGACGGCCGCCCATGCGAAAGCCCTCGAACGCTTGACCTCCCTCAAAGCCGCCAAGACCCAGGACCGGGTCTCCCGCACGGCCGAAGAGCTCGGGCGCGGCACCCGGATAGGAGAAGAGCCGACCTCCGTCGAAGGCCGGCAGAACGGCACGGTGAACGGCCGAGTCGCCAACGCCCGCGCCCTCGTCGAAGAGCTGCACCACACCAATCACACGGATTACGCCCTCAAGCTCATCGACCGCCTCGTCGGTTTGGCCCAGGCCCAGCCCGAGCAAGCCGTGCAGACCCTCGTCGTCAACGGCCTGGCCGCCGAGCTCAGGACTTCCGGCAGCGCCGATTACGGCCTGGCCGTGGCTGGGGGCATCAAGCGCCTGGCCGCCTCGAGCCCTTTCGAAACGGTCCAACTCGCGGGCATCCGCGGCCTGGCCGCCGACGCTTCCGCGGCGGACCTGACGGATTACTCGCTGCCTCTCTTGAACATGGCCGCCGAGCTCGCCGTCAATTCCGAGAGCGGCAAGGTCAAAGGCATGGCTGTCGCCCTGCTGCTCCAAGAGATCAAGACCAGCCGCGACCCTGAGTACAGCGAATCGATCCAAGGGCTCGTCGACCGCATCGGCGAGTCCGCCGGCGGCCTGTCGAAAGTCGCCGTCCCCAAGATCGAGCGCCTCGGCCCGGCCCCGGAGGCCGAGCCGGGATTCTTCCAGCAGCTGTCCAAAGGCGCCAAGGCTCATCCTTGGGGTGCTTTCTTCGGGCTGCTGTCGATCGTCAACGCCGTCATCGTCCTCGGCCATCTCGGCTTCCCCGCGCTAGCCGGAGTCGCCGTGGCCGCGTTCCTCCTTTATATCGGGACCAAGGGCCTTTTCCGCCACCATCCTTGGGCCACCTTCTTCCAGCTCGGGCTCATCGGCGGGCTCTTTGAAGCCGCCGCCAAGGCGCCCAGCCTGAGCCCCGGCGCCTGGGTCGCCCTCGCCGCCGCCGCCGCCGGCACGGCCGCCATCGCTGCCTGGAGCTTCCGCGAGCACCGGCCGGTGCTGGGCTGGTTCTTGAACTGGGCCGTCGTCCTCGGCGCCACCGCCTTGATCCTCGGCGCAAAGATCATCGCGATTTCATAAGCTTTAGGGCGTGACCGCCATTTGGACGCCGCTGCGCCTACGGCTAGCCGCCGCCGCCGGCGCGAGCCTCGCCTTGTGGCTCTTCCTGCTCGAGCGTCAATGGTCCTACTGGATGCTGGACCTGTTCTTCTTCATCCTTGCCCTGGGGCTTTGGCTCGGCCGTCACCGTGCCGATTGCCTCCTATGGTCCTTGGGCCTCATGGTCTCTCTGAGCCTGCGGCCGCTTGCCGGAGCCTCCAGCCTCCTCATCCTGCCGGCTCTCCTCTATATAGCGCCCTGGCTGGAACGATCGCTGGCCCAGCCGCCGCCCCCGGCCGCCCCTCTCTCCTGGCCCCGCACCGGCCTGATCGCGGCCGTCTTCTGCCTGCTCGCCTTGCAAGCCGCGCGGCCGGCGCGCTTGATGGTCGCCCCTGAAGCCCGGCGCAAGATCCTGGAAGCCCGGTCTCCCGCCTTCCCTATCCAGCCTCCGGCCGGGCTTTCGCCGCTCGGCGCCGCCCTTAGGAGCCACGTGCTGGCCTTGTCCGAAAAGATCGGAGAACGCTCCGCCTATCAGCCGCAAGCCCAGGAGAAAGCGAAGGATTATGTCGTCGAACGCCTGCGCGCCGCAAGCTATGCTCCTGAAATCTTCAGCTACCAAGGGATATCCTCCGGCGATTCCCGACGCAAAGAGCCCTATCACAACGTCCTAGCCCGGCTCGGCCCCCAGGACTCCAGCGGCGGCGTCTGGGTCGTCGGCGCGCATTACGACTCGGCCCCCGGCACGCCCGGCGCCGACGACAACGCCAGCGGCGTGGCCGTCCTGCTCGAGGCGGCGCGCATGCTCAAGAGCGCACCTCCCGCCCGGGGCATCCTCTTCGTCGCTTTCGCCGCGGAGGAGCCCCCGTCCTTCGGCAAGCGCGACATGGGCAGCGAGCGCTGCATCCGCGAGCTCCTGCGCACCGGCGTGAAGGTCCGCGGCATGATCAACCTGGAGATGCTCGGCTATTATAACGCCAGACCGAGATCTCAGCTCTTTCCCCCGTTCCTGAGCCTTTTTTATCCCGACCGCGGGGATTTTCTAGGGCTAGTGACGAATATTTCGAGCGCGGGCCTTGCCGCCTCGGTCCGGTCGGCCTGGAGGAAGGGCTCCTCCCTGCCGCTGGAGACGACCCTCCTGCCTTCGGTGTTCTCCACCTTGGCCCTGTCGGACCAGCTCAACTTCTGGTCGGCCGGGCAGAGGGCCGTGATGCTCTCCGACACCTCGTTCTTCCGCTACCCGCATTACCACCAGGCCACCGACACGGCGGAGAAGCTGGACTACGAGAAGATGGCGGCGGTCGTCGAAGGGCTGGTAGCCGTGCTTAAGGCCGTTCAGTAGCGCGGCACGCCGTGGTCGATCTCGGTCGACCAAGCATCGATGCCGCCGGACAGGTTCTTGGCTTGAGCGAAGCCCGCTTCCCGCAGAAAACGGACGGCCTGCGCCGAGCGTCCGCCGTGATGGCAATGGACGATGATCAGCGTGTCTTTCGCCAGCTCGCCGAAGCGTCCCGGCAGCTCGGCCAAAGGCAGCAGCTTGGAGCCCTCGATGCGGCAGGCGGCGTACTCGCTGGGCTCGCGCACATCGAGCAGAAGATGCGGCTGGCCGCTCTCTCGGAGCTTGTGCAGCTCCTCAACGGTGACGGCGGGGATCTCGATGGGGTCGGGCATCGGGCTCATTATAACACTAAAAAACGAGGACGAGCTTGCCGGTCGTCCGCCCGGACTCCAGTGCCGCATGCGCCTTGGCCGCATCCTCGCAAGCGAAGGCCGTCAGCGGCGGATGGCGCAGGCGGCCCTCGGCGGCCCAGCCGAAAAGGTCGTCCATCGCTCGGCGCGCCCAATCCAGACGGTCGAACAAGAAGACCACGTTGAAGCCGATGACGCCGCGGTTGCTCGCCGTCATGTCCAGCGGCGAGAAGCGCGGCAGGCGCAGCCAGCTCCAGGCCAGCTTCGCGAGGTTCGGCCGGTCGCAGCCGCGCGGCAGGAGGTCGGCGAAGCCGTAGACGACCAGCCGCCCGCCCCGGGCGAGCTGCTCGAAGCCCGCCTTCAGCGTCAGGCCGCTGGAGTCGAAGATGGCATCATAGCCCTGCGGCGACAGCCGGCGCGCTTCCCCCCAGAGATCCATGCTTGAGCGGTCGATGACGGCGTCGGCGCCCAGCTCCCGGCAGAGCGCGCTCTTATGGGACGCGCCCACCACCGCCACCACGCGGCAGCCCTTGACCCGCGCCAGCTGCAGCAGCGCGCCGCCCGCGCCGCCCGCCGCTGAATGGACCAGGACCGTTTCGCCGGCCTCCACCTTGGCCGCCTTGAAGAGGCCATGATGCGCCGTGAGGAAGACCGCGGGGAAGGCCGCCGCCTGCTCGAAGGTCCAGCTCTCAGGGCAGGGCCAGAGCCTCTCCGGGGAGACGCAAAGGACCGAGGCGTAAGCGCCGAAACGGGAGATGCCCAGCACGCGCTGACCGACGGTGAAGCCCGCCGCGCCTTCTCCGAGGGCGGAGATGACGCCGGCGAACTCGAAGCCCGGCGTGATCGGATAGAGGCCCTTGGCCGCCTCGTAATAGCCCATCCGCACGATGCAATCGGCGTAGTTGACGCCCGCCGCCTTCACCTGGACGCATACTTGCCCGGGGCCGGGCGAAGGGTCGGGCTCCGAGACCAGTTCCAGGGCCGCATGTCCGCCGGGACGACGGATCAAGACGCGCCTCATGGGGACACTCTATCAAAGATGGGTCCTCTGGCCCAGGGAGGCCTAGGCCCAAAGCCTCTCGCCGCCGGCGCCGCAAGCGGGTACACTACCCCCATGAAGCGAACAATCATCGCCTTGGCCCTGGCCCTGAGCCTTCCCTCGCTGCATGCCGCCGAGACCACGCCGTCGGAAACGATGCGTCAGAGGTTCGCGGGAGAACAGGAGCCCTGGCTGCTGGCCGCGATCTTGAGCGACGACGCGCAAAAAGCCGCCTTCGACTCCCAGGCCGCTGAAGCCGTCAAAGGCGGAGCCCCCGCCCAGGAGACCTTCACGCTGCGCTGGCGCCAAAAAGTGGCCAACTTCGCCGGCCAGTTCAAGCAGAACCTCGACACCACCGATATCGTCCCCAACGCGCCCACCGTCGAAGGCATGGCCACCCCTTACGAGTTCCAGGTGATGAGCTATTGGATGCTCCACCAGACGCCCCAGAAGCAGAAAGAGATCAAGGACGACATCGCCATGGGCAACGGCTTGCTCAAGGTGAACATCGGCCGCGACAGGGTGGAGACCTCGGTGCGCGAAAGCCGCAAGAAGGCGGCCGCGGGCCTGGGCGTCTACATCGCCCAGCCCGACGTCAAGAAAGCTTTGGCTTTCAAAGAGCCTCCCAAAGCCCAGCCCGCTCTCGATCAGGCCGAGAAGGCCGGCGAGATCGCCAAGAACGCGCCGACCAAGGAGCAGGCCGCCGACGCCATCGACAAGGTCTTCTCCGGCGCGCCGCCCAGGAAGGACGAGAAAGGAGAGGATGCGCCCGTGGTCGTCGTGCCTCCCACCACCGTGCCCAATCTAGACGCGAAGCTGACCCTGCCGGCAGCGGGGACGCCGCAAGGCGGCTTCACGATCAAGGCGCCGCCGGCGCCCTTGCTCGACCAGAACAAGCCGCAGGAAGGCGATCCCGTTTGGAAGACCATGGTCAAGAAGTTCGCCCCTGCCGCAGGCGCGGTCTTGGGCGGCATCATCGGTTTGCTGCTGGGCGGCCCCATCGGCATGCTCATAGGCGCGGCGGCCGGCGCCGCCTTGGGCTTCGGGGTCAAGAAGCTCCTCTCCGCATAGGCCTTTTGTAGAATAGGGAGTGCCCAAGAAGCGCTCGCCTGCGCCCGTCCAGCCCGCCGCCTCAGCCCCGCCCGGACGCCCTGAACTCTGGATCTTCTCCCTCTCTCTGACCCTGCGTCTGGCCCACCTGTTCCTTTACAAGGACGATTTCTGGCTGAGGACGCCGCTGCTCGACGATAACGTCTTCTTCGCCTGGTCGGAGACGATCATGAAGGAAGGCTGGCTGGCCAAGAGCCTGGGCGTGTTCCACTTGAACCCCTGCTACCCGTACCTTCTGGCGCTGTTGGGCAAGCTGGTCGGCCGCGGCCCGGTCCTGGTCTTCTCGCTCCAGCATGTCCTAGGGGCGTTTGCTCCGGTCCTATGCTTCAGGCTCAGCGACCGGCTCTTCGGAAGGCGCGCGGCTTGGCTTGCCGCGGGCTTGGCCGCGTTCTACGGCCCGGCGTTCTTCTTCGAATCGCGGTATCTCGGAGAGCTCTTCATCTATGTCCTGAACCTGGGCTTCTTATGCGCCCTGCTGGAAGCAGAAGAAGCCCCGACGCCGGAGCCTTGGTTCACCGCCGCCGGCCTAGCACTTGGGCTATCGGCGGTCTTCCGTCCGACTGGCCTGATCCTGCTGCCGCTAGCCGCGGCCTGGGGAGCCTGGGCCTTGCGCGGACGCCGGCTGGCTCTTTCGCGCAGCGCCTTTCTATTCGCCGTCATGGTCTGGCTGCCCCTGCTGCCGTTCCAGTGGCGCAACCACAAGGTCGACCCCGCCTCGGGCTGGGGGCTGACCACCGCCAGCGGCGGCGTGAACCTGTTCATGGGAAACAACCCCGAGGCCGACGGGCTCAACAAGCCGGCCGCCTTCGTGCACGGAGGCCCCGAACAGCAGTACGAGGACTATACCCGCGAAGCCGAGCGCCTGAAGGGACGCAAGATGTCCGCCAAGGAGGTAGACCGATATTGGTCCAGCCGGGCTCGGCAATGGTTCTCGGCCAGGCCCGCCGAGGCCTGGGCGCTCGTTTGGCGCAAAGCCGGCTATTTCTGGAACCACCGCGAGCCCCCGGACAATTTCTTCCCCTCCATCTTCCAAAAGTACTGCGCGCTGGGCGGCGTTCCTTTGATCGGCTGGGCGCTGATCGCCCCGGCGGGGCTCTGGGGCGCCCTGCTCGCGGGCCGCAGGTCCGGAGCCTGGCTGCTGCGCGGCTACCTGCTGGCCTATCTGGCGGTGAACGCTTTATTCTTCGTGCTCTCGCGCTACCGCTTCCCGGCCGCCGCCGCCCTGATCCCTTTCTCCGCCCTCGCCCTAGCCCGCCTGTCGGAGGCGGCGCAGGAGAAGGCTTGGGGCCGGGCCGCCCTGCTCGCGCTGCTCCTGGCACCCTGCCTCTGGCTGACGCGCTTGCCGCTCATCGGCGAGGAGGACCTGGCGGTCTCCCACTACAGCATGGCCGTCATCTACGCCAATCAAGGCTGGCAGGAGAAAGCCGTCGAGCAATACCATGAGGCGATCAAGGCCGATGCCTCCTTCGCGGCAGCGTACCTGAACCTGGGCGTGCTGCAGGCCCAGCGCGGGCAATTGCCGGAATCCGTCTGGGCCCTGGAGAAGGCCGCGACGCTCGATCAAGACCCCGAGCGGGTCAAGCAGATCCGCCGCAGCCTCGAACTCATCAAGAAGCGCTAGTCGGGGTCAGGCCTTCAATTATTGCAATTATCAACAATCGCAATAATTGAAGGCCTGACCCCAATCTAGGCCTATTGGCCCAGGTAGCGATAGGCCTAAGGCCCCACGCAGAGCCGAGCTTAAACCCTTATACTTTCGTATGCCCTTGCACCGCCGTCAAGGACTGATCACGCTGGCCCTCCTGACCGCTCTGGCCGGTCCCCTTAACGCCCAGAGCCAGCCCGACGACACCGACTGGACCATCGTCGTCCCGCCCGTCGGACCCGGCCCGGTGACGCCTCCGACGACCCCGGAAGGAGGCTTCGGCAGCCCGGACCGCACCCGGTTCGATGAGAAGCTTCGCGAGCGCGTCCTCGACCAGCTCTGCCGGGCGATCAAGCTCAAGCAGGACATCAACCTCGGCGAAGGCGATTTCTCCGGCACCAGCCTAGGCATCGAGCGCTATCTGGCCCCCCGGACCGACGGCAAGCTGGCCTTGGTGGAGGTCCAGGGCCTCAAGCTCGGCTACGGCAAAGGCCTCCCCTTCCTGCTCGACGGCGGCCCGCTCTCCGCCGGCATCAGCCTCGGCGTCTCCGTTCAGGGAAAATCCATGGTCGTACGGCCGCTAGAGGGCACCAAGACCTGCTCCGAGATCGACCGGCTGATCAACATCTTCGACATCAAGACCGTATTCCCGGTCAATGCCGAGCGCGTGTCCAAGATGGCGGTCGGAGAGCTTTGGCGCATCCCGTTGACCCTGACCTTCTCGCAGGGCCTGGGCCTCAACGGCTCCGGAGCCAACGCCGGCACCCCCGAGACCGCGGCCAGCATCTCCTTCGGCCGCCAGGACACCGGGGCGGCCTCGATGACCCTTTACCGGCTTTCAGACGAAAAGACGCGCTTCCGCTTCAGGATCGACCATATAGTCGTCAAGTCTGCGGCCTTAGGCATCAACGAGGCGCTGCCGACGCTGGCGTTGCCGGAGGTGGGAAACATCCTGCTCAAACTGCTGGAGCACCAGCTCACGCGGCAGCTCTCCAGATACACGTCGGCATGGCTGACCTTCGGCATGGCCCGCTCCGACGGCAAGCGCATGCTCATGGAGTTCGTCGCCGACCCGCGCGATCCCGCCCAGGCCAAAGCGCTGGCCAGCGCCTTGAAAGGTGATTTCGAAGAACTGCTGGTCATGGCCGCGCGCCTGAGCACCCTGCAGGTCACCGACGAAAGCACCAAAGCGGCCTATGAGCGCCTGCGCGGCAAGCACGCCGAAACCCTGGGCCAGCCGACCTACGCCGCCGCCAACGACTACAAGACCAAGTCCCGCTCCTTCAACTTCAACCTGCCTTTCTTCTACGCCCGCCACGCTCAGTCGCTCTTCGGCGACGACAAGGTCACGCGCTATACCGGCGAGATGGGCGACTTCCAGTTCTACCGCGCCGACAAGAGCCGCGGCTCCGAGTACATCACCATACCGTGGGTCGGCCCCCTGTTCAAGAACAACGTCCAGCGCAACGCCGAGGCCGTCACCTTCGCCTCCCCCGGCGAAGCCCACGGCGAGCCCATCCTCGTCTACATCCACAACCAAGGCTATCTCCGCCAGACAGGGTCCACCGTGCGCGAAGACGTCTCGGACCTCAACTCGGTCCTCAATCTCGCCGGCGCGCAGCGCGGCGCGCAGGCGGGACGCCTGCTCTTGCCGCTGGAGTCCATCGCGCCGCCGCCGCCGATCACGATCCATGCCCCGCGCCGCGAGCATGACACCGAGACCCGCTCGGAGCCCAGCGACCGCAAGGGCTGGACGTCCTTCACGCTGGTCTTCAACCAAAAAGCCGTCCGCGAGGCTGTGTCGGCTACGACCGAAACGATCATGAAAGCCTTCGCCGCCATCCTAGACCCCCTCGAGCGCGCGATGCTGGGCTGGCTCATCGACCACGGCACCTACGAGGACGGGAAGTTCCTCTATTCTCGCCGCGACGCCAGCCGGATCTTCCGCGATGAGGACTTTGGGAACCACACGGCCCACGACGAGATGCGGTCCTTGGCCCGGAGGGCGGCCGATATCATCACCGACATCGCCGCGGCCCGCGACGCCAAGACCAACGAGGCCCGCGCCGAGGCCATGACCCGCTTCGTGGGCGGCAAGGCAGAGAGCAGCCTGTCCTATGAAGACGCGCTGAAGATCCTCGTCCAGCTCGTCGACCCCATGGACCTTACCGGCGACTTCGTCGCCAACATCTCGGCCATGTCCAAGAAGAGCAAAGACTCCAAAGGCCACTACATCCTCAAGAAGGACCGCCAGGAAGTCTCCCTGCTCAAGGACGCCGGCGAGACCAAGAGCCGCTTCGCCGAGCCGTCGATCCTCGTCGACTAGCCCTGAAGCGCGCCCAAGATCTGCCGATAGCTCTCGCGACGAGGCAAGCCGCGCAAGGCGCAGGAAGGCTCCACTTCGTGCAGGCAACCCGCACCGCAGCCCGCGGCCGCGCGGGCCAGCTCCGGAAAATGCGACAGCAGGTCCAGGCGCGTCACGTCGACCAGGCCGAAGTTCGTGATCCCCGGCGTGTCGATCCAGGTCGAGCCGCCTTCGGCCGGCAGCAGGATGGCGCCCGTCGTCGTATGCTTGCCTTTTCCGCTGGCCGTACTGATCGCGCCGACACGGCCGTAGGCCTCATCGCCCAGCAGGCGGCGCAGCAAGGAGGTCTTGCCCACCCCGGAATGGCCGCAGAAAGCCGCCGCCTTCCCGCGCACCCGCGCGGCAAGGCGGTCCACGCCCTCCTGCCGCGGGGCCCCGGGGAGCCCCAACCCGCCCCCCGGGGGAGGGGGGTGGGGCCCAAGCCCCGGCCCCCCCGGCGGCCAG
>CAZEAE010000012.1:0-79215 GCA_964510095.1 uncultured Elusimicrobia bacterium | reverse complement strand
GGCCTGGGGGTCCCCCCCCCCCCGCGCGGGGGGGGGTGTCCCCCCCCCGCCCCACGCCGGCGGAAGGGTAGTGGCTCCAAGGCCGCGGCGCCCCGGGCTGCAGAAGGTCGGTCTTATTGACGCAGAGCACCGTCTCGATCTTCTGCGCCGAAGCGGCGACGAGGAATCGGTCCACGATGCCGGCGGAGAAATCAGGCTCCAACGCGGCGGCCACGACCACCAGGCAGTCGAGGTTGGCGGCCAAGGCGTGGAGCAGCGGGTCGCGTGAGTTGGGCGCCGGCCGGATCAGCCGGTTGCGCCGCTGGCAGCGGCCGATGATGACGCCCAGCTCGACGCGGACGCGGTCGCCCACGCAGACCGGGGAGCGCTCGCGGTCCGAACCCTCGGCGGCCAAGGTCGCCATGCGATAGCCGCAAAGAACGCGCTGAGGGGAGCCATCGAGGCGCACAGCGCTCTGATTGGGGAAAAGCTCGGCCACGGTGGCGTTGGCCTGGTCCGGCCGCAGCGTCTGGGCGCGGTCTTGAAGGGGTTTATCGGGAGAGCGCGGACGCAAGGGGGCGTCGACGTCGTCGAGCCAGTCGTCTTCTTCCCCGAGGAACTTAGGCATCCGAGCGAGTCTACCAAAAAACCCAGGGTCCTTAGACCTAGACGAGGACCGGGCCCTCTAGGCCTTGAGCCGGCCCGGTTTCGGGGCTATCCTTTCGTATCGCTCGCACCGAACGAAGCCTTTGGCTATTGCTTGCGCTGGCGGCGGCCCTAGCCGCTCCCGCGGCCGCCCTCGACGAAGCGGCGGTCCGTGAGCGCTTAGGCGCGGTCCAAGGCGACGCCCTCCCCCCCGCGCCACCCTCCCCGGCCTCCGTGCCGATCGCCCCCGCCGCCGCGGCGCCGGCTAAACCGGACTGGGCCGCTACGCCGGGAAAGCTCTGCGCCCCGACAGACCCCGACTTCGATGAATACCGCTATCCGGAGCGCGTCGCCCACTGCCGGCGGCATGTCACCCAAGGCATGAAGCGGCAGGTGGCCTTGCGCTACGGGATACCGAAGGAGAGCTGGCCCCAGTACGAATTCGACCATCTGGTGCCCTTGGCCATCGGCGGCAACAGCGGCGTCGAGAACCTCTGGCCTCAGCCGCGCGCCAACGAGGACGCCGGCGGCAAGGACGCCCTGGAACGGCGCCTCTACCACCAGATGAAGACGGGCACGATCACCCAGGCGGAGGCCGTGCGCCAGACCTACGCTTGGTTCGAATCCTTCCTCAAGGCCAGCGTACCGGCCGCCGCCAAGTAGGCCCTTGGGCCCATCCTCGCCGAGACCATCGGCCTCATGCGGACATTCGAGGAAATTCATAGAATAGCCATAATGCCTGAAGAACGCTCCTCGTTAGCCGTGGCGATGGAACACGCCAAGTGGGCCTTGGTCCCGTTCAGCATGGTCATGAGCGTGCGCTATTTCTACTGGCGCGCGACCGAGACGCTCAACCTCGCCGGCCCCGCCGCCTCTACCGTCAGCGTGACGCTCTTGGCCGCCGAGATGGTGGCCTATCTGACCTTCGTCCTCTTCTACTGGCAGACCTTCGCCCCGTCGCAGCCCGAGCCCGTGGAGACCGTTGAGAAGGACCTGCCCACCGTCGACGTCTTCATCACGATCTACAACGAGCCGGTCGACATCCTGTTCCGCACGCTGGCGGGCGCCACCGCGCTCGACTACCCGGTGGGCAAGCTGCACATCTACGTCCTCGACGACGGACGCCGCCCCGCCGTCGCCGAGATGGTCGAGCGCTTCGGCTGCCGCTACCTAGCTCGCGACGAGAACACCCACGCCAAGGCCGGCAACGTCAACTACGGCCTGGAGAACTCCGGCGGCTCGCTGGTCTTCATCCTGGACTGCGACCATGTGCCCGTTTCCTCGTTCCTGCGCGAGACCGTCGGCTTCTTCCAGGACCCGAAGGTCGCCTTCGTCCAGACGCCGCATCACTTCTACAACCCCGACTGCTACCGCAAGAACCTCTATCTCGAAGACGAGCTGGCCAACGAGCAGGACCTGTTCTTCCGCGTCATCCAGCCCGGCCGCAACCCTTCGAGCTCGGCCATCTTCGCAGGCAGCGCCGCCGTCCTGCGCCGCTCGGCCTTGGAAGAGATCGGCGGCTGCCAGACGCTCTGCGCCATCGAAGACCTCCACACGGGCATGGTGCTGCATGCCAAGGGCTATCGCTCGATATTCTACGAGCGGACGATGTCAGGGGCGTTGTCTCCCGAGAACTTCATGGGCTACCTCGTGCAGCGCGCCCGATGGACGCGCGGGGGCGTCCAGCTGTTCTTGCTGCGCAACCCGCTTTTCCAGACCGGGCTCAGCATCACCCAGCGGGCGCACTACTTCGCCTCCCTGCTCTACTTCTTCCACGGCTGGATCCGCCTGGTCTTCCTGATGACGCCGCTGGCCTTCCTGCTGTTCAAGACCCCGCCGATCATCGCCGACACCTGGACCCTGGTGCTCTATTTCCTGCCGCATTACATCCTCTCCCATCACCTTTTCCATAAGATCTGCAAACAATACCGCAACCCCTTCTGGTCGGACGTCTATGAGACCGGAGGCTCCTTCTGGCTGGCATGGACGGCGCTGATCACCTTCTTCCAGCCCGAGACCTTGATCTTCAACGTCACCCCCAAGGGCGAGGCCTCCCTGAAAAAAGAGGTCTTCCATTGGCGCTACGTCCTGCCCCATATCATCCTGCTGGGCCTGCTGCTCCTGGGCGTCGGCCTGGTGACCCACCACCTCGTCTACTCCGACCTGACGCTCGACGCCTACGCCCTCAACATCGGCTGGGCCCTCTTCAACATCGTGCTCTTGGCCACCTCCATCGAGGTGGCCCGCGAGCAGCCGCACAAGCGGGCCACCCACCGCCTGCACCGCTCGATACCCTGCGAACTCTCCTTCGAAGACACCGTCATCGCGGGCAAGACGGTAGATATCAGCGACCACGGAGTCGGCGTGCTGCTCGACACCCAGGCCCATATCGATCAGCATGTCACCCTGAAGCTCTTCGGCGCGGGAGGCATGGAGACCTCCGTCGAAGCCGAGGTCCTGCGCACCGAATGGCTGGAGGACGGCACCAGCCGCGTCGGCCTGAAGTTCCTCAACATGTCGCATGAGACCTCCTGCGGCGTGATCCGGCACATGTTCAGCCCGCCTGACTCTTGGGCGGCCGTCACGCATCCGAGGATGGCCGGGCTGCGCTCCTTCTCCCACATCGCCGGAGTCACGCTGCGCAAGCGGCTCAAGAAGCCCCGCCCCGCCAAGCTGCACGGCCCCCGCTCGAAGAAGACGGTCGCTTGCGAGCTCATGACGCCCTTGGGGCCGCTGCCCGCCCTCATCGAGGACCTCGGCTCGACCGGCGCCGTCATCTGCGTCGAAAGCAAGGTCGCCCCGCATAAGCGGGTCACGCTGGAGCTGGCCCTGGCCGCCGGCGGCTGGAAGGAGGTCACGGCCGAGGTCATGCACCGGATCAAATCGACCGACCACAAGACGCGCTACGAGGTTCATTTCATCGATCCGCCGCACGTGGACCATCACGCCTTCAAAGAAGAGGAGGCGCTGGTCTCTTGATTCTGCGCGCCGGCGGCCTCACCCTCGCCCTGCTGTCGGGCCTAGCCGCCTCCGCGGCGGCCTACGCCCCGCTGGGCTACCCCGGCTCCACCTGGGGCAACCTGTCGCGGGACCTCGACGGGCTCGAAGGCAACGGCACGATGGGCAACATCCGCCAGGGCGTGGATTGGGCCAAGCTGCCGGGCGGCGTCACCTTCAACACCTTCGGGGCGTACCGGTGGCGCTTCCGCAGCGAGCAGCGGCCGTATTACAACGCCGCCGGCCCCGGAGTCGGCTTCGACTTCAGCCGCGGGCCGCTGGCCGCCGGCCTGGACCTCTCCTGGGTCCGCTATCCGGAACTGAGCCGCGATACGCGGGATTTCCTGCTCTACGGAAGCTGGTACCGCCGCTGGGACATCTCCCGTTGGACCGGCAAGCCGTACTGGGGGCTGCGCTCCGCGTTAGCGGTGCCCTTCTCCACCTGGGGCCGCGTCGAATACGACATAGACGGCGTCGAAGGCGCGGGCTCCCAAGGCTGGGTCAAACAAGGCATCGACTGGGTGAAGGTCCAGGGCGTCATCCTCAACACCTTCGCCTCTTATAATTGGCGGCTGCGCAGCGACAACCAAAAGTTCTACAACGCCCACGGCCCCGCGGTGGGCGTCCAGTTCGACCGAGGCCCGCTGAACCTCGTCCTCGACTACAACTGGCGGAGCTATCCTCAGCTCCAGGAATACACCCGCACCTTCGGGCTGACGCTCACCTGGTACTACGGCTGGGACCTCAAGCGGGGATGAAGCCGTCCGGGAGGACACGCGCCCTGCTTCTGCCCGCGGCTCTTCTGGCGGCGGGCTGCGTGGGGCCGGATCGGCGGGCGACCGGACCGGACCGACCGGGAGCCCCCACCGTTTGGAACTTCACCGATCCCGCCGCCCCCTTGACGGCCGCGGCCGGGAAAGCCGTGCTGAGCTACTGGGACCCCCTTGCCGGCGGCTGGGGGGCCGCCCGGACCTCTTTTGGCTCCGCATCCGCCTTCGGACTCCCTCTCATCGATGGGAAGGATTTCCAGGTGATGCGGGTGCCCGCCGCCAAGCCCGCGGAAGGCTATTCCGTTAAGCATCAGGAGGCCCCCAACGGGATGTTCCGGCGTCAGGGCTATGTCTCCAACTACACGCTGGTCTTCGATCTGCTGGTGCCGCCGGCGCCCCGCGCCACCTACACTAGCCTCCTGCAGGCCGATCCCACCAACCGCTCCGATTCGGAATTCCTTCTCGATGACCGCGACGCCCCCGCCATCGGCGCTTCGGGGTCCTATTTCGGCGAGCTCAAGCCCGGCGTCTGGCACCGGATCGCCGTCGTCGTTCAAGCGGCCATCGGAACGGGCGGGACCGGCCAGCTCCAGCGCTTCATCGACGGCGTCTTCGTCGGCGGCACGCGGACTCCGGACGACGGACCCCTCAACCGCTGGGCGCTCGGACCGGAGTTCCTCTTGTTCGCCGACGACGACGGCGATACCGGAGAGATGTTCGTCAAGAGCATCCTCTTCACCGGCCGGATGCTGTCGATGGATGAGATCCGCGCGCTGGGCGGGCCTTCCAGCCAAGGCGCCCTCGTCGCCGGCCCCGCGGCCCTGCCTATACGACGGCTGGCCAAGCGCCGCATGGAGATCGTCGGGCACCGAGGAGGGTATGCCTGCTGCGCTCCGGAGAACGCCCTGGAGTCGATCGAATCGGCCTTCAACCACGGCGCCGACCATGTCGAAGTCGACGTCCGCCTCTCCGCCGACGGAGTCGCCGTCCTCATGCACGACCGGGGGGTCGAGCGGGTGACCGACGGCACGGGGCGCGTCAGCGACATGACGCTTTCGGAGCTCCAACGCCTTGACGCCGGCACGGCCTTCTCATCGGAGTTCGCCGGCGTGCGCGTGCCGACGCTGGCCGACGCCCTGCGCGTCGCCCGCGGACGCGGGCGGCTCTTGCTCGACATCAAAAGCGCCGATGCGGGGATACCCATCGCCCGGGCCCTCAAGGACGCCGGCGCGCCGCCTTCGGCGGTCTGGTTCTCGCGCAACGTCGACGCCGCGGAGTTCTCGGACTATCGCCGGCGCGTACCCGGCGCCGAGATGCTCTGGGGAGATCCCCCCGCGACCCTCGATGACGCCGGCTTCGCGCCCCTGAAAGCTCTGGGCATCACGGGCTTCGATGTCGATATCACCTCGGCCAGCCGCGAGTTCGTAGACGCCGCTCACGCCCGAGGGATGAACGTCCTGGCCTTCACCCTGCTCGACCCGCCGGAGATGCTTCGTGCCGCCGAGATGGGGCTCGACGGGGTGGAAACGGATTACCCGGACGTGCTCGACGCGCTCATGCCCGAACGGGTCCGACCGCGAGTGCCTCCCGGCGGGTATTTCTCGCTGCCGGCGCAAGGCTGTCCGGCCCAGGGCCAGTTCAACGACGACCACTTCCGGCAGCTTTCCGGCCCGGAAGGGTCGGATTTCAACCGGCTGATCCGGGGAGGGGCGCCCACCGCCTCGGGCCTGGCTTGCCTTCAAAAAATGGGCGTGACCGACATCATCGACCTGCGAGACAAGGGGGAAGGCGACGAGGAAGCCGAGGCCTCCGCCGCCAGGGCCCTCGGACTGTCCTACCGGAGGTTTCCCATGACCACGACGGGCGGCACCCAAAAGAAGAACGGCTGCGCCGAGCTCGACGGAGCCGATGTCGCGCGCAACCGCGAATCGGTGATCGCCGCCGCGAAGTTCATCGGCGAAAGGCTCAAGAGCCCGTCTCAAGGCAAGGTCTTCGTGCACTGCGCCCACGGCAAGGACCGGACTGGGCTCATGCTCGGCGTCTATCGCCTGCAGTCCGGCGGGTATTCGAAGGACGAAGTGGCCTCCGAGATGAAGAGCTACCGCTACAAGCCCTACTGCGCCCTGGAACGGGTCTGGGAGGGCTACTGACCATGGCCGGCGTCTGGCATTTCTACTTCCTGGCAAAGATCGTGTTGCATGCGCGCGGCCACCTGCGCGTCAATCCGCTGCTCAGCGGCCTGCTGCTGCTCTTGGCCCTAGCTCCCCTGCCCCGCCGCTTCCAGAACAAGACGGGAGGCGCCTTGCGGGCCGTGCTGGCATGGAGCCTGGCTATGGTCCTAGCCTGGAGCGAGTCCTGGCTGCCGCCGCCCAAGGTGCTTTTTAATTTCCTGACCGACCCGAACGGCACGCCGTCCTTGAGCTACCTGACCGCCTTCCTGGCCAACGCCGTCAACTGGCCCCTAACGGCCCTGCTCGCGGCGTTGGCCGCCGCCATCACCTGGACCTCGCGCAAGAACGCGCGCCTAGCGCCGTTTATCGCCCTAGGTTTGGCCGCCATCGCCGCCAGCGACCCGTCGACCTTCACCCTGGACTCCGCCAAACGGGAGGTCGACGGCTTCTACGCGGCCGAAGCCAAAAAGAAGGTCACCTTCAAACCCGCCGCCGCTCTGGATTTCGACCTGATCGTGATCCACGTCTGCTCGCTCTCCTGGGACGACCTGCGCGCCGCCAAGCTCTCGGATGACGCCTTCCTCCGCAAGTTCCACGCCGTGTTCCCGCGCTTCAACGCGGCGGCCTCCTACAGCAACCCGGCCGCCATCCGCCTGCTGCGCGCGCCCTGCGGCCAGCAGCGCCATGACGCCCTTTTTCGCCCCGCCCAGGATGGCTGCTACCTGATGGAGGATCTGCGCGCCGTCGGCTACCGGACATGGGCCGCGGCCAACCACGACGGCCGCTATGCCGGCATGGCCGAGGCGATCAAGACGCACGGACGCGGCGACGAACTGGCGCCGCTGGCGGGCGTGCCGGTGGTCAAGCTCAACTTCGACGATACCGAGATCTACGACGACTGGACCGTGCTCAGCCGCTGGTGGTCCGAGCGACAAAAATCAGCGACGCCCCGCGCGGCCCTCTACTACAACACCATCAGCCTTCACCAAGGGACGCACGCTCCCGGCCGGCAAAGCCAGTGGTTCAAGGACCGGCCGGGCCACTACAGAGAGGCGGCCTTGGCGCTCTTCGGCGTGCTGGATAAGTTCTTCGCGCTCGTGGAAGGCTCGGGACGCCGCGCGGTGGTGCTGCTCGTCGCCGAGCACGGCGCGGCCTTGGAAGGCACGGCCATCCAGGCCCCCGACCTGCGCGAGATCCCTCTCCCCGAGTTGACGCAGGTCCCCGCCGCGGTCAAGCTCCTAGGGCCGGGAGCACCCTCGGCCGCGGCCAAGACCGTGGACCAGCCGGTCAGCTACTTCGCGCTGGCCGAGCTGCTGCGGCGCCTCCTGCAAGAACCGCCCTTCGCAGCCGGGGCCGCCGCCGCGCTGGAGACCGGACTGACGGGTCTTCCGGAGACGCGCGCCCTTTCCGAGAACGAGAGCTCGCGGGTGCTGGAGTCCGCCGGGCGCGTCATGATCGAGCAGAAAGGGGTCTGGAAGACCCTGCCCGGCAGAACGAAGCGCTAAGGACGGTCGCCCAGGCGGAGCTCGACGACGGCGCCTTCTCGGGTCAGGTCCAAGCTCAGCGGCCGGCGTTGGCCGCCGGGACCCGTCGCCGTGATCTCATAGCTTCCAAGGAAGCCTCGGACCCGGCAGCGCCCCGCGCCGTCGGACGTGCAGTCTTCCGAGGTCCACCAGCGACCGTAGACGAGGTCCTGCCACTGACGCCCGCTCGGCTTGAGCGACCAATCCTTGCGGAACAACACGGCGCCCGCGGGATTGCCCGCGTTGAGCCCCTGCCAGAACTCCCAAAGGACGATCGCCTCGACCGCGGGCTGGCTGAAAGCCGCCGTCATGAAGTCGCGCAGATAGTCCGCCTGCAGCATCTCGTCATGGACGTCGAGGTCGAACTCGGTGACCACCAAGGGCTTGCCGAAGCGCGCAAAGCGGTCCAGCAGTTCGACCAAGCGCGCGGGAGGCGTCAGCCTCAAGTCGAAATGAGCCTGGAGGCCGATGCCGTCCAGGGGCGCGCCGGCATCGAGGAGGAAGCGGATGTTCTTCTCATAGGCGTCTTGAAGGGTACGGTCCTCCCCCGCGAGATTGAGCACGCCGGTCTCATTCACGTAGAGCTTGGCCGCCGGATCGGCTTGACGCGCCAGGCGGAACCAGTCCGCCTGGCTGTGCCTTCCCAAGAGGCGGGTGAGGTCCGTGTTGTCGTAAGGCTCGTTGAGCACGTCCCATTGCGAGACCTGCCCCTTCAGGAGCCCGACCGCCGAGCCGATGTGCTCCGCCACCCGGCGACGCAGAGCCCGGGGATCGCCCGCCAACGCGCTGAGGCCTTTGGGCAGATGGGACCAGCCGGGCCAAACGAGGTTATGGCCGCGCACCGCTATCCCCAGGCCTTGCAGCCAGCGGACGGTCGCCAGCCCCCAGTCCTTCTGCTCGTCCCATTGGCTCCACTTGAGCGCGTTGTCTATGACGACGACGTTGAAGAGCCGCGCGACCTCCGCGCGGTAGCGCCTCTTGTCGGGCGTTTCATCCCCCGTCTGGAGGAACCGCGCGTTGACCGCCCCCCCGAAGCCGAAGGCATGCCGCAGCATGCGCACGCGCACCGCGGCGCCGGGGATCGGCCGTCCCGCGGCGTCTTTGACCGTGACCGTCAGATCCCCCTTGCGCCAGCGCTCGATGCGCGCCGCCGCGGCCTGGCGCCAAGGAGCATAGCGGTCGCGCCCGGCGTAGCCGGCCCTGCTCGGCGCCGAACCCAGCGCAGCGGCGCCGCGCTCCAAGCGGAGCACCTGCACCCCCGCGATCTCGATGACCTGCGGGTCGAAGCCCAGGCGGAAGTTGACCTGAGCCTCGCCGGGGGCGTAGCTTCCCTGGGCCAAGAACGGATGGTCGACACGCCGCCACTCTTCGCGGGCCGCTATCGACAGCATGCTGGACTTCTGATAATCACCCCCCGCCCTCTCGAAGACGAACTCCGCGCGCGCCCCGGCGGGCCCGTTGAGAGCTCTTACGTAGAAACGGGCCAAGAGCGCGTCGCCTTTCTTCACGGCGGCGATGGTCTTGGCGCTGAGCTGGACGCGATAGGTCTTCTCGGGCCGCCTCAAAGTGGTCACCCGCGCGGCGCGTCCGAAAGGCTCTCCCGGCACGGCGACGATCTGAAGCCGGGCCGAGTCCGTCCGGCTAAAGCCCGTCAGGTAAGCCTTGAGCGTGTCGGCCGGCAGCAGCGGCGTCCCCGCCGGCAGCTCCGGCGCCGGCGCGCCCCAAGCCGAGGCGGCGAAGGCGACCGAAAGGAAGGCTGAGCGCAGCGCCATGGTCAAGGGCCGGGGAATCAGGCCGCGGCGCGCGGGCCGCGGCGCCACTCGTAGACCGCGCAGCCGTCGACGACGCGCGCGGCGTCGGTGAAGGGGAACTCCTTGAGCAGCGGCAGGATGGCCGGCCCCGAGATGCAGATGCCGTCGATGATGCCGTGCTTCTGCATATGGCCGGCGATGTCGATGACGCGGTCGGTCATCTCCTCCATCGGGGTGGAGTCGTCGGCGAAGACCTCGCCGGCGTTGATGCCGGCGCGGATGGCGAAATCCCGCTTGATGGCCTTGACGCCGGCATTGAACGGCTCGAGCCCCAGGATCACGCCCTGGGCGGCCCGGATGGCGTCGGCGGTGGCGGCGAAGCAGATCATCACGCCGTCGGGCGTCCAGGTCTCCTTCAGGGCCTTGTTGGCGCGCAGGACCTTCTCCACCATATGCTTGTATTGCCGGAAATCATGTTCGGCGATGCCCTTGTCCTCGCCTACTTTCATGCCGGTGGAATCGACGATGTCGATCGAGAGGAAGGCCATGTGCGTCTTCTGCAAGTCGAGCGATTTTTTGGTCTCCGCGTAGATCTCCAGGAGCTCCGTGCGGCCGAGCTTGCCCCCCTTGGCGACCTTGCCGAGGACGCCCTGGCCCTTGATCTGAAGCTCTTTCTCCAGCCGTATGACCTTGACCCGCAGCGCGGCGCCGGCGATGCCGATGCCGATGGCCAGGAAATAAACCGCGCTGAGCAGCAGCAGGCCGGAGATATCTCGGCCCTTGAAGTTCGTGGGGATATGGCTCTTGATCCCGGCGACGGCCGGCTTCTCCAAAGACGCCTCGAAGGCGATGATCCGCCGCACCGCGGGATAGCGGTCGGCATCCTTGAACCCGGTCAGCAAGGCGCTCACGGCGTAAAGCAGAAGCAGGGAGAGCAGCAGCGCCTTGAAGACGCGGGCCAGATCGGCGAGGACGCGGGCGGCGAGGATCTTGAAAGCCATCAATCCGCGGCGGGGACCCCGTTGACCTTGGCTTCCAGGTCCCGGAATCTCACGAGCAGCTCGGGCAGGCGCTCGAGCGCCGAATGCATCTTGTGCATCTGGCGCGCCGGCCGGGCCGGGGTGCCGAAGTAGATGCCGCCGGCCTCGCAGTCCTGGGCCACGCCGGACATGCCCATGACGATGGCCCCTTTGCCGACGCGGAGGTGGTCCTTGACGATGACCATGCCCGAGATCATGGCCCCGTCTTCGATGACGACCGAGCCGCCGATGGCGGTGTTGCCGACGAGGTAGACGAACCGGCCGATCTGGCAGTTATGGCCGACGTGGACCTGATCGTCGAGCTTGGTCTGGACCCCGATGCGGGTGGTCTCGATGGTGGCGCGATCGACGGTGCAGCTGGCGCCGATCTCGACGTCGTCGGCGATGTCGACGTTGCCGATCTGGGGAATCTTATGGCGCGAGCCGGCCTTGTCATAGAAGCCGAAGCCGTCGGCGCCGATGACGGTGCCGCCGTGGAGGATGCAGCGTTTGCCGATCGTGCAATGATGGCCGATGACGACGCCGGGGTAGAGCGTCGTGTCGTCGCCGACCGACGCGAAAGGCTCCAGGACGACGTTGGGGTAAAGCACGCAGCGCTCTCCGACGACGGCGCCCTCCATGACGACGGCGCCCGTCAGCACCGAGGCGCTGGCGGCCACCTTCGCCGTGGAGTGGACGACGGCTCGGGGGTCGACGCCGGCCGGGAAGACCGGCGTCTTATCATAATGCTTGAGCAGCTTGATGAAGGAGAGGCGGATGCTCTCCTCCGGCGCGATGAGCACGTTCTTGAAGCGCTCCGCCAGCCGGGGGATGGTCAGCACGGCGCCCTGCTCGGCGGCTTTCGGGTGGCGTTTGAGCACGGCCGGAGATTCGATGAAATAGAGATAGTTAGGCTCAAGAGAGTCCTCGGCGGAAAGCCGCTCTATGTCGCGGACGCCATGGATGGGGTAATCCGCCTCACCCTGGATGGTCAGGCCCAAGCGTCCGGCAAGCTCTTGCAGGTTCATAGGGGAATTATACCATAGGCCTTAAGCCGACGGGAAAGTACCCTTTAGTCCCAGTTCGTGCTGCGACTTTCCCGCTATACTGGGCCCATGGTCCAGACCAAGGCCCTTGCCTTGCTGCTGCTCGGGGCCCTGCCCTGCGGCGCGGCCGTGACGGTGCGCCCTTCGGTGCCGATCTCGGTGGGCTCGCCCGCCCTCGGCGCCTCGGCAGCGGCCTTCGGCCCCGCGCTCGGCGCGACGGGGCTTGCGCCGCTGGCCCTCAGCGTCCCGACGCTGGCCGCCCTCGCCCTGGCCCCTTTGCCCAGGGTGACGCCCGCGCCTTCCCTGGATCTCCCGGCTCCGCTGAGCGAAATGACGGTCGGGCTCGAGCGCGCCGCGCAGGCCGACTTTTCGGGCCTAGCTCAGAAAGGGTTCCTCGACGCCTTCTACGGCGGCGGCAAGACCTCGGACTCGGGCGCCGTCTTCCTCCTCAACGACGAGGGCGTGGAAGTGACCGGCCGGGCCGCCGTCTATTACCAGGAGGTGCGCCGGCTCGTCTCGAAGCTCGAGGGTAAAGCGGACCTCAAAGAGAGCCTGGACGTGATGGACGACAGCTACGCCGACGTCTGGGCCAAGCTCAAAGCCATCGAGGCTATCGCTCAGAAGTCGGAGGTGGAGAAGCACAACACCCATCTGGAAGAGACGCTGACCTGGGTGGACGGCGTCCTTCATAAGGATGGGAAAACGATCGCGGTCAACACGCACCGGGTCTATTTCCACAAAGCCGACAACCCGCGCTCGGAGATCGAGGAAGGCATCCGACGCGTCGACGGCTATCTTAAGGAAGCCGCCGGGCAGTTCGCCCCGGGCGGCGGCGCCGAGCGGGCTTTGGGCGGCCGCCTCGACCGAGTGGTCCTGGCCTTCGACACGCGCGGCTACGACGAGATCAAGCGCCACCTCAAGACCCGCGAGGCCGAGCTCAGAGACCGATTCGACGCCCGCTTCCAGTTCGCCTATCTCGATGAGCTGGCGAAGGTGCCGGCGTCGGCCGAGCAGACCCGCTTCGAGCTCAACGCCTTGGCCGCGAAATACAAAGGCAAGGGCCTGCAAAAGATAGTGGAAGGCGTGATCTACAGCCGCTACGTGGGCCTGCTCCTGGAGCTCAAGACCGTCGAATACTTCCTGGAGGCGGGCTACGAGGTCCTGCAGAGCGGCCGCGAGCTTTTCGACGCCCAGGGCAAATACGTCACCGAGATCGACGCCGTCGTGCGGGCGCCGGACGGCAAGGTTCTCATCGTCGAGGCCAAATCGGCGCGGGTGACCCTGCCCAATGAAGAAGTCCTGCGCGAGAAGGTGCTGCGCAAGCTCGACACCTACACCTCCAACCGGCCGCGGCTCGAGGCGGCGATGGGCGCCGCGCTCGGCGGGGTCCTGTTCTCCTTCGACGTGGGCCGCAACGAAGCGCTGAAGGTCTTCCTGATGGGCCAGGAGAAGGCCTTGAGCCGAAAATACGGCCTGCCCGTCAGCTTCGTCTTTTTGGACAGCGGCCCCGAGGGCTCCCAGCCCGGCCGCCGCGCGCGCTAGAATCCCGAAGAACCGCCCGCCCTCTTGCAACTTTCGCTCATATTCTCTATATATGGAGCATGGCCGAACCGCTCGCCCTCCCTGAGAAGAAGAAACGCGGCTGCCTGTTCTACGCCGGCGTCACCGCGGGAGTGCTCTTGGTCGGCGTGTTCTTCGCGGCCGTCTTCGCGCTCATCGGCCTGAGAGACCTGCTCAGGGCCTATACGGGAACGAGCGCGGTCGCCCTGACCGTCGAGGCCATGCCGGCGCCGCGATCCGACGCTCTGGCCGAGACGGTCAAGGCGTTCCGGGAGAGCCTTAAGAACTCCTCGGGCGACGGGTCGCTCCTGCTCGGGGAGGACGACCTCAACGCGCTCATCGCGCGCGAGCCCGCCCTGGAAGGCAAGCTGCGCATCCGCATCGACAGCGACACTTTCAAAGCACAGACGAGCATCCCCCTGAAAGGCTCGGGAGTCCCGTTCGTCGGGGACCGCTATCTCAACGGCGAGATCGCCTTCAAGGCGTCCTTCGAGGACGGGGTCGCCGTCGCCACCATCGACTCCATCGTGCTCAACGATAAGCCCTTTCCCGAGGCTTTCATGTCGCTGCTGAGGTCCGAGAACCTGGCCCGGGACTTCTACCGTCGTCCCGAGACCGCCGAGATCCTCCGCAAATTCGAGAGCGTCCGCGTGAAGGACGGCAAGCTCTCCCTGAAGCTCCGCCCCAAGTGAGCTCCAATACGGCCATGCCCTCGGTAGGCCGCAGCCCTTCCCGCAGAGAAGGGCCCGACAAGCTCTGCGGCGCCGCCAAATACATCGACGACTACGATTTCGGCCCGGAGACCCTGCACGGCGTCACCCTGCGCTCGACGATCCCCCGGGGCACGATCAAGAGCATCACCTTCAACCCGCTCTACCCCTGGAAGGACTTCATCATCGTCACGTCCAAGGATATCCCCGGCGAGAACGTCGTCGCCCTCATCGAGGCCGACCAGCCGCTCTTGGCCGAGACCGTCATCCGCCACCCGATGGAGCCCATCCTCCTGCTGGCGCATCCCAACCGCCAAACGGCGTATGAAGCCTTGAAGCAGATCACCGTGGAGTACGAGGCCCTGCCCGGAGTCTTCACGATCGAAGAATCCCTGGCCAAGAAGCAGCTCCTCCACGGGACCGACAACGTCTTCAAGCGCTACCTCATCGAGAAAGGCGACGTCGCCGCGGCCTTCAAGGAAGCCGCCCACATCGTCGAAGGCTATTACCGCTTGCCCCACCAGGAGCAGGCCTATATCGAGAACAACGGCGTGGCCTCCTATGTGGACAAGGACGGGACGATCGTCGTCATGGGCTCGATCCAATGCCCTTTCTACGTCCACAAGGCGCTGATGAAGGCCTTCCACCGCGACGGCTCCCAGGTCCGCGTCATCCAGACGACCACCGGCGGCGGTTTCGGCGGAAAAGAGGAATATCCCTCCATCATCGCGGGCCACTGCGCGCTCCTCGCGCTCAAATCCGGCAAGCCCGTCAAGATGATCTACGACCGCCACGAGGACATGGCGGCCACCACCAAGCGCCACCCGGCCGTCGTGCGCCATCGCACCGGGGTCGCAAAAGACGGAAGGCTGGTGGCTCAAGACATCGAGGTCGTCATGGACGCCGGCGCTTACGTCACGCTCTCGCCCGTGGTCCTCTCGCGCGGCACCCTGCACGCCTCCGGCCCCTATGACTGCCCCAACGTCCGCGTGCGCGCCAGCTGTGTCGCCACCAGCACGCCGCCCAACGGCGCCTTCCGCGGCTTCGGCGCGCCGCAGACCCTTTTCGCGGCCGAGCTCCACATGGAGAAGATCGCCGCCAAACTCGGCTTGGATTCGCTCGAACTGCGCCGCAAGAACCTCTTGCGGCTGGGCTCGACGACATCGACCGGCCAGCTCCTGACCCAGAGCGTCGGCGCCGAGGAGGCGCTGGAGAAGACGGTCAAGAAGAGCGGCTATCTGAAGAAACGCCGCGAATACGACGCCTGGAACCAGAAAGGGTCCAACCCCACCTGGCGCGGCGTCGGCCTGGCGGTCTGCCATCACGGCGCCGGCTTCACCGGCTCGGGAGAGGTGATGCTGGCCAGCCGGGCCAGCGTCCAGCTGGGCAAGGACGGCCTGGTCCACGTCCTGGCGGCCTCCACCGAGATCGGCCAAGGCACCAACACCATGTTCGCCCAGGTCGCCGCCGACGCCCTCGGCCTGCCGCTGGAGAAAGTCGTCGTCGACGTCCCCGACACGGCGCGCGTGCCCAACAGCGGTCCGACGGTGGCCAGCCGCACGACCATGGTCGTAGGCGGCCTGGTGCGCCGCGCCGCGCTGCTGCTCAAGGCCGACCTGCGATATGCCCCGAAGGACCTGAAGAAAGCCGCGAAGATCCTCACCAAGAGCTATGAGGTGGAATACGAGCGTCCCACGGACGTCGTCTGGGACGACAAGACCTACAAAGGCGACGCCTACGGCTGCTACAGCTACGCCGCCATGGTCGTCGACCTCGAGATCGACAAGCTGACCTACGAGGTCACGGTGCGCGAGGTCACCACCGCCCAAGACGTCGGCAAAGCCATCCATCCGCTGTTCGTCGAAGGCCAGATCATGGGGGGAACCGCCCAGGGCCTCGGCTACGCCCTCTTGGAAGCCCCCGTCTACAAGGACGGGTTCATGGCCAACAGCCAATTGACCAATTACATCATCCCGACCGCACTCGACACCCCGCCGATGGATGTCAGCATCGTCGAGAAGCCCTACTCGAACGGCCCCTTCGGCGCCAAGGGCGTCGGCGAGCTGCCGTTGGACGTGCCCGGGCCAGCGGTGGCCGCCGCCGTCTTCCATGCCACGGGCCTCTGGCTGACGGAGCTGCCCATCCTGCCCGAGCGCCTGTGCGCCGCGGCCCTGGCGGAGGCCCCATGATCAAGCTGACCGTCAACAAGAAGAAGCGCTCTTTCGCCGGCCACCCCTTCAAGCGCCTGCTCGACGTCCTGCGCGAGGACTTCGGCCTGACCGGCGCCAAGGAAGGCTGCGGCGAGGGAGAGTGCGGGGCCTGCACCGTGCTCGTCGACGGCCGGCCCGTCAACAGCTGCCTGATCCCCGTCTGCCAGGCCGAAGGCGCCAAGGTCGAGACCGTCGAATCCTTGGGGACCCCGGACCGGCTCAGCCGCCTGCAGGCCTCTTTCCTGGAATGCGGCGGCGCCCAATGCGGCATGTGCACGCCCGGCATGCTGATGACGGCCTCGGCCTGGGTCAAGGGCGGCGGTTCCGCCGAGCCCAAGGCCATCCGCGGCGCCTTGGCGGGGAACCTCTGCCGCTGCACGGGCTATCAGCACATCGTCGAGTCCGTAGCGAAGTGCGTCAAGAAGAAGGCCCGCCGATGAGGGGCGCCGCTTCCTCGATGTCGGTGCTGCGCCCGCGCAGCGCCAAGGAGGCCCTGGCCGCCTACGCCGCGCACCCCTCCGCCATCCCGCTGGCCGGAGGCACCGACGTGATGGTGCTCTGGAACATGGGTCTACTCAACGGGCGCACCGTCCTCGATCTTTCCGGCGTCTCCGAGTGGGCCAAGACCAAGAAGACCCCTCGCGGCCTCTCCCTCGGAGCTCTCATCACCCACCAAGGCCTCCAGCAGGACGCCGTCGTGACGACACGGCTGCCCCTGCTGGCCCAAGCCTGCGCCACCATCGGCGCCCAGCAGATCCAGAATCGCGGCACGCTGGGCGGCAACATCGCCAACGCTTCCCCCGCCGGAGACACCTTCCCGGTCCTGGCGGTCTACGAAGCCGTCGTCTCGGTCATGGGCCCCGGCGGCGCGCGCGCCGTACCGTTCTCAGGCATCTTCGCCGGCGTCAAGAAGACGACCCTGGCCCCCGGAGAGCTCATCGCCTCCGTCGACGTCCCTTTCCTCGCCAAGAAGCCCTCGCGCCAGCTCTTCCGCAAGGTGGGCACCCGCCTGGCCCAAGCCATCTCCAAGACCATGGCGGCCGGGCTGCTGTGGCTCGAGGGCGGCCGCGTCGAGGAGCTGCGCTTCGCCCTCGGCAGCATGGCCCCCACGGTGCGGCGGCTGAGCGCGGCGGAGGCCTACGTCAAAGGCCGCAAGCTCGACGCCAAGACCGTCGAGGAAGCCTGCTCCCTCCTGGAAGACGACGTCTCCCCCATCGACGATATCCGCTCCACGCGGGAGTACCGCCTGCAGGTGTCGAAGAACCTGCTGCGGAGCTTCCTCTCATGACCAGGAGGATTATGCCCACGAAGCTCTCTGTGAGTCCCAAGGCTCTCGGCAAGGTCGTCGCCCGGCTGAAGAAAGCCAACGCCGCCACCGCGCGCGCCTATCCCGGCGACCCCGCGAACCGCCAGCCCGTGCACACCGTCTACGGCGGCGCGCATCTCTTCAAGTCGGACTCGGCGCTCAAGCTGGGCCAGCTGGCCCTGCGCTCCCTGCATCAGTTCGCCCCGGAGTCTTCGGTCCTAGCCGAGGTCCTGGGGCTTTCCCCTGGCTTGGGCCACAAGGTCTACGACCGCGTCGTCGAGAAACTCAAGCGCGAGCCGGTGGAGGATTTCCGCATCGATTTCGAGGACGGCTACGGCAACCGGCCGGACGAGGAGGAGGACCATCACGCCATCCTCGCCGCCGAGGAGGTCGTGCGCGGCCTGCACGAGGGGTCCCTGCCGCCCTTCATCGGCATCAGGATCAAGCCCTTCAACAACGAGCTCTACCGGCGTTCGATGCGCACGATGGACCTCTTCATCACGACGCTCTTGGCGCGCGGCGGCAAGCTCCCGCCCAACTTCGTCGTCACCGTGCCGAAACTCCTCAACACCGAGCAGGTGGCCGCGGTATCCCGGGTGCTTGCGCTCATCGAGGCCAAGCAAAGGCTGCCGGCCGGAACGCTCAAGATCGAGCTGATGGTAGAGACGACGCAGTCCATCCTGACGCCGGAGGGCTCCTGCGCCCTGCGCGGACTGGTCGCAGCCGCCGAGGGCCGCTGCACCGGGGCGCATTTCGGCACCTACGACTACACGGCCGGCTGCAACATCACCGCCGCCCAGCAGCGCATGGACCACCCGGCCTGCGACTTCGCCAAGCATATGATGCAGGTGTCCTTGACCGGCACCGGCGTGATGCTGTCTGACGGCGCCACCAACGTGATGCCGGTCGGGCCCCACCGCTCGGGGGCGGGCAGCGCGCTGTCGAGCGAGCAGATCCACGAGAACGTCGTGGCCGTCCACCGCGCCTGGCGCCTGCACTACGACCATGCGCGCCATTCGCTGGAGAGCGGCTTCTATCAGGGCTGGGACCTACACCCCGCCCAGCTGGCCACGCGCTACGCCGCCGTCTACGCCTTCTTCCTCGAGGGCTTAGCGCCGGCCTCGGCGCGGCTCAAGAACTTCATCGAGAAGGCCGCCCAGGCCACCTTGGTCGGCGACGTCTTCGACGACGCCGCCACCGGCCAAGGCCTGCTCAACTACTTCCTACGAGGCCTCAACTGCGGGGCGATCACCGAGGAGGAGGCGCAGGTCACCGGCCTTTCTCGCGAGGAGCTGCAGGGACGCTCCTTCCTCAAGATCCTCGAAGGCCGCCGCAAAGCTTAAGTTGGGGTCAGGCCTTCAATTATTGCAATTATCGGGAGTCGAGCCTTCGTTTATCACAGGTATTTATCAGCGTTAGCGGCGTTCGACGGAGATGACCGACCCGTTCTTGAAGAAGACCCACGTCTTCTCGTCGTAATGGTCTCCGCCCCAAACGGGCACGACCACTCCCCCGCCGCGACCTTTAGGGCAAATATCTATGATAACCAAAAACCCGACTCCCGATAATTGCAATAATTGAAGGCCTGACCCCAAATTAAGCGTAGTCGCGGATGAGCTTGGCTCCCACCCACCCTATAAGGACCATTCCCCCAAGGATCAAAGGAGCATGTTCCTGGCCGAAAGTCGAGGCTGGGAAGTGATTGCTGATCATCGTGAACATCAGGGGGACAGACATGAAGGTATTGTGCTTGGAGGCGCGCTTGGCGCGGGCACCCAAGGTCGGGTCGGGAGTCCCCCCCGCCTCGGTGATGGCCATCATCTTCTTCTGCGAGGGGATGATGCGCATCCAGACGTTGGCGGCCATGATCGTCCCGAACATGGCGCCGATATGGAGATACACGGCGCGGTCGCTCAGGGTGCCCTGCAAGCCGTAGGCCAGCCCTACGATCGAAAGCCAGCTCACGATGATGCCGATCGTCTCATTGCCCCCCAAGCGTGAGTTCCAGATGAGGTTGTAGACGACGAAGCCGCCTATGAGCACGCCCAGCGAGAGGCCGATGCCGGTCGCACGGCTGACACCGGAGCCATACTCGAGCAACGGCGAGCCCGCCCAGTAAACGACGGCCAGGAGCAGGACGCCGGTGATCCAGGTGATGCCCGCTTCCCATTTGAACCAGTGCAGCGTCCGCGGCATCAGCGCCGGCCACTTCTGCTTCTCCACGAGGTAGAAGCCGCCGCCGTGCACCATCCACAGCTCCCCTGAGATATTGGGTTTGGCCTCGGGGTTGTCCGGAGGCGTCAGGACGCGCTCCATCCAATTGAACAGATAGGTCTGCCCGATCCACATGACCCCGAAGATCACGTGCACCCAGCGCAGCAGCAGGTTCAGCCATTCTAGAGTCATCTCAGCTCCTAGCTCACCAATCCGTCTTCGGCGCCGAGGCGCCTAGGCCCTTCACATAGACGGCAACGGCATCGAGCTCGGAGTCATCCAGCACGCCGGCCCAAGAAGGCATGGCCACCAACGGCTGCGGCCCCGCCGGGTCGGCTCGCTGAGGGGTCGAACCCGCGAGGATCTTCGCCTTCAGCTCATCGAGGGTATAGGTGGCGGCCAAAGCCGGCAAGGCCGGGATGAACCCGCCCGGGACGTTGTTGTTCGGATGGCCGCCCGCGCCGGCCGGTCCATGGCAAGCCGCACATCCGGCCTTCTGGAAGATCAAGCGTCCATCGCTTTGAGGCCGTGCCCAAGGCGTACCTTGAGTCGCGTCGAGCGAGACCAGATAATCGACGATGGCCTCCCGCGTCTTGGCCTTGAGCCTGAAGTCGGGCATCATCGTGTCTCTCTTCCAGGCCTTCGGGTCCTTCAGCCAGACCTCGAGCCAGGCGCGGCTGCGCCTAAAGCCCACGAGCGTCAAGTCCGGGCCGGAGGTCCCGCCCGAGCCGGCGATCTTATGGCAACTCCGGCAGCCCGCCGCGTCGAAGAGCGCGCGGCCAGGAAGGTCCGCGGCGTCCGCCGAGGCGGCCAAGAGCGCCAGCGCCAACAGGACCGATTTGGCCATCAGCTCCCGCGATACGTCGAGTAGCCGTAGGGATTGAGCAGCAGCGGCACATGATGATGGCGCTCGTCGGCGACCGAGAAGATGACGACGACCTCCGGGTAGAAGGTCTCGACCTTTTGCTTCTTGAAATACATGCCCGTGTCGAAGATCAGCCGATAAACCCCGTTCTGCAAGGGCGCCGCGGGCAGAAGGTCGCGCACCCGTCCTTCAGCATCGGTCTCCCGCCGGGAGAGTTCCGCCCAGGAGCCGGCGGTCAGGCGGGCCAGGACGACGGGGACGCCCTCGGCCGGACGGCCGAGACTGGTGTCGAGGACGTGGGTCGTGATAGGGCTCTTCATCTCAGCAGTTTCTCCAGCCGCAGGCGGGTGATCTTGGCCTGTTCGGCAGCACTGATGCTCAATTCTTCCTCCGGCTCATGTCCCAGGCGCTCCGACAAGCTCAACAGCATGCGCGGTGCGCTGAGACCGGTGGCGCAGATGATGAACTTATAGCCGAACTTGGCCAGATAAAGCTCGTTTCCCGAAGCCAGGTCCTGGAGAACCTCTTCCGGAGCCCCCGCGACCCCGGCCTGCTCGCCCTTGGCCCACTGCGCGGTGGAAGCGAACTTGGTGCGCAGCTCGGCGACGCCGCCGATCATCGGGTGCGCCCGGAAAGCCTCAAGATAATCCTCTTTGCCCATCTGCGCCCAGGCTCGTTCGGCGGCCAGGTAAACGACGTCCTCGCTAGGATAGGGGCGCGAGGCCGCCATGATTTCAGCCCAGCGAGAGGCTCCGCAGCAGCGCAGGAACTCCGCCACGGAGTCGTCGAAAGGCCGGGCATTGAGCTCAGCGAGCTTGGCCATGGAGCCTCAAGCGGCTGACGCCGCCGTCAGGATAGATGTTGAGCCGGATATGGGTGAAGACTTCCTTGGAAACCAGCTCCTTGTCGAAGTAATGCCGCGTATGCGCCTTGAGCTTGGTCTGCGGCAGCAGCGTGGTCCATGTCGCCGAGGCCAAGGATTCCAGGGTCTCGCCATGCTCCACGGCGCAGCCTTCGAGCAGGCAGGAGTCGGGGTAGTTCCCCTTGAAGTGGTTGGTGTCGAGCTCCGCCTTGAAGATGGAGCCGGCATGTCCGAGGCGGATGATGACCCAATCGTGTCCGGGCCCGCGCCGGCGCTTGGTTTCCCACCCATCGCCCATGTTTTTAGACCGCCCCGGCATGAGCAGGTTGTTGCGGTGGCTGTAGAACATGTCGCTGGCCAAGATGGCCAACCCGCCGTTCTCCACTGAAGCCAAGTCGACCGAACCCTTCTTGAGCCGCAGCCTCTCCCAATCGGGCACGGCGTCGCCATGGACGCGCAGGCGCGCCACGCCGCCGTCAGGGAAGATATTGAGGCGCACGTGCGTCCAGGGCCGGGTATCGGACACGTTGAATAGGTTCTGGGTGCTTCCCTTGAGCTCGACCTTCGCCAGGACTTCGACCCAAGGCCCGGCTCCATCGCGCGCCTCAAGAGAGGCATGGGATGGGAAATTCCCGGTGAAGTGGTTGGTGTCGATATCGACGCCCCGGATGATGCCGCGCAGGCCGAGCTTGACGACGCACCAATCGAAGCCCGGCGCGCGCCGCCGCCGCGTCTCCCAGCCGTCCATCCACTTGCCGCGGCTGGTGTACTTATCCTCGATGAAGACGCCGCGGCCGCTCTTAAGCAGGTTTTCTTTAGGGGCGAAAAACTCGTCGTTAGCCTCCAAGGCCTTGCCGCCCAGCCTCTCGCTGGCCAAGTCGATGAGTTCAATGAAGCGCATGGGCCCTCCGGTCGATCTGGGCTCCCTTGCGGGAGCCTTCCTGGATCCTCTCGCCGCGCAGGTAAGCGGCCTGCACAACGCCCTTGAGCGTGAGCCCGGCGTAAGGCGTGACGTCGTGGCGGTGACGCACGATGGATCTATCCAGCACGAAGCGGGCCGAATCGTCCCAGACGACGAGGTCGGCGTCGGCCCCGGGCGACAAGCGGCCCTTGCGGCTGAGGCCGACGAGGTCGGCGGGCCGCCGGCAGAGCCACTGAACGAGGTCGGAGGCCTCGCAGTCGCGGCGGCGGGCCTGCGTCCAGACGGCCGGCAAGGAGAATTGGACCGACGAGATGCCGCCCCAGGCCTTCTGGAAGTCGCCTTCGCCGGGGCACTTGAGCGCCGGCAGGCATGGGGAGTGGTCGGAGACGATGAAATCGATGGCGCCGCTCAGCAGGCCTTCCCACAGCCTTTCCCGATTCTCCGCCGAGCGTATGGGCGGAGCGCACTTGAACTCGGTGCGGCCGTCTTCGATCTCCTCGGCGGCGAAAGTGAGATAATGGGGACAGGTCTCGACGGTGAGCGGCAGGCCGTCAGCCTTGGCGCGCACGATGTCGGGCAGGGCCTCGGCGCAGGAAAGATGGACGATATGGGTACGGCAGCGGGTCCGGCGGCAGAGCTCGATGAGCAGGCGGATGGCGCGCACTTCCATGGAGCCGGGCCTAGACGCCAGGTAGCCTTGATAGCGCCGCGCCGAACCTTCGAAAGGCGCGTCGGGAGCGAGCTCGGCATGGGCGATGAGCGGCAAACCAAGCGCGGCCAGCTGCTTCATAGCGGGTTCCAAGTCGGCCTCGCCGACGGCGGGGAATTGTTCGATGCCGGAGTGGATCATGAAGCACTTGAAGCCGACGACGCCGGCCTGGGCCATGGGTTCGAGCTCTTGAAGATTGCCGGGCACGACGCCGCCCCAGAAGGCGCAGTCGACGGAGAGCTTGCCCTCGGCGGCGGCGCGCTTGACCTTGAGGGCGGCCAGGGTGGTGGTGACGGGGTCGGAGTTCAGCGGCATGTCGACGATGGTGGTGATGCCGCCGGCGGCCGCGGCGGAGGTCGCGGTCTCGAAGCCCTCCCACTCGGTGCGGCCGGGCTCATTGACGTGGACGTGGCAGTCGACGAGGCCGGGCATGACGATGAGCTCGCCGTGGTCCTCGATGGGCACGCCTTCGGGGATCTCGTTGAAAGCGGTCACGGCTTTTATACGGCCGTTTTCGATGAGCAGGGCGGCGGGGCGCAGGCCTTCCTCGGTGACGACGGACTGGCTGCGCACGGCCTTCAAGCAGGGACCTCGTTCCAGTTAGCCAGGACGCAGTCCGCCGCGACCGGGACTTCGATGACGCGCCGGCCGCGCAGCCAGACGTCGAGACGGTCTTGAGAGGCGTCGAGCCCGGCGATGAGCTTGAGCGACTCGTGAGAAAGAAGTACGGGATGACCGCGGCGGCCGCCCTGCGTCGGGACGGCGGCGTCCTGGAGCGAGGCGGCTTCCAGAGCGCTCCAGACGGCCGAATCCCAGACCGGCATGTCGACGTGGATCAAGAAGGCGGAGCCTTGGGCCGGGGCCTCTTTAAGGAGAGCCTGCAGCGAGGCCAAGGGCGAGGCGTCGGGATCGACGGCCGTCCAGCGCACGGCGGCGTCGAGGGCGCGGCAGCGCTCTAGCCACGCATCCTGGATGGAGACGGCCAGGCTGTCCGAGGGAAAACGGCTTCCAAGGAAGTCCAATTGGCGCTGGAGGAGCGGACGGCCTTCGGACTCAAGCCAGGCTTTGGGACCGCCGGCGCGGCGGCCTCGGCCTGCGGCCAGGAGGTAGACCCGGGTCATGGGTCGAGTATACAAAAAAAGGATTTTGCCGAGGGGCGGCGGTCGAGGGCGGAGGCGGGGGGAATTTTATACTTGACATAATGTATAGTTTAACGTACATTATGTACAGGTTAGCAAACACAGGAGAAAGAACATGGAACAAGCTCGATGGATGAAGATGCAGCGCAACGTGTCGTTGGCCTCATTTGCGATGATGGGCTCCTTTTGGCTGGCGATCTCGCTGCCGGAGTTCTGGTGGCTGGGCCTGCTGATGATGGCCTACCAGGGCCAGAACTTCATGGCGCGGATGAAGCTGGACACCGCCGATGAGCGCGCCGAGCTCATCGCCGCGCGCGCGGGCTTCCTCAGCCAGAAGCTGATGCTGGGCGCGGGCATCGTGGCCTTCAGCTTCCGGGACCGATTGCATGGCGGAGACCGGGGCTGGCCCCTGGCCGCGGTCCTGCTCATCGGTTCCTTCGCCGAGCATGCGTTCCGGAAATGGCTGGGGGCCGAGCCCGATCCCAAGAGCGGAACCTTGCTGAGCCTCATCGTCTGGTCCGTGCTGGCCTTCATGGTCGTCTGCGGCATCTGGGTCCTGGCCCTCTTGCAGGGCTGGCTGTGAGCCTCAAGCACGCGAAGCTCACCAACCGCCTGCGCGTCCTGCGCGCGGAGCGGGACATGACCCAGGAGGACCTGGCCAAGGCCGTCGGCGTGACGCGCCAGACCATCATCGCCATCGAGAAGGGCGACTACGCGCCGTCCTTGCTGCTGGGGATGCAGCTGGCGCGCTACTTCGGCAAGAGCACCGACGAGGCGTTCTCGCTGGAGTAAGGTCTATAGGCCTACCGGGAAGGTATCGTGAAGCGGCCGCCGACCTCCTGGGCACGCTGGAATAGGTATAATAGCCGCACGTCATGACCCAGCCGGAACTCCTCCAGCGCCTCAACGACTGCCTCAAGGACGGCCTGCCCGTGGCCCTCGTCACGGTCACCGCCTGCGAGGGTTCCGCCCCCCGCGAGCCCGGCGCCAAGATGCTGGTCTTTCCCGACGGCACGCTGGAAGGCACCATCGGCGGCGGACGCCTGGAGGCCGAATCGGCTTTGGCCGCGGTCGAAGCCCTTAAAGAAGGCCGCTCCCGCTCCATATCCTTCGAGCTCGCGCCCAAGGCGCTGGGCATGTATTGCGGCGGCAAGGTCACCCTCTTCATCGACGTCCACGTCCAGGCCCTCAAGCTCGTCATCCTCGGCGGGGGCCATGTCGGAGAGAAGACCGCGGAGCTGGCCGCCTTCCTAGGCCTCCCCCATGCCGTCGTCGACGACCGGCCGGAGTTCGCCGCCGCGGCGCGCTTCCCCAAAGCCCGAGAGATCGTCGTCGGCCAGCCCGACGGCGCCTTGAAGCAATTGGGCGTGGACCAAGACACCGCGGTGGTCATCGTCACCCGCTGCCACGGCTTCGACCTGCGCTGCCTGACGGCCGCCCTGCAGACCCCGGCTTTCTACGTCGGCATGATCGGCAGCCGCGAGAAGACCAGGCGTCTATTCGACCTTGTGAGACGCCGGGGACTGGACCCCGAGCAAGCGCGCGTCTGCGCCCCCATCGGCCTGGACCTGGGCGGCCGCACGCCCTCCGAGATCGCCCTGGCCATCCTCTCCGAGATCCTCATGCTTAAGAACGGCGCCTCGGGCCTGCCGCTGAAGCACTCGCGGCGCGAAAGGACCCAGGCCTCATGACCGCCCCTCTTACCGACGGTTTCGGCCGCGACTTCCACTACCTCCGGCTCTCCGTCGAAGACGCCTGCAACTTCCGCTGCCTCTACTGCCTTCCCGACGGCTACAAGAAAGAACATTCCGAGCCGCCGCTTTCGGTCGCCGAGATCGGCCGGCTTGTCACCGCCTTCGCCGAGCTCGGCTTCTGGAAGATCCGTTTGACCGGCGGCGAGCCGACGGTACGACAGGATATCCTGGAAATCGCCAGGGCCGTAGCGGCGACGCCCGGAGTCCGCCAGGTCTCTTTATCGACCAACGGCTACCGCTTGGCCGAACTCGCCGAAGGCCTCAAGGCCGCCGGCCTCTGGGGCGTCAACGTCAGCGTCGACAGTCTCCAGCCCGCGCGCTTCCACGAGCTCACCGGCCACGACAAGCTGGGCCTGGTCTGGGAAGGCATCCACCGCGCGCTGGCCCTCGGCCTGCACACCAAGATCAACGCCGTCCTGCTCAAGGACCTCAATGAAGGCGAGTTCTCCGATTTCCTGCGCCTCACCAAGGAGCTGCCTCTGTCGGTGCGCTTCATCGAGCTCATGCGCACCGGCGACAACGAAGAGCTCTTCGCGCGCCGGCACCTTTCCGCCGCGGGCCTGCTGGCCGCGCTGGACGGCGAAGGCTGGAGCGAGCGCGCGCGCCGCGAGGGCGACGGGCCGGCACGCGTCTTCGAGAAGGCCGGCCACCAAGGCTCGGCGGGACTCATCGCCCCCTATGCCAAGGATTTCTGCACCACCTGCAACCGCTTGCGCATCACCAGCCGCGGCGGCCTGCGCCTTTGCCTGTTCGCCGAAAGCGACGTCCCGCTGCGTTTTCTGCTGCAGCACGACGGCCAGAAGGCGGAGCTCCAGGCGCTGGTGCGCCAGTCGCTCGGCAAGAAGGAAGTCTCGCACTACCTGCCCGACGGCGTCATCGGCGGGACCAAGCATCTAGCCATGATGGGCGGCTGATGTCCGGGACGCTCAAGATGGTCGATGTGGGCGACAAGAGGGCCACGGCCCGCCGCGCCCTGACGCGGGGATCGCTGCGGATGGGGCTGCCGGCCTTCAAGCTCCTTCAGGCGGGACGCCTGCCCAAGGGCGACGCCCTGCGGGTCGGCGAGATCGCCGGCCTGCTGGCCGCCAAGAACTGCTCGGGCGCCATCCCGCTCTGCCATCCCCTCCCTCTCGACAAGGTCCGCGCTTGGTTCGAGTTCGATGCGGCCCTGCCCGGCGTCCACGCCTTCTGCGAGGTCAAGGCCTTCGCCAAGACCGGCGTCGAGATGGAGGCCCTTTGCGGCGTCAACGGCGCGCTCTTGGCCGTCTACGACCTGGTCAAGCAGGTCGACGCCGCGCTGACCATCTCGGACATCCGCCTCGAGGTCAAGGAAGGCGGAAAGAGCGGAGTGTGGACCCATCCCGAGTCCAAGCCCGCCAAGGCCGCCGCGAAGAAGCGGCCCGCGCCGGCCGGCAAAGCGGCCGTCATCACGGTCAGCGACCGGGTGTCCAAGGGCCGCGCCCAAGACGCGTCGGGCCGCCTGCTCGCCGAAGGCCTGCGCGCCCTGGGCTTCAAGACCGCGCCGCCTCGCGTCGTCAGCGATGACGCCCCCTTGATCACCGCCGCCGTGCGCCGCGCCGCGCGCCGGGCCGATGTCGTCGTCTTGACCGGAGGCACCGGACTTTCACCGCGCGACGTCACGCCCGAGACCGTGGCCGCGCTCTGCGACCGCCTGGTGCCGGGCGTCGGCGAGGCGCTGCGAGCCGCCGGCCAGGCCTCGACGCCGCGGGCGATCTTGAGCCGCTCCTTGGCGGGCCAGCTGGGCCGCTGCCTCATCGTCTGCCTTCCGGGAAGCCGGGGCGGCGTGCGCGACGGCTTGAAGGTGCTCGAAGGGCTCCTGCCCCATGCCGTCCATATCGCTCAAGGCGGCGATCACTAATCCTATGACACGGCGCGTCGAGCTCTACGGCCGCTTGCGCGACGCCGGTCTGGGCGACGCCGTCGAGCTCGAGGTCGGTCCCAAGACGACGGCCGCCGAGCTGCTGCGGGAACTGGCCCGCCGCTTCGGCGCGGCCAAAGGGCTGCTGGAAGGCTCGGCCTTGGCCACCGAAAGCGAAGTGCTCAACGCCTCGGCTTTGGTCCCGGCAAGCGGGGTGCTGGCGGTCCTGCCGCCGGTCTGCGGCGGATGATCCTTCTCACCGATGCCCGGCTGGACCCCGCCGCCCTGCAGGCCGCGGTCGCCGCCCCGGGCCACGGCGGTCTGGCCTTCTTCGCCGGAGCCGTGCGCGACCGCCACGAGGGCAAGGCCGTCGTCGCCGTGACCTACGAAGCCTTCCGCCCCTTGGCCGAGAAGATCCTCGCCGAGGTCGCCGCCGAGGCCGAGGCCGCGACCGGGGCCAAGCTGGCCATCGCGCATCGCACCGGGCGCTTGAAGGTCGGCGAGCTGAGCGTGTTCGTCGCCGCCGGCGCGCCGCACCGGGGCGAAGCCTTCGAGGCCTGCCGGCGCGCCATCGATACTCTCAAGGATCGCGTGCCGGTCTGGAAGAAGGAGCATTACGCCGACGGCACTTCCGGCTGGCTGGAAGGCTGCACCCTTGGGTGAATAAGGGCGATCTGGCGCTGCGCCGCCATCCATGAAGCTGCGCTGCGACCTGAACGTCAACGGCGGAGAGCGCAAGCTCTTGATCGTCCAGGGGCCCAACGAGCCCGAATCGCACCTGGCCTTGAAGCTGGCCGCCTGCCTCTTGTTCTGGGATTCCGAGCCGCTGATCGACGCCAGCGTGAAGCTTCCGGTGCTGGCCGGCTTCGAGTTCCTGCCCGACCTGATCGGGCTCGACGCCGCCGGGGAATCCATGCTCTGGGTCGAATGCGGCTCGGTGACGATGCACAAGCTCAAGAAGGTGACGCGCCGGATGCCGCGGGCGCGCATCGTCGTCATGAAAGAGACCGAACGGGAAGCCGCGCGCCTGCGCCAGGACCTGACGGAGCAGTTCGACCGGCCGGAACGCATCGAGATCTTAGCCTGGCCCGGAGCCTCCTTCAAGGACTGGGCGGGCCGGATGCAGGAAAGGGTCCAAGTCTACGGAGAGGGCGGCGGCTTGATGCTCAACCTCGTCCTCAACGAGCATCCCGTCGTCATCGAGTTCAAAGCCTACTGAATTGAGTTATAATCCGATCATGACACCGACGACCCTCTCCGCGCCGGCCCAAGGCAAGAAAGACTGGACCAAGATCGTCACTCCCTATAAGCAGGCGAGCGCGATCAAGGCCCTGAACCACCTCGCCCAATCCTTGGGCCTGCTGGCTCTGACCTGGTACCTGATGTATCAGTGCCTCAAGCTGCCCTACGGGGTCCTGCCCATGCTCCTGCTCGCCGTTCCGGCAGGCGGCCTGCTCGTCAAGCTCTTCGCCATCCAGCACGACTGCGGCCATGGGGCGCTTTTCAACGAAGCCTGGGCCAACGACCTAGTCGGCGGCCCTCTGAGCTTCCTCGTCCTGACCCCATACCGCCAGTGGGCTCGCGAGCATGCCAAGCACCATGCCACCTCCGGGGACCTGGCCTATCGCGGCATCGGAGACGTAGAGACCTGGACCGTGGCGGAGTTCAAGGCCGCGACGGCCTGGGGCCGGTTTTGGTACCGCGTCTACCGCAACCCGGTCTTTCTGTTCGGGCCGGGGGCGCTGGGCTATTTCTTCTTCAAACAGCGCTGGGTCTGGTACACCCCCAACCGCCTGGAGTCCTGGAAGAGCGTATGGTCCACGAATCTCGCCATCGCCGGCTTCCTGTATCTGATGTGCCGGTGGATCGGCGCCGCCGAGTTCTTCGCGATCTATCTGCCTTCCTTCTTTTGCGCCGCGGCGCTGGGCACCTGGATCTTCTACGTCGGACATCAGTTCGAAGGCACCTACTGGGAATCCGGCAAGGATTGGGACTTCTTCGACGCTTCCATGAAGGGCGCTTCCTACTATGACATGCCTTGGATCCTCCATTACTTCTCCTGCAACATCGGCTATCATCACATCCACCATCTTTGCAGCCGGATCCCTTTCTACAACCTGCCGAAATGCCACAAGGAGAACGCGCTCTTCCAGGTGCGCCCATTGAAGCTCCTAGAAAGCCTGTCCTGCGCCACCTTGGCGCTTTGGGACGAGAGCCGCAAGAAGATGGTCCGCTTCAAAGACGCGCGGTGACATGGACCACATCCTTCTAGCCGCCGGCCTGCTGCTCAGCGCCCCTCAAATGCGGCCGCTTCCCAGGGCGCCCGCCGCCGGCCGCCCCGTCGCCGCAGCGAACACGCCTTCGATCGTCGTCGCCTCTCAAGGCGCCGCCGTGATCGACTGGGCCGCTTTCCGGGCCGCCCTCGGCGCCGCCGACGTCGTGCTGGCCGGCGAGCAGCATGACCTGGCCGCGCATCACCTGGCCCAACTCGACGTGCTGCGCGAGTTCCACGCCCTCAAGCCGGGTCTTAGCGTCGGTCTGGAGATGGTCGACCGAACCCAGCAAGCTTCTTTGGACGACTATGTCTCAGGAAAGATGAGCGAGGCGGATTTTGCCGCCTTCTGGAAGAAGGCCTGGGGCTACGACTTCGCCATCTACCGTCCGGTGCTGGCCTACGCCAAGGCTAACCGCATCCCTTTGAAGGGCCTCAACGCTCCGCTCTCGGTGATCAGGCAGATCGCCAAGGGCGGCATGACGTCGCTGACGCCCGCCCAGCGCGCCCAATTGCCGGCCCGCGTCGAGCAGACCTCAGACGCGCGCTACCTGGCCTACATCAAGGAATCGCTTTCGGGACACGGTCCCGTCGATCCGGCGCGTCTTGAACGGATGATGGAGGCCATGGCCGCCTGGAACGAGACGATGGGCCAGTCCGCCGCCGACGCCCTGGCGCAGGGGCCCGTGCTGATCATAGCGGGCTCGGGCCACATGATATTCCGCGCCGGCATCAACGAGAGCCTCTCCCGCCGCGCCGCGGCGGTCTCCGCCGTGGTGCTGCCCTATCCCCAGGATGGCGAACACCGCCCGGTGCCCGACCTCATCAAGGAACTGCAGGACCCGGCCTCCAAGGACATCGCCCTCGGCGACTACTTCCAACTGCTCCCCTAATAGCGCTCATACTTGAGAGCGACGTCGAAGGGGATGTTCCAAAGCTCCAAACTCGTAGGCTCCTTGTCCTCCGCCGAGCGGCCGTCGGCGCCCTCGAAGAACCCAGGCATCACCGCCTTGAGCAGCCTGCCTTGAACCCGGCCGCCCTCCTTAGCTTCGAATACGTCGAAACGGATCGTCAGCGAGCCGCCGGTGGCCACCGAGTCAAAGGTCTGCACGCCGCGCGCGGTCGCCAAAAGCGCGTACTCAGCGCTGATGCCCTCCACCCCTCCTCCGAAGGTCTGAGGCTGGCCCAGGACGATCTTAGCCCGCGCCGGATCGATTGTGATCTGCAGCCCCGGGCGCGGTATCGGAGACATCGGCGCCGGGAACAAGATCGTGAAGTGCGTGGCCGTGTTGAAGCCGGACTCCGTCTCCTGGATGAGGCCCAGCGCCGCGCCGGCGGTCCAGCGCATCGGCCGGTTGTCGCGGGCAATCCCGAAGTCCTGGGTATAGTCCGGCTTCTGCGCGCAAGCCGTCAGCGCCAGCAAACCGGTCAAAAGAGCGTTTCTCATGATCCCAGTATAGGTCGCCGCTCCAATAATTGCAATAATTGAAGGCCTGACCCCAACCATGATAGAGTGGAAGACCGAAGGCGAGGTGACGCGCCTGACGCTGCGGCGTCCCGAGGCGCTCAACGCCATGAGTTGGGAATTAGCCGAGCGCTTCCGCGCAGCCGCGCTGGCCATCGCCAAGGAGAAGTCGAAGGTGCTGGTCATCTCGGGCGAAGGCAAAGCCTTCTCCTCGGGCGGCGACCTAGGCTTCATCGAGGACAACAGGAAGCGCCCCAAGGCCGCGCTGGCGCCGCGCATGAGGCGCTTCTACGGCAGCTTCCTGACGGTGCGCTCGCTGCCCCAGGTCACGGTGGCCCAGGTCCACGGCGCCGCCGTCGGCGCCGGGCTCTGCCTGGCCCTGGCCTGCGACCTGAGGACCGTCGCTTCTTCCGCCAAGCTCGGCTTCAACTTCGTCAAGCTAGGCTTGAACCCCGGCCTGGCGGCCTGGCCGCTGGCCCGCGCCGCCTTCGGAGACGCCCGGGCGCGCCACCTGCTCATGACCGGACGCTTCTTCTCGGGTCAAGAGCTCCATGCTTGGGGCGCGGCCTCGGAGCTGGCTGAGACCCACGAGCAGCTACGGGAGCGCACGGGCGCGCTGGCCCAGGAGCTGGCCGGGCATTCCCGCCTGGCCCTGCGCTGGCTGAAGGCCGAGACGGCCTTGAGCGAGCGCCTTGAGCCCTTCCTCAAGCTCGAAGCCTTAGGGCAGGCGGAGGCCTTCAAAGGCCCCGAGCTGGCCGAAGGCCTGCGCGCCCTCCGCCAGCGCCGCGCCCCGAACTTCTAGAGCAAAGTCAGACTGAAGCAGAAGCGGGCGCCTTGGCCCGGCTCGCTCTCCAGCCAGAGCGTGCCGTTGTGCAGGCCCACCAGCTCCTTGACGATCGCCAGCCCCAGCCCCACGCCCTCGCGCCGCTTGCCGGTGGCGACCTGGGTGAAGCGCTGGAATATCTTGACCTGCATATCCTTGGCGACGCCGCAGCCGGTGTCCTTGACAGCGAGGATGGCGCGGCGGGTCATGGGATCGGCCCAGGCGCTTAAGGTGATGCGCCCGCCCGAAGGCGTCGACTTGATGGCGTTGGAGATCAGGTTCGTCAGGACCTGCACGATGCGCCCGTGGTCGGCCAGGACGTCGAGCCCCTCAAGGCTTTCGGGGTTCTCGACGTCGATGGTCAAGCCCTTGGAGACGGCCCAAGGCCGCAGGGCGTCGGCGGCCTCGCGCAGGATATCGGCCGCCGGCACCGCCGCCGGCTTGACCGACATCTTGCCCGATTGCAGCTTCGAGAAATCAAGGATCTCCGAGATCATCTGCTTGAGCTGACGGCTGTTGCGCAGGCTGACGTCGATGAAATGGGATTCCTGCGGGGTGAATTTAGAAGCCGCCATCTCGCTGACCAGCTCGAGAGCCGAGCAGATCGACGCCAGCGGGGCGTTGAGCTCATGAGTGATGTGGGAGACGAACTCCTCCTGGAGGCGGAGGGTTTCCTTGTACTTGGTCGTGCTGGGCAAGACGGAGTAGGTGCCGACGACGCGGCCCTGCTCGTCCTGGACCACGGCGGTGGAGTGCCGGATGGCCGCCCTCACGTCCTCGGCGCCCGACATCAGGACCTCGTGGGAAGGCTCCTTATCGGCCTCCACTTCCATATCGGCCGACAGCGAGACCACGGCCCCTTCGCCGGCGACGCTCTCCTGGAGCAGCTTGCCGGCCAAATCGACGAGCCTCTTGCCGGAGAGCTCCTCGGCGACGGCGTCCATCATCAGCACGCGGCCGTCCTTGTCGACGATGACCTTGCCTTCGGCGACAGAGGTCAGCACCTCCTCGGTGCGGGTCAGCTCATGCAGGGTGACCTGGTTCTCTTTTCGCGCGGCCTTGGTGGCCTCGGCCACCCGCCGGTCGAGGGCGTTCTTGACCTGGCTCAGCGTCTCGCTGTAGATCTTGGCGCGCTCCTGCGGGTCGGAGACGGCGTTGTCGACCAGGCCCTTGATGAAGGTGCCGAAGGACTGTCCCGAGAAGCGCGGCGCGGGAGCGGCAACGGGAGCCGCGGGCGCCTTGACGGCGGCCGGCGCCAGGACGGGGTTGACCACCGGAACGACGGGCTTGGGGGCCGGCGCGACGCGCGAATAGGATGAGACGTCGAAGCGGATATGGGTGACCCCGCCCTGCTTGAAATAGCTTGCCGGATCGATATCCTCGGAAGGGCTGGCCGCCAAGGCCGCCAGCTTGCAGAAGGCCGTCAGCTCGAAAAGGCGGACTCCCTTCTGAAAGATCACGGTGCGCAGATGGAGGGAGCGGAACATCGCGGCCAGGGTCTCCGTCGGAGCCGCGGCCTCGCTGACGGCGGCGCCGTCGACGATCCAGCGTGCCTCGACCAGCCCGATGGCCAGCTCCGCGCCGCCTTCGGCGTGGAAGCGCTGGACGCTCGTCCAAGCCTGCTCCACGGCCTTGGCCGGGACGGGATGGCTGGCATGATAGAGCGAGATCAGCTTGACGGCCCCGCTCAGGCCTTTAAGGAGGTCGCGGGCGGCAGCGGCGGCGTCGGCGGGCCGGCCGTGAGCGCCGTGATGGCGATGGTGGCTCATGACATCCCCCCGCCGAGGCTGACCCAGCCGGTCTCAAGCAAAGGATCTCCGGGGTGCAGCTGACGCGCGCGGCGCAGGAAGGCGATGGCCTTGTCTCCCATGCCCATGTGGTCGAGCACCATGGCCAGGTTGTATTGAACGAGGGAGTTCCTGGGATTGATCTTCAGCGCCGCCTGCAGGTGGACCAGGGCCTCGGGGTAGCGGTCCTTGCCGACGAGGGCGGCGGCAAGGTCGTTATGGGCGCCGCAAAGCGCCGGGTCGAGCTCGAGCGCGCGGTGGATGGAGGGGTCCGAGACGTCGTAGCCGAAGGCGCGCCAATACTGGTACCAGGTCTCGGCGTCGTCGGAGCGCAGATCGACGGCGATGAGGATCTCGGAGCGGCTGAGCTCGGCGTCGGCGTGCTTGCCCCGGCGCAGCGCCACGGAAAGCGCGCGATGGCTCTCCGGCTGGTGCATCCCCAACCGAACGGACTGCTCGGCGAGGTTCAGCGAAAGGTCATAATAACTCTGGCTCTCGCGGCCATTGAGCTCCTCGCGGAAGCCCCAGTAAGAGTAGGTCTCGGCCAAGAAAGCGTTGGCCTCCACCGAGCCCGGGTCGAGCTCGAGCGCGTGGCGGAAGGCGACGACGGCTTGTTCATAGCCCGCGGCGTCGTAGAGGCGCATCATGCGCCGTCCCTGGGCCAGGTAGTCGTCCACCGAAAGCTCCTGCGTGGTGCTGTCCATTTTAGTTTGCATGTCATTCCGCCATGATGATCTTGAGCGCTTCGGAAAGGGACGTCTCGCCTTGGCTGACCGCCGTGATGGCGGCATGCCGCAGGCTCGTCATGCCTTCCTTGACCGCCAACTCGGCCAGATAGTCCTCGCTGCTGGAGCCAAGGATGGCCTGGCGCATCTCGGGGGTGCGTATGGGCATGACCTCGAAGATGGGCTTGCGCCCGGCGTAGCCCGTCTGGTTGCAGGCGCGGCAGCCGACGCTGCGGTAGACCTGGCCGAGCCGGGCTACCTCATCCTCGGTGAGGCAAGCCTTGTCCTCGTCGGACACGGCCACTTCGATCTTGCAGGCGGAGCAGAGCTTCTTGATCAGGCGCTGAGCGATGATCAGCCGCACGCTGGCTGAGACGAGGAAGGGCGCCAGGCCCATGTGGGTCAAGCGCGTGATGGTCGCCGGCGCGCTGTTGGTGTGCAGCGTGGAGAGGACCAAGTGGCCCGTGATCGAGGCCTTGACCGCGATCTCGGCGGTCTCGAGGTCGCGGACCTCGCCGACGAGCATGATGTCCGGGTCCTGGCGCAGGAAGGAGCGCAGCACGGCCTCGAAGGTCAGGCCGATGGCCGGCTTGACGTGGACCTGGTTGATCCCGGGCAGCTGGTACTCCACCGGGTCTTCCGCCGTCATGATGTTGACGTCGGGCTTATTGAGCAGGCTGATCATCGTGTAGAGCGTGGTGGTCTTGCCGCTGCCGGTGGGGCCGGTAACGAGGATGAGGCCGTGGGGCGACGAGATGGCCCGCTCGACGCAGGCGAGGTCCCGGTCGCTCATGCCCATGGCGGCGGGATCCGAGCTGACTTTGCTGCTTCCGAGCACGCGCATGACGATCTTCTCGCCGTGCGTTCCCGGGATGGTGCTGACGCGGAACTCGATCTTCTTGCCTTTGATGGTGACGCGGAACTGCCCGTCTTGAGGGCGCCGCCTCTCGGTGATGACCAGGTTCGACATGATCTTGATGCGCGCGCTCAGGCGAGAGCCCATCGCCGCGGGTATCTGGCAAAGGGGCTTGAGCGAGCCATTGAGCCGCAGTCGGACGGTGATCGATTTCTCCTGGGGCTCGATATGGATGTCGCTGGCGCCCAAGGTCACGGCCTGGACTAAGATGCGGTTGACCTTCTTGATCAGAGGCGAGTCGTTGGCAAGGACTTCGAGGCCGGATTCCTCCTCCTCCTTCTTCTCGGGCTCGACGTCGACTTCGACCATCTCCTCTTTCTCTTCCAGGTGGGCCCCGAGAGCCTCGAGGTCCATCATCGGCGCGTTCTCCGGGGCCGCGGGGGACTGCGGAGCGGCTTCTGACTCCATAACGACGCTATCGTCGGCGTCGACGTCGGACTCCATATCCAATCCCCGCATCTCTTCGGCCGGGGCGGTCTGAGCCTGGGGCTTGGCGCCGGCGACTCGACCGGGGCTGTCCTTGATGGCCGCCGCCACGGCTTCCAGCAGCTGGGCGTTGGTGACGGGCTTCTCGAGGAAGGCGGAGATATCCATGCCGAGCTGCATAAGCTGCTTGCGGTTCGGCGCGCCGGTGAACATGATGATGGGGGTCTTGCGCAGCTCGAAGGTGGCCCGCAACTCTTGCAGGAGCTCGTAGCCGTTCATGAAAGGCATGTTGAAGTCGAGCAGGATGAGGTCGGGCTTCTCCTCGATGGCCTTGGCGAGGCCTTCGGCGCCGTCGACGGCCTCGACGACCATGTAGCCGGTCTGCTCAAGCAGGTAGCGCACGACGCCGCGATAATCGTTGCTATCGTCGACGATGAGGACCTTCTTGACGATCACCCCGGAAGACGCGGGCTCGGGCTCGGCGGCTTCGAAGGTGGGCGCTGGCTCCTCCTCGATGATGGGCCTTTCGGCGACGGCAGCGGGCGCCTCGCCGGCGCCCAGCAGAAAATCGAGCTCGGCGATCATCTGATCGACGTCGACCGGCTTGCCTTGGTTGCTCATGACAGCACCGCCGCCGCGACGGCCCGGTGGGCGCCGAGCGCCGTGAGCCTCGCCGGGTTATGCGCCCGGGCCGAGGCTTCCTCGAGGTCGACGATGCCCCGGCGCACAAGCTCCTCGAGGGACTTATCTAGGGAGTACATGCCGAGCTTGGGCACGAAGATGGAGCAGTCGAGCTCGAGGCCGGTCTCGAAGCGAGCGCGCTGGTCCTCCTGAAGAGCGGAGTAGACGAGGGCCTTGCACATTTCGGAGCTCATCATCGGGAATCCCGGCAGCTCGGTGATCTCGCCTCCGACGCGCGTCAAGGGCGGGCTTCCCGCGGCTAGGTGGATGTCGCTGGCCCCCATCTGCACGGCGGTGTTCAGCACGGTGACGAGGTCGATAGCATGGCTCATGTCTCTATTGTAAGGCCTAGAAGACAATCGCGCCTGGGCCATCGGGTACAAAATGAAGGGGGTCTCTAGGCCTATCGGCCGCAGGGGGGGCCTACGTTTCGTCTAGGCCCTGCCGTCAGGCCAAAGGAGCCTGCTGAAAGATCGTCCTCGCCGGCAGGGAGGGCGCGATGCCCTCGCTCTGGAAGATATCGAGGACGGCGAAATGGACCTTCTGGTTGATGTCCATGAAGCGGTTGTAATCGGCGTCGAGGACGTAGTAGACGACCTCGTAGGTGAAATCGAACTCGCCGAACTTCTTGAAGTGGGCCCGGTCGAACCGGACGACGTCCATGGTCCGGATGGCGCTCTCCAGCAGGCCGGGCAGGCTCTTGAGCTTACCCAGAGGGGTGCGGGTGGGCACGCCGAAGGTCATGACGACGCGCCGCTCGGAGAGGTCCCGGAAGTTCTGGAGGTTGGAGGACGTGAGCTTGGAGTTGGAGAAGACCAGCAGTTCCCCGGAAAGCGAGCGGACCCGGGTGGTCTTGATGCCGATGCGCTCCACCGTGCCCACGAAGCCGTCGACCAGGATGACGTCGCCCACCACGAAAGGCTTATCGAGGAAGATGGCCACGGCGGAGAAGAGGTCGGCGAGGATCGCCTGGGCCGCAAGCGCCACGGCGACGCCGCCGATGCCCAGGCCGGCCAGCATGGAGGTGACGTTGAAGCCGAGGTTGGAGAGGACGAAGAGCAGCCCGGAGAGCCACAGCAGGGCGCTGATGAAATAGCTGATGTTGCGGGCCGTACTCTTATGGGCCGGGGTCTGGTCGGCGGCGAAGATCCGATCGACCGTGTAGGCCACGAGGGCCTGCAGGATCATGACGACGCGGTAGCTGATGGCGATTATGACCAGCGCGCGCAGGGCGCGCTCCCCCCGGTCGGGGAAGTCGAGGCGCCGGACGGAGACGTAGAAGGCGAGAAGATACCATTCGAGGCCTTTGACGTTCTCCAGGAGGTCGATCAGGAAGTCGTCGACATCGGTCTTGGTGTGCTGGGCAAGGGCCCGCAGGCGGTTGATGGCCCCCTTTCGGACCAGCATGAGGGCCAGAAGGACCCCTATAAAGGAAAGGGAGGCGACCATGTAGGCGTAAAGGCTGTTTCCAAGCATGACGGTCTCAAGCCAGGGCCAGCGATTCATCGACGGATGATATCAATTTTTTGACGGCCATATTTGGTATAATGGACGAACCTTCCCTCACGGAGAAAACCCACTAAAATGACGACCGCCACCATGGATTATAAAGTCAAAGACATCAGCCTGGCCGATTGGGGCCGCAAAGAGATCACGATCGCCGAGAGCGAGATGCCGGGCCTGATGGCCCTGCGCGCCGAATACAAAGGCAAGTCCCCCCTGAAGGGCGCCCGCATCGGCGGCTGCCTGCACATGACGATCCAGACCGCGGTCTTGATCGAGACCTTGATCGAGCTGGGCGCGGAAGTGCGCTGGAGCTCCTGCAACATCTTCTCGACCCAGGACCATGCCGCAGCCGCGATCGCGGCCAAGGGCATCGCGGTCTTCGCCTGGAAAGGGATGAACGAAGCTGAGTTCGACTGGTGCATCGAGCAGACCCTGCGCTGGCCGGACGGCAAAGGCCTCAACATCATCCTGGACGACGGCGGCGACCTGACGAACATGGTCCACGACAAGTACCCGGAGCTCCTGAAGGACATAGTGGGTCTCTCTGAAGAGACGACGACCGGCGTGCACCGCCTGGTGCAGCGCGCGGCCAAGGGCACCCTGAAGTGCCCGGCCATCAACATCAACGACTCCTGCACCAAGAGCAAGTTCGACAACCTCTACGGCTGCCGGGAATCGCTCCTAGACGGCATCAAGCGCGCCACCGACGTGATGGTGGCCGGCAAGGTGGCGGTCGTCGCCGGCTACGGCGACGTGGGCAAGGGCTGCGCGCAGTCCCTCCGGGGACAGGGCGCTCGCGTGCTCATCACCGAGATCGATCCCATAAACGCCCTCCAAGCCTGCATGGAAGGCTATCAGGTGGTCACGATGGACGAGGCCGCCGCTCAGGGCGACATCTTCGTGACGACGACGGGCTGCCGCGACATCATCCTGCGCTCGCACATGGACGCGATGAAGTCGCAGGCGATCGTCTGCAACATCGGCCACTTCGACCTGGAGATCGACATTGCGTCGCTCACCAAGGACAAGAAGCTCAAGAAGGTCAACATCAAGCCGCAGGTGGACCAGTTCGTCTGGCCCAACGGCAAGGTCTTGACCGTGCTCGCCGAAGGCCGCCTGGTCAACCTGGGCTGCGCGACGGGTCATCCGTCCTTCGTCATGAGCGCGTCCTTCACCAACCAGGTGATGGCGCAGATCGAGCTGTGGAGCAACCAGAAGACCGGGAAGTACAAGAACCAGGTCTACCTGCTCCCGAAGTCGCTCGATGAGAAGGTGGCGATGCTGCACCTGGGCAAGCTGGGCGCTAAGCTCACGAAGCTCACCAAGGCGCAGTCCGAGTACCTGGGCATCCCGCAGGAAGGGCCGTTTAAACCCGAGAACTATCGCTACTGAGACTCAAGACTTAAACCGCTCCAAGAAAAAGCCCCGGCGCTTCGGCGCCGGGGCTTTTTAGAAGCCTCCGCATGGCGAGATTGCGCGACGCGGCTTGCGCGGCCGTGGCCCTGCTCCACTTCGGCTTCCTGGTCCTGGAGATGTACTTCTGGGACAAGCCTCTCGGCCTCAAGGTCTTCGGCCTGGCGCCCGAGCTTGCCAAGGCGACGAGGAGCCTCGCCGCCAACCAAGGGCTCTATAACGGCTTCCTGAGCGCCGGCCTTTTCTGGGGTCTTCTCCGCGGCGGCCCCGAGGGCCGTTCTCTGAAGATCTTCTTCCTTGCCTGCATCGTCATCGCCGGGATCTTCGGCGCCCTGACCGCCAGCCGCGGCATCCTCTTCATCCAGGCCCTGCCGGGCGCCATCGCGCTGGCCCTGGTGCTCGCCTCATGAGCGGCCCGAAGGAGGACTACGGCCCCCGCGGCGACGCCTCCCGTCATCTTCCCCTCGCCGCGCTCGAAGCCGCCGTGCGCGCCCTGCCCCCCGGTCCCAAGGACGCCGGGCGCCTGCGCCTCATCATCCGCCGTCATGCCGACGGCTCGCGGGAGATGCTCGCCTCCGCCATCCTCACCCCCCAAGAAGGCGTCCCCGGCGACCGCTGGGGCCGCCGCCCTGCGCCCAACCCCAGAACCCAGCTGGCCGTGATGCGCTTCGACATCGCCGAAGTCATCGCCAACGGACAACCCTTGACCCTCTTCGGCGACAACCTCTTCGTCGACCTCGACCTCACGGCCGCCGGCCTTCCCCCCGGCGCCCGCCTCAAGGTCGGCCAAGCCGTCCTCGAGGTCTCGCCCGAGCCTCACAACGGCTGCCTCAAGTTCAAGGGGCGCTTCGGCGCCGACGCGCTGAGGTTCGTGCAAGCCGAACCCACGCGAGAGCTGAACCTGCGCGGCGTCTATTGGACGGTCGTGGAAGCGGGCCAAGTCTATGCCGGCGCCCCGATCGAGCGCCTTTGACCTCGGACCACCTGACCCTGCTGACTTTCGGCGTCCTCATCATCGCCTTTCTCTATTCCTGCGTCGGCCATGCCGGCGCCAGCGGCTACATCGCCGTGATGACGCTCTTGGGCATGGCGCCCGCGCAGATCAAACCCATCGCCCTGGCGCTCAACGTCATCGTCGCCGCGATCGGCGCCTATCAGTTCTGGCGCGCCGGGCACTTCTCCTGGGCCCTTTTCTGGCCCTTCGCCCTGCTCTCCATCCCCATGGCCTTCGTCGGGGGCTACCTCAACTTGCCCACGCATGCCTTCAAGGTCCTAGTCGGGGTCGTTCTGCTCTTATCCGCCGGACGATTCCTGGTCCACCCCCCCGAGGAGCCTGAGACGCAAGCCCCCTCCCCGTCCTTGTCGCTAGGCGTAGGCGCCGGCCTCGGCCTGCTCTCCGGCCTCACCGGCACCGGCGGCGGCATCTTCCTGACGCCCCTGCTCATCTTCATGCGCTGGGCGCGCACCAAGACCGCCGCGGCCGTCTCGGCGCTGTTCATCCTCGTCAACTCCGTCTCAGGACTCCTGGGCAACGTCAGCGCCACCAAAGGCTTTCCCTCCTTCGCCCTGCCTTTGGCCGCCGCGGTCATCGTAGGCGGCGCGGCCGGCTCGTATCTCGGCAGCCGTCGCCTGCCCCAGACCGCCATCAAACGGCTCTTAGCCGTCGTCCTGGCCATCGCCGGCTTCAAGCTCATCTTCACCTAGGGCCTAAGCCGCCTAGGCCTAACAACCTATTGATGACGGGCAAGCGCTGTCGTTGCCCGAAATCATAGGCGCCCCCGCCGCCAGCGGGTATCCTATACCCATGACCATCTCATTGCCCGCCATGCCGCTGATGACCTCCGACCGGCTTCCTCGCCGCCGCCACTTGAACACGGCCCTCGTCGACGTCCTTTCCCCCGAACACCTAAAGCGCATCCGCGCGCTCGTGCGTGAAGAAAAACCCGAGTACCGCGGCGCAGAGGCCCCGGCCGTCCTGCATTGGCTGCGCTTGAACATGCCCACCGCCGCCGGCCAGGTCCAAGCCCTGATCCACCCCTCCCCGCTCACGGACTGACATAATGCACCGGTGCTCGTGCTCCTGGCCCCTCTCGTCCTGGTTCTGCCGCTGGCTCAACCTGTCCACTCTGCTTGATGGAGCCGGTAAAAAACCGGTAAGGAACGGGTCATCCTCTTGACGCAGGGCCGCGGCGGCCTTATCCTATCGACATGGAGCTGCCCACCCAGAAGCTGATCTTCATCTTCGAGGCCGTCAACGAGAGCCTCCAAGAAGCGTTCGTCGGAGCCACCTCCCTGCCGCTGGCGGCGGTGGAACGCCGCCACAGGTTCGAGCGCCCCGCCGCCATCGCCCACTGGCGTCCCGAGCATCATGTCCTGTACCGCCGCGTCGAATCCGGCCTCTCCGCCAAGGAGAGCGCGGCCTTCATCCCCGCCTACGCCCGCGCCGCCCATGCCGGGTGGAAGACCTTCGTCGACCACCTGCAATAAGGTTTGCTAGTATAGCGGCCGTGGCTCCCAGCAAGCGCGATAAGAGCGATGGAAACGCAATCCGGCTAAAAAAGCGCCCCGGCTTTCGCCGGGGCGCTTAGCGGATCGGTAAGACTAACGACCGACGCCGGCGGCGGCAGCGGGGCGGTAGTCGACGTGAGCGCTCTCGCCGACCTTCATCACGTCGTCCTTCGACACCCGGCTGGCCAGGCGCTGGAAGGAAACATCGACGTAGTAATTCTTGCCGACCTCGAGCTTCTGCGAGAACTGAGAAGCGTACTGCTTGAGGTCGATCGCATAAGCCTCCGCGGCCGGCAGCGTCAGCTCCAGGTCGACCAGCGTCGGGTCGAACCAGTTCGGAAGGTCCTTCTTGAAGCTGAGCTTGAGCAGGATCTTCTCGCCGGCGTAGTAGGACGCCCATTTATCCCTGAGCGTCAGCGTCATGCCGGCCGTCAGCTCCAAGCTCAGGCCCGCGGCGTCGGGCTTCATCAGCGTACGGCGCCCCGGCGTCATGACCAGGCGGCCGTTGCGGCTGCTGCCCGAAGCGGCGCGGTACTCATAAGCCGCCGCCAGCGTCCGGGAGTCGATCCAAGGCCCGGTCAAGCAGACGCGGAAGCTGTCGGTTTCCCAGGGCAAGAGCGGCTTGCGCTCCGCCAGCGTGATCTGCACCTGCTCCTGGTAGCTGTAGCCGCGACGATCCCAGCAGTTCTGGCCGCCGCCGCCGTGGCGAGGGTCGCCGCCGGTGGGATGGCACTCGGTGACCCATTCCTGGCTGCGCAGCCAGACGGAATCCGAGACCGGGCCGTCGTTGGGCCCGAAGGTGAACTTGACGCAGTCCGAATCGTATCGGCTGCCGCCTTGATACGAGGCCGAAACCACCGAGGCATCTTTGGCGGCGCCTTCCTTGGCCTGCTTGAGCAGAGCGGAGACGTCGAAGGTCGGGCTGAGGTCCTCGGCGAAGACCGCGACAGGGACCGACAGCGCCGCGCCGAGGACGACGGCTGCCAGGGACGACACGAGGGGGATATTCATCTTTATTCTGATTCCTCCGGGCCAAAAGGCCTATTCGAACTAGGCCCTATTCTAGCACGCAAGGCCCAGCCGTGGAATAGGCCCAAAGGGCAAAATAAAATAGGCCCTTCGGCCCAGGGCGACTGCTATACTCTGAAGGTGGACGATCCCCGCATCCTCTCGCTGCTCAAGCAGACCAAGCTCCTGCGCGCCCCCGCCAAGGCCCTTTCGACCTTCGGGGCCACCGTCATCGAGTACCATCTCATCTCGCCGGTCCCGGAGCGCGCGGCCCGCACCCGGCTGAGGGAGGGAGTCGTGCGGTCGCAAAAGCCGCGCATCCTCACGCCCGAATCCTTCAGCGAGCGTTTTCAAGGCTTCGGGGACGGCTCCCAAGAATACCTCGACTGGCTCAAGCCGGCCTACCGAGACCTCCTGCGCGCGCTCGAGTACAATTTCAAGAACGAGGGGCTCCAGACCCAGGTCATCTCGGAGAGCGCCTCCGGCGTGGCCGACCGCATCCTGGCCGACCTCGACGGCCGCAATATATGCGACCAGGCCGTCATCGCCTGCCCCGACGGCGGGTGGAGCCTGGCCTTGATGAAGTTCACGCTGGACCAGGCCGCCGGCTCGTTTCCCACCCATGTGCGCGACCTCGAGCGCCGGGGGCTCTTCGACCCCGCCGGCAAGGAGACCTCCAGGCGCCGCAGGGAGATCGAAGCGCTTTTCGCCGCCGCCGCCTCCGACCGCGGCGTGCTGAAGCGGCGCGGCGAGAAGCTCCGCGAGCATGGCCTCTTCTCCGAGTACGAGGACCGCTACCTCCGCTTTTTCTAGCATGGGCCCAGCCCGTCGCATCCTCACCCGTCAGCTTAAATAGTGGTATACTGGCTTTTACCCGACAAAAGGAGAATCCATGGCCCGACCGCATTTCAAGAAGCGCCGACAAGCCGCCGGTCCCAACAAGAACGAGCAAAAAGTCATGCGCTCCGAGGACGACAAGGCCCGAGGCCGCACGATCATGGGGCCCAGATTCCCCTTCGTCAAGCGCCTCAACCTGAACGTCACCTTCATGAGCCCCCAAGGCGCCATGCTCGAGGAGAAGAGCCTCTCCTTCGGTCCGCTGGACTCCTACAATTTCGCCTTCAATTGCCCCGGCCGCTGCGGCGGAGGCTCTTACGACCTGTCGATGCGCCTGGAAGCCATCGTCTCCAGCCGGGTCACGGAAACCGAGATCGTGATGAAGTGCCCCCAGCCCGTCTACGCCGGGGCCGCCGAGGCCTGCGCCTGCGAGCTCAGGGCCAAGCTCTCCATCTCCTACCTTCCGCCCCCCGCCGCGGCCGCCCCCGACGCCGCCTAGGTCACGGTTTGGCCGCCTTGCCGGAGACGATGGTCGCCTCGGCGCCCTCTCCGGGCGCCAGCAGACGCGGCGTCTGCCCCGACATCTTGCCCGCCGCGTAGTCGCGCGCCGCTTGGGCCGTGACCCGGCCGCTCCGGTCGCAGGCGCCCCCGCCTAGACCCCTGAGGAAGTGATAGGTGAACAGGCCGTGCCCCTGGTCCTCTTCGACGGCGAAAGCGTCCCCCGGCGAGCCGGCCGTCAGCACGCTCAGCCGCTCCGGGACAGGCTCGGCGCCGGCGGAGCCCTCGAGGATGACGAAGGACCGCCGCGAAGGCAGACCGCTGAGCGACTCATAGAGCCTCCGCAGAGGATAGGCTGTCCCGCCATCAAGCAGAAGGCCCTCGCCGTCTTTAGAGGGCTCCGCGGCGGCGCCGGCGTAATAGAAGAACACGGTCGATTCCGAGCGGACCTGGCCGGCCAGCCAGCCGCGCAGCGTCCGGTCGAGCTCCCGACGCTGCGCTTTAGCGCCTTGGAGCACCCTCATGTGCCGCTCAGGCACGCCGAGGCCGATGAGCTGGTCCTTGACCGCGGCGGCGTCTCGGCGAGCGTAGCGCGCCGACGGGCCTTCGACTGCGACCAGCACCGCAAAAAGACGGGGATCCTCGTGCAGACGATAGCTAGGCTCGTCGATGTCGGAATGTAGGGCGCGCACCATGGGTCCGCCGGCCGCGGCGGCCGGCTTGACGGCGCCGAGGAGCTCCGCCAGTTCTCGGGAACCGGTCAACGATTCCTGAAAAGCCGCCGACGCCGCCCCCAACGCGGCATCAAGCTCGCGGTAAAGGTCGTCGCGCACCATGACCCGGCCCTCCACGACCTGCTCACGCTCCGCCTCCCCGCGGACCTCCGCCGAGCGCTTCCCGTCAAGAGAGGTGAGTCTGGCCGTCAAGACGACCCTGGCCTTGGCCGTCCCCTTGCCCAGCCAAGGGTGCTTGGCCTCGGCCTCGACGTCCAAGAAGGCGACCAGATCGGCGCCTGCGCGCGCGGCTTCCTCCGCCCGCTCCACCTTCACGGTCGACTTGAAGCCGCGAGCCAGCCGGACCTCGAGCTCGGAAAGGAACCGCGGCGCGTTGTCGGAGCCGGGCCGGAGCCGATGGGCGGCCTTCTCCGCGTAGTAGTCGGACAGCCTGCGCAGGCTCTTGCGCGTCTTGTCGGAGATGACCACCGCCACGGTCAACTCGCGCCCCGCCGCCGGCTCCAGGCCCGCCGCGGGGAAGGGCGGGGCTAGCAAGAAGACCAGCAGGAGGCCGCGCACAGAGGCAGTATACCAGCCGCCCGTGAAACACGCTAGCCCTTGACCGCGCGCGCAGTCCTGCTACACTAAAGATCACGAGCCTACGCCAGGCAAATGTGATAATATGCCGTTCGTGGAAGACCCCGTCGAGCCAGCGTCCACGTCCAAAGCCCCCTCCGCGCCACACGGCGATCCTGCGCCCCGCGTCAGCGGCATAGCCCCCGCCCGGCATGTCCTCGACATCCCCTGGGTCCGCCTGCGCTCGGCCTCCTCGGGCTCGCAGCTCTTCCGCCGGATGATATCCGAAGTCGACCGCAAAGCCAAGAACGGCGACATCGTCGCCGTCTACGACAAGATCGGCGCGCCCTACGGCATCGCCATCTACAATCCCAAAAGCCTGATCAGCCTGCGCCTGCTGACCCGCGGCGTCGGCAACTTCGACGCCGACAAATTCTTCGGCGAGCGCCTGAAGGCCGCCGTCGATATGCGCCGCAACGTGCTCAAGCTCGACAAGACCACAGACGCCTATCGCCTGGTCCACGATCTGGGCGACGGCCTGCCCGGCCTGGTCATCGACCGCTACGGCGAATGGCTGTCCTTGGAATTCTACTCGCTGGGCATGTTCCGGCAGGCCGACCGTCTCGAGCGGCTCCTAAAGGTCCATTTCCCGGAAGCCAAGTTCGCCAGGCGCGCCAGCATCTACTCCGAGAAGATGGAAGGCTTCAAGGTCCCCTTCGTCAAGATCCCCCGCAGCCGCATCCGCGAGAACGGGGTGGTCTTCGACGTCGACCTCTCCGGCGGCTACAAGACCGGGTTCTTCTGCGATCAGCGCGACAACCGCCTGGCTATGGCGGCGCTATCGCACGGCCGCAGCGTGCTCGACGTCTGCAGCTACACCGGCGGCTTCGGGCTCTACGCCAAGAAGCTGGGCTACGCGGAAGAGGTCACCTGCGTGGAGCTCGACCCCGAAGCCTCCGCGATGGCGCGCAAGAACGCCAACATAAACTCCGCGCGCCTGGACATCGTCACCGTGGACGCCTTCCCCTATCTGCGCCAGGCGGCCGCCAACGGCAAGAAGTTCGGCATGATCGTGCTCGACCCCTATAAGCTGATCGCCAACATGGAAGACTACAAGCTGGGGCGCAACAAGTACATCGACTTGAACCGCCTGGGGATCAGCCTGCTAGACGAGGGCGGCATCCTGGTCACCTGCTCCTGCAGCGGCCTCTTGCCTTGGCCGGAGTTCCAACAAATAGTGCGCACCGCCGCGGGCTCCGCCGGCCGTCGGCTGCAGATCTTCCGCAAGAGCGCCGCGGGGCCGGACCATCCCTACGCCGCCGACCACCCGGAAGGCGAATACCTGAAAGCACTCTGGTGCCGCGCCCTATGACCGAGAAAGCCAAGATGAAGATCCTCGTCATCGACGACGAATTAAGCGTCCGCCGCTTGGTGCGGCGTATATTGGAAAAAGCCGGCTACCTCGTGGTCGAAGCCTCCGACGGCTCGGGTGCCAGCGGCATGGTCCGCCAGGAGCAGCCCGACCTGGTCCTGCTCGACATGCACATGCTCCGACTCGACGGCATCGCCGCCCTGGAAGAGATCCGCATGGTCGACCGGAGCATCCCCATCATCATGCTCTCCGCCGACAACGATGACAAGCGCGTCCAGCTGGCGCTCGACAACGGCGCCAGCGAGTTCCTCGCCAAGCCCTTCGACCCGGAGAAGCTCGTCGCCGCGGTCAAAGCGCGGCTGGCCGAGAGCCGGACCTAATGAGCCAGAAGATCCTTGTCGTCGACGATGACGGTCCGGTCCGCCGTATCTTGACCAAATACCTCGGCGGCCACGGCTACGGCGTGGTGACCACCGACAGCGGCTCCGAGGCCCTGATTTTGGCCCGAGAGTCGATGCCAGCCCTCGTGATTGCCGATGTGAAGATGGCCGGGCTCGACGGCTACGCCCTCTGCCGGCTCCTTAAGAAGAACACGCCCGGGCTGCCCGTGATCCTCATGTCGGGAGCGGCCATCGATGAGAAGCACGTCTTGACCGGATTCGAGGGCGGCGCGGACGACTACATCCTCAAGCCCTTCTCGCTGCCGGTCGTGCTGGCCCGCGTCCAGGCGGTCCTGCGCCGCGGCGGCGGCATCACCGAGGCCTCCGAGAGCCTCAAGCTTGGCGGCATCGAATTGGACCTCTCCGGGCGCCAGGCCAAGGCGTCGGGCAAGAAGGTCTCTCTGACCCGCAAAGAGTTCGATCTGCTGGCCGCGTTGCTGGCCAAGCCCGGCCATCTGCTGAGCGTGCCTTACCTGCTCGAGACCGTCTGGGGCTACGACGTGGCCGACTACAACGACCCGGGCACCGTCGAGGTCCACGTCTCCCACCTGCGCAAGAAGCTGGGCCCCAAGGCCGCCCAGATGATCGTCAGCGTCACCGGCCACGGATACAAGCTCCAGCCGCCCGGCGCTTAAGCAAGAACTAAGCGCCGCCTAATCCTGGCGTAGGCTCCGAGGGTTATCCTCTGGGTATGAACGGCAAGCAGATCATCCTGATCGGCCTGACGACGGTGGTCCTCCCCACCCAAGAACCGGCGCGAAACCCGGCGCAACTCGGTCAGCGTTCGGTGGCCCAAGGCAGCGCCTGCGAAGGCACTCTGCGCCTCATAGATCTCTGGCAGGAAGGGATCCTCGACTTAAAAGCCCGCTATTGGGCCGGACGAGTGCGTGGCGGCACCTCGCTATCGGATTGCGACCCCGCGAGCGTCATGACCGATCCCGGACTACGCCGCGACTTCAGACTTCGCCTGAGCTTCTGGGCCGGCCAGAAAAGCATCCCCGAGCTCACCCCTTTCGAGGTTCAGACCTTCGTGACTCAAGACTCCCGGTCTTTCACTCTGTATAACCGCTGTGGGCGCAAGGAGGCTTTATGAACGGCAAGAAAGACAAGGTCCTCATCATCGACGACGAGTCGATCTTGCGGCGCCTGGTGCGCCGCAGCCTGGAGCATGCGGGGTATGAGGTCGTGGAGGCTTGCGACGGCGCCGACGCCTTCGAAGAGGTCCGCAAGCACCGGCCGGCGGTGGTCCTGATGGATATCCACATGCCGCGCCTCGACGGCATCGCGGCCATCGAAGGCATCCGCGGGATCGACGAGAGCATCGCCGTCATCGTGATGAGCGGAGACCCCGAACGAGCTCAACTCGCGCTGGAACGAGGGGCCCTCGATTTCATCGCCAAGCCCTTCGACCTCCGGCGGCTGGAGACCTCGGTGCTGGCCGGCGTGGCCGCCCGGGGGGCGTAGGCGTCCGAGAATTCCTCGGCAACCTTCTCTATCGGACGCCCGCCAATTCCTCCCGAATCCTCTGAACCAACACGGCGGGAGAAAATGGCTTCTGGATGAATGCCTTGCCTGCTTCAAACCTCCCCTGGACCAAGACCGCATGGTCGGTATATCCCGACATGAAGACCACCCGGGTCTGGGGCGTGAGAGCCGAGATCTTCTGGGCCAACTCCGGCCCGCTCATCCGGGGCATCACCATGTCCGTCAGCATCAAGTGTATCGGGGCTTCCTGGCGGGAGCAGATGAGCAGAGCCGCCTCGCCGCTATCGGCTTCAAGGACCTTAAAGCCGTCTTGGACGAGGATGCGGCAAGCGAGATCGCGCACGAGCTTGTCGTCCTCGACCAAAAGGATCGTCGCCGTCCCTTCGAACGTCCGCGTCGGCGCTGCAACCAGCGCATCGCCGCCCGGCTCTTCCTTGGCTAAAAGAGGCAGATATACCTTAAAGGAAGTCCCGCCTCCAACCTCGCTGAAAACCGTCACATGCCCCCCGCTTTGAGTCACGATGCCGTAGACGGTGGAGAGACCCAGTCCCGTGCCTTTGCCGCGTTCCTTGGTCGTGAAAAAAGGCTCGAACAGATGGGATTGGACTTCCTCGTTCATGCCGTGGCCGGTGTCGGTGACGGTGAGCACCGCGTAGTCTCCGGGCTTGACCGTCCCGTGCCGGTGCTCGACGGCGTCGTCAAAGCGGCCCCTTGCTATCTCGATGGAGATCCTGCCTCCCTTGGGCATGGCGTCGCGGGCGTTGACCACGAGGTTGACGAGGACCTGCTCGATGTGCCCTGGGTCCGACATGACGCGGGCCGGTTCCTTGCAGTGGACCATGGTGAGCGCGACATCCTCCCCAATGAGCCTCTCGAGCATCTTCCGGATGCCCTCCGAGACCGCTTTGAGATCGACGGCCCTCACCTGAAGCACCTGCTTGCGGCTGAAGGTCAGGAGTTGGCGTGTGAGCGCGGCGGCCCGGGCCCCCGCCATCTTGATCTCTTCGACGTCGGCGCGCCGGGGATCAGCGGATTCCAGACTGTCAAGCAATAATTCCGAGTAGCCCGAGATGGCAGTCAGCAGATTGTTAAAATCGTGCGCCACCCCACCGGCCAGACGGCCCACGGCCTCCATCTTCTGCGATTGACGCAGCTGCTCCTCGGCGCGCCGCAGGGCGTCGGCAGCGAGCCGCCGCTCGGTGATATCGCGCTCGATCCCGAAGTAGCCGGTCGCCCGGCCTCCGGCGTCCACCAGCGGAGCGATGATGATCTCGACCTCGTAGAAGCTCCCGTCCTTGCGACGGTTGACCAACTCGGACTTGAAGGATTCGCCGCGCGCGACCGCATTCCACAGCCTCTCATAGGTCGCGCGATCCGTCCTCCCCGATTTTAGGACTCGAGGAGTGGTCTTTCCCACCACATCGCCGGCTTCATACCCCGTATCTATTTCCCAGGTCCGGTTGACGTACTGGATGACGCCGTTTCGCCCCGTGATGACGATGGCCTCGGGAGCGGCCTCGATGATGGAAGCCAGAGCGCGAACGTGCCTTTCGACCTTCTCGAACTCCGTTACATCCCTGAAAATGCAATTAAAGAATGCCCGGCCCGGGAGCGAGATCGTCCACGCCGTGACCAAGACGTTCCGGATATCGCCGCTCTTGGTGCGGTGCCGGGTCCGGAACTCGTCGCGCCCCTCGCGCAGGACCTTCTCGATGTGAGCTCCAGTCTGCGCAAGGCTTTCCTCGGCTTCGTAGTCGGTGATGCGCAGTCGCGCGAACTCCTCGCGCGCATAACCGAGCTGAGCGCAGGCCATATCGTTGAAGGCCACTGGAAGAGCCGACGCGGAGTCGATCAAAAGGACGCTGATGGGAGCCCTGTCGAATAGGGCCCGGAACTCCGCTTCTATGACGCGGTTCATGGATCCCGGAATATCCATCCTATGCCCTCCATGGTCGGTACGTTATCTTGATGTCAGGCTCGGCTTGGGCGTCATCGGGGGAAGATTGACAATATAGCACTAAATTACTATAGTTACAATACTTATGACAATTATATCATCCCGGACGTTCACCACTTTCGAGGTCGCCAAGGCCTGCGGCGTGTTCCACACCACCGTCATCAACTGGGTCAATAAAGGGAAGCTCAAGGCCCACTGCACGCCGGGCGGACATCGCCGCATCCTCCTGCATGACCTGGTCGATTTCATGAACCGCTTCGCGATGCCGATTCCAAGCGACCTGACCCAGCACGCCAAGAAGATCCTTATCGTGGAGGACAACCCCGCGGTGCAGCGGATGCTCAAGCGCACCCTCGAGCCTCTGCCCGGCGTCGAGCTGCAGACCTGCGTCGGAGGGCTCGAAGCGCTCATGGCTATCGGCAAGGACGCCCCCGACCTGCTGATCCTCGACATCCGGATCCCCCAGGTCAACGGGCTGGAGGTCTGCAAGGTCCTCAAGTCCAGCGAACTGACCCGGCCCATCAAAATCGTCGCCATCTCGGGAGAGCCGTTGCCCGCCGAAGCGGCGAGCTTCCTCAAGTCGCACGCCGACGGCTTCTTCCAGAAACCCCTGCCGACCGCGGAGCTCAGGGCCAAGGCGCGCGAGCTTCTTGAACTGGAGGAGACGGCCGTTCAGTCGCGCTAGCAGGCCCACCCCGCCTTTGTCGACTAAAACCATACCCGCCATCCGCCTGCTGCTCCGATACTTGGAGCAAGAAGGGGTCGAATACATCTTCGGCATCCCCGGCGGGCCCATCATTTCCCTCTATGAAGCTCTCTATGACCGCCAGGTCATCAAGCCGATCCTGACCAAACACGAGGGCGGCGCGGCCTTCATGGCCGACGGTTACGCCCGGGTCTCCGGCAAGATCGGAGTGTGCTGCACCACGACCGGCCCCGGCGCCACCAACGCGCTGACCGGCGTCGCCGTGGCCTTCGCCGACCATATCCCCCTTCTGATCCTCACCGCCCAGGTCCCGACCCATCATTTCGGCAAGGGAGCCTTCCAGGAAAGCAGCCCGGAGAGCGTGGACATGGTCGGCCTGTATCGCCCCGTCACGAAGTGGAGCACGATGATCCAGCACCCGGACTCGACCGCCTTCACGATTCGCAAAGCTTTGCGCCTGCTGACCAACGGCCGCCCGGGGCCCGTCCACATCAACCTTCCCTGCAACTTCGCCACGCAGCCGGTGCCTGATGAATTGCTGCCGAGCGCGCAGTACCGCTTTCCCTCTCGGACGTTCGACCGGACCGCCGTCAAGCAGGCGGCTCGCCAGCTGGCGGGCGCGCGCCGCCCCGTCATCCTGGCCGGACATGGGGTCAGCCTTGCCCGGGCTTGGGGTCCGCTGCGTGAGCTTGCGGAGCGCTTCCAGATCCCGGTGGCGACCACCTTCAAAGCCAAGGGCGGCATTCCGGAGGACCATGCCCTGTCCCTGGGCGTCTTCGGCCCATCGGGAAGCGCGCGGACCCGTGAATACGTCGCGGATCCTGAAACCGACGTGCTGCTCGCGGCCGGCACGAGCCTGGGCGAGGTATCGTCTTGCGGCTGGGACGAGCGTCTCGCCCAAAAGAGGGCGCTGCTGCAGCTCGACATAGACTCCGCTGAGATCGGCAGGAACTATCCGGTCGACGTCGCGCTCATCGGCGACGCCGGCGCCGTCTTGACCGAACTGCGCTTCCAGCTGGAGCGGGACTTCCAGAATGGGCCGATCGACGCCTTGCGGAGGCGGACGGTCCTGCCGCCTTGCCCCCCGGACGCCCCCGACGCGTCCGCCTCCCAGGAAAGGGCGCTTAAGCCGCGGCGGGTCTTGCGCGAGTTGCGAGAGGCTCTGCCGCGCAACGCCATCCTCTTCGTCGATAACGGAACCATCAGAACCTGGGCGGGACAGCACTTCCCGGTCTACCAGGAGGGCTGCTTCTTCGTCAACATGGGCATGGCCAGCATGGGCTACGCCGTCGCGGGCTCCATCGGCGGCCAGCTCGCCGCACCCAAGCGTTTGGTGGTCGCCCTGGTCGGAGACGCCGCCTTCGCCATGAACGGCATGGAGGTGCACACTGCCGTCGAGCATGACGTTCCCGTCATCTGGGTGGTGGTCAACAACGGCGGCCACGGCATGATCTACCACGGCGAGAAGATGCTCTATAAAGGAAAATTCCGCAGCTCGATCTTCCGCCAGCGGCTGAAGATCCAGGAGATCGCCAAGGCGATGGGCGCCAAGACCTTCCTGGTGGAGCGGCCCGGGGAGGTGGGCCCGGTCATGCTGGAAGCCATAGCCCTGCGCAGCCCCTGCGTCATCGAAGTGACCACCGACCTCCACGAGGTCCCGCCCATGGGAGCGAGAGTCCAGGCCATCCAACGTGAATTGGCCGCCGCCTGATCACCCTATGAGAAAAAAAATCGTCCGCGACCATAACCGGCTGCTCGAAGTGGTCTTAGCCTATCGGAGCTCCAAGTCGCTGCTCGTAGCCGTCCATTACGACTTATTCACCTGGCTCGAGAGGGGGTTTCATACCGCCGAGACCTTGAGCCATAAGCTCAAGCTCGACCGCAGGGCCGTGGGCCTGCTGCTGGACGCCAACACGGCGCTGGGCTTTTTGAAGAAGCAAGGCTCGCGCTATGCGAACACGCCGCTTTCGAAGGACCTCCTGGTCGCCACGAGCCCGAACTATCGCGGCAGCAACCTGAAATACCAGGAGCAGACCTGGGACGCCTGGTCGGACCTGAAAGCCGTGGTCAAGACCGGGCGGCCTCAGCTTTCGCTGCTCGAGTGGATCCACAAGGACGCCTTCACCAAGGACTACATCAAGGCCATGGGTGACGTAGCGCAGGCGCCGGCCCGCGACTTGGCGGGACAACTGGGCCTTGGCCGCGTCTCGCGCACGCTGGACGTGGGCTGCGGGCCGGGGGTCTACAGCGCCGCCATGGTGGAGCGCAACCCGAGGATCGAGGCGGTCTTGCTGGACCTGCCGCGCACGCTCGGCGTGACCCGCGGGCTCCTGAAAGTCCACGCTCACGCCAAACGCTTCCAGTTCCGCCCGGCCGATTTCCTGACCGATTCCTTCGGCGACAACGAGTTCGACTTGGCGCTGATCTCCAACGTGACCCACTGCGAGAGCGCGGAAAACAACCTCAAGCTGGTGAAAAAGGCCTACCGGGCGCTGCGGCCCGGCGGACGGCTGGTCATCCACGACTACGTGTCGGACTCGGGCCTGACTTCCCCCAAGTTCGCGGCCATGCTGGCCGTCCATCTTCTGGTGTTCACCGGAAGAGGAAACGTCTATACTTTAAAGGAATACGCCGGCTGGATGCGGCGCCACAAGTTCAAGGACATCTCCCATAAACGCGTCGGCACCCGAAGCCTTTATCCTTCGACGGCCATCATCGGTCATAAGGCGTAGCTGGGCGCGGGGCCTATGGGGCCTCGTCGCGGCGTCCGCCTTGTCAGCCTGCCCCGGCCACGCCGCGGAGAGCACCCTCCGGGTCTGCGACGACATCGTGGAACCCATCAGCCTCGACCCCAGGAGGGAGTTCTCGGAGAAATACTATACGATCGTCCAGCAGATCTTCGACAGCTTGGTGCGCTTCGATCCCGACGGCCGGATCGAACCCTCGTTGGCTAAAAGCTGGCGGTGGCTCGACGAAAAGACCGTGGAGTTCAAGCTGCGACAGGGAGTCGAGTTCCACGACGGCGAGCCATTCACCGCGGAGGCGGTCCGCTTCAGCATCGAGAAGTTCATCGACCCGGCGACCGGCTTTCCCGGCGCAGGTTTCCTCGATTCGATATCCGGAGTCGAGGTGGTCGATCCCCTTACCGTCCGCGTCAAGACCAAGTTCCCCGACGGCATCCTCATCCACCGCCTGGCGGGCCTGGTGCCGATCATGCCGCCGAAGTATATCGAGGAGCATGGCGCGGAGCATTTCGGACGCCATCCGATGGGCACCGGGGCATTTCGCTTCAGCGGCTGGGAGCGCGGGAAACGGATCACTCTCGAAGCGAACAAGAAATGGTGGGGCGGCCACCCGAAGGTCAAGCGACTCGTTTTCCTGTTCCTTCCCCAGAAAGAGCAGGTCGAAGGCCTCCTCCGGGGCGACGTGGACGTCGTCACGGAGTTGCCGGGAACCGACACTCTGGCGGTGATGAAGAGCGGCGTGGCCCGGATCGTCAAAAAGGAGACCTTCTATACGGTAGGCTCCAGCATCAACATCAGCGCCGGCCCCATGGCGGACAAGCGGGTCCGGCAAGCGATCAATTACGCCATCAACAAAGACGACCTTATCCGCTACGACCTCCTAGGCAACGGCAAACCCCTGGGCAGCCTCTCGATGTCGGGAGAGACGGGCCATGACAAAGGCGTGAGACCCTATCCCTATGATCCGGGAAAAGCTCGGCGGCTGCTGAAGGAGGCCGGCTACCCGGACGGCCTGCGGCTGAAGGTCGTCGTCAAAGCCCAGGGCGAAAGGACGATGCAAATCATCGCGAAGCAATTGGAAAAGGTAGGTATCCAGCTGGATACGCGGATCACGACGGACGCGACCGTGATCCAAGACATTCGAGGCCAGGAATGGGATTTCACGTTCGGAGGCTGCCCTGATCCTCTGGCCCATTCATTCTTCATCCAATTCATCTTCCTTTCATCCCTTTCGCCCTACAGCGTCCAAAAGAACCCGGCTTATGACAATCTCTTGCAGAAGATGGCGACGACGCTGGACGTCAAGGAGCAGGACCGTGCGGCGAAAGAGTTGGACCGCTATATCCACGACGAGGCTTTGGGCGTCTTCACCTATCAACGGGTCAAGACCTATGGCGTGAGGAACGGCGTGCATTTCGTTCCCTATGTGACCGGCATGCCCTACTTCTTCCCGAGCCATTGAAATGAAGGCCAAGAGGCGCCTGGTCTTGGGGACCCTGGAGAATACGCCGTCTCAAGCTATCGGCACGCTTCTGGTCCAATCGTTGCTCGATAAAAGCGAGCGCCGCCCATTTTCCGTCCACAGGGTCCGCATGAAGCCCGGAGCTTCCCATCCCCCACTGTTCCACGCGAGGATGTCCGAGCTTTTCCTCGTGCTCGATGGAAGCATGCGGGCCAAGATCGACGGCCGGCCGCGCCGATTCGTCAAGGGCGGCTTCGCTTATCTGCCGCCCGGCGCCATCCATGAGTTCCACGCCGGCAGAAACGGGGTCGAAGTCCTGGCTGTCTTCAGCCCGCCGATGAACTTGAATAAGCCGGATATCGTCTTTCAGAGCTCCCGAAAGCCTTGAACGTAAGGCTTGCTCGATAGACCCAGGTCGCGCCCCGCAAGAACAACTCCGGGGTTGCTAAATCCCCCTCCCGGACCTACACTATGGGCTCGCGGAGGTCCTTCGATGAGGCAGAACTCCCTTTCGGCGAGACTGCTGGTCTGGATCCTGCCGGTCTCGCTGGCCACGACGCTGGCCATCTCGCTGTCGACCTACCTCATCGCCCGCCGCGTCATCCTCTGGGAGACCCAGCAGGGCATCGCGGCCGTCACCGAAGCCGCGGCCACCGAGGTCAAAGCCTACTTCGAGCAGCGCCACAACGACTTGGCCACCCTCTCCCAGTCCCCCCTGTTCAAGGACCATTACATGAACGGCGAGTACGGCCTCAGCCAGGAGGCCGAGGTGTACCGGCGCGAGATCGAGAAGATGCTGCTGGACCTCTCAGGGCGCGCCAAAGCCTACCCTGGGCTGCGTTATCTCGACACCTCGGGCCGGGAGGTCTGCGTGATCGAGGAGGGCCGCATCCTGCGGCCCCAAAGCCCCTACCCGCATCGAGACTTCTTCACCGCGGTCAAGGCGCTTAAGCCCGGCCGCAGGCTCGTCTCGGCGATCGTCCATCGGCCCGGGCATCCCCCGGTCGTCCGCTACGGCACGCCGCTGCGAGACGAGACCGGACGCCTTCGCGGCGCCTTGGTCTTCACCGCCAGCCTCGGGCCGGTCTACGAGTCGCTCGGCCGACTCCACGTCGGAGTCTCCGGTCGCAGCTTTCTGTCGGCGCGACAGCCCGGCGCGCTCTATGAAGACCTGGCTTCGCAGCGGCGCGAAAGGCTGACATCGGCAGTCCTCATCCCCGGCACGCCCTGGTCGGTCGTCACCGTGGTCGACCGCAGCGACTTCCTCGCGCCCCTGGCCTGGGTCAGCACCCTGACTTTCTTCCTGGCGCTCCTCGCCTCGGCCCTCCTAGTGCTGATCATCACCCGGCAGGTGCGCATCCTGCTGCGCCCGCTCCAAGAACTGGCCGAAGCCTCCCAAGCCTACGCGGGCGGCGATCTCGGGGCGCGCGTCTCGGTCTCAGGGCCCGGGGAGGTGGCCGCGTTGGCCGAATCCTTCAACGTCATGGCAGACCGGCTCAAAGCCCGGACCGAGGACCTCCTGCAGAGGGTGCGCGAGCTGACCGCGCTGCACGGCATCAACGACGCCGCGCTCAGGCAGCTGGGCCGTGACGCCATCGGAAAGGCTTGTCTCGAGGCCGCCGTCCAAGGCTTAGGATTCGAGCAGGGCATACTCTACTGGGTCAACGAGAAGCGCGGCGAGATCGTGGGCGCCGGCGTCTGCGGGATGGAGAGTGTGGGGCTGACGGAAAAGGAGGTAAGGAGCCGGAGGATCGCGTTTGACAGCGGCGATATCTTGGCTCAGGTGGCGCGCGAGCGGAATACGATTCTGATCGAGGACGCCAGAAGCGACCCGCGCTGCGACCCTGAGTTCAGCGCGCGCATCGAGGAGATCTCTTTCTGCGCCGCGCCGATCGTGGCCCGCGACAAGGTCATCGCCATCCTCCGCCTGAGCGCTCCGTTGTCCCAGCCGGCCATCCCGGCCCATAAGGTGCGCAGCTTGTCCTTGTTCAGCGGGGCGGCCGGTTTGGCGTTGGAGAACGCGGGGCTGCTCGACGCCATCTTCGAATCCGAAGCACGTTACCGCACGGCCGTCGAGCACTCCCCCCACGCCGTCGTGGGCCTTGACAAAAATTTCAGGATCACGCTTTGGAACCGCCGGGCCGAGACTCTGTTCGGCTACCAGCCCGCCGAGGCCCTCGGGCGCACGCTGGCCGTGGTTTTCGGAGAGAAGACCTATGGGCGCCTCCAGCGACAGGTCGAGACCGAGGGCGCGATCCACCAAGCGGAGGCGGCCGGCGCGGCGCGCGACGGGCGGCGGCTGGCGCTTAATCTCAGCTGGACCGGCCAGAGCGCCGGGGCCCACGGCGCGCGCGACTGGTTCGTCGTGTTGCAAGATGAGACCGAAAAAAAACGCCTCCAGACCCAACTGATCCAAGCCGAGAAGCTGACCGCCGTCGGCAGCCTGATCGCCGGCGTCGCCCACGAGCTCAACAACCCCTTGGCCGCGGTGACGGGTTTCGCCGAGCTCCTCAAGGACCTGCCCGGCAAACCGGAGGAGAAGGAAGACCTGCGCATACTCTATGAAAGCGCGCTGCGCTGCAAGGATATCGTGGCGGGCCTGCTCTTGTTCGTGCGCCAGGATAAGGGGGTGCGTCAGAAACTGGCCCTCAACTACGTGGTCCAGGCGGCCTTGGCGCTCTTCGAGTACCGCTTGATCAAGACGGAAGGCATCAAGCTCGAGGTCGAGCTGGACCCGCGAGGGCCCTTGATCGCCGGGGAGTTCCAAAAGGTCCAGCAAGTGCTCGTCAATCTTCTCTCCAACGCCTGCGATGCGCTCAAGGGGCGCCTGGAGCCGGGCGTCATCCGGGTCCGCACGCGCTGGCGCGAGAACGGGTCCGAGTTCGAGGTCGAGGATAACGGTCCCGGCATACCGTCGGAGCGGCGCCGGACGATCTTCGAGCCGTTCTTCACGACCAAACCCGCGGGACAGGGGACAGGCTTAGGATTGTCGATCTCGGCTCAGATCGTGACCGGCTTCGGCGGCGCCTTGCGCTGCGAGGAGGGCCCGGGAGGCGGAGCCCGCTTCACCGCTTGGCTGCCGGCTTGCCCCGCCGACCTGCCCGAGCCCGACGCGGCCTTGCAGCTGCCGCCCTCGACGCCGGGCCGCCGGGTGCTGGTGGTCGACGACGAGCCTGAGTTGGTCCAGCTGATGTTGCGGCTCTTGGCCGAGGACGGGCTCATCGCCAGCGCCGCCTCCGACGCGAAGGTCGCCCTGCGCCGGATCGAAATGGGCGGATTCGATCTGGTCATCACGGACATCGATCTGGGACCCTTCAAGGGCACTAGACTCCTCGAGGCCGCCCGGCGGTTGCCCCGGCCGCCGGACTTCATTTTCGTCACCGGCGATGTCCTGAATCAAACCTTGCGACAGGAACTGGCGGAGCTCGGCTTGCCGGTCCTCTCGAAACCCTTCCTGCGCACCGAGTTCCTGCGCCTGGTGCGCCGAGTGCTCCAGAAGAGGCCAGCCAAAATAACCGAATAATCCTCGCTTCGCCTCGACGGGGACAACAAGATTTATCCGATGGAGATGGCGAGCCTCGTCAAGTTTTCCGCTAAGTTGGAAAGATTATATCTTCCCTTCCGTTTTGTCCATATTCCGAACCACTTCGTTGAAGCAGCCCGGGCAATACCCGTGACTGAATTGCACATCAACCCTTTCGGAAATATAGACCTCGATCGGTTTCCATGCCTTCGGATCCTCGGGCTGGCCGTTCGGACCTCGAATCTTCTTGCAGTGCGCGCAGATCGGAAGGAGGCCTTGCAGGGTCTGTTGAATTTCGCCGAGCAACCGGGATTGAACCGAGATCCCGATGAATACAAAAATAGCTCCGAAGAAGAATATGGCGCTGACGAAGGTGTCGCCAAGAATTCGACGGCCGGATCCGATTGTCAGCAGGACGGCGAGGTAGCCCAAAAAAAAGAACAACATGAGGCCGCGATGCGCGGCGAGATAAAGGCTAAGCGGTTTTCGCTGTCTTTCGGGAACATACGACAGCGCATTCGTCATGTCGTGCACTCGAAAAATGCTGACGAGCATGATGATGGCTCCGACAAGGATCCCCGCGCAATTGATCGCCGTTCGCACACCCATGACGCACCCTCCCAAGGAAATGCTTGCGAGCATGCCTGATAGCCATTAGTTAACGCAACACTTGGTCTCTTCGTGAGTCTCTATTGAAGCATGTTTTCCGTTGTCGTGTCTGTTGCCGTTAGGACTGATCCAGAGGGATAAGCAGATACCTTCGCAATTCCGTGATGACCATCTTCATGCTTTTCCCACTGCTCCGGCTCGTGATCTTCCGGATACGATCCTTCATCTTCTTGAGGGTCTTTGGCGCCACGCGCATTTTGACCCCTCCTCCCTTGCCCACCCAGAAACTGTGGCCGAGGAAAAATAACCGGATAACCGAGGGCCTGGCCCCGTCTTTACTATAATGAGCGGGTGAAGCTTCACTTCGTGGGCGTGGCGGGCACGGGCATGAGCGCCCTGGCCCAGATCCACGCGCTCTCAGGCGCCGAGGTCACCGGCTCCGACCGCCTGGGCGACCACGGCACGCTCGGCGAGACGGGCCGGCGCTTGCAGGCAGCCGGCATCAAGCTCTTCGCGCAGGACGGCAGCGGCTTGGGCGCCGACACCAGCCGCGTCGTCGTCTCGACGGCCATCGAAGACGACAACCTCGACCTCGCTCGCGCGGCCGCGCTCGGGCTGAAGGTCGCCCATCGCGCCGATGAGCTGGCGGCGCTGGCCCAGAGCCGCCGGACGGTGGCCGTTGCCGGCACCAGCGGGAAGTCGACCGTCACGGCCATGGTCTTCCAGATCCTGGAGGCCGCCGGCCGTTCGCCGTCCTTGGCCTCGGGCGCCAACCTCCCGTCCGTGCGCCGGCGCGGCCTCTTGGGCAACGCCTGGCGCGGCGAAAGCGACCTGCTCGTCATCGAGGCCGACGAGAGCGACGGCACGCTGACGCGCTACCGGCCGGCCTTGGGCCTGCTGCTCAACATCAGCAAGGACCACAAGGAGCTCCGAGAGCTTGCCGCGCTCTTTCAGACCTTCAAGTCGCAGAGCGAGCGTCTCGTCGTCGACGCCGACGCCCCGGGTCTGGAGTATTTCCTATCGGACGCCGCCACTTACGGCTTCGTCTCAGGCACGACACGAGGCAAGAGCCTCGAGGTCGCCGCCGACTCCAGCCGCTTCACCGTCGAGGGCGTGAAGTTCTCGGTCCCCGCTCCCGGACGCTACAACGCCCAGAACGCCCTGGCCGCCGTCGCCGCCTGCCGCGAGCTGGGCGTCGGCCTGAAAGACTGCGCGTCGGCCCTGGCGTCCTATGAAGGCGTCGGCCGCCGCTTCGAACGCGTCGGCGCGGCTCGCGGCGTCGATGTGATCGATGACTTCGCCCACAACCCGGAGAAGGTCCGCGCCGTATTCTCCGCCGCCCGTCTGCGCGCCAAACGCATCTTGGCCGTCTTCCAGCTCCACGGCTTCGCGCCGGCCCGCTTCCTTAAAGAAGAGTTCCTCGACGCTTTCGCGGACTCGCTGGGGCCCGACGATATCCTCTGGCTGCCCGACATCTACTATGTGGGCGGCACCGCGGCGAAGGACATCTCGGCCAAGGACTATGCCGATGCGCTCGTCAAACGCGGCAAGCAGGCCCGCCACGCGCCGCGGCGCGAGGAGATCGTCGCCGCCATCGCCGCCGAGGCCCACCCCGGCGATCTGGTCCTGGTCATGGGGGCCCGCGACGCCAGCTTGAGCGACTTCGCCGCCCGGATCCTCAAGGGGCTCCAGGCCTCCTGATGGACTTCGAGACCTTCTTCAAGCGGCTGAAGCTGGCGGGCTTCTTCCTCGCCATACTCATGTCCGGCTTCATCTTCCTGCAAAGCCGCTCCGCGCAGGAGAGGATGCGCCGAGCCCTCGAGGGGTCCGAGGACGGCGCGCCGAAGCCGGGCGAGCCTTTCTACACCGAACTGCTAGGCGGCCTGGAATCCACGGCCAAGCAGTTCGAAGGGCAGTCGACGAACAAGCGCGTCTTCGTGCTGACGCTCTTGGCCGAGGCCTGCCCCCTCACCGAAGCCGGAAGGAACGCTCAGAAAGGAGCGGTCGCCAAGGGCCTGGAGGTTGCGGGCAAGACCGGCGAGAAGGGCTCCGCGGTCTGGGCTTGGCTGGAAGCGGCGCGACGCCCGGCTTCCTTGCTCATCGCCCCCGCCGTCCTAGACGTCGTCGGCCGAAAGCCGCGGCGCTAGCGGACGGTCAGATGGCGTTCGAGCAGGAACTCGTCGTTGGCCATCATGGTCAAGCCCAGGCGCTCGCCGCTCTCCATGCGCCCGGAGAGGGTGGCGGTGAAGCGCCCGTCATGCTCCGTGACGCCGGCGCCTTCGGCGGCCTTGACCAGCTTGGCGTCCAGGAAGGAATCGGTGCGGTCGATGGCGACCTCGACATCGACGCCCTTCTTAGGCCGGCCCGAGCCGTCGGTCAGGCGGCCGGAGACCACCCAGGTCGTCCGCTTGAACGTCCGGTGCTTGCGGAACGGCGCCCGGATGAGGTCGACCGGCACGGTCACCACGCTTGCGACCAGGTTCGCGACCCCGACGATGGGAAACAGCAGTCCCGGCAAGGGCCCCATGTGCTTCATCGCGTCGGGTCCGCTGCTCATCGTCTTCCAGACCAGCTTCGTCGTCCGGAAATCGAAATATTCGACCGAATCCTTCGTGCGCATGACGATCTGAGGGTCCACGAGGACCATATCGGCCTTGTCTTTGGCGGCGGCGGCCGACGAACGGGGGCCGACGAGCGAGGCGACAGAAAGAGCAGCGATGAATCCGATCTTTCCAAGGTTCATGCTGCAATCATACCTCACTTTGGCCGGATTTTAAGCCCTGAAATGGCTGAAAACGGGATTATTTTACCCCCCCCCTCTTTCACCGGCCGTAAAGGAGCCGCTTGACAAACGTCCCCGCTTATGTATAAATATCCACAGATATGGATAAATATACAAATCGGGACGAGCGCAAATCCGCGCGCCAGGCGGCGATCCTGGAGGCCGTCACCCAGGCCCCGGTCGCCACCCAGCACGAGGTGGTGCGCGCGCTCAAGAAGCGCGGCATCGAGGCCACCCAGGTCTCCATCTCCCGCGACATCGCCGAGCTCGGCCTCATCAAGGCCGGCGGAGTCTACCGCCCCGCGCCCGCCGCCGGCGCCCCCGCCGATCCCGAGGCCCCGCTGCGCTCCTCGGTGCTGCGCGCCCAGGCCGCCGGAGCCAACCTCGTCGTCATCCGCTGCGAAGCCGGCATGGCGCCGCGCGTCGGCCTCGTCCTCGACGGCATGACCTTCCCGGGCATCATCGGGACCCTGGCCGGCGACGACACCGTCTTCATCGCGGTGGACTCCAGCGCCGCCAACAAGCGCCTGGTGGATTTCCTGCAGTCAAGGATACCCCGATCATGAAAAAGCCCAAGATCGTCCTCGCCTTCAGCGGCGGACTCGACACCACCTTCTGCGTGCTCTGGCTCAAGAAGGAATTGAACGCCGAGGTCGTCACCGCCACCGTCGACACCGGCGGCTTCTCCGCCGAAGAGCTCAAGAGCATCGCGGCACGCTCCCTGGAGCTAGGGGCGCTCGAGCATCACAGCCTCGATGGGCGCAGCGAGCTCTTCGACCGCTTCGTCGTCCCCCTCATCTGCGGCAACGTCCTGCGCGGACGGGTCTATCCGCTCTCGGTCGCCGCCGAGCGCGTCCTGCAGGCCGAGCTGGTGGCCCGCCTGGCGCAAAGCCTCAAGGCCGACGGCGTCTGCCACGGCTCCACCGGCGCCGGCAACGACCAATTCCGCTTCGACAGCGTCTTCCAGGTGCTTCTGCCCAAGATCAAGGTCCACACCCCCATCCGCGACCTCGGCTGGTCGCGCAAGCAGGAAGCGGACTATTGCGAGCAGCACGGCGTGAAGATCGCCGCCAAGACCACCGCTTATTCCGTCAACGCCGGGCTCTGGGGCACGACGGTCGGAGGCGGCGAGACTCACGACCCTTGGGTCGAAGTCCCCGACTCCGCCTATCCGGAGCCCGTGAAGGAAAGCAGCGGCCAGGTCCGAGAGCTCGTCATCGGCTTTCAAAAAGGCGTCCCGGTATCCCTGGACGGCGATGGCCTTTCCGGCGTAGCGCTGGTCCAGGCCCTGGGCGAACTGGGACGCGCCTTCGGCGTGGGCCGCGGCATCCACATGGGAGACACCATCCCCGGCATCAAGGGCCGCATCGGCTTCGAGGCCGCCGCCCCGCTCATCCTCATCGCGGCGCACACCGAGCTTGAAAAGCTCGTCTTGACCCGCTGGCAGGCCTTCTGGAAGAATCACATCGCCGACTTTTACGGCCAAATGCTCCATGAAGGACTGTACTTCGACCCCGTCATGCGGGACATCGAGGCCCTCATAACCTCCAGCCAAGCCACGGTCTGCGGCCAGGCGCGCGTGCGCCTGCGCCAAGGCCGCTTCGAAGTCACCGGCGTCAAGAGCCCCTACAGCCTGATGCAAGCCGGCGGCTCCGCCTACGGCGAATCCACCCGGCTTTGGACCGGCGCCGAAGCCGCAGGCTTCGCCCGCCTTCACGCCCTACCCATGGCCCTAGCGCAGCGAGCCCGCGCCACGGCGGAGGTATCATGAAAGTCATTCTAGACAAGATCGGTTCCGCGACGCGCAACGCCAAGATCCCCCGGGAAGTCCTGCTCAGCGAGGACATCAAGGCCGAGGAGGGCATGGTGCTCGCCGTCAGGATCCACGGCACCAAGACGGTCTACAACACGCTCGAGGACGTCCACGGCCGGATGATCGGCATCAACGACGGCGACATCATCGCGGGAGTCCTGGGGTCGCGCAGAGCCCTGCGCGGCTACGCCGGAGCCGTGCCCAAGTCCATCAAGGTCGGCGACATGCTAGACGTCCTCAACCTCGGCGGCGTGCTGGGCAAGTGCACCTCGGTCAACATCGAGATCGGCCGCCCGCTGCAGGCCGAAGTGCTGGGGCAGGTGCTGACCTTCCCCTACCTCGGCGAGCGAGACGGCGTGCCCGCCTCGATACGCGCCAACGCCGTACCCTGGGCGACCAAGCTCGACAGATCCGCGCCAATCGTCTATGTGGCCGGCACTTGCATGAACGCCGGCAAGACCTTCGCCTGCGGCGAGATCATCCGCTACCTGAGCCGCAAAGGCTACCGCGTCTGCGGCGCCAAGCTCACGGGCGTCTCACTTCTCAGAGATACCCTCAGCATGCTCGACCGCGGCGCCATCAAGAGCCTTTCCTTCAACGACGCCGGCGTCGTCTCCACCACCGATGCCGTATCCATGCCCGTGTCCAAAGGGATGCTCAACGCCCTCAATAAGGAAGAGCCCGACTGCCTGGTCGTCGAGCTCGGCGACGGGATCCTTGGCGAGTACGGCGTGCAGGCCATCCTGCACGACGACGAGCTCATGGCGCCGGCCGCCGCCCACGTCATGTGCGCCACCGACCCCGTCGCCGCCTGGGGCGCCGTGGAGCTGTTCAAGACCAAGTTCAAGCGCCCCGTCAGCCTGATCTCAGGCCCGGCCACCGACAACGCCGTGGGCAAGGACTTCATCGAGGGTCAGATCGGGGTACGCGCCCTGAACGCCCGCATCGAGTACGAGCTCCTGGGCGAGTTCATCGAGCAGGCCGTCTTCGGGACCAAGAGATGAAGAAGCTGCGCGTCGGCATCGAAGGCGGGGCGGGGTTCGCCGGCGGCGAGCTCATCCGCCTCCTGCTGGGCCATCCGGGCGTGGAGCTTGCCGCCGTCACGTCGTCGACCTATCCGGGCCAGCCCGTCTTCATGGCGCACCCGAACCTGCGCGGCCGCACGAAGCTCTCTTTCCGACAGAAGCTGGACTACGCGGCCCTGGACTGCCTGTTCCTGGCCGGCGGCCACGGCGACGCCATGAACGATGTGCCCGCCATCATCGGCCGCACCGCCCAAAAGCTGCGCATCATCGACATCTCAGGGGACTTCCGGCTGAAAGACGAAAGTCTCTACCCGATCTGGTACGGACGCACGCACAAGTCTCCTTCTCTGTTGAAGAAGTTCACCTACGGCCTCACCGAGCTCAACCGCGCCAACATCCGCAAGGCGCGCTGGATCGCCAACCCCGGCTGCTTCGCCACCGCCACGGCCTTGGCTCTCGGCCCCTTGGCCAAAGCGGGCGTCAGCGGCGTCGTCGCCGTGACGGCCGTGACCGGCTCCTCGGGCTCCGGCGCCAGCCCATCGCTGGTCACCCATCATCCTATCCGTCACGGCAATCTGAAGGCCTACAAGCCCTTCAGGCATCAGCACGTCCCCGAAGTGGAGATGATCCTGGAGCAGCTGGCGGGCAAGAAAGCGCTGAAGCTCTCGCTGGTGCCGGTGTCGGGGCCGTTCGTCCGCGGCATCTACGCCGTCTGCCAGGTGGAACTCCCCAAGGGCTGGACGGGCGAGCAGGTCATGGCGCTCTACCGCTCCGCGTACCCCGAAGGCGGCTTCGTCCGGCTGCTGGAGGAACCCCCCTCCCTCAACGCCGTCAACGGCAGCAACCACTGCGACCTCTTCATCACCGTCGAGGCTGGACGCATCGGCGTGATCTCGGCCTTGGACAATCTTATAAAAGGCGCCTCGGGCCAAGCCGTGCAGAACCTCAACGTGATGATGGGCTGGGACGAGAGCCTGGGGCTGGCCTTCGCCGGGCACTACCCCTGAGGATGAGATGATGGATTGGATCAACGAAGAAAACCTTTACGTCCTGCCCACTTACGAGAAGTTCCCGTTCGTGCTCGAGCGCGGCGAAGGCTGCTGGGTCTGGGACGATCAGGGGCGCCGCTACCTCGACTTCTACGGCGGCCATGCCGTCTCGCTGCTCGGCCACTGCCCTGAAGCCGTAGCCGAAGCCGTGTCGGCCCAGTCGCGCAAGCTGCTTTTCTACTCGAACCTCGTCTATCACCGCGCCCGCGCCGAAGCCGCCAAGGCCCTGATCGAGCTCTGCGGCGAGCCCGGCGCCCAGGTCTTCTTTTGCAACAGCGGGGCCGAGGCCAACGAGAACGCCATGCGCCTGGCCCGTAAGACGACGGGGCGCGCGAAGATCATCGCCGCCGAAGGCGGCTTTCACGGCCGCACCGCCGCCGCCTTGGCCGCCTGCTCCGCCAAGTACCGCAAGGGCGCCGCGGGCTTGGGGCAAGACGTCGTCCACGTCCCCTTCGGCGACCTGGCCGCCGCCGAGGCCGCCCTGGACGGCGAGGCCGCGGGCTTCCTGCTCGAGCCCATCCAAAGCATGGCCGGCGCCACGACGCCTCCCGCGGAGTATCTCCAAGGATTGGAGCGGCTTTGCCGCCGCAACGGCTCCCTGCTCATCTTCGACGAGGTGCAGACCGGCTTAGGCCGCGTCGGCGCGCCCACGGCCGCTTTGGCCTTCGGGGTCAAGCCTCACCTGCTGACCTTCGCCAAGGCGCTGGGCTCAGGCGTGCCCGCCGGCGCGGTGGTCGCCTGCGAAGAGGTCGCCAAGAAGGTGCGCTCCGGCGACCTCGGCTCCACCTTCGGCGGAGGACCCTTGGCCTGCGCGGCCGTGCTCGCCACCGTCTCCGCCATCAAGGCGCGCAAGCTTTGGGAGAACGCCGCCAAGATGGAAGCCCTGATCCGGGACACCTTCCGCTTCCCGTCCCTCAAGGAGATCCGCGGCAAAGGACTGCTGCTGGGCCTGGTCTTGGACCGCCCCAGCAAGCAGGTCCGCCAGACCCTGCTGGAGAAGAGCCGTATCCTAGTGGGCGGCGCCGACGATGCGGCGGTCATCCGCCTCCTGCCTCCGTTGACGATCACTTCCGTCGAGATCGGTCTGCTCCATGACGCCTTGGCGGAAGCCCTGGCCCCGGCTGCCGCGGGAGCCCGCTGACATGCCCGCTCATTTCACGCATCTTCACGAGTACAGCGCTGAAGAGCTCTTCGCTCTCGTCGACCGCGCCGTCCTATTGAAGAAGCGGCCCTTCAAAGGCCGCCCGCTGCAAGGAAAGAGCCTGGCTTTTTGCTTCATGAACCCCTCCCTGCGCACGCAGGTCTCCTTCGAGGTGGCCACTGTCGCCTTAGGCGGCCATCCGCTGGTGCTTTCTTTAGGGACAGGGACCTGGCAGATGGAGCACCAGGAAGGCATCGTCATGGACGGCAAGGCGGCCGAGCATCTCAAGGAAGCGGTGCCGGTCCTCGCCCGCTACTGCCAGGCGCTGGCCCTGCGCTCGTTTCCGGCCGGCGCGAGCTGGGCCGAGGACAAGCTCGAACCGTACCTCGCCGCGTTCCGTAAATATTCGCCCGTGCCGGTCATCAACCTGGAATCGGCCACCGGCCACCCCTGCCAGGCGCTGGCCGACCTGATGACGATCAAAGAACGGATGAACCCTAAGAAGAAGAACTTCCTTTTGACCTGGGCTCCGCATATCAAGGGCCTGCCGATGGCGGTGCCCAATTCCGCCGCGGAGATGGCGGCACTGGCGGGGATGAACGTGACCATCGCGCACCCCGAAGGCTTTGACTTGGATCCCGAGGTCATTGCCCGGGTTCAAGCCAACTGCAAGAGCAACGGTGCGGCGTTTAGGATCTCCTCCGACGTCCCGCGGGTCTACGACGACGCCGATGTGGTTTACGCCAAGTCTTGGGGCTCCATCAAGGACTACGGCAAACCCTTGCCTAGCGACCCCGCGTTTCGGGCCAAGTGGATGGTGACAGCCGATAAGATGAAACGGACCCATGACGCCATCTTCATGCATTGCCTACCGGTACGGCGCAACATGGTCGTGGCCGATGAAGTCTTAGACGGACCCTGGTCGGTCGTCATCGACCAGGCGGAGAACCGGCTTCATACCAGCAAAGCCGTCCTGCTCAAACTACTCTAACGGAGACGACAACATGACCGACTCGCCCATCATGCTCAAGCAAGCCATCCCTTACATCCGCCTCTACAAGGGCAAGATCTTCGTCGTGAAGGTGGGCGGACGGGTCGTCGGACGCCGCGACATGCTCGACTCCCTGATCGAAGACATCTGCCTGCTCCAGCAGGTAGGCATCCAGATCGTGCTCGTGCACGGCGGCGGCGACCAGGCCACGGACCTCTCGCGCAAGCTGGGCTTCGAGCCCGAGATCGTCGCCGGACGGCGCGTCACCGACGCGAAAGCGCTCGAGGTCGCCAAGATGGTCTACGCGGGCACGCTCAACATCGACATCCTGTCCTCCTTCCGGGCGCATCACTCTCCCGCGGTCGGCGTCTCCGGCGTCGACGGCATCCTGATCACGGCGCGCAAGCGGCCGAAGAAGATGATGGAAAAGACCCCCGGCGCGGAGCCGGTGGAAGTCGACTTCGGCTTCGTCGGCGACATCGAGAAGGTCAACCCGGGAGTGCTGCAGCACCTGCTCCAGGGCGGCCTGACCCCGGTCGTCTCCTGCCTGGGCTGCGACGACGAAGGCGGCATCCTCAACATCAACGCCGACTCGGTGGCCGAGGCCATCGCACGCGCGCTCGGCGCCGAGAAGCTCGTCATCGTCACCGACACCGAAGGCCTGCTCAAGGACGTGAGCAACCCCGGCAGCCTGGTCTCCTACGCCGACGCCGAAGAGGTCCAGGCGTTCAAGGCGCAGGGCATCCTGACCGGCGGCATGCTGCCCAAGGTGGACGCCTGCCTGAGCGCGCTCAAGGGCGGCGTGCGCCGCACCCACATCATCAACGGCACCAAGCCCAACGCGCTGCTGCGCGAGACCTTCACCAACGCCGGCTGCGGCACGATGATCGTCGAGCGCCGCGAGCGCCAGAGCTATCTCCAGAGCGAGCTCGACCGCAAGCCCGAGGCCGCCGCCGCATGAACGCCGCAACCCTCCTGCAGGAGCTCATCCGCATCCCCTCCGACAGCGGGCAGGAATCCGCCGTTTGCGACCGCGTGGAGCGGGTCTTCAAAGACCTGGGCTGGGCTCCCGTGCGCAGCGGCCGCAACGTCTACGCTTTCTTGGGCCAAGGCAGCCCCCTCTTGCTGCTCAACTCCCACACCGACACCGTGCCGGTCGGAGAAGGCTGGACGCATCCGCCCTTGGGAGCGGAGATCGTGGGAGGGAAGATCTACGGCCGCGGCAGCAACGACGCCAAAGGCTGTCTGACGGCGATGATCCTGGGAGCGGCCAAGGCCTTCTCGCAGGACCCGCCCAAGGGCCGCGTCTGCATCGCGGCCACCTGCGAGGAAGAGATCAACGGCAAGGGCCTGGAAGCCCTGCTGTCCGAGCTTCCGCGTCCGGACGCGGCCGTGGTGGGCGAGCCGACGGGGCTCCAGCCGGCCGTGGCTCAAAAGGGACTGCTCCTCCTCGAGGTCACGGCCGAGGGCCGCTCCGCCCATGCGGCCTGGGGCGGCGGGGTCAACGCCATAGACGCCGCGGCCGCCGACGTGCTGGCGCTGTCGCAGCTCAAGTTCGAACGCGACCATCCGGCCTTGGGCCGGCCTTCCCTGGCGGTCACGCAGATCCAGGGCGGCACGCGCCACAACGTGATCCCCGACCGCTGCAAGCTGGTCGTCGACATCCGCACGACTCCGGCCTACGCGCCCGAAGAGCTGGTGGCTCAGGTGCAAGGCGCGGCTAAAGGCAAGGTCCATGTGCGTTCCCAGCGCTTAGGCTGCGTCGAGACCGACGCGGCCCAGCCGGTGGTCCGAGCGGCCTTGGCGGCCAACCCGGGCGCAAAACCTTACGGCTCGGCGACCCTGTCGGACTGGGTGTTCCTCAAGGGGATCCCGACGGTGAAAGCGGGACCGGGAGACTCCAGGCGCTCGCATACGCCAGATGAATATTTGGAAGTCGCCGAGCTGGAGGCCGGAGTGGCCTTCTACGAGCGGCTGATCCGGGCCTATTTCGAACTGGCGGCGAAATGAAGAAACTCTGGGAGACGAGCGGCGGGCTCGATGCGGCGGTGGAAGCCTACACGGTCGGAGAAGATCCCGGCTTGGACCAGCGGCTCATGCCCTATGAAGTGTACGGCACCCTGGCCCATGCGGCGGGCTTGGTCAAGATAGGCATCCTCAAGAAGAAAGAGCTCCGAGCCCTGCGCGTCTCTTTAGGCGAGCTCCACCGCCGCCCAGAGTCCTTCACGATCTCACGCGGGCAAGAAGACATCCACACGGCCGTCGAGCAGCGTCTGACCAAGGAGTTGGGCGAGATCGGCGAGAAGGTGCATGCGGGCCGCAGCCGCAACGACCAAGTGCAGGCCGATCTGCGCCTTTACCTCAAAGACTCCCTCCTCGACCTTCAGCTCCTGGCCTGCCAAGCCGCCGCGGCCTGGGAAGGCTTCGGCCGGCGCTGGGAGAAGACCGCCATCCCGGGCTACACCCACCTCCAGCGCGCCATGCCGACGACGGTCAGCCATTGGGCGGCCTCTCATGCCGAAGGCTTGCTCGAGGGGCTGCGCGCCCTGCAGTTCGCTTTCGACGAGACCGACTCCTGCCCGCTGGGCAGCGCGGCAGGCTACGGCGTGATGCTGCCGCTGGATCGCCCGTATGTGGCCAAGCTCCTAGGGTTCTCTCGCGTCCAGCGCAACACGCTGAGGGTGCAGAGCAGCCGTCCGCGCTTGGAGGCGGCGGTGGTCTCGGCGCTGGCCTTGGTGGCGCGCGACCTGGGAGTCCTGGCATGGGACCTATCGCTCTACACGTCGGCGGAGTTCGGCTTCTTCAAGCTGGACGGCTCGTTCACGACGGGCAGCAGCTTGATGCCGCAAAAGAAGAACCCGGACGTCGTCGAGCTGACGCGCGCGCGCGCGGCGATGTTCCCGGGCTGGCTGAGCCAGATCCACGCTCTCGGCCTTTTGCCCTCGGGCTATCACCGCGACTATCAGCTGACGAAGGGCCCGCTGTTCCAGGCGCTCGACGCGGCACGGCAGATGCTCGATATCGTAGCCCGCATGCCCGGGTCCTTGACGGTGGACGAGACCCGCTGCGCCGACGCCGTCACCAACGACCTCTTGGCCACGCATCATGTCATGGCCAAGGTGAACGAAGGCGTGCCGTTCCGCCAAGCCTACCGGGAGGTTGCCGCGACCGCTCGCGGCGCAAAGCCCGAACCCATCACGGACCCCGCTCTGCCGGGCTATCCGGGAGCGCCCGGCCGTCCCGACTGGCGCGCGATCGCGGCCGAACGCGCGCGCTGGCAGAAGCAGGTCGGCGCGCGGCGCGCGAAGCTGCATGCGGCCTGGCAAGCCCTGCTCCGCCGATAGCACGGGTGCGTCCCACCCATCATGCCCCCTCGAGAGCCCGGACCTCGATGTCGGTGCGCCGCAGGCGCAAAGCCAGCCCCCGCGCCAAGCGCGCGAACACCTTCACCGCCAGCACCGGCTGACGCAAAGCCAGCTCGTCGAAGCGCGCCCGGGAAAGGGCGTAAAGCTCGCTAGGGGCCGTCGCCACCGCATCGGTCGTGCGCGTGCCGCGATCGAGGAAGGCCACCTCGCCGACGACATCGCTGCGCCGGAAGGTCGCCAGGTGGTGGCTCTTGCCCCCCTCCAGCCGCAGCATGATCCGCAACGTCCCGCGCCGGATCAAGAACAGCTCGTCGCCCGCGTCGCCCTGGGCGAAGAGCTTGCTGCCCGCCTCCAGCGAGACTTCGCGCACGCAGCCGCGCAGGGCCGCGAGCAGCTCGGGCTCGAGCTCCCGGAGCAGGTCGATCTCCGCCAAATCCAGAGCCGCCTCGCTGGCGGGGCGCGCGTACTGCGCCTGCGCCAGCAGGCTGTCCTCGGCCCATTCCAGCGCTTCGTCCAGCTCGCCGAAGACCGAGACGTTCTTCTGCGGCTTGACCAGGCCGACCTCGCCGAAATAGCTCTGAAGGTCCTGCCCCGTCGGCAGGCTCGGGGGCAGGCTGCAGAGCAGCAGACGCCCCTCCCGCTCGTGCAGATAGTCCTCGATCTGCTTGAGCATGTGCACCGCGGTGAAATCCACCGACTGCACCCGCTTCAGGTCCAAGATGACGTACTTGCACGTCTTGAGGTCCGCCTCCAGCTCCGTGAAAAGCTGGTCCGTGGTCCCGAAGAACAGGCTGCCTTGCAGTTCGCAGATCACCGTCTGGCGCCCGAGCACCTCGAGGAGGGCCGTCTCCAACGACAAGCGCTTCTGTTTGGAGTTGACCTGGTCGCCGTAGGTCTTGCGGCGCATGACCGAGACGCGGATCTGGTCTCGGATGAAGAGCAGGATCGACAGCGCCAGGCCCGCCCCCGCGGCCGAGACGAGATCGAAGCCCACCGCCACGGCTATGACCGTCGCGGCGACGGCGAAATCGACCATCGTGGAGCGCTTGCGCAGCAGGCGGAAAGTCTTGCGGTCGAACATCCGGTAGGCCACGACCAGCAGGATCCCGGCCAAGGCCGGGATCGGGATCCAGGCGATCAGCGGGCGCGCTAGCAGGAAAGCGATCAGCGAGAAAGCGCCGGCCAGCGCGCCCGACAAGCGGGTGCGGCCGCCCGCATGGATGTTGACCAGGGTCGCGCCCATGGTCCCCGCCCCAGGGACGCCTCCCGCCAAGGCCGCGGCGACGTTCGCCAGGCCCTGGCCGAGCAGGACGCGATTGGAGTCATGGCGCGAGCGCGCGAGCGCGTCGACGGCCACGCAGCTCTTCAGCGTATCGATCGAAAGAAGCACCGAAAGCGTCAGCGCCGGAGAAAGGACGGCCAGCAGGTCCGCCGCGCCCAAGCCGCGCAGCGAGCCCCAGCGCTGCGCGAACCCCGCCCAGAAGGATCCCCCATCAGGGATCGGGCCGACCACGAAGGGGTTTGCGGCCGTGCTTCTCAGCTCGGCGTGGAACAAGCTCAGACCCAGGTAGGCCAGCAGGCCGGCGGCCAGACCGAGGATCGGAGCCGGGACGGCGCGCGTCCAGCGCGGCGCCGCCGCCATGACGGCTATCGTCGAACCTCCGATGAGCAAGGCCGTCGCGCTCCATAGACCAGGCTCGGCCAATCCGCGCCAGAGGCTCAGGTCCTTGGGCAGCCCCAGGACCTTGGGCACCTGGCTCAGGAAGATCAGCACGGCGACGCTGCTCAGATAGCCGGTCACGACGGGATAGGGGATGAACTTGATCAAGGTCCCGCCGCCGAGCGATCCATAGAGGAACTGGAGACAGCCGCAGAGCAGGGCCGTCAGCGTCAGCAGCAGCAGGACGCGCGCCGGCCCCTCCGGTCCGCCGGCCAAGGACGCCGCCAGCGCGGCCATGACCGCCGCCGCGGGCGCGCAGGGGCCCGAGATCAGCCGCGGAGCGCCTCCCAGGAGCGGGGCCACGATGCCGATGACGGCTGCGCCGATGATCCCGGCCAGCGCGCCCTCCGCCGCGCGCCCGGGGCCGGCCGCCGAATGGATGATGACGCCGAAAGCGAGGGCCTGGGGAAGGGCGACCAGCATGGCGGCCAGAGCGCCCCATGCATCTAAGACCATCTCATCCCTCGTCATAGCCCCAGCCTCGCCACACGGCTATGATACATCACCAAGGCCGCGGCGTGAAACGGATTCTGGGATGGCGTCGGCGATTTCTGATATAGTTGAGGGCGACCATGTTCCACCCCCTGCCGCCGCGCAAAGCCCTTCTCCAGGCGACGCTGCTGCTCCTCATCGTGGAGATCGTCGGCTTCGGCGTCTACGCTCGCCAATTGGGCTTCTACCACGACGACTGGCCTCTGCTGGAGCAGATGAGCTCCGCTCCCGGCTACTGGGCCCGGGTCAAGATGCAGACGGCGACGGCCGCCGTCTTCCGCCTGCCGCAGATCTTGGTCTGGCCGCTCGTCTACGCCGGGGCCGGATCTGCGCCGCTGCCTCACCATCTGGTCGCCATGGCCTTAGACTGGCTTGGCGCCGTGGCTTTATACCTGCTTCTATGCCGCCTGCTGGGGCGGCCGCGCCTGGCGCTGGCGGCCGCCGCCTTCGCCATCCTCCATCCGTCGCATCCGGCCACGCACCATTGGTGGGTCAACGCGTCATGCCAGCCGCCGGCGCAGGCGCTGGCGTTGGCCAGCCTGATCCTGTTCACGTTCTGGCTGGAAGCGCGCGCTCGCGCTTGGCTGGCGGCCGCGGCGGCGGCGTATCTGCTGAGCTTGCTCTGGTATGAGTCCAGCGCCTTCCTGCCGCTGATGCTCGCCCCGGCGATCCTCGAGCAAGCCCGTCGCGACGGCCTCCGCTGGGGCGCGGCCGCGGCTCGCACGGCGCGCGCCTTGGCCCCGTTGGCGGCCCCGCTGGCCGCGGCCCTGGCCATCCAATCGTACGTCCTCCCGCTCCTCAGCGGAGTACCCCACCCCAAGGGCGTGACGCTCTCGCCGGCTTGGACGGCGACCGTCCTGCGCTCAGGCTTGGAGTCGTTGACTCTAGAGACCTTCAAACTGTGCCGTATCACGATGCGCCCGGCATTCGCCTTTTTCACGGACGCCCAGTCGATCCTATGGGCGCTGTTCACGTTCGCAGTCGCCGCGGCCCTGGCGCGAAAGGACAGCAAAGACCGACCGACCACGCTCGGGCGCGCCACCTGGGTCGCCTTGGCGACCTTCCTAGGAGCCTACGCTCCGTACGCGCTCTCGGGGGCTTATGAGCCTCAGATCGTCGGCATCATGAGCCGGACCAACGGCGCCGGCGCGCTGGCAGGCGCGCTCCTGCTGGCCGCGCTCATCGAAGGGCTTTCCGAGAGCGCCTGGGCCGCGCGCCTGATCCCGCGCCGGCCGCTTGGCGCCGCGCTGACCGCCATGGTCATAGGCGCGTTCACCTGGACGGACTGGTACATCGCCCATCTATGGGCCGAGGCCTGGACGGTGCAGAACCTCATCGTCGCCGGCATCGACACGCGCAAGGCCGCGCTCCCGCCCGACGCTTTCGTCCTGCTCAAGGCTCCCGAGCATCTCAACGGGGCCCCGCTCTTCAGCGCCGCTTGGGATTTCAGCTCCGCGCTGCGGCTGAAGACCGGCAGGAAGGACCTCAATGGCGACATCCTAAAAGCGGGCATGAGCTCGGAGAAGGAAGGGGTCGTCCACCGCGCGGGCGGCCAGGTCCTCAAGGTCTATCCCTATAAAGACCTTTTCATGTACAGCCACGAGGAGAGCAGGCTTTATCGCCTGACCCCGCCCTGACATGAGCGAAGGCGACTAACGGGCAGGATAAAGCTAGAATAGACCGCTTCAAACAACCAGCGATTCACGAGGGATCCATGGCCGCCGCGCCGACGCTCCTTGCCAAAGGGCTGCACAAGACGTTCCACGGGCAGCCGGTGCTCAAGGGCGTCGATTTCTCGGCCCGCCCCGGCGAGCTCATCGTCATCGTGGGACGCTCCGGCTGCGGCAAATCGACCCTCCTGCGCTGCCTCAACGCCCTCGAGACGTTCGACGAGGGCTCCATCAGCTTCGGCGACCTCACCCTCGGCCGCGGGCGCGACGATCGCAAAGCCCGCGCCCTGCGCGCCAATTTCGGCATGGTCTTCCAGAGCTTCAACCTGTTCCCTCATCTCGACCTCCTCGGCAACCTCGTCGCCGCGCCCATGATCGTCAAAGGGCTGTCCCGCGAGCAGGCCGAGGCCGTGGCGCTGCCGCTGCTCGAGAAGGTAGGGCTCTCGGGGCATGCCCGGCACTATCCCGGCCAGATGTCGGGCGGCCAGCAGCAGCGCGCCGCCATCGCCCGGGCCCTGGCGATGTCGCCCAAGGTCATGCTCTACGACGAGCCCACCTCGGCGCTCGATCCATGGCTGGTCGACGAGGTGTTCGACGTCATGCGCAAGCTCGACGCCGAGGGCATGACCCAGGTCGTCGTCACCCACGAGACGCGCTTCGCCCGCGAGGTGGCGCGCGAGATCGTGTTCATGGAAGAGGGCGTCGTCGTGGAGAAGGGCCCGCCCGCGCGGATCTTCAGCGCTCCCAAGGACCCGCGCACCGTCAAATACATGAGCAGGTTCGCCGCATGAGGCTCGCCGCGGCGTCGCTCATGCTGCTTTCCTGCGCGCTCGGCGCGCATGCGGCCGACACCAAGGCCGGCGTCCTGCGCTGGGGCGGCGACTCCTCGGGCGGCGCGCCCTTCGTCTTCCAGGACCCCGAGGAGCCCGCCAAGACCGTAGGCTTCGAGGCCGACCTCGCTGCGGCGCTGGCCGCCGAGCTCGGACTCAAGGCCGAGTTCGTCCAAAATCAGTGGGACAGCCTGGTTCCCGGGCTCAAGCGCGGCAACTACGAGGTCGTCATCAACGGGCTCGAGATCACCGAGGACCGCAAGGCAGAGGTGGAGTTCTCCGACCCTTACTACCTGACCTACGAGGCCCTCACGGTCCCCAAAGCCTCCCATGACGTCGTCTCGCTCTCCGACCTCAGAGGCCGCCGAGCGGGCACGCTCAAGGGCGCCCTGGCCGAGCGCCTGCTGGCCGAGGCGGGAGGCATCACCGTCGTCGGCTACGACACGCAGACGATGCTCTACGACGATCTGGCGCTAGGACGCATCGACGCGGTCCTGATGGATCATCCGGCCGCCGTCTATTACGGCATCGACCCGCGCCTGAAGAACCTGCCCGGCCAGTTCGGCCGGATGGCCTACGGCGTGGCCATCAGGAAGGGCGACGCGAAGCTGCTGGCCCAGGTCAACGCGGCTCTGGCCCGCCTCATGAAGTCGGGCAAGCTGCGCGAGATCTACGAGACCTGGGGCATCTGGAACCCGGTCATGGCCGCCGCCTTCCTCGACGAACGCCCCGGCCGGCGCGCGGAGCCCTCCGCCTACGCCGCTTACCTCGCCGCGCGCGGCGTGCGCCTGGGCTGGCGGGCTCAGCTCGCCAAGTACGCGCGCTACGTGCCGCTGCTGGCCAAGGGAGCGGTGACCACCGTCGAGCTCTCTCTGCTGGCGATGAGCCTTGCCGTCGTCCTGGGGCTCAGCCTCGCGCTGATGAAGCTCTACGGGCCATGGCCGGTCCGGACGCTGGCCGCGGTCTATGTGGAGTTGATCCGCGGCAGCCCGCTGCTGATCCAGCTCTTCTTCATCTTCTACGGGCTGCCCACCGTCGGCATCAAGCTCCAGCCCTTCACGGCGGCGGTGCTGGGCCTGGCGATCAACTACGGCGCCTACGAGGCCGAGGTCTACCGGGCGGGCATCCTCGCCATCCCCCACGCGCAGATGGAAGCGGCGCTCTCCTTGGGCATGACGCGCTGGCAGGCCCTGCGCCACATCATCATCCCCCAGGCCCTGCGCCTGGTCCTGCCGCCCGCCACCAACGATTTCATCGCCTTGCTCAAGGATTCCTCGCTGGTGTCGGTGATCACGATGGTCGAGCTGACCCGCGTCTACGGCCAGCTGGCCGCATCGACCTACGACTACCTGGGCATCGGACTGCTCACCGCTTTGATGTACGTGCTCATCGGCCTGCCGTTCGTCCGGCTCTCGCGCTGGGCCGAAGCTCGGTTGGCCGTGGAGAAACGGCCTAGGACCACCTAAGGAGAACCATCGACATGGGACAAGACCTGAAGGCCGCGAAAGAAAGATCCGCCTACGTGCTGGATCTCATCGGCAAGAAGACGCTCACCGCCGGCGAAAAAAAGAAAGTCATCAAGGAGTCGGTGAAGTACTGGATCGACCACGTCAACGAGGGCTTCCTCAAATACCGCAAGTCGGTCAGCACCGACTACACCGCCGTCGAGTGGGAAGACGACGGCGCGGTCTTCCGCGACATCAACGGCAAGGAGTTCCTCGACATGCTCGGCGGCTTCGGCGTCTACGTCACGGGCCACCGGCACCCGAAGGTGCTCAAGGCCGTCATCGACCAGCTCGGCCGCCAGGGCATCCACTCGCAGGAGCTCATCGACCCTCTGCGCACCTACCTCGC
>CAZEAE010000011.1:9797-101003 GCA_964510095.1 uncultured Elusimicrobia bacterium | reverse complement strand
AGGGACCTCTAATGAGTGCGCCCGGCATGACGACCGCCGGGCGCTTGATAACGACAAGGCTGGCCGGGCAACCATATCCGTAGGCTTAGTTCTTAAAAATGCTGTTGATCCCTAGCGTTTTCATGATCGACTTGCCCCGGGGCAAGTCACGAAGACGCCCAAAACCCCGTGAACACGGATGGGGCAAAAGAATTGAAAGCGGGGGGTCTGACCCCGGGAGATGACGTCGACGTGGATTCTCATTGACAGGGCGGCGGCGGTCTGGTATAACATAAAGGTCCGCGCCTATGGATCTTCAGAAGAGACTAAAGAACCAGCTCAGCCGCAAGATCACCGTCCTCGTCATCCCCCAGACCGCCCTCAAGCCCTGGCGATGGCAGTGCTCGGTCGCTTTTTTCGTTTTTTGCCTGGCCCTCTGGTCCGGCGTGACCCTTTGGGCCGGCTACATCTCCGGCCGGCATGTCGACTACTGGATCACCAAGGCCGATAACCGCGTCATGCTGGCCAAGATGACCTACCTGGCCCAGGAGATGGACAAGTCCCGCGAGGTGCTGGAGACCGCCCAGTCCACCGATCAGCAGCTGCGCGTCCTGCTCGGCCTGTCCCACCGCCAGAGCATCCTGGAGGGCGAGGTGGCCGTCGGCGGGCCGACCTCCTCCGACCGGATGAGCCTCAAGCAGCTTTTGTCGGGCTCGCCGAGAGCGATCAGCCAGGGCGAGCTTCATCGCCAGCTGGCCGCCATCCGCGAGGAGTCCTATAAGCGCCTGGCCAGCTTCCAGGAGATATCCTGGTACATCGGCAACCAGCGCAGCCTTTACCACGCCACCCCCAGCATGTGGCCCACCGAGGGCCAGGTGACGTCCTTGTTCGGCTATCGGTTCTCGCCCATGCAGCACGGCGACGGGGAGCTGGGCGAGAACCACATGGGCATCGACATCGCCAACAATCCCGACACCTTGATCTACGCCACCGCCGACGGCACCGTCCGGGTCTCGGGCTGGTCCCACGGCTACGGCCGCATGATCATCATAGACCACGGCTACGGAGTCTCGACGCTCTACGGCCACAACTCCAAGGCGCTGGTCAAGACCGGCGACCGCGTCACGCGCGGCCAGGTGATCAGCTACATGGGCACCACGGGCCGCTCCACGGGCGCCCACCTTCACTACGAGGTCTGGCGGCACGGCCGGCCCGTCAATCCGATGTCCTTCCTCAAGGTCCGCTCGGGCGCCGATGTGCTCCATGCCCAGGCCGCGCCGATCAAGGCGACGGGGCGCTGAGCATGTTCGAGGGGCGCAAGGGCGAGAAGATCGACGGCCGCGAGACCATGACCTTGGTCGGCGAGGAGGCTTACTTCAACGGCCTGCTGGCCGTCAAAGGGTCGCTGCGGGTCGAAGGCGTCGTCGAAGGCGACGTCACCGACGCCGTCTCCGTCGAGGTGGGCAAGAAGGGCCGCATCAAGGGGAACATCGCCGCCGAGACGCTGTCGATCGCGGGCTCGGTCGAAGGCGACGTCGTCGTTTCGCGTCATATAGAGCTGCTGGCTCAGGGGCGCCTCACCGGCAACGTCCGCACCCCCAACCTGCGCATCGAAGACGGCGGTGTTTTCGACGGCAGCTGCGCCATGACCTCGGCCGCCGATCAACGGCAGCTCGAGCCCTCCAAGGAAACCTGATGATCTCGCTGCTCCGTCGCCACCGCAAATCGCTCTTCATCGGCGTCATCACGATCTTCCTGATCGGGACCTTCGTCGGCTTGGGAGGGTACCTCTTCACCAGCAAGGACCTCACCGGCACCGTGGCCTCGGTGGGCGCGGTCAAGATCCCCTATAGCCGCTTCTCGGCGCGCGTCAACCAGTACGTCGACGCCCTGCGCAGCCGCCAGACCGACGTCACCGACGAGATGGTCAAGGAGATCAAGGTCGGGATGCTCAGGGATATGATCGTCGACGAGCTGCTCCTGACGAAGGCCGACGAGTTCGGGGTCGTCGTCACCGACGAGGAGCTGGCGCGCGACATCCGCGGCACGCCCGGCTTCCAGCGCGGCGGCGTCTTCGACGAGGAGCTGTACTTCCGGGCGGTGCGCACGGCGTTCCATGATTCGCCCCAGGGGTACGAGGACCTGCGGCGCAAGATGCTCAAGACCAGCAAGCTCAAGCAGCTCGTCTTCCAGTCGGCCAAGCTCGCCCCGGCCGAGATCGCCGAGCTCTACGCCAAGGACAAGGGCTCGATGAAGGACTTCGACAAAGAGAAGGCCGCCTTCGCGGCCAAGGCCCAGCAGCAGCGCGCTTTCGAGCTCATCAACTTCTATCTTCGCCAGATCAGCAGCCAAGTCGAGATCCGCAGCTATCTCGAGCAGCGCGAATCCGGCGCCTAGTCCGAAACAAACCAAACCGTGGGAGGTCGTGTGAGCTCGATCCTTGTCGTCGGTTCCGTCGCCTTGGACTCCGTCAAAACCCTTTCCGGGGAAAGCCATGAGGCTCTCGGCGGCTCGGCCATCTATTTCTCCCTGGCCGCCAAGCAGTTCGCCCCGGTGACGATGGTCGGCGTCGTGGGCGAGGACTTCCCGGCGCAGCACCGCCAGATGCTCCAGGACAACGGCATCAACCTCTCCGGGCTCAAGGCCGTCAAAGGCAAGACCTTCCGTTGGGTCGGCAAGTTCGGGCGAGACCTGTCTGCCGCCAAGACCCTGGCCACTCACCTGAACGTGTTCGCCTCGTTCAAGCCGGCCCTCACCGACGCGCAGAGGAAGTCGCCGGTCGTCTTTTTGGCCAATATCGACCCGGAGCTCCAGTCGGAGGTCCTGGCGCAGATGAAGAGCCCGGCCATCGTGGCCTGCGACACGATGAACTATTGGATCACCTCCAAGCCGGAGGCCCTCAAAGACCTCTTGTCGCGCGTGCACATCTTCTTCGGCAACGAGGAAGAGGCCAAGCGCCTGACCAAGACCGCTAATGCCTTTGCCGCGGCGCGCGTGATCGCCGGGTGGGGGCCTTCGGTGGTGGTCGTCAAGAAGGGCGAGCATGGCGCGCTGCTGCATGCCGGCGGACGCTTCTACGCCCTGCCGGCCTATCCGGTCGAGACCGTCATGGACCCCACCGGCGCCGGCGACACCTTCGCGGGCGCGTTCATGGGCTATCTGACCTCCGTCGGTCATTTTCGCGATGTGGAGAGCTTGAAGCGCGCGGTGGCTTACGGCGCGACGATGGCCTCCTTCACGGTCGAGGCCTTCAGCACCAAGCGCCTCGAGGACCTGCGGCGCCAGGCGCTAGACGAGCGTTTCGGCGATTACCTCGGTCTGATCAACGTCTCGCGCGAGCCGTCCCGCGGCGGGAAGGCGCGGCCGAGCCTCGCGGCTTCCGCCAAGTAAGCCTTATCCCTCGGTTATCCTTCGATGATCGAGATACAAGGGCTGGTGAAGCGGTTCGGCACGCTGACCGCCGTCCATAGGCTCGACCTGCGCGTGACGCCGGGGGAGATATTCGGCTTCCTGGGGCCTAACGGCGCCGGCAAGACGACGACGGTCAAGCTCATCACCGGCCTGCTCAAGCCGACCGAGGGCTCCGTGCGGGTGGCGGGCTTCGACGTGGCCGCGCAGACGCTGGCGGCCAAGCGCGTGATGGGCTTGGTGCCCGATGAGCCCTTCGTCTACCCTAAGCTGACCGGCTCCGAGTATCTGCGCTTCATCGGTGAATTGTACGGCGTGCCTCTGGACGTCCAGAAAAAGCGCGTGCCGGAGCTCCTGGAGATGTTCGAGCTGGGCGTTTGGGGCGGCGAGCTGCTCGAGAGCTACTCGCACGGCATGCGCCAGAAATTAGTCATCGCCGGGATACTCCTCCACGAGCCGAAGGTCCTGATCCTCGACGAGCCCATGGTCGGCTTGGACCCGAAGAGCGCGCGGATGGTCAAGGATATCCTCAAGCAGCTGCGCCTTCGCGGCACCGCCATCTTCATGTGCACGCACGTGCTGGAGATCGCCGAGAAGCTCTGCGACCGCATCGGCATCATGATCGGCGGCAAGCTGGTGGCGCTGGGCACCTTGGACGAGCTGCGCGCCAAGGCCGAGAGCGGCGGCCATCAGGGCCTTGAGGACATCTTCCTGAGCCTGACCGGCGGCCACGAGTACGCCTCTCTTCTGAAGAACCTGTGATGCTCCTCGAGCGGCGCGCTCGCTCTCTTTGGAACACGCTGCGCAAGGCGACTCCTTACGCGGCGGCGCGCAACGGGGCCTTCGGGCTGGCCGGGCTGGGCCTCCTGGTCGGCCTTTACTGCGGCTTCTACAGGCTGCTCGCCTATCTGGCGGGCGTGCCGCTGATCGGTTCGCTCTTGATGTGGAAGCTGACGGCGATGCTGATGCTGACGACCTTCACGATGGTCGGCATCTCCAGCCTGCTGACCTCGCTGACGACGCTCTATTATTCCTTCGACCTGAAGTTCCTGATGAACGCGCCGCTGCGCCTGCGGGCGATCTTCATCGACAAGTCGCTGGAGAGCATCTTCTTCGCCTCCTGGATGATCGGTCTGGTGCTCATCCCCTACGTGATGGCGCTGACGGCCGTCAACGGCTGGGGCGCGGGTTTCGTGGGGGCCTTCCTGATCCTCCTTCTTCCGTTCCTTGCCCTGGCCGCCTCGGTGGGCATCGGCTTCACCTTGGTGCTGCTGTACCTCTTCCCTTCGTCGCGGACCCGGGATGTGATCTGGATCCTCTCCAGCCTGTCTTTGACGTTCCTTTATGGGGCGATCCGGTTCGCCGAGCCGGAGCGCCTCGTGCGCCCCGACGCGCTCCATGCGGTGACGGAATACCTTCACTTCCTGCAGACCCCGACAGCGGAGTATTTCCCGTCCTGGTGGCTGACCAAGGCCCTGCGCGCCTGGTCGGCGGGGCATAAGGCCGTCTTCTGGCAGCAAGCGGGGCTGCTGGCGGGCGCGGCGGCGGCGGTCTATGCGGCGCTGGTGGCGCTGGCCGGAAAACTCTATTTCGCCGGCTACAGCGGGGCCCAAGAGGGGAGGCTTAGGCGCGTCAGCGACCCGATCGCGCTCTTGCCGGAGGCGGGCTGGGCGCGCGCCTTCGGGCTGGCGACGGAGCTGGCGCCGTTGTTCTGGAAGGAGCGCAAGGTCTTCTTCCGGGACGTGAAGCATTGGTCGCAGATACTGCTGGTCCTCGGCTTGATCTTCGTCTATCTCTTCAGCATCCGCCGCCTGCCGCTGGATAACGCCGACCTGAGGAGCCTGGTGTCCTTCCTCAACGTGGGCACGGCGGGCTTCGTGATCGCCGCCCTCGGCCTGCGCTTCACCTACCCGGCCATCAGCCTGGAGGGCCGCAGCTGGTGGGTGCTGCGCTCGGCGCCGGTCTCCGTGGGGGCGATCATGCGCCAGAAGCTGCTCTTCTCCGCGGTGCCGATGACCGCGATGGCGCTGCTCCTGGGGCTGGCCACCAATCATATCCTCGACGCCGACCGCTTCACGGCCTGGGTGTCCGTGGTGAGCCTCCTGGCCATCGCTTGGGGCCTGTGCTCGATGGGTATCGGCTTCGGCGCCTTGTTCCCGATGTTCACCGTCGAGAACATCCACCAGATCGAATCGTCCTTGGGCGGCTTCGTCTATATGGCCTCGGCCTTGGCGTACATCGGCGCCACCATCATGATCCTGTCCTGGCCGATGCAGATGCACTTCCAGGTCCGCTTCGGCAACGCCCAAGCCTGGCATCCCGTGGTGTTCTGGGCGGCGCTGGCGTCCTGGCTCGCCCTCAACGCGGCCGCCTATACGATCCCGTGGACGCTGGGCCGCCGCAGTCTCGAGCGGCACGAATCCTAGGGGTCTTGACTTCTTGCCAGGAGCGTCGTATAGTATGACTAGTCAGACTAGTCGTACTTGCGGCTTCTTGGGGGGGCATGAAAAAATACTGGCAATTGCAGGACGCTAAAAGCCATTTCAGCGAGGTCGTGAAGGAAGCCCTGACCCACGGCCCGCAAAAGATCACCAGGCATGGCGAAGAGGTGGTCGTCGTCCTGTCCACCAAGGAATTCAAGAGGCTGACACGCCCGAAGGGGGATATCGTCAGCTTTTTCAGCCAGTCGCCCTTGGGATCGGTGGAGCTCGACCTTTCCCGATCCCAGGAGAAGGCGAGGCGGCTCGACCTATGAAGTTCTTGTTGGATACCTGCGTGCTCTCCGCGCTCCGAAAGCCGAGCGAGAACGATTCGCTCGTGGATTGGATCTCGCGCATCGATGAGTCAGACCTCTATCTTAGCGCGATCACCATCGGGGAGCTGGAGAAGGGCGTCAGCCGGCTGCCGGAAAGCAAAAAGAAAGCCGCTGTGGGCGACTGGGTCCGCAATGCCGTGACGCAGAGGTTCGGGGATCGGATCTTGCCGATCGACGCTGCCGTGGCTGCTTGCTGGGGGGAGTTGACGGCGGCGCGTGAGAAAAAAGGCCGGATCCTGCCGATCCTCGACGGGCTCATCGCCGCCACGGCCATCCTGGCGGACTGCACGGTCGTGACGAGGAATACCAAGGATTTCGCTGATTGCGGGGTCCGGCTGCTCAATCCGTGAAAAAAACAGCCATAATACCGACATGAACGCCCTGCTGTTGGCCGTGAGCCTCCTGGGCTCTCTCAATGCCGGCGAGCCCCCGGCCAAGCCGCGCATCGCCGTCGTCATCGACGACTTCGGCTTGACCTACCCGAAGAACGTCCCCGACGAGAAGTGGATGGCCATCAAGTGGCCCATCACCTACGCCGTCATGCCGGAGTCGCCGCGCACCAAGAAGTCCGCGCTCCAGACCAAGGAGAGCGGCCATGAGTTGATCATCCATTTCCCCTTCGACCCGTTCCTGAGCCTGGAGCTTCCCAAGGACAGCGTCTCCGATAAGGACCTCGCGCAAGTGGAGAAGCTGATGGAAAAGGCCTTCCGCGACATCCCGGGCGCCGTCGGCCTCAACAACCACCGCTCCTACAGGGCGACCAAGAACACCCCGCTGATGGCCGCCTTCATGAAGCGCTTGAAGCCCAAGAACGTCTATTTCCTCGACAGCCGGGTCTCGCCCAAGTCGGTGGCCTACAGCGAGGCCAAGAAAGCCGGCATCCCCGCCCTCTCGAACGTGATCTTCCTCGAGGAACCCAAACACTACAGCAAGGATTTTGCCCAGCGCATGCTGCGCCTGGCCGCCAAGCATGCCCGCAAGCACGGCAGCGCCGTCATCATCGGCCACCACTACTACAGCGGCACCTACGAAGGGCTCGTCGAAGAGGTCCCCAAGCTCCAAGCCGAGGGCTTCGAGTTCGTTTTCGCTTCCGCTCTGCTCCGCTGACTTTCTAGAGCGAGCCGCGCTTGCTGCGGGTGAGCTCGCCAGCGACCGACTGGCGCGGCCGGTCCATGTCGGTGTAGAGGTAGCGCAGCTTGTCCTTGCCGACGAAGCTCAGGCGCAGCCTCTGCCAGCCCGATTCCCCATCGTACTCGAGGTGGAGTTCCCTTTGGTAGGGGTCCTCCGCCGCCTCCGCGGCCGGCGCGTCTCCCAGCGTCAGATGCGCCTTGAGGACCGCGCCGGGCAGGGTGTCCAGGCTGACGTCGCCGTTGAACCTCCCGTACTGGTCGGGCTTGAGCTCGACGCGGAAAACGTTCTTGTTGAGCACCTGGTAGTCCCGGGTCTCCACGCGCAGCACGAAGCCCTTGCCGAACCAGCCCTTCTTCTCGAGCGACACGAGGACCTCGAAGCGCGAGAGGCCGTAGGCGGCGAACCCTTCCCAGCTCCCGATGAACTCCTTGAGCGAGCGGGAGGAGGCGTCCTTGGCTTCCAGCGGCCGGGGCGCCGCCGGGATCGTGTCGGCTTTATGGTCGGGACCGCCCGGGCACCGGAGGGGGGAGAACAGAAGCCCCGTGAAATGCGGCTGTCCCTGGGGACAGCGCGGGCGCGGGGGAGCCGGGGCGGCGGCCGCGGGCGTCAGCAGCAGGAGCAGGGCGATGGAGCGCATGAGATAAAGTGTGCCGGCGGAGGGAATCGAACCCACACGAGGTTACCCTCGAGCGATTTTGAGTCGCTTGCGTCTGCCAGTTCCGCCACGCCGGCTCTGGTAGGGGCAATCCTACCATTTTCCGCGGGGAGGGGGTTGACTGAAGCCGGTTTGGGAGGCACACTGCTTATCGTGAAGCGCGGTGCTCTGATTTTACTGCTGCATGGAAAGCCTTTCCAAGAGGATCGAGGGCGAGGAGAAGGACATCGTGGACTTCCACGATGTTCGATCAGGGCTTCAGGCCCGTGCGATAGCCGATAGGAGTAGACATGATCTTCATCTGGGGCAAGAAGTTGGTGCTGGGCAAGCTGGGCTACGTCGCCGACTTCTGCCCGATCTGCCGAGATGTCCAGGCTTGCGAGCTGGTGCAGGTGCGCAAGGTCAGCCATTTCTATTATATCCCGCTGGGCAGCGGCGAGGCGCTGGGCCATCAGACCCGCTGCCGCGCCTGCCAGACGACGCTCTGGGTCAAGGGCGAGGACTTCGCCTCGGTCTCGCAGGACGGCGGCGCGCCGCTTCCGGCGCTCTACGCCACGCTGGGGCCGCAGGCCGCTCAGGCGGCGCAAGACCGCAAGAAGCTAGAGGTCCGGGTCTTGGCGGGGGGCTTGTCTCCCGAGGAGCGCACGCTCCTGATCGAGGAGCCCTTCTCCATCCTCGATGCGCGCCTGGAGAACCGCGGCGCCGCCACGAAGCTCGACCGCAAGAGCGGCATGGTGCTGGGGGGAACCTTCGCCGCCGTGATCGTCCTCGGCTCGGCCATATCCCGCGTGCCGGAAGCGGTGGCCGACGCCATGGGCTGGCTGCTGATCCTGGCCATCATAGGCGGCTTGGGGGCGACGGTCTACTTCGTCGCCACCGACGTGCGCCGCTACTACGCCGGCGAGATCGAGCCGCTCCTGGCCAAGACGCTGGCGCCCTTGGCCCCGACCAAGGACGAGCTTGAGCGCGTCAAGGCCAAGATGACCCAGCTCGGCAAGGCGATGGGCAAGCGCCTCGATCCCTTGCGCCTTCTGACGCGCATCGCCGCCCTGCGCGGCGGCGCCGCTGTGACCGTCTAGGGCTTGACGGGACCCGGCTTCCCTGTTACACTGGGAGTGTCGGACGTTCGTCTGACGGTGGGACTTTAAGGATCAACTTGGCCCCGGCCTAACGGGACCTAAAGCGTTTTCGGGTTGACCCTGGTCCCTTGTTCTTCGGGCCGGGGTCGCGCTTTTCTAGGCGCGGCCCCAGGAGGGCATGATATGTCCATCCAAACGAGCGGGGATTACGAAGAGCGCGGCATCAGCCTTCTCCACTCAGGCCGGGCGGCCGAGGCGTTGGCCGTCCTCGAGGAAGGCGAACGGAAGTTCCCGGGCGACGCGGACCTCTTGATGGGTACGGCGATGGCGCGCCTGCGTCTGGGCGACTTCGCCGAAGCCTGCGTCATCCTGGAGGCCCTGAAGCGACGGCGTCCCACGGGCGAGACCTTGAGGGCTCTCTGCGAGGCCTATCTCTCGCGGGGCATGCAGCATCAGGCCGTGGAGGCCGCCGTCTCGGCGGTCAACGGCCCCGGCGGCGACGCGGAGTCGGCTTATGCCTTCGGCCGGGTGTTCTACGAGCGAGGTCTTTTTCGTCAGGCGCTGCCGTTCTACGAGCGCGCCATGGCCCTTGCCCCGAACTGGGCGGAGGCTTGGTTCGGCCTAGGGGCCTGCCGGTGGTCTTTGCGCCAGCCTGACTTGGCCGAAACGGCCCTGAGGCGGGCCGTGGAGCTCGACCCGCAGGACTTTCAGGCGCGGCAGTTCCTGGGCTGCGCGCTTTACGACGCTAAGCGCAAGCCGGAGGCTAGGGCGCTGCTCGAAGCGGTGCCGTTGGACGCGCCCTGGCAGAAGCCGGCCTTGGAGCGCCTGATCGCCATGGCCTGGTGGCCTGCCGACCCCGAGCGCAGCCGGGGGCTGGAGCTGGCCTGGCGCGGCGTCAACAGCCGATAGCGCGGGAGATGACCAGGCGCTGGATCTCGGAGGTCCCCTCTCCGATCTGCAGCAGGCGCTGGTCGCGGTAGAAGCGTTCGACGTCGAACTCCTTCATCAGGCCGTAGCCGCCGTGGATCTGCACGGCCTCGTCGGCCACTTCCTTGGCGACCTCGGAGCAATAGAGCTTGGCCATCGCCGATTCGGTGCCGAAGGGCTTGCCCGTGTCTCTCAGCCAGCAGGCGCGGTATAGGAACCAGCGTGCATGGTCGATCTTCATCGCCATGTCGGCCAGCTTGAACGCCGTGGCTTGGAACTTCGACAGCGGCTTGCCGAACTGCTCGCGCTGCTTGGCGTAGGCCAGCGCGGCCTCATAGGCGCCTTGGGCGCAGCCCAGGCCCATGGCGGCGATCGATAAGCGGCCGGAATCCAAAGTCTTGAGCATCTGTTTCGACCCGGCGCCGCGCTCACCCAAGCGGGCGGAGTCGGGCACTTTCACACCCGTGAAAAAAAGTTCGGAGGTGTTCGATGCGCGCCACATGAGCTTCTTGTGCATCGTCTTGGCGGAGAAGCCCGCGGTGCCTTTGGGCACGATGAAGCAGGTGAACTCGGGGTCGCCCTTGTCGTTCTTGCCGCTGACGGCCTGGACGATGATGCCGTCGGTCATGTCGGTGGAGCCGTTGGTGATGAAGATCTTGGCGCCATCGATCGTCCAGGTCCCATCCTTGCTCTGGACGGCCTTGGTCTTGGAGCCGCGCGAATCGGAGCCCGCGCCGGGCTCGGTGAGCCCGAAGGCGAAGAGGCCTTTGCCGGCCGCCAGCCGGGGCAGGTACTGCTTCTTCTGGGCTTCGGTGCCGAAGTAGTTGAGGGGCGCGACGCCCAGCGAGACTCCGGCCGCCACCGTGGCGGCCTGGGAGCCGTCGACGCGGGCCAGTTCCTCGACGGCGATGACGTAGCACAGGTAGTCGAGCCCCTGGCCGCCGTAGGTTTCCGGCACGATGATGCCGAAGATGCCCAGCTCTCCCATCTGGCGCGTCAGGTCCTCGGAGAATTCCTCCTTCTCGTCGAGCTCATGAGCGGCCGGCTTGATCTTGGACTCGGCGAACTTGCGCACCAGGTCGCGGATGGTCTTCTGCTCGTCGCTCAGCTCGAAATCCATGATATTCTCCTTTGAGGAGGACATTCTAGCGGATTTTCGGCTCTTGCGCAGGGGGGCGGCGTCTGCTACACTGATGCTGTGAAGAAGATCGCCATCCTGGCGGTGCTGGTCTCGGCTTTCAACTACTGCACGCCTGCCTCCATGGCCGCGTCCGCGTCCTCGCAGGACCATGGCTGCTGTCCCGCCGAAGACCAGAAGGCGCCTCCGGCCCACGGGCAGAGCGCGCATGGCTGCTGTGTCGCCGAGCGCATCGCGCCCGCCGCCCCGGCCCTCGCCGCTTTCGACAGCCAAGCCCAGCTGCTCCTCTGCCTCCTGCCCGCTCCCGCGCGTCTCATGATCCCCAGGTCGCGGGACCTTCCTCTTGCGTCGTCGGGCGCGGCGGGGCCTCCCGGCGCCCTGCCCTCCAGCCAGCCTGAACGCGCGCCGCCCTCCGCCTAGCTCCAAGGGCTCCCGCCCGCCTCCGCCGTCGCCGCGCGCTGTCCGACCGTCTTCCAAGGTGTGGGAATGAACAACGTCATCGTCTTGCTCATCGCTTTATCGCCGTTCGTCCTGGCCCAGCAGGCTCCTGCGCAGCCGCTGGTCTTAAAGGAGGTGCTGGAGCGGGCCGAACGCGACAATCCGGAGCTCCGAGCGGCGCTTAAGCGCTGGGAGGCCGCGCGCAAGAGGAGCGTCTCCGAAGCCGCGCCCGACAAGCCCCGCTTCGACTTCGAGCGGATGTACGCTCCCTCGGGGAGGACTCCGCTCAGCGGCGCGGATGAGAAGTCCGTCTCCTTGACCCAGGAGTTCCCTTTCCCCACCACCCTTTATCTGCGGGGCAGCCGCGCCTCCAAGGCGGCCGGCGTCCTCGAGCAGGTCTATCGCGCCAAGACGCGCGAGATCCTGGCGCGGACGCGGACCTCCTATGCGATGCTGTACCTCTCCCTCAAGAGCCGCAAGCTGCTCGATGAGAACATCGAGCTCATGCGCCGCTTCGCCAAGGTCGCCGAATCCAAGTTCGGGGCGGGGAGCGCCGGCGGGGCGGACGCCCTGAAGGCTCAGGTGGAGCTGACGAAGCTGTTGAACATGGGGGTGGTCGTCGACGAGGAAAGGGAGCTCGCCAGCGCCGCGCTCAACGCCTTGATGGGACGCTCGGCGGCGGAGCCCCTCGGCGCTCCGCTCGATCTCGAGCCGGGCCGTCTGGAGAAGACTCATTCGGAGCTCGAAGCCCTGGCGCTGGCGCGCCGTCCCGAGCTGCGCCAGGCGGCGCTCTCCGCGGAGCTCTCTCGGACCTCCCTGGCGCTGGCGAAGTCGGAGGTGTTGCCCGACATCATGCTGTCGTACCGCAGCCGCAAGGACCCGATGCGCGGCCGCACCAGCGACGCCGTCCTGGGCCTGTCCTTGCCTCTCTGGTTCTGGAAGCCGGCGGCCATGATCGCCGAAGCCTCGGCGGAGAAGGAGATGGCGGAGGCCGAGCTCGAGTCAGCCCGGTTCATGACGGTCGCCGACCTCAAGGCGGCTTTCGTGCGGGTGCAGACCGCGCAGAGGCTGGCCGAGAGCTACCGGACGAGCCTTTTGCCTCAGGCCGAGTCGGCCCTGACGGTGGCCGAGTCGGGCTACCAAGCGGGACGGTCCAGCTTTTTGGACCTGCTCGACGCCCAGCGTTCCCTTTTGAGCTTCAAGCTCGAGTACTATCGATATCTGGCCGACTATGAGCAGCGCGCCGCGGAGCTCGAACGCGTGATCGGAGGGGAGCTATGAATCTCTTGAATAAGAAATCCGTCTTGATCGCTGGGCTCCTTGTCCTAGGGGGCGGCTTCGCCGGGTATCGCCTGTATCGTCGGGACAGGCCGCCGCAGGCCCGCCAGGCGGCGGGCTATCACTGCCCCATGCACCCCAGCTACACGTCGGACAAGCAGGGCGACTGCCCGATCTGCGGCATGAAGCTCGTCGCCATCGAGCCCGCACAGGCGCCGGCGGGCTCCGCCATGACGGCGGGGAAGAACATGTGCGTCCTGCACAAGTGCACGATGGCGAACTGCAAGATGGAGCTTCCCCTGGCGCCGGGTGAGACGGTGACCTGCCCCGTCTGCGGGACGCACACGGCCCCCGCCGCCGGTCTGACCGCTAAGATCCTCTACTATCGCAACCCCATGAACCCGGCGGTGACCTCGCCCGTGCCCATGAAGGACGCGATGGGCATGGATTATGTGCCGGTCTATGCGGAGGAGCCTTCCGCGGCGCCCGTGGCCGGGCAGGCCTCCACCGTCATCTCCGCGCAGAAGAGGCAGCTCATCGGCATGAAGTCCGAGCCGGTCGCGCGGCGGGCGCTCAAGTTCACCGTCCGGGCTTCCGGCAGCGTGGCCTACGATCCCGAGCTCTACAGCGCCATCTCGGAGCACCATTCCGCCATGGTCGCGCGCGACAAGGTCAAGGACAGCCCCTGGCCCGACGTCCATGAGAGGGCCGAGGCCTTGGTGCGCGCCGCGACCCTGCGCCTGCGCCAGCTGGGGCTCACCGAAGCCCAGATCGAAGCGTTCAGCGGCAAGGAGGCCGCGCCGACGAACCTCCTGATCGGAGGCTCGGGCGGCTTCGTGTGGGTCTACGCGCAGGTCTATGAGTATGAGATCTCCCAGGTCCGCTCCGGGCTTCGGGCCGAGATCACCACCGCGGCCTATCCCGGGCGGGTCTTCCGCGGCACGGTCAAGTCGGTCGATCCGAACCTCTCTCCCGAGACCCGGTCTCTGCGCGTGCGCATCGAGGTCCCTGATCCCGAAGGGCTGCTCAAGCTCGAGATGTTCGTCAACGCGGCCATCCAGGCGGACCTGGGCGTCGCGCTGGCGCTGCCGGAGACCGCGCTGCTCGACAGCGGGGCGCGCAAGCTCGTCTTCGTCGACCTCGGGGAAGGCCGCCTCGAGCCTCGGGAGGTCCGCGTGGGCCGCGAGGCCGACGGCTACTATGAGCTGCTGTCGGGCGTGCGCGAAGGCGAAAAGGTGGTGACGACCGCGAACTTCCTCATCGACTCGGAGTCGAAGCTGAAGTCGCTCGTCGCGCCATCGAAGGACAAGCGCTGAAGCCCCCATGATCAAGAAGATCATCGGCTGGTCGGCGCACAACAAGTTCCTGGTCATGGCCTTGACGGCCGTCGCCATGTCCGTGGGCTGGTACTGCATGAAGAACATCCGGCTCGACGCGATCCCGGACCTGTCGGACACGCAGGTCATCGTCTACTCGCGCTGGGACCGTTCGCCGGACATCATCGAGGACCAGGTCACCTATCCGATCGTCACCGCGCTGCTGGGCGCCCCCAACGTCAAGGCCGTGCGCGGCTTCTCCGACTTCGGCTACTCCTACGTCTATGTCATCTTCAAGGACGGCACCGACGTCTATTGGGCGCGCTCGCGGGTCTTGGAGTACCTGAGCAAGATCCTGCCGCAGATGCCCGAGGGCGTGCGCACCGAACTGGGGCCGGATGCCACCGGTGTCGGCTGGGGCTACCAGTACGCCCTCGTCGATAAGACGGGCCGGCATAGCCTCGCGGATCTTAGATCCTTCCAGGACTGGACGCTGCGCTATTTGCTTCAAGCGGTCCCGGGCGTGGCCGAGGTCGCCTCCATCGGCGGCTTTCAAAAGCAGTACCAGGTCCAGGTCGACCCCAACGCGCTCTCGGCCTACCGCATCCCTCTGGCCAAGGTCGTCGATGCCATCCGCGACGGCAACAACGACGTGGGCGGCCGCCTCGTCGAGTTCGGGGGCACCGAGTACATGATCCGCGGCCGCGGCTACGCCAAGTCGGTGGAGGATCTCGAGCAGATCGTCGTCGGCCGAGACAAGGGGGGCACCCCCATCCTGGTCAAGAGCGTCGCCAGGGTGGCGCTGGGCCCGGATATCCGGCGCGGCGTCTCCGACCTTGACGGCGAGGGCGACACCGTCGGCGGGATCATCGTCATGCGTCACGGCGAGAACGCTCTCAGCGTCATCGAGAGGGTCAAGACGCGTCTGGAGGAGATCAAGCCCTCCTTGCCCGCGGGTGTCGAGATCCTCGAGACCTACGACCGTTCCAAGCTCATCAAGGGCGCCATCGCGACCCTCAAGCACGAGCTCTTCACGCAGATGTTCCTGGTCAGCCTCGTGCTGCTCGTCTTCCTCTGGCACATCCCTTCAGCGATCGTGCCGATCGTGACGATCCCGATCTCGACCTTGCTGGCCTTCATCCCGCTCTATTACATGGGCATCAGCGCCAATATCATGTCGATCGCCGGCATCATGCTGTCGATCGGGGTCCTCGTCGACGGCTCCATGGTGGAGGTGGAGAACGCGTATAAAAAACTCCAGCTCTGGGACGCGGGCGGGCGCAAGGGCGACTATCACGCCGTGCGCCTGGCGGCGATGCAGGAGGTCGGGCCGTCGGTGTTCTATTCGCTGCTGGTCGTGGCCGTGGCCTTCTTCCCGATCTTCGCGCTCGTCGACCAGGAAGGACGCCTCTTCAAGCCTCTCGCCTACACGAAGAACCTGACGATGTTCCTCGCGGCGTTCCTCGCGCTGACCCTCGATCCCGCGGTGCGCATGATGTTCTCGCGCATGGACTTCTTCGTCTTCAAGCCCAAGTGGTTGGCGTGGACCGTCAACCAAGTCGTCGTCGGGCGCTACTATCCGGAGGAAAAGCACCCGATCAGCAAGGGCCTCTTCCGGGTCTATGACCCCGTCTGCCGCTGGGTGCTGGAGCGGCCGTGGAAGGTGATCGCCGCCGCCGCGCTCGTCACGTTGGCGACGGTCCCGGTCTATCTCAAGCTCGGCTCCGAGTTCATGCCTCCGCTCAACGAGGGGACGATCCTCTTCATGCCGACGACCTTGCCGGGAATATCCGTCACCCAGGCCGCGGAGCTGCTCCAGAAGCAGGACGAGGTGCTCAAGGGCTTTCCCGAGGTGGAGCGCGTCTTCGGCAAGGCCGGGCGCGCGGAGACCTCGACCGATTCCGCCCCGTTCTCGATGATGGAGACCACGGTGCTCCTCAAGCCTATGGAGGAGTGGCGCAAGAAGGAGCGGTGGTATTCGAGCTGGCCGGAGTTCCTGCAGAACCCCTTGCGGCGGGTCTGGTGGGACCGCATCACCTGGGAGGAGCTGGTAACCGAGATGGATCAGCACATGAAGTTCCCGGGCGTGACCAACGCTTGGACCATGCCCATCAAGGCGCGCATCGACATGCTGACCACCGGGGTGCGCACGCCGATCGGCATCAAGGTGCAGGGGGCGGACCTGGCGAAGATCGAGGCCGTCGGCATGAGCGTCGAGGCTGCGCTGCAGGGCGTGCCCGGGACGCGGTCGGTCTACGCCGAGCGCGCGGCCGGAGGCTACTTCGTCGATTTCAAGCTCAAGCGCGAGCAGTTGGCGCGCTACGGCTTGTCGGTCAAGGAAGTCGAGATGGTGATCATGTCGGCCATCGGCGGCGAGCCGGTGACCGTCACCGTCGAGGGCCGCGAGCGCTACAGCGTCAACGTCCGCTATCCTCGCGAGCTCCGGGACAACCTCCCGAAGCTGCGGCGCGTGCTCGTCGCCACGATGGACGGCGCTCAGATCCCCCTAGCGCAGCTGGCCGATATCGAGATGACGATGGGCCCGGCCATGATCCGCAACGAGAACGGATTGCTCACCGGCTACGTCTACGTCGATGTCGCCGGACGCGACATCGGCGGCTATGTCGACGAGGCCAAGAAGAAGGTCGCTTCCGCGGTGCCCCTGCCCGCCGGCTACGTCCTGCAATGGAGCGGCCAGTACGAGAACCTGGCCCGCGTGCGCGAGAAGATGGCGCTACTCCTTCCCCTGACCTTGGTTGTCATCGTCCTGCTCATGTACATGAACACCAAGTCCTGGGTCAAGACGGGGATCGTGATGCTGGCGGTCCCTTTCTCGCTGATCGGCGCTTTTTGGGGCTTCTACCTCCTGGACTACAACCTCTCGGTGGCGGCGTGGGTGGGCATGATCGCGCTGATGGGCTTAGACGCCGAGACGGGGACCTTCATGCTCCTTTATCTCGACCTGGCCTACGCCGACGCGGTGCGGGGCGGCCGCATGCGCACCTATGCGGACCTCAAGGAGGCGGTGGTCCACGGCGCGGTCAAGCGCATCCGTCCTAAAATGATGACGGTATTCACCGATTTCCTCGGCCTGATGCCGGTGATGTGGGCGATCGGCCCCGGAGCCGACGTCATGAAGCGTATCTCGGCGCCCATCATCTTCGGTCTGTTCACGAGCTTCACGATGGAGCTCGTCGTCTACCCGGCGATCTTCCTGCTCTGGAAGTGGCACGGCGACATGAAGAAGGGGACGGCGGTGCCGGACGCCGGGACTTTGCATGTGATGGAAGACTGATAAGGAGGTCGTGCCCATATGATGAAATCATTGAGACTTACACTTTTCGCCCTCATCCCGGCGCTGCTTCTTTCGGGCTGCATGATGATGCACGGACGCCATGGCGCGCCGTCCAAGGCGATCTGTCCGGTCAGCGGCGAGACGGTCAAGGTCAAGGCCGACACCCCCAGCATGTCCTGGAAGGGCCGCCAGCTCTACTTCGCCAGCGAGGAGCGCCTAAAACGCTTCGCCGCGGCGCCGGATTCGTTCAAGACTCCGGAACCGGATCCGGCCTCCGGGGCCCACGAGGGGCATTGAGATGAACTCGTTTCTGCTTATGGCCGCGATGATGGGCGCTATGGGGGTGGCCGGCCTCGCGTCCTTGTGGAAGTCCCGGCGGGCGCCGGCGCAGGCTCCGCCCTTCGCCCTCTCGCCCGTCAGCGGCCGACGGCTGGAGGTGACGCCAGCCACGCCGCGCGTGGTCGTGGGGGGCAAAACGTTCTTCTTCGAGGACGAGGAGCAGCAGCGGGTTTTCGTGCTTGATCCGGGAAGAAATAAGTGAGGAAGCAAAGGGAGGGATAAATGAGGAAGTTGACCATCGCCGCGATCATCGCGGCCGCCGTTGCCGGAAGCGCCTGGGCCGCCGGGGCGCACCTGGACCCATCGGGCAAAGCTGAGACGCTCTCGGGGGAAATGCTCGACATGGCCTGCTACATGGCCCATGAAGGCAAGGGGAAGAAGCACGCCAAGTGCGCCAGGGCCTGCGTCGTGGGCGGAGCTTCACTCGGCCTGCTGACCAACGAAGGGAAGGTCTACCTGGTCGTGGGCGACCACGAGAACGAGAAGCCTTATCTCGAGGCCAAGGCCTTGGCGGGCGCCAACGCGAAGATCACCGGCACGGTCTTCACGCGCGGCGGCCTGACGGCCATCATCGTGAGCAAGGCGGAGAAGCCCTAGGTGGAGTTGCAACTCTATCATCTGCACCCGGCGGCCGTGCATTTCCCGATCGCCTTATTGATCGCGGGAGCGGCGGCCGCCGGGCTGCGGCTGAGCAAGCACGCGCCGGATCGCCTGGCTCAGGCCGAATCGTGGCTGCTTTGGCTGGGGACGCTCTCCGCCTGGGCGGCGCTCGGCCTGGGGTTGCTCGCGGAGAAAACGACGCCGCACGTGCCGTCGGCCTGGGAGGTCCTAGCCGAGCATGAGGAGTTGGCGTGGTGGACCTGCGCCCTCTTCAGCTCGTTGTCGGCTCTGCGGCTGTTTGCGGTGACGGCCGGCCGTGACGCGGGGAAGGTCCGCGCCGTGCAGGCCCTCTTGTGGGCCATCGGTCTCGGACTGCTCGTCGCGACGGCCATGCACGGGGCGGAGCTGGTCTACGGCTTTGGCGTGGGCGTCAGACCTCCGTGATCCGGAGGGGGGAGGCAAACATGCGGAATGGATATCGACTGATGGGCCTGCTGGCGCTGGGCGTCGCGGCGACGGCCGCGTTGGCGGCGGCGTCCGAGGAAGCGGAGGTCCGGAAGGTCCTGGCGGATTATCGGACGGCGATGGAAGAGCGAAGCGTCTCGAAGCTCGCTGCGGTGGTTTCCGAGGACCTTCTGGTCCTGGAAGGCACGCATAAGAACGACGGCTGGGCGGACTACCGGGACAATCACATCGGCCCCGAGATGGCGGAGTGGAAGGAGTTCAGGGTCGCCGGCCCCAGGGTTTCGAAACTGGAAGTCGGCTCGGCGCTGGCATACGCGGTCCAGGAGGCGACCTACACCATCGTCGATGCCCACGGGGCGGTCGTCATGCTGGGAGCCGAGACCGTCGTCCTCGGCAAGGAGGCTAAAGGCTGGAAGATCCGGCACCTGCACCTCTCCGGAAAACGCCTCTCTCCGGCCAAGCCTAAGGTGAAGGGGGCGCAAACGTCTCGATGAGGGCGTCGCATCGGGGGAGGGAGGTCAAAGCGCGCCTCTACGGCTTGGGGACGGCGCTGCCTCCGCACAAGGCGGGCCAACCTGAGGTCAGAAGGTTCATGGCGTCTTTGGCCGAGGCCACGCTCAAAGGCCGGCGGCGCGCCGTCACCCTTGATTTCCTGGGAAAGATCTACGACTTCTCCGGGATCGCGAAGCGGCACAGCGTCCTGGCCGACTACACCAAGGATGCGCCGGAGGATTTCGAGTTCTATCCGCCCAACTGGGCCCTGGAGCCGTTTCCGACCACGGCGGACCGCATGAAGCTTTATGAAAAATGGAGCGTCGACCTGGCGGAGGAGGCCTGCCGGAAAGCCTTGCGCGAGTCGGGCGCCGCGCCTGCCGAAGTGACGCACCTCATCTTCACGACTTGCACGGGGCTTTTCGCGCCCGGCCCCGACATCCTCCTGCTCGGCCGTCTGGGGCTGGGGCCCCAGGTCCAGCGGGCCGTGCTGGGCTTCATGGGCTGCTATGCGGGGTTCAACGGCCTGCGGATGGCCGGACAGATCCTGGGAAGCGAACCCGAGGCCGTGGTCCTGCAGGTCTGCGTCGAGCTCTGCACCCTGCATTTCCAAAAGGAACCTCTTCCCGACTTCATCGTGGCCAACAGCCTCTTCGGCGACGGCGCCGCCGCCGCCGTCTACGCCCGGCCCGGGCGTCTGAAGAAGGGCCTAGGAGACCTGATCGCCGCCCACAGCCGCGTCGAGAACGACAGCCTCGGCCACATGTCTTGGCGCATCGGGCCATCGGGCTTCGAGATGCGCTTGGACCGTGCGGTGCCGGCGCGGCTCAAAGCCGCCGCTCCGGGCTTCGTCGGGGAGCTCTTGGAGAAGGCCGGGATCGCGCAGGAAGCGACTGCCTGGGCCATCCACCCCGGGGGGCGCAAGATCGTCGACGAGGTCCAGGCCGCCTTGAGCCTGACCGACTCGCAGGTGCGCTCCTCGCGGGAGATCTTGAGCGAGTGCGGCAACATGTCGAGCGCGACCATCCTCTTCGTCTTGGACCGAGAGCTGCGGCGAGCGTCCCAAGGCGCCGTCACGGCCATGGGCTTCGGGCCCGGTCTCACCATGGAAGGCGCCGTCCTTTCCCGCCCATGAGCGCGACCGGCCCGCTCGACTTCGGCTCCCGCTGCGCGGCTCTCGAGCTGATGGACGAGCCCGGCCTCGACCCGGCCGAATTGGCGGAGACTTTGGGCGAGCTGGCCTTCGTGAACAGGTCCTTGGGGGGGTATGCCTCGACTTTGAACGGCTTGGCACGGCTGGTCCCGCCGGGCCGCCGCGAGTTCACCGTCTTGGATGTGGGCTCGGGCGGGGGCGACACGGCTCGGCGCATCGTGGAGTGGGCTCGCGGCCGCGGTCTGACCGCGCGCGTCCACGGCGTGGATCTCTCGCCGGAGGCCGTCGACTGCGCGCGGCGGGCGCACGGCGGCCTGCCCGGCTTGGAATTTTCGACCTGCGACCTCTTCGACCTGCCCGTGACGAGGAAGTACGACGTCGTGCACGCGGCCCTGGTCCTCCATCATCTTCCCGATGAGGCGGCGGTCAAGGCCTTGGCCAAGATGTACGAGCACTGCCGCCTGGGGCTGGTCATCAACGACCTTCACCGGCATCCCGCCGCCTACCTGGCGATCAAAGGACTGACCGCCCTGCTCTCGAAGAACCGGCTCATCCGCCACGATGCGCCTTTGTCGGTCCTGCGCGCTTTTGATCGCGGCGAGCTGGCGGACCTCGCATGCCGCGCCGGCCTGCCCGCCGCGGAGGTCTCCTGGCGCTGGGCCTTCCGCTGGCTCATGGTGGCGCGCAGATGAGCGGCGGGCTCCAGGCGAGCTGCGAGATCGCGGTGATCGGCGGCGGCATCGCGGGGAGCGCCTTGGCGGCTCTGCTCGCGCGCTCCGGCCGAGACGTGCTTCTGCTCGAGAAGGACCGCTTCCCTCGGCACAAGCTTTGCGGCGAGTTCCTCTCCGCGGAGTCCCAGGGGCTGCTTCGGCGCGTCGGCTGTTTGGACGAGGTGCTCGCTTTGAGGCCCGCCCGCATCACTCAGGGAAGATTCTTCGCCCCTTCGGGCCGCGACGCCGTCTTCGACCTCGGCGGCACGGCTTTGGGGGTCAGCCGCTGGAGCCTCGACGCGCTCCTCTTCCGCCATGCTCGCAGCTCCGGGGCGTCGGCTCAGGAAGGCGCCCGGGTCGCCCGTCTTGAAGACGTTTCAGGCGCTTCGCGCCTTAGCGTGGAATGGGACGATGGGCGGCGGAGCACCGTGGAGGCGCGCCTGGTCGTGGGGGCGTACGGCCGACGCTCGCCTCTCGACGCCCAGCTTGCTCGCGCGTTCCTCTCGGGGCCCGCTTGCGCGCTCGGCCTCAAGCGGCATCATCGCCCGGCGGACACGGAGGGCGGGCGGCGCCTGCTCCGCGAGCTGGAGGGGCGCGTCGAGATCCATCTGTTCAAGGACGGTTATTGCGGACTGAGCTTCGTCGAAGGCGGGCTCGTCAATGTCTGCCTCCTACTCGAGAAAAGTCTCCTTCGGAGCTTGTCCGCCCCGCGTTGGGATGAGGTCTGCGCGGCGATGCGCGCGCGCAGCGCCAGCCTGCATGAACGTCTCGCGGCGCTGGTGCCCGCCGAGGAGGGCTTTCACGCGGTGGCGGGGCTGGGTTTTTCTCCCAAGGGGACGAGCCAAGGGCGCGTGATCTTCATCGGAGACGCCGCGGGCATGATCGCGCCGCTCTGCGGCGACGGCCAGGCGATGGCCCTGGAGTCGGCGGTCCGGCTCGCCGACTCGATCGCGGCCTGCCCCGCGCGCCTGGAGGCCGCGAGCATCGCCAAGCTCTGCGGGGGGTGGGATGAAGCCTGGGAAAAGCTCTTTTCCAAACGTCTGAGGCGGGGACGCATCCTCCAGGCGGCCCTTGTTCGGGCGCCCGCCGCCGAAGCCGCGGCGCGCTTGGTCTCCAGGCTTCCCCGCCTGGGCTCGGCGCTCGTTCGCGCGACTCGCGGCGGCGGCTGACGGCGCCGTCAGGTCTTAAGGCGCTTGAGGAGGTCGGGTGTGGGGAACCCGGTCGTCGTCACGACGCCGTCGGGGCCGATGAAGAGCTCGACGCGAGCCTCCGGCGTCTCGCAGGCGCCGATGCGGCCGGTCAGAGCGTGGACTTCCTTGTTGGACGAGCCGGCCCACAGGTTATGATCGGAATCCCGCTCGCGGAGGTAGCGCCCGGCCACGAGCAGGTCGACGCGAGTCAGGACAGGGGCCTTCCGGGGGTCTGCTTGGATCTCCGCAAGGCTGAAGCCGGTGAAGATCACCGTGTCGAGCCGCCGGTCCAGCAGGCTCAGCAGTTCGAGGACGGCCTCCGGCTGCTCCAGCGGCTCGCCGCCGGACAAGGTCACGCCGCGCAGGCCGGCGACGGCGTGGATGCGCGCGGCCAGCGATACCGCCGAGACTTCCTCGCCGCCCTCGGGGTCCCAGAGATGCGGGTTGAAGCAGCCGGGGCAGGCCAGCGCGCAGCCTTTGAGCCAGACGACGAAGCGTTCCCCCGGCCCGTTGGCCCGGCTGCGCTCCAGCGCCCCGCCGATCCTCAGGCTTTTTTCGCCAAGGCCGAGACCTCGTTGACGAGCAGGCTGACCAGGATGATGAAGGTGCAGACCGCCAGCTGATTGCCCCACTCCAGCGGCGAGGACGCTCCGCGCAGCCCATGGATGACGAGCAGCACCGCCGAGACCCCTAGCGCGAAGCCCAGCGTGCGCGCCCGGTTCTCGTAGATGGCGGTGGCCAGCGGGGTGAGCGCCAGGATCATCCAGATCGGGGTGAAGTACCCGCCCAGGAGATAGACGAGCAGGACGTTGACGGCCAGGTTGACGTACCTTCGCACCTCGATGAGGAGGTGGTGGCCGCCCTTGTGCTTGAGGTAGGCGCCGGTGCCCAGGTTGAACACGACGCCGAAGAACATCAGCCCGATGCAGACCTCCTTGAGCGGGCTGCTGGGTTGGGACACGAAGATGCCCAGTCCGACCAGGAAGATCGCCAAAGGCGTGGCGTAGCGGTTGACCAGCAGCGCCCGATGCACTTCACGTTGCGCTTTCTCGCTCAGTATTCGTTCCATATCCTCCCCTTCGTATCGGTGTGCGTGCATTCCACCCAGACCTGCCCCCAGCTCGAGCCGGAGTTCACGTAGCCCAGGCCCCCGCTGTCGGTCCCGTCCACGGCGGCGGCATAGTCGATGGTCGTCTTGTACCCATGGTCGTAGGTATAGACCTTGAGCGCGTTGATCTCATACTTGCCGCCCGGCGTGTTGAACGGCGTCAGGTCCGAGGGATAATTGCCTTCGTTGTCGGCGTAGTAGATCGACATCTGGGAGCGCAGCGCGCCGACGCGGCCCTTGGTGGCGCCTTCATTGGAGGTGCGGATCAAGGCTCCGAGCTTCGGGATCGCGATGCTGGCCAGGATGCCGATGATCGCGACGACGATCATGAGCTCCAGCAGGGTGAAGCCCTTCGTCCTTCGCGGCATCGGAGTTTTTAGCATAATCGGGACTTGGCGTTCCAGCGCCGCCGCACCACGAGCATGTCGTTGGCCCATTTGGCGAAGCGGGTCTCCTCCCGGCCCGTCGCCACGGCTCGGACCGCCTCGAAGAGGCGCCACGGGCGGCGCAGCAGCGAGATGGAATAGAAGTTCAGGAACATCCACAGCATCGTCAGGTAGAGCTGCCGGCCGGTGAGCCCCTCCGCGAAGGACGGCGAGCGTGAAGTGTAGAACTCCATCGGCATGATGAAGAACTCGTCGTCGAGCTTCAGCTTCCCTTGGGTTTGAAGGTCCTTGAAGAGCTTGGACCCCGGGTAGGGCACGAATTTGCTGACGACGACATCGTGGACGCCCAGCCAGGCCATCTTCCGGATGAGCGTCAGGGACTCGCCGAGGGTGGCGGCGGTCTCGCCCGGAAAGCCTATGACGATGAAGCAGGAGAGCTTCAGGCCGGCTTCCAGGGCCGTCTTCATGGAGGCCAGCATCTTGGCGAGGTCGACCTGCTTGCGCACGAGTTCGAGCATCTTCGCAGAGCCGCTCTCGGGCGCGAAGGAAAGCAGCCGCAGGCCGGCGGCGTGGAGCGCCTCGGCCACCTCCCGATCGAAAACCTCCGCCCGGGTCCCGCTGGGAAGCTGCCAGGTGACGTCCAGCTTGCGCTCACGGAGCTCCCGGCTGAATTCGAGGATCCAGCTCCGGCGGATCATCGCCGTCAGGTCCTGGAAGTCGAAATTGGTGACCCCGTATCTCGCATGGTAGAGCGCCATCTCGTCGGCGACGAGCTTGGGAGAACGCGGGATCCATTCCTGGGTCCACATGCCGGGATTGCTGCAGAAGGTGCATTGATAGGGGCATCCCCAAGTCGCCACCAGGGGCATGGAGCGGCCGATGTTGGCTCCGTTCATCTGGTGCCGGTCGATGTATCGGCGGATCGGCAGGCTCTCCCAATCCGGCAGGGGGATGGCGTCGACGTCCCTCTTGCGCGCCGACAGCCCGTTGTCGCGCAAGGCGCCCGCTTCGAGGTAGGCGATGCCCTTGACCCCGGCCCAGGCGGCGCGCGAGGCGCGGTCGCGGCGGTAGGCGGCGACGACGTCTAGCACCGTCTCGATGCCCTCGCCCAAGACCACCATGTCGAAGACGCTGGTCCTCAGCACGTTCTCCGGCACGGCGGTGCCGTGTTCGCCGCCCAGGACCAGCAGGGCTTCCGGGAAGCGTCCGCGGATGAGCGCGGCCAATCCGCGGGTGATCGGCCACAGGGTGCTGAACATGCAGCTCAGCCCGATGATGTCGGCCTCGGGGGGGATGCGGTCTAGTATCTGCGCGAAGCTCAGCCCCTGCATCTTCATGTCGGGGCGGCCGGGGTAGGCGGTGATGTCGTCGATCCCTTCTCCGACGGCGTCGATCACCCGATAGGGGAGGCCGGCGGCCTTCAGGGCTCCGGCGATGTAGGCCGTTCCCACCGGGGGGTTCGGCGTCTGCATCTGGATCGAGGAAAAGGTCTTGATGCCGGGGGGCGCGATCAAGACGATCGGGGGGGCTCTCATGGTCCGGCCGAGAGTATACCACAGACGCCGCGGGGCGGTTTGCTATACTGCCTCGGTGACGCTGCTGATCGCTTTGCTGGCCGCCTGGGTGGGCCTGCTGCTGCTGCTGCTCTACGCCAGCTTGGCCGCCACGCTGGCGCACTTCGGCCGTCGTCCCGGCGTGCCCGCGGAGCTTCTGCCGATGACGCTGCTGCGCCCGGTGAAGGGCTTGGACGACGCCATCGAGCGCAACTTCGATTCCTTGGTCGAGTCCGACCCCGAAGGACGGCTGCAGATCCTCATCGCCATGGAGAGCGCCGAGGATCCCGCCTACGGCCCGGCTTGCGCTTTCGCGGCCCGGCACCCCGGGCGCGACATCGAAGTGGTGCTGACGGGCCCGCCGGGCGACCGCATGGGGAAGGCCCACAACATGATCGAGGCGGCCCCCCGGGCCAAGCACGACTTGCTGATCTTCTCCGACGCCGACACGCGCGCCACGGGGCGGCTCCTCCAGGAGACCTCCGACGCCTTCCGCCGGGGCTGTGACGCCGTCTACGGCCTTCCCTATCACGCGCCCGCCGGCGGCGTCGGCGGGCTCTGGTTCATGCTGGCCTTCAATCACTTCTTCTGCGTGTCGGCGGCGCTGGCCTATCTCTGCGGGCAGTACCGCTTCTGCGCGGGGGCCTGGATGGGCTATACGCGCTCGGCGCTGCAGCGGGCCGGGGGACTGGAACGCTTCTCGCACGAGATCGCCGATGATTACGCCTTGGGCCGGGCGGCGGCCAAGAGCGGAGCCCGGGTAGGCCTGCTCCGCGAGCCCGTCCTGGTGAGCGAGACCGGGACCGGGCTAGGCGAGACCTACCGGCACCTGCGCAAATGGTGCGTGATGGGGCGTTGGATCATGCCGGCGGCTTACGCGGCCATGCCCTTCCTGGGCCTGGGTACGGCGGCCTTCCTGCTCTGGGCGGTGAGCGCCAGCTGGCGGATCCATCAGGAAGCCTACCGGGACTTGGCGCGCCTGGCGCTGGTCTCGCGGGTCGCGGCGGGGCTGATCCAAGACTTTGCCATCGCCCGGAGGCTGATGCCGCTGCCCGCCTATCTGGCCCTGTTCGCCGCCGACGTCGGCAGTCTTTTCGTCTGGGCCTCGGGGTTCAGGCGGCGCATCGAGTGGCGCGGCACGACCTACCGGATCCATCCCGGCGGCCGGGCCGAAGTCTTGAGCCGGACTATTTAGCGATGGCGGCCCCGGAAGCCGGGGTCGCGTCCAGGAAGGTCCCTTTCTTGATCTTCCCCAGGCTTTCCTTCAGGTAGGAGAGCGCCCGGTTGGGGTCGAGGATGCCGCCTTGCGAGCGGCCGTAGGGGTTGCCGTTAGCCAGCGGGGCGGCCGAGACTTGGAGGATCTTCTTGACTTGGGCGGCGTTGAGCTCGACTCCGTTGCGGCGGCCCTCGGCCTTGACGATGGCCGTGATGGCCGCGGCATGCGGCGTGGCCATGGACGTGCCGTTGAAGGCGACGCTCAGGTCTTCCGTGCTCTTGCCGTCGTACTGGGTCGACTTGTCGAACTTGGCGCCCCTGACGTCCTGGCCGTAGGACCAGACGTCGGGCTTGTCCATGACGGCGCCGGCCTTCGGGTCGAGGACGGTCTTGCTGGAGGAGAAATCGGCGATGCGGCCGAAGTAGTCCACGGCGCCCACGGTGATGGCCTCGGGGGCGAACCCGGGGCGGCGCAGGGTGCCGGCCGACTCGTTGCCGGCGGCCACGACGACGATGACGCCTTGCTCGGAGAGCTTCTGGACCATGGCGCTCAGCGAGTCGGGGTTGGCGCGGTCGCTGACGGAGCTGTTGGACTCCGGGATGCCCAGGCTCATGCTGACGATGTCGATCTTGGCGCCCTGCTTCCTGCCGGAGGCCACCGCTTCGTTATGGGCGTAGACGCTCTTCAGCCCGTTCTCGATGGACTTGATGGCCATCATCTCGTCGTGGCGCATCTCCTCGGGGATGTCGTCCTTGGCTTCCTCGTCGAGGACCTTGATGTTGATGATCTTGGCCTCCGGGACGTAGGCGGCGATGGTGGAGGCGACGTGCGTGCCGTGGACGCCGCGGTAGTCCGGCGTGCCGAAGCGGTCCTTGCCGTCGGCTCCCTTATGCGCGTGGTCGATGTAGCGGTGCTCGGTGAAGTTCGAGCCGTCGATGCCGTCCTGGATCTGGCCTTGCAGGAAGGGGTGGTCCTTGTCGATGCCGGTGTCGAGGATGGCGATGGTGATCCCCGCGCCGGTGACGTTGTTGCGCCACAGCTTGTCGACGCGGTCGGCCCAGAGGCTCTTGCCCATGGGGTAGCTTTCGAAGAGGGCCTGCCACTGCCGCTGGGAGAGTTCCTTCTCCGGGATGGCCTTGACGATCTGGACGAGAGTGGCCGGGATAAGGGGCGCGCCGTTCTCGTCGACGCTGAGCGTCGCCATCTCCCTGTCGACCCGCTTCATGAAAGCCTGCATGTCGGCGGAGGGCTTTTCCCCTTTCTTGGATTCCATCACGGCCATCGCGGCGCGCAGGGCTTCCTGCTTCTGCTTGAGAACGTCGCGCAGCGAGCGCTTGTCCTTGCCCAAGCCGGCGAAGTCGGTGTCGGAGGCGAACTCCTTGTCGGCGACGGCCCAGATGCGGGTCTCCAAGACGGCCAGGAGCTCGGGGTAAGCCTTGTACTTCTCTTGCGCCGCCTTGAACTGGAAATCGCGGATGGCCAGCAGCATCATGAAGAGCTTCTTCTTGGTGATCTTCTCGACGCGGCCGGGGGTCTGGCTCATCTTGTCGAGGACGTCCAAAAGCTTGACGCCGATCTTGGTCGGGTTCTCGGCCTGGGGGGCGACGGGGAGCTTCATGCCCGGGGGCATGGGGAACATCTTCATGAGCTCGGCGAGCATGGGGTCCATCTCGGCCGCGGCGGCGGCCGGCTTGGAGGGCAAGGAGTAGAGGGGGACGACGATCTGGGCGGCGGCCAGCTGGGAGGGATCCTGGATGTAGACGCCGGGGGGCAGGCCGTAGTCCTGGAGGGCCTGGATCTGGGAACGGGTCTTGGCCTGGGCGGCGGCCTCGGCCGAGGGCGCGACCGAGACCACGCCGGGTACGCCCGGTTCGGTGCCGGGGGCGGTGGCGGCGCGCGCCGTGGAAGCGGACAAGAAGGGGAAGATGAGGGCCGCGGCCAACGTCATCGTGTTATTCTTCATATGGGGATTATAAGGGAATCGCAGGGCCGCGGGGAGTTGCGGAAGGCCTAGGCCGCAGGGCGCTTTGGGCCTAACAGAAAATAGGCCTTTAGGCCTAGGCGGGCGTTTAAGGGGACCTGACCAGGCGGAAGCCGACGTAGTCGCTGCGGTGCTCGGGCCAACTGCCGCGATCGGAGACCCGAGCGTACCCGGCCGTATCGAACCAGGACCCCCCGCGAATGACCCGGTAGGCGCCCGCCGGGCTTTCCCGCGCGCTGCCGTCGGTGGGCGCCCCTGAGAATGATTCGTGGTACCAATCCTGGGTCCACTCCCAAGCGTTTCCCGCCATATCGCACAAGCCTTGCGCCGTGTTGCCCTCCGGCTTCGAGCAGACCGGCCAGCTCGAGTTCCGGCCGCAGCCGGGGCCCCCGTCATCCATCACGGCCCGCGCGCAAGTGGCTTTTTCATCGCCCCAAGGGAACTTCCAAGGCCGGCCCGCGCTGCGAGCCGCGTACTCCCATTGCGCCTCGGTGGGAAGCCGTCCCCCGGCCCAACGCGAGAACGCCTGCGCCTGGCTCCAGTCCACGCCGACCACGGGGTGGTCCTCGCCGTTGAATCTCGAGCCCGCGGCGTTGGGCTGCGTGCAGGCGCCCGCCGCCATGCAGGCCCGGTATTGCCTGTTTGTCACCTCGGTCCTCGCCATTTGGAAAGCGCTCACCGTGACCCGATGCTTCTTCCAACCGATGCCCATCTTGAAGACCCCCCCGGGGAGGGACACCCAGTCGATCCCGGCGGGCGACGGGGGGGACTGCTTCGTTTCCACGGCGTCGCGGCGCGACTGCGGCTTCGGGGAGCAAGCCGCCATGAAGAAGCAGAGCAAGAGCGCAAGGCTCCGAGACGGCGCCATCGCGTTATTTCATCAGCTCGCGCAGCCGGGCGGCGGCCAGGTCGGCCAGCGGCTTCTTGAGGTTCGGGTGCAGGTCGAGGACGCGGTTGAAGTCGATGGAGGCCAGGCAGAAGATCACGGAGGGCGCCGTCGTCGTGACCGTGGCGGAGCGCGGCTGGCTGAAGATCAGCGCCATCTCGCCGATGAAGTTCCCATCCCCTAGGGCGGCCACGGGCCTGTCCCAGCCCTTCTTGGTGATGACGACTTTGCCTTTGTAGATGAGGTAGAGGGCGTCTCCCTGGTCGCCTTCCGTGCAGATGTCGAAAGCCGCGGGATACTCCAGCATGAGCATGTAGGGCAGGATGGCCTTGAGCTCGGCGTGGCCGAAAGAGGCGAAAAGCCCCACCTTGCGCAGGCTGGCCTCCAGCCAGGCGTATTCCTCGGGACCGGGCTCGAGCGACCGGGCGTCGATCATCCGGCTATGATATCATAGTCCGATGGCGCGAGCGCTTCCGGCTCTCTTGCTGGCGATCCTGCTGACTCCCGCGGCCTCGCTCGGCCAGGAGTGGCCGGAATTCTCCAAGGATTACCACCGTCAGGTCATCTCCCTGCTCCGGCGTCTGCCCGCCACCCGGCGCCATGCGGCCTTCATCCTCGACTCAAGGGTCGCCCTCGAGGTCACGGACAACCCGACCAAGGTCGACGACCATGTGCAAGCCGTCTACGACATGGTCGAGCGCCGCATCTCCATCGACGAGGTCCGCCTGCTGGAGGGCGCCGAGGAGCTCATCGACCAAGGCGCGCCCCGGGCCTTGGTGGCCGAGATATTGGCTTGGAAGACCTTGCCCACCATCGTCCATGAGATCACGCATGCGATGTCGCACCGCGACCAGGAACGCTTGTTGGGGGGGAGGTTCCTGTTCGGCTGCCTGGAGAGCGAGCTGTTGTCCTTCTATGACGAGCTGCTGGTCCAGCACGAGCTCTACAAGGAGCGCCCGGACCTTTGGCGCCGCGACAAGATCCTCAAGATCGAACGGTCCTACGGCGAGATGCTCCTGTCCTGGCGGCGGGGCCAAGGGGAGCTCGATGCCCAGGTGCGCGCCATGTACGGCGAAGCGCCGTCTTTGCTGTCCGCGCCGAAGGAGGAGCTGGTCGCCGGCGTCGCCCGGCGCATCCTTGTGCTCGAGGGCTCGCTGGCGGAGCTGCGCGGCTTGCGGCGCGAGGCCGAGGGCGCGCTGCGTCGAGACGAGGTGGTGCGCCGGGACTTCCAGCGTCTCGCGGAGGCGATCGCCTATACCGAGTCGCTGCTGGAGGCCAAGCGCGCGACGCGCCAGGCGCTGGCCGATGACGCCAGCCGGGGCAAGCTCCAGGACCGCTATCGGGCGGAGCTGGCCAAGCGGCGCGGCCGTCTCGAAGAGCTGCGCGGGGAGGTGCGATGACGCTCCTGGCCGTTTTGCTGCTCTTCGGGGCGCCGCCGGCCGCCGCCCAGGCCCCGCGCTCGGCCTGCGGCGCCGCCTGGCAGGAGAGATACGGCGCGGATTGGGATTTCGCCTTGGAGAAGTGGGAGGAGGCCTGCGCTAAGGGGGCGGTCCCGAAAGACGCCCTGCGCGCCGCGCAGGACGCCTTCATCCAGGCCTGCATGGCTCGCTTCGCCGCCGTCGCGGAGCAGAAGAAGCTCGCGCCGGGCCTGACGATGGCCTTTTGCGCTCAAGGCAAGCCCGGAGAAAGCCAGCTGGCCGCCATGACGGGGCTCTCTCCCCGGCCCGCCGCGGAGGCCGCCCAGGCGCCGGCGACGATCCGGCCGCCTGGAGTCGAGACCATGGGGCCGCTGATGGCGGCGCTGAAGGTCGCGCGCGTCCACTGGCAGGCGGACGCTTGTTTCGCCGGCCTCCACTATACCTATGACGAGAGCGACCTGGTGGACGCGTCGGAGTATGAGCGCTCCAAGCGCGGTCAGGGAGGGACCGTGGGCCGGACCTACGTGGAGCAATACAACTATTACTTCGTCTCGCAGGCGGAGCGCGAGGAGACCTACCGCGTCGTCTTCGGAGACATCACCGATGCGGTCTTCTGCACGGATGTCAAGCGGCTCAGCGGTCCCGACCACGGCAAGACGTTCCAGGTCGCCGCGTTCGAAGGCTGCCTTCAGGACGTCAAGGTCGACCTGGCCGAAGCCATCAAGATCGCTCAGGGCCATGGCCTCAAGCTCGGCGAGAAGCTCACCGCGCATCTCGGCGTCTTCCCTAGCGGCTTTTTCAGCGCTTCGAGGTTCGGGGGCTGGGATCCGGCCAAACTGCGCCGGGTCTCCGGCTCGGAGGTCTGGGCCATCTCCGGGAACCATCGGACGGCCTTCGTCGACGCGCATAAGGGGCGTTTCCGCTACCTGGCCCCCGACGAGCTGTCCCTTGACAGCCTCTACAAGTCGTACCAGCACGGTCTCCCGTGCAAAGCGCCGATCAAGAGCCGCTGACTTACAAGCCGCTGACTGCCGTTGGACCGGCGTCGCCCAAAGTGATAGGCTCTTCCCCCATGCCCAGGACCATCCTCATCATCGATGACGACCAGACGCTGGTCGCGCCGCTGAAGGAAGGCCTGGAGTCCATCGGCTACCGGGTCGCCGTGGCTTTCGATGGCCTGCAAGGCATACTCCAGGCCCACCAGACCCGCCCCGACCTGATCATCCTGGACTTCTACATGCCCGGCGGCGGCGGCAGCAACGTCTACGAACGCCTGCGCCAGGCCAACGACACGGCGCTGACTCCGATCATCTTCTCGACCGTCGTTTCCAGCGAGGAGGTCAAGGACCGCATCCGGCCCAGCGCGAACACCTATTTCCTGCGCAAGCCCGTCGGTCTGGGGCAGGTGATCGCCGTGCTCAACTCCGTGCTGGGGGAGAACCGGCAGCCCCAAGCGCCCCTGGCGCCGGCGGCCGCTCAGGCCGCTCCGGCGGCGGCCCCGGCGGTCCTCGCGTCCCGGCCCAAGCGCCCGGCCGGCCCTAAGTTCCATGAGTTCGCGGTGCGCGTGACCTACGCCGACACCGACAAGCTGGGCATCATCTACTACGCCAACTATTTCAAATATTTCGAGCAAGGCCGCACGGAGCTGCTGCGATCCTTGGGCGTGCGCTACCGCGACCTGGAGATCTCGCGAAAGCTGTTCCTCCCGGCCGTCGAGGCCAGATGCCGGTATCTCGCCCCCAGCCGCTATGACGACGAGCTCGTGGTGCGGACCTGGCTTTCCGAGCTCGGCAAGGCCAGCGTGGTCTTCGAGAACGAGATCGTCGACAAGGATCTGGGGGGCAAGGCCGTGGCTCGGGGCTACTCCCGCCACGCCATCGTCAACGACCTCTGGCGCCCCTCGCGCGTCCCGGACGACCTGCGCATCCTGCTGGAGCCCTACATCGGAGAACGGCCCTAGGTGTAAGGCACGCCCTGCGAATCGTAGGAGGCGGGGCCGTTGAGCTGGATCTCGCTGGAGTACCAGGCCCAGGCCACCTTCAGCAGCGCCTTGAGGATGCAGGCCGCGGGCACCGCGAAGACCAGGCCGATGAAGCCGAACACCTCGCCGCCGAGCATGAGCGAGAACAGGAATATCAGCGGATGAAGGTGGACGGAGTGCTTGGCGATGATCGGCTGCAGCAGCGCCTCGTCGGCCAGCCGGATGCCGAAGAACAGGATCACGACCTTGACGGCGGCGGCAAAGGTCCCGAACTGGAAGAAGGCGACAAGCCCGCCGACCAAGGCGCCGATGATGGCGCCCAGATAGGGCACGAAACTGCTGATGCCCGAGAGCACCGAGATCGCCAAGGCGTAGTTGACGCCCATCGCGCTCAGGCCGACGAAAGAGGCCGCGGCGATGGCCAGGGCCACGATGATGATGCCGCGCAGGTAGTTGCCCAGGGCGGTGTCGATCTCCGAGATCAGGTGGAGGGCTTGCTCGACATGGCGGCTGGGGCAGGCTTGGATGCCTTTGGAGATCGAGCTGGCCCCGTCGAGCAGGAGGAAGAAGGTGATGAAGGGCACGAGGAACAAGAGCGAGAGGAGGGGGAAGAGGCCGAGCAGGTAGCCCGGGACATGCTGGAGCTGCTCGATGACCGGGGCGTACATCTTCATGCTCAGGCTCTCGATGGCCTTGCGGCCGTAAGGCAGGCTGTGCGCGACGCGCGCCTGCAGGTCGGCGCCCAGCTTCTGCAGGTTGGTGAAATAGACCGGGGCTTGCTCCTGCAGGTGGGCCAGTTCGCCGCTGACGGTGGGCAGGAGGTAGTTGGCCAACAGCGAGATGCACAGGGCGATCAAGCTGTAGAAGCCTAGGACGATATGGTCCCGCCGGAGGCCGCGCGTCTCGAAGTTGTTGACGACGGGATTGACGACGTAGGCCAGGGCGAAGCTCAGCAGGAACGGGATCAGGGCATGGTTGAACCTGTAGGCGCAGTAGAGCACGGTGCCGCCGATCAGGAAGGCGGGAAAGAACGGGAAGGACCTCTTCTCAGCCATTGGCGGCCTTGGTCCGCTCCTCGGGAGCGGCGGCGTTGGTCATCCGGCGCAGCCGCGCGGAGAGGATCTGGGCCAGGTGCGTCATGATGCTGACGCCGATCTTGGGATAATAATGAAGGATCCCTTCGAGCTTCGAGCGATAGAGCAGGTGGAGCTGGGATTTCTCCGTGGCTCTCGCCGAGGCCGTCCGCGGCAGCTGTTCCAGGAGCGCCATCTCGCCGAAGAACTCCCCGGGCTCGAGCGTGTAGATCACCCGCTCTTTCCCGCCGTTGTCGGCGCGCGTCAGCTCCACGCGGCCGGACTCCAGGATGAAGAGGGCGCGCCCGATGTCGCCTTCGACGAACAGCACCTCGCCGGGATGATAAGTGCGCGAATGCAGGGATTGGACCAGGTGCCCGAGGTCGCTGTTGTCGAGGTCGGTGAAGAGCTCCAGCGATTTCAAGAAAGCCTTCTTCCTCTGGAAGTTCGGGTCCGCGAAGAACTTCTTCAGGAATCGGGGGATGCCCATCGCGGGTCAGCGGCCCCGGCTGAAGAGATGTCCGGCTAGGGCCAGGGCGGCTTTGATGCCCGTGCCCATCCAGCCGTCGTTGATCCGGCTGCCGAAGTTCATGACCTGCTCGTCGACCCGGTAGGCGGTGACTTCCACGGCCTCGGCGGCCTTCTGGATCTTGAGGGCGGCGTAGACGAGGGCGGCCATGCCGACGGCGATCTCCACCGCGATGACGGCCAAGCTTACGGCGATGATGGTTTGCATGATGAGACTCTATCTCTTCGAGGGCCGAGCCGTCAACTTGGCCGGCAGGTCTCGAAATGGTAGCATGCATGCCGATGGCGGAGGAAAAAACCGACTACTCGAGCAGCTTGAACCTGCCCAAGACCGAGTTCCCCATGAAGGGGGACTTGGCGCGCCGCGAGCCCGAGATCCTGGAGCGCTGGGCCAAGCTGGGCCTCTACGAGAAGATCCAAGCGCGCTCGGCCGGCCGCCCGGCCTACGTCCTGCATGACGGCCCGCCCTACGCCAACGGCCACATCCACATCGGCCACGCCCTCAACAAGGTCCTCAAGGACATGGTGGTCAAATCGCGGGGCCTGATGGGGCAGCGCTCGCCTTACGTCCCCGGCTGGGACTGCCACGGCCTGCCGATCGAGACCGCGCTCCTCAAGGAGCTCAAGATGAGCAAGCGGGGCGTCAAGGATATCCCCGCCTTCCGCCGCTCCGCCGCGGAGTTCGCCCAGAAATGGATCGACCTGCAGCGCGTCGAGTTCGAGCGCCTGGGCGCCTTCGGCGACTGGCAGCGCCCTTATACGACGATGTCGAAGCAGTATGAATCGCGCGTCCTTAGGGCTTTCCGCCTGCTGCTCAAGGAGGGCTACGTCTACCGGGGCTTGAAGCCCGTCTACTGGTGCATCACCTGCGAGACGGCCCTGGCGGAGGCCGAGATCGAATACAAGGACAAGTCCTCGCCCTCGGTCTATGTCGCCTTCCCGGTCTCGGAGCCGCCCGAGCTCAAGGCCCAAGGCGCCGAGGTCCTCATATGGACGACGACGCCTTGGACCCTGCCGGCCAACCTAGCCGTCGCATTCAACCCGGAACTGCTCTATGTGCTGGCTGAAGTCAGCCATCCCGACTGGCCCCGGCCGCGCCGCCTGCTGCTGGCCGAAGCGCGCCTGCCGGCCGTCCTGTCGGCCTTGGGGGCCTCCGGCCATAAGGTCCTGGGCTCCTGGCGGGGCAAGGACTTGGGTTCATCCGCCGAGAACCCGCGCACGAGGCGGAATTTCACCTATAGCGCGCCTTTCGGCGCTCGCCAGGGCATCGGCGTCGTGGCCGACTACGTCACCGCCGAGGACGGCACCGGCGTCGTCCATACCGCGCCCGGCCACGGCGCCGACGATTTCCATACGGGGCAGCGCTACGAGCTCGACATCCTCTGCCCGGTCGACGGCTCCGGAAGATTCACGGACAAAGCGCCGGAGTTCGCCGGCCGGCCGATCTTCACAGAGGGCAACCCGGCGGTCATCGAGGATCTGGCGAAGCGCGGCTGGCTCCTGTCCAAGACCGACATCAAGCACTCCTATCCGCATTGCTGGCGCTGCAAGAACCCTATCGTCTTCCGAGCCACCGAGCAGTGGTTCCTCAACGTGAGCTACGAAGGGCTGCGCGGCAAGCTTCTGGCCGCCGTCGACGCGGTGAAGTGGGTTCCGGAAGTGGGGCAGACGCGCATCTCCAGCATGGTCTCGGGACGCCCGGATTGGTGCTTGTCCCGCCAGCGCGTCTGGGGCACGCCGATCACGATCCTCTATTGCGTCGCCTGCGACGCACCGCTCAAAGACGATGGCGTGCTGGAGGCCATAGAGAAGAAGGTGGAGGCGGACGGCTCGGATTTTTGGTTCTCGGCCTGGGGCGAGCCCGTGACCAAGGAGCAATGGCCCTTCCTGAAGGACTGCCGCTGCGGAGGCGGCGCCTTCCGGCGCGAGACCGACATCCTGGACGTCTGGGTGGACTCGGGCGCCTCCTGGCTGAGCGTAGCGCCTAACGGCGACGCCCCGTCGGACCTCTATCTCGAAGGCTCGGACCAGCATCGCGGCTGGTTCCAGAGCTCCCTGGTCCTTTCGGTGGCCTTGAAGAGCCGCGCGCCTTATAAGACCGTGCTGACCCACGGCTTCGTGCTCGATGAGAAGGGCCATGCCATGCACAAGTCCCACGGCAACGTGGTGGCGCCGCAGGAGGTCATCGCCAAGATGGGCGCCGACGTCCTGCGCCTCTGGGTGGCGCTGTCGGATTATAGCGACGACGTGCGCATCTCCGACAAGCTCCTGGAGGGCCCTTCCGACAGCTATCGCAAGCTGCGCAACACCGTGCGCTACCTGCTGGGCAACACGAGCGATTTCAAGGCCTCGGACGCCGTCAAGTTCGAAGCGCTGCCGGAGATGGAGCGCTACGTCCTGCACCGCCTGGGCGTCATGCAGAAGGGCGTGCTGGAGGATTATCGCCGCTTCCAGTTCCGTTCCGCGGCGCGGCGGCTGGTGGATTTCTGCGCCTTCGACCTCTCCGCCTTCTATCTGGACGCGCTTAAAGACCGCCTCTATACCTTGGCGGCCGGCGACCCGGCGCGGCGCGCGGCGCAGACGGTCATGTCGGAGTGCCTGCGCCGTCTGCTGCTCCTCGTCGCGCCGATCCTATCGTTCACCGCCGAGGAGGCTTGGGGTTTTTGGCCGGCGGCCGGCAGCGACAGCGTGTTCCTGGCCGATCTGCCCGAACTGGACCCGCGTTGGAACGACCAGGTCTTGGCTGAGCGTTGGGAGAGGGCGCTTCAAGTCCGCGAACTGGTCCAAAAGGCGCTCGAGGCGTCCCGGACGGCCAAGGCGATAGGGAGCTCCCTGCAGGCGAAGGTCGCGCTGAGGCTGGACCTCCCTTTGCTCGTCGACGGCCCGAAGCTTTCGGCGCAGCAATGGGCTGAGTTCTTCGTCGTCTCCCAGGTGGAGCTCATCGGCGGCGCGCCCGTCGATGTCTCGGTCGCTCGCGCCGAAGGCGCCAAGTGCGCGCGCTGCTGGCGTTATCAGACCGACGTGGGGGCGGACCAACCAGAGCTCTGCGGCCGCTGCTCGAAGGTCCTCGCCGCTTGATCCGCCTGCTGAGCCGGCCGTGGCTGCGGCCGATCGTCCTGGCCGGCCTCTTCGGCGCAGATCGGCTGAGCAAATATTGGGCGATACACTGGCTGGAGCCTCATGGCCCGGTGCCGGTCCTGCCCTTCTTCTATCTCACCTATGTGGAGAACACCGGGGCGGCCTTCGGCATCGGCCATAGCCGCAACGGCTTCTTCATCGTCCTGTCGCTGGCGCTGCTGGGGGTGCTCTTCTATCTTCAGCGGTCGTGGCCCAAGGATGATCCTTGGCTTCAGGGCGGGGTCTTGCTGGTGGCGGGAGGCGCGTTGGGCAACGTCTACGACCGCATCGCTTACGGCTACGTGGTGGACTTCCTGGACTTCCGGGTCTGGCCCGTCTTCAACGTGGCCGACTCCTGCGTCTGCGTGGGCGCCGGCCTGCTGGCCTGGGGCCTGCGCAAGGAATAACCGAACAACTGTGGTGCCTGGCCCCTCGGTTATCTAGCTGTTGACCTGCTTGCTGATCATGTAGGTGGCGCCGAAGCCTATGGCGGCGAAGAGCAGCATGCCGATCGGGCCGCCGAACATGAGTCCCAGCAGGCCGCCGTAGATGGCGCCCTTGGCGCCCGAGATCGTGTCGTTGGCGGCGTTGACGTCGACGGGCTTCTTAGGGCTGGCGGTCAGGGCGCCTATCTTCGGGGGCTCGGCCTTGTCCTTGCCCTTGGAAGCGTTCGGGTCGACTACTTCGGAGGCGGTCTTGCCGGTATCGGTGGCGCCCGGCTTTAGCTTGCCCGCCACCACGGGCGGATTGTCCGTGCTGCCCTGTATCACCTTCGCGCACTCTTCGGCGGACTTGGCGCAGTCGTTCGCCTGAGTGATCGCCTTGACGTCTGTGGGTAATTTACTGGGCGGGGGGGTGGTTGCGGCAGGCGCGGTCTTCGCGTAGCTTGCCATCTGCTTCTTGATCTCAGCTTCGACCTTGGCGACGTCGAAGCCCTTCGCCTTGACCGCTTCCGTGCCCACCGCGCGCGTCGCGAACACATAGGTCGTCTTGCTCAGACGGTTCGGGTTGTTCTCGGTCGGGGGTTCGGCGGACTCGGGGGTCTTGACGTAGTTTTGAGCGAAGCGCGCCAGGATGGGACGCCAGCAGTCGGCGTTCTTGGCGGCGTCCTTGATGGTCGCGTCGCATTTCTTGCCTTCTTCCCAGGCGGCTCCTCCCGTGGCGCGAACCGCGGTCTGTAGGGTCATCTCGAAGTCGTTCAAGCCGGCGGCCGGAGCGGCGGGCTTGGTTTCCGCCGCTTGGAGCGGCAATGCCGCTGCCGCAAAGACCGCTAGGAGCAGTAATCGGGGGAGGGGGTTTTTCATAGGGGACCTCGGGGGTTTTGCCATCGCCATTAGCTTAGCTCCAAAATGGGGGATTCGCAAGGGTTTTTTCCTTAGCCATAGGATACCCGGCCTCCGGTCGGCCGCACAGAGGCGTAAGGCCTAGAGGGGCCTAGGTCTTAAGGCCTATCGAAAAGGCCGACGCATTCCACGTGGGAGGTCTGCGGGAAGAGGTCCACGGGCTGGACGGTCTTGAGCGCGAAGCCCGATTGCCCCAGGAAGGCGGCGTCGCGGGCGAAGGTGGCGGGGTTGCAGGAGACGTAGACCAGCCGCTGGATGCGGCGGTCGGTCATGCAGTGGAGCACCGCGCGGCTGAGGCCCATCCGGGGCGGGTCGACTAAGACGGCGCAGCGCTCCGGCATCGACTCCTTGAGCAGCCGCGGCAGGACGGCCTCGGCCCGACCGGCGGAGAAGCGGACGTTCTTGACGCCGTTGAGCTCGGCGTTCTTATACGCGTCTCGCACCGCGTCGCGGTTCTCCTCGATGCCGATGACGCGCCGCGCGGCCGCGGCCACCCAGAGCGACAGCGTGCCGACGCCGCAGTAGACGTCGAGCGCCAGATCGAAGGTCTTGGAGCCTTCCTTCAAGGCGGCCAGCGCGCTGTCATAGAGCTTTTCGGCGGCCGGCGTGTTGATCTGCAGGAAGGCGCCCGGCGAGCTGCGGAACGTGAACCGGCCGATCTTCTCCTCCAGACCCTTGGCGCCCCAGAGATGGCGCCACTGCGGGCCCAGGATCACCGAGGTCTGCTCCGGCTGGACGTTCTGGTATAAAGAGATGACTTCGGGGAAGGACGCCTTCATCTCGGCGATGAAGTCGTCTTGCTTGGGCAGCTGCGGCCCGGCCGTGACCAGCGCGGCCAGCGCCTTGCCTTGCGAGTTGCTGCGCACGTAGAGATGCCGCAGCCAGCCCCGGCGGCGGTCCTCCTCGTAGGCGTGCCAGCCGAAGCGCGCCGCCATCGTCTTGAGCTTGAGCGCGATCTTGACGGAGAGCTCGGGCTGCACGGGGCAGGCCTCGAAATCGACGATCTGATGCGAGCCTGTCGCGTAGAAGCCGGCCACGGGCTGCTTGGACGTCCCGCGGGGCGGGCCGAAGGGGATCTGCACCTTGTTGCGGTAGGCCCAGGGCTGCGGCGAGGCCAAGGTCTCCTCTACGGGGACGTCCTTGAGCTTGCCGATGCGCCTTAAGCAGTCGAGCACGATCTCACGCTTGTATTTCAGCTGCGCCTCGTACTTGAGCTGCTGCCAGTCGCAGCCGCCGCAAGCGGGGCCGGGGCGGCCGGGAGAAAAATGCAGCGGGCAGGGAGGCTCGATACGCTCGGGCCCCGCCGTCGTTATGCTTTTGACGCGGGCCCGCGCGAAACTCGACTTGGCCTCGGTGACTTCCACTTCCAGGACGTCTCCGGGAACGGCGTTGGCGACCAAGACGACGCGCGGCGAGCCCTCGGCCAAGGCGATGGCGTCGCCTTCGGCGGCCATGCGCTGGACCTTGACGGTCAAGGTCTCCAGGGGTCCGGAGGGCGGCTGCGTGCGGCGCGCGTCCGGGCGGAAGGGCGCTCGCCGCGGTCCCCGCCAGGGCTGCTTCATGGTGCTATCCTACCAATTTTGTAGAATGAAGGCGTGAGACCGCTGCTGTCGGCCCTGGCGCTGCTCCTGGGCGCCTGCATCCCGTATCCCGGCGACGCGCCGCCGGTCGAATACAGCGGCGGGATGCGGAGCATCACGGAAGGCCCCTTCCCGCTGCTCGACGCCGGGGCCTCCGAGCTCGACACCCTGCACTTCAAGGTGAAAGCCTACGGCACCCCGAAGGCCATCGCTATCGGCGACGCCGCCGAGGCCGACTACAACCGCATCATGGTCGACACCGGCCTTTACTCGTTCAAGCCGCGCGGCCTCTATCAGCTCATAGTCTACGCCAATGCCGAGGAGTATCACCGCAAGACCGCCCAGCCCGCTTGGTCGGGAGGCCTTTCCATCGGCAACGCGATCTATACCTATGAGGGCCCGGGCCTGCGCGGCACGCTGTCGCATGAGATGACCCACCTCATCTTCTACGAGTTCATGGCTCACATGAACGCCGACCATCGCTGGGTCAACGAGGGCTTGGCCGTCTTCGAGCAGAACAAGGCCTTGGCCGGCCCGGCGGGCCAGGCGGACATCTTCGCCTCCGTGCGCGGCAACATGCGCCAGCTCCCGATACCGATGGACCAGATGATCAGGCTGGTGCCGGCCACCGAGCGCGAGTACGCCGTCAGCGTCTGGTACGCCCAAGCGGAGAGCATGATCCGCTTCATGATCGAGCGCGGCGGGCGCATCGGGTTCTCCCAGTTCCTGACGGCCTTGCGCTCGGGCAAGAGCTTCGACGCCGCCGTCAACGAGAGCTTCCCCGGCATTTGGCGCGGCCTGGCCGAATTCGAGTCGGCCTGGAAGAGGGCGCAGTGAAGGCGCCTGCCGCTCCGGCCGGCCAGCGGCGCGTGGTCCTTCCGGTGCGCGGCATGCACTGCGCCTCCTGCGTGGGGAAGGTGGAGGGCGCGGTCAGCGCGCTTGCGGGCGTCAGCTCGGTCAGCGTAGACCTGCCGTCTCGGACCGTCACCGTCTGCTTCCTGCCGCGGCCCGGCAAGTTCGACGTGCGCGACCTCCGGCGCGCCATCGAGAAGGCCGGCTACGACGTGCTCGGAGAGAGCTCGGACCGCGCCGGCGCCGAATCCTTGAGCCTGCTCAGCCAGCATGAGGAGCAGCGCGTGCTGGTCACCCGCCTGCAGTGGAGCTCCGTGCTGGCGGTCCCTTTGATGGCCGGGCATTGGCTGAACCTTTCCCCGTACACGGAACTGCTGCTGGCCGCGCCGCTGCAGATATTCGGAGGCTGGCACTTCCATGAGGGGCTGGCGCGCAGCCTGATGCGCCGCCGCGCCGACATGAACACGCTGGTCTCGCTGAGCACCTGGGCCGCCTTCTTGTTCAGCGTCTACGTCGTCCTGCTCCCCGAGACCCTGCCGGCGGCGGCGCGCCAGACGCAGTGGGACGCCGTCGCCGGCTTGATCGTGATGGTGACCCTGGGCCGCTGGATCGAGGCCGGCACCCGCGGCAAGACCAACGAGGCCATCGTCAAGATGATGCGCATCGCGCCTAAGACCGCGCGGGTCTCGCGAGGCGGCAAGGAGCTGACCGTGCCCCTGGCCGAAGTCGAGGTCGGAGAGACCGTCATCGTGCGGCCCGGCGAGCAGATCGCGCTCGATGGGACGGTGGTGGAGGGCGCCTCGACGGTGGATGAATCGCTGCTCACGGGCGAGAGCCTCCCGCTGGAGAAATCCAAGGGCAGCTCCGTCTGGGGCGGCACGATGAACAAGACCGGGGCGCTCACGGTCCGCGTGGAGCGGCCGGGCTCGGAGTCGGCGCTGGCGCGCATCGTCGAAGCCGTGCGCACCAGCCAGGCGACCAAGCCCCGCATCCAGCGCTTCGCCGACAAGGCGGCGGGCGCCTTCGTCCCGTTCGTCGTCTTGACCGGGGTCGCCAGCGCGCTGCTGTGGTCGCTGTACGGCCCGGAGCCGAAGGTCCTGTTCGCGCTGACCGCGCTGATCTCCGTCTTCGCCGTGGCCTGCCCTTGCGCCTTGGGCCTGGCGACGCCCTTGGCCATCGTCGCCGGCCTGGGCCGCGCGGCTCAGATGGGGATATTCATCCGCAACGCCGACGTGCTGGAGGACGTGGGCAAGCTGGACGTGGTGCTCTTCGACAAGACCGGCACGCTGACCGAGGGGCGGCCGAAGGTGGTGGACACCATCGTGCTGCAGGGCACGGCCTCGGAGATGCTCTCCTATGCGGTCGCGGCCGAGCAGCGGTCCGAGCATCCCTTCGCCGAGGCGGTTCTCGCCTTCGCCCGCACGGTCGTCGTCTCGCCCGCGCCGGTCGACGCCTTCGAGGCGTTTCCCGGACGGGGCGTGATGGTCCGAAGCCTTGGGCGCGCCGTGCGGGTCGGCAGCCTCGCCTGGCTCAAGGAGGCGGGCTGCGTCTTCGACGCGCGGGCCTCCGCTTTGTTCCAGGATTCGGCGGGCTCCGTCCTGGGGGTGGCAGTCGAGGCGGAGATCCTGGGCGGTTACGTCCTCGACGACACGGTGAGGCCCTCGGCCAAGTCGGCGGTGGCTGCGCTCAAGGCGATGGGGCTCGAGGTCTGCCTGGTCTCGGGCGACCGCAACGCCAGCGCTTACCGCGTCGCCGAGCTGGTCGGCATCACGAGCGTTTTCGCGGAGGTCCTGCCCGAGGAGAAGGCGCGCATCGTCTCGCGGCTGCAGTCGGAGGGCAAGAAGGTGGCGATGGTAGGCGAAGGGTTCAACGACGCCCCCGCGCTCAGCGGCGCCGACATCGGCATCGCGCTGGCCTCGGGCACGGACATCGCCATCGAGGCGGCCGACATCACGCTGATGCGGCCGGACTTGGGCGGCCTGGCGGACGCATTCGACCTTTGCCGCCGCATCCGCGTCGTGATCTGGCAGAATCTTTTTTGGGCGTTCGCTTATAATATCCTGCTCATCCCCGTGGCCGCCGGCGCCCTTTATCCCGAGTTCGGCATCCTCTTGCGTCCGCAGTGGGCCGGCGCCGCCATGGCTTTGAGCTCGATCTCGGTCGCTCTCAACTCCCTACGTCTGAGGAAAAAAACATGAAGAAGAAGCCTTTGATCTACGGCTATGATCCCGACCTGTCGCTGTCCGGAGCGGACGCTCCTCTGCCGCCGATCGAGACGTGGCCGAACCAATTCAAGGCGTACGAGATAAAGATCGAGCATCCCGAGTTCACCTCGGTCTGCCCCAAGACCAAGCTGCCGGACTTCGGGAAGCTGACGCTGACCTACCTTCCCGACAAGCTCTGTCTGGAGCTCAAATCCTTCAAGTACTACCTGCTCGGCTATCGCAACATGGGCATCTTCTACGAGAACGCGGTCAACCGCATCTTGGACGACATCGTCAAGGCGACCAAGCCGGTCTGGGCGGAGCTGGAGGGCAGCTTCACGACGAGGGGGGGGATGCATTCGACCATCACCGCGCGCTATCCCCGCAAGGATCCTCGCCGGCGCTAGCGCAGCTTTTCGAGCAGGTCGAGGCCTTGCTGGTCGTGGGCGGCGGACTCGGGCTCGAGGCTCCCCGCCTCCAGGCGCCCTTGGAGGTTGGCCCGGGCCAGGGAGACGTCGCCGCCGCGCTCGACGAGGTAGCCGGCCAGCTCGGCGTTGCCGGTGGAAGCTGCGGCGGCCAGCGCGGTGAGGCCTCGGGAGCCTCGGCGGTTCTCTCCCGCGGCGTTGACGTCGGCGCCCTTGGCGAGGAGAGCCCCGACGAGGTCGACGCGTCCCTGCAGGACCGCCAGGGTCAGGGCGGTCTGGCCGGAGGCGTCCGGCGGGTCCACCTGCGCGCCGCGCTCGAGCAGGAGCTGCGTCAGCGCGGCGCTGCCCTGCAGGACGGCCTCTCCAAGAGGAGCGCGGCCTTCGGCGCCCGGCGCCTCATCGATCGGCGCGCCGCGGTCCAGCAAGGCTTCAAGGAGCCCCGAGTCGCCCAGCCAGACCGCGCCGATCAGAGCGCCCGAACAGTTGCGGCCGGGGGCGTAGACCTGCGCGCAGCGCTCCACCATCAGCCGGAGGAGCGAATCGTCGTGGCGGGCGGCTTTGAAGGCGTTGCGCTTGAGCCAGGCCCAGCGCGGCGTGCGGTAGCCCGGGCCCAGGCGGCCTACGGCTCCGGGGTCGGCGCCCCGATCGAGGAGCTTTCGGACCTTCGCCATGTCGTCTGCCTGCGCCGCGTCGCCCAAGGGAGTATAGCCGGAGCTCGCGCAGCCGGCGGCGGCCCCGCAGAGGGCCAGGGTGAGGCTAAGCCGGCTCAGCCAGCAGGTCACGCAGGACGCGCTCGACGTCGGCCTTCTGGGGGACGGTGAAGTACTCGAGGGAGGGGGACAGGCCGATGCCCGGGGTCGCTTTGCCGGCCAGCAGGCGCGGGCGCACCTTCAGCTCGTAGAAGAGCTCATCGACGGTCCGGCGGATGAGGTGCTCGGCGAAATTGGTGATCTCGGTCTCTTCGTTGAGGAAGAGGACGCGGCCGGTCTTGCGGATGGAGGCCGTGATCGCCTCCCAATCGTAAGGGATGAGCGTCCGCAGGTCCAAGACCTCGACGTCTCCGGCGCCTTCCTCCGCCAGGGCGCGGGCGACCTCCAGCGCGACCGGCGCCAGGCGCCCATGGGTGATGACCGTGGCGTCGGCGCCGGCCTTGGAGACCTTGGCTTGGCCGATCAAGATGGAGGCGTCGGTCAAGGCCGGCCAGCGCGGCTTCCACTGTGACCGGTCGCCGAGCGGCGCGTCGATCATGGCATGAAGCTCCTTGTCGTCGGCCGGCTCGCCGGGGATCAGCTCCTCGCCGCGCACGCGCAGCAGGGCCTTGGGCTTGAGGAAGAGGACCGGGTCGTCGTCCTTGATGGCGGAAAGCATCAGGCCATAGGCGTCGAGCGGGGTCGACGGGCAGACGACCTTCATGCCGTGGATCTTCGTGGCGATGGAGTCGAAGGAGTGGGAGTGGTAGATCGAGCCGTGGATGCCCGATCCCGTCGGCGTCATGATGACCATGGGCGTCTTGAACTTGCCGCCGGAGGCCCAGGTGCTGTTGCCGGCCAGCTTCAGGAGGTCGATGACGTTGAAGATGTAATCGACGAACTGGATCTCGGCCACGGGCCGGCAGCCGGCCCAGGCCAGCCCCAGCGCGGCGCCGATGATCCCGCGCTCGTCGAGCGGCGCGTTCCAGGCGGTCTTGAGCCCCTGCGTGGCGGTGAATACGCCCCCGAGCGGGGGTCCGACGTCCTCGCCGAAGATCTCTTGGACGCCGAGGTTCTCCTCTCCATAATGGAGGGCCATCCGGATGGCCTGCGCCATGTTGGCCAATCAGCTGCCTCCTTTGCGGGGATAGGAGGCGGGAAGCTCCGAGGAAAAAACATGCTCCCAGATGGATTCGGGCTGGGGGAAGGGTTCGGTCTTGACCTGCTGATGGGCCCGGTCGATGAGCTCGCGGTCGGCGTTCCAGACGGCGTCGATCTTGTCCTGCGTGAGCAGGCCGCGCTCGAGCAGCTTTTTCTCGAACTCGGCGATGCAGTCGACCTCGCTGCCGATGCGGTTGGCGCCCGAGGATGAGGAGTGCCCATAGAGCCGGCTTGTCATCGCCTCGAGGAGGTAGGGCTTGCGCTCCCGGCGGCAGTAGGCCATCGCTTCCTGGATAGCGGCATAAGACTCGAAGGCGTCGTTGCCGTCGATGGTCTTGGACGGCATGCCGAAGACCTTGCCCCAGTCGGCGATATGCTTCTCGCCGTGCTGGGTGCTCTTGGGCGTGGAGATGCCGTAGCCGTTGTTGACGACGACGATGAGGATGGGCAGCGGCTGCACCGGCCGGTTGGCCCAGACCAGGCAGGAGTGGAAATCGCCTTCGGCGGTGCCGGCGTCGCCGCCGTTGACGATGGTGATGGCGTCGGTCTTGCGCCGCGCTTGAGCGATGCCGGTGCCGATGGCGGTGGCGTACTGCGTCTCGATGGTCGGAGATACCGGCAGGATGTTGCACTCCGGGATCGCGTAATGGTTGACGAAGTTGCGGCCCTTCGAGAACGGGTCGGTGGCCACCGAGCGCATCTGGCGGATGGCGTCGATGGGCTCGGCGCCGAGGGCCAGGGCGATGCCGCTGGAGCGATAGTGCAGGTGGAGATAGTCGTATTCGAGCCCCTGTCCCTTCTTGACCTGCAGGCCGAGGGGGATGTTGAAGGCTTCCTCGCCCGGGCCTCCGATCCAGAAGAAGCCGTCGCCGCTCTTGCTCATCTTGATGAGCCGCTCTTCCAGCAGACGGGCGCGCACCATGAGGGCGTGCATCTTGATGAGGAGGGCGGGAGCGGGCGCTTGGGCGGAGGCGCCGGCTTTCGCGGCGGAGGTCGTCTTCGGCATCCGAGAAAAGATAGCAAACCTTGAGGCGCTGTCAAAGCCCGTCGTCGGGACTTGAAAAGTTCGGGGAAAGGGCTTACACTTGGCGCTATGCGCCTGCCCCCCCGTCCCGCCCTGGGCGACCGGCCGCCCGTGCCGCCCGCCGACTATTGGGATGCCCGCGATGCCGCGACCACCTGCGGTTCGGCCGCTTTGATGCAGGCGCTGGCCGCCGCCCTGAGCGCTTTCTCGGTGCCGCCGGCGGAAGTCCAGCTGGTCTGGGGGGGCGCCTGTTGCTCGCAAGACGCGGGCGCGGTGAAGGTCCCGCTGCTGCGCGCTGCCGCCGGCCAGGCGTTGGCCGCGGCCTGCGGCCTCAAGCGCGCCGACCCCGGCCTGACCGTCGTCGTCGTGGCCCGGGCGTCGGAGGCTTCGGAGGCGGGCGCCGCCGGCTTCTTGTCGGCGGCGAAGGAGGACGCGGACATCACGGGTCTGTTCCTGCGGCCGGCCATCCCTTTGGGCGGACCGGTCACTCCCGCATCCCTGGCCGCGCTGGCGGGCGCGCGCTTCATCGCCCAGGGAGCGCTGGGCGGGCCGGACCTAGCCGAGGTCCTGGCTTCGGCGCTGGCGCATAAGGGCCTCAGCGTGGTCGACGGCCTCTGCGGCGGCGGCGCCGCTGCCAAGATCCTGTCCTCGGTCTCCTGATCGGGGCCCCCGGCAACAAATCTTTCATATTATTTTTACAATATATCATGGGACGAAGAGGGCCTACGTGAGCTGTGCCGCGCATGGAGAACCATAGCCTGTTGATTCGCGATACCCAGTTTGATAGATTACTCTATCAGGCACCATTTTCGGATCCTGGCCCAGTTGGCGCAGTGGTAGCGCGCTCCCTTGACATGGGAGAGGTCATAGGTTCAAATCCTATACTGGGCACCATTTTTCTTACCAAGGACAATTGATGCCTACCCCCGTCGCCGTGCAAGACGTGCAATCCCAAGAGTACCTCGACGCGTTGAGGCATTCCTGCGCCCATGTGATGGCCCAGGCCGTCCAGGAGCTTTTTCCCGGCACCAAGATCACCATCGGGCCGGCCATCGAGAACGGCTTCTATTACGACTTCGACGGCCCGCATGCTTTCACAGAGGACGACCTGCCGAAGATCGAGAAGAAGATGCGCCAGATCGCCGAGGGCAACCATTCCTTCATCGGGCGGGAGATCTCCCCGGAGGATTCCCGCAAGTATTGGGAGGCGCGGGGCGAGAAGTACAAGGTCGAGATCCTGGCGGGCCTCGAGGGCCAGACGGTCACCCACTATACCCACGACACCTTCACCGACCTCTGCCGCGGCGGCCATACCGAGAACACCAAAGCCATCCGCCATTTCCGCCTGCTGTCGGTGGCCGGCGCTTACTGGCGCGGCGACGAGAAGAACCCGATGCTGCAGCGCATCTACGGCACGGCTTGGCCGACCAAGCAGCAGCTCGACGATTACATGCAGATGCTCAAGGAGGCCAAGTCTCGCGACCACCGAAAGCTGGGCCCCGCGCTGGACCTCTTCTCCATCCAAGAACTGGCCGGCCCCGGGCTCATCTTCTGGCATCCCAAGGGCGGCCGGATGCGCCTGATCATGGAGGACTGGCTCCGGGCCGAGGCCTTGAAGCGCGGCTACCAGATGGTCTACAGCCCGCACATCGCCAACGTGGCTCTTTGGGAGACCTCCGGCCACCGCAGCTTCTACAAGGAGAACATGTTCACCGAGATCTCGGTGGAGAAGGCGGATTATCAGCTCAAGCCGATGAACTGCCCTTTCCACATCCTGATCTACCAGAGCCGACTGCGAAGCTACCGCGAGCTGCCGATGCGCTTGGCCGAGCTCGGCACGGTCTACCGCTACGAGCGCTCGGGCGTGCTGCACGGCCTCCTTCGGGTCCGGGGCTTCACGCAGGACGACGCCCATATCTTCTGCACGCCCGAGAGCATCGAGGCGGAGGTGGACGGCTGCATCGACTTCGCGCTGAGCGTCTTCAAGACCTACGGTTTCGAGAGATACACGATGGAGGTCTCGACCTGGGATCCCGCGAAGAAGGACGTCTATTCAGGAGAGGCGGCGGACTGGGAAGCGGCGCAGCGGGCGCTGGAAGCGGTCCTCAAAAAACGGGGCATCCCTTACCGGCTCATCGCCGGCGAGGCCGCGTTCTATGGCCCCAAGATCGACGTCAAGCTCATCGACGCCATCGGACGCTCCTGGCAGCTTTCGACCGTCCAATTCGATTTCAACCTGCCGCAGAAGTTCAATCTGGAGTACATCGCCAGCGACGGCGCCCGCAAGCGTCCGCTCATGGTGCACCGCGCGCTCTACGGCTCCGTCGAGCGCTTCTTCGGCATCCTGCTCGAGCATTACGCCGGCAACTTCCCGCTTTGGCTGGCGCCGCTGCAGGTCAAGGTCCTGACCTTGACCGAAGAGCAGGACGCCCCCGCGGAGGCCTTGAAGGCGCGCTTGGAGGCCGCCGGCCTGCGGGCGGCCGTCGACCTGAGAGGCGAGAAGATCGGCGCCAAGATCCGCGACACGACCCTGGAAAAGGTGCCCTACATGATCATCCTCGGCCCTAAGGACGTGGCGGCCGGGACGCTGGCCGTCCGCCTGCGCGACGGCCGGCAGTTCTTCGGGGTGTCCGAATCCGAGCTTCTCGCGAGATTGACGCAGGAGAACGCCGAGAAGCAGCCGCGCACGGCGTGGGGAGAAGCATGAGACCATTACTGGCGCTGACGCTGATCCTGGCCCAAGCCGGCGCCCTGCAGGCCGCCAAGTGGGGCAACGCCACCGGCCAGACCAAGGAGGAGGACGACTCCTTCATGTCGGCCGCGGGCATGTTCCGCGAGACCGGCCGCGACAAGCTGGCCGTCGTGCAGGCCTTCGAGAGCTTCGTCAGCCAGTTCCCCAAAAGCCCGCGCGCCATAGACGCGGAGTTCATGATCGGCGAGGCTTACATGGAGCACGCTCTCTCCATCATGAAAGCCGAGGCCTCGTCGAAAAAGACCTCCACGGCGCGGCTGCTGGCGCCCAAGAACCCGGCCGCCGCGGCTTCCTTGGAGAACGCCGCCAAGGCTTTCGCCCAGGCTGCCGGCGATAAGAAGTCGGGCCTGGGGGCCTCGGCTCAGTACCGGCTCGGAGAAGCGGCCTACAACGAGAAGGACTGGAGCCGCGCCGTCGATGAGTTCCGGCAGGTGGAGAAGCGCTACCCGAAAAGCTACATCGTCCCCGAGAGCCTCATGGGCATCGTCTTCGCCGACCTGGCCCTGGAGCAGTTCAGCCAGGCCGAGTCCAACATCTTCCTGCTCGGCGAGACCTACCCCACGTTCCTCAAGGAGCCGGCGGTCCTCTACGCCCAAGGCATCATCGCCCTCCACAAAGGCGATTATTCCAACGCCGAGCGGACCCTCAAGCTGGTCAAGACGGCCGAGGCTCAGTATTACCTCGGCAAGACCTTCCTGCTTTCCAAGCGGGCCTATCTGGCCGCCGCGGCTTTCGAGAACCTGATCCGCGATTATCCCGAGAGCGACCTGAAAGAGGAAGCGCAGTTCTTCATCGGAGACTCGTTCTTCCTGGCCGAGGACTACGAGGGCGCCATCAACAAGTACCAGCGGTTCATCACCCTCTATCCCGAGAGCCCTCTCAAGGTCTCGGCTATGTTCCGCATCGGTTCCTCGTATTTCCAGAAGAAGGACTTCGTGGAGGCCCGCGCCAACTTCCAGTCGGTGCTGGACCGCTACCCCAAGGACTTCTTCGCGCCGCTGGCCCAGTATTTCATCGCCGAATCCCATCTGGTGGCCGGACAGATCCGCGAGGCTTTGTTCGCCTACACCAAGGTCATCACCCAGTATCCCGAGACGATCAAGATCTCTCCGCTGGCGCACTTCAAGCTCGCTTGGACGGGCTACCTGGTCGGCGATTACTCCCAAGCGGTCCAGACCTGCAACAATTTCCTGGCGCTCTACCCGACCAACGCGCTGGCCAAGAACGTCTATCTGATCCTGGGCAACTCGCTCGTCAAGCAGAAGCGGCACGTCGAGGCCGTCTCCGCCTTCCAGCGCATCATCGACCTGGCGCCCTCCTCGGACATCGCCGAGCAGGCGCTCTTCTCCATCCTGCAGGACCAGTTCGGGCTCAAGAGCCATAATTCGATCCTGACCTCGTACCAATTCATCTTCCGGCACCTGCCGCCCTCGAAGTCGAAGTGGCGCAGCCTCAGCTACCTCTACGCCGCGGAGGCCTATCTGTCGCTCAACCAAGTCGACGAGGCCAAGGTCATCTACGAGATGATCCTGAAGGTCTACCCCGATGAGCCGGCCGCTTTCTACGCGCAGGACGGCTTGGCTTGGGCCTACTCTTACAAAGGAGAGGACCAGCGCGCCCTGGAGGAACGCCAGAAGCTCAAGGACATGCTGAGCAACGTCACCTCCACCTTCAGCTTCTCGGGTTTGAACGAGCTGGGCATCGCCGACAGCATGTTCAACCAGAAGAGCTACGACGATTCGGCGACCCTTTACGAGAAGTTCGCCGTGGACAACCCGAAGGACCCGGCCGCGCCTTCGGCCCTCTTCCGCGCCGGCATGAGCCTCTACCATCTGCGCTACTACACCAAGGCCATCGAGACCTGGCGGAAGATGGCCACGCTCTACCCCCAGGCCAAGGAGACCCCGCAGGCCGCTTTCCAGGTGGCTGACACGCTCTTCCGCGCCCAGAAATACGGAGAGTCGGTGGCCGCCTACAAGCAGATCCTGGCGGCCTACCCGCAGAGCGAGCAGGCGCCGATGGCCTACATGCGCATCGCCCAAGCCGGCTTCAACGCGAAGGAGGATGCCGACGCCTTGAAAGAGATCCAGGCGCTGGTCCTCAAGTTCCCGAAGGCTCCCGAATCCGCCGACGCCATGGACCTGATGGAAGCGATCTTCGACCGCAACAAGGGCGTCGACTATAAGGCCACGCTGCGCGCCTTGATCGGCGCCAACCCGACCGGCCCCGTGGCGGGAGAGGCTCAATTCCGGCTGGCACGCAGGGCCTTCGAGGCGAAGGATTACGCCACCGCCGCCACGGAGTTCCAGAAGTTCAGCGTCGATTACACGAACCATCCCCAGCTGCCCAAGGCGCAGTTCTACCTCGGCGAGGCCTCCTTCAACCAGGGCAATCATGCCGAGGCGATCCCGGCTCTGGAGCGTCTGCTCAAGAATTTCGACAAGAACGAGGACTCGAGCCTGGCGCTTTTTCATCTGGCCAGCTCGCATTACGCCTTGAAGCGTTATGAGGAGGCCAGCCGCTACTACACCGAGCTCCTCGAGATGTACCCCGAATCCGAGTACGTCAAGGCCACGCAGTTCAACCTGGCGCTCTCCTACAAGGCCTTGGGCAAGCTCGACATGGCCCAGTACGCCTATATGAAATATGCCGAGTCCGCCGGCACGGACAAGGCCGGCGAGCAGTCCGCGCTGGCGGCCCTCTGGGAGATCTTCTCCATCCAGAAGGACCGCAAGGACTTCGACGGGGCGCTGTCGACGCTGGCGAAGATCCAAGGCAAGGCCAAGGCCGACAGCGACACGCCGATCGAGGCGGGCTACCGGATGGGCGAGATCTACCTGGCGATGAACCGGCCCGATGAGGCGATGAACACCTGGGAGAACCTGCGGATCATGAAGCCGCTGGGCAACCCTTTCCGGCTGCAGAGCCTCATCAAGCTGGGCGAGTCCTACGAGAAGGCCTCGGATTTCGAGCGGGCCGCGGCCGTCTATGACGATCTGGCGCGCAATGCGACGCAGAAGGAGATCGCCGTTTCGGCCGGCCAGCGCGCGGCCGGCCTGCGGCGCATGCACGGCAAGGGCAAGGCCGAGAAGGAGGAGCCCGTCGCGGCGGATGAGCCGCCGGCCGAGGCGGAGAAGAAGGCGCCCGCGCCCCGCAAGAAGCCGGGCGCGTCCAAGCCGGCGCCTGAGCGCAAGGCCGTCACCGATAAGAAGGCGAAGACGCTCAACCTGCCCGGCGTGCCGGAGCAGGACGAGATCCAGTAGGACCACCAGAAGGGAGGGCTTATGGGCAACGACATCAATTTCCTGGTCATGTTCCGGGACAGCTTCACGCTGATCATCCTCCTCTTCTGCTCGGTGCTCTCGTTGAGCTTCATGGTGGAGCGCTGGCTTTATTTCCGCAAGGCCGAGGCCAAGGGCGACGAGATCCTGGCCCATGTCCATAAGCTCCTGGAAGGCGGCAAGGCGGACCAGGCTCAGGCCTACACCCATAAGCACCCTTCCGCGGTCTCCCAGGTCATCCACTACGGCCTGCTGCACGCCTCCCGCGGCCGCCGGGACCTCGAGGAATTGCTGCATACCAAGCGGCTGGAGGAGCGCCTGAAGCTCGAGCATTACCTCGGCATCCTGGGCACTCTCGGCAACATCGCCCCTTTCATCGGCCTTTTCGGCACGGTCGTGGGCATCATCAAGGCCTTCCGGGACCTGGCGATGGCGGGCGGCGGCGGGCCCAGCGTGGTCGCCAAGGGCATCGCCGAGGCGCTGGTCGCCACCGCCGGCGGACTGCTCGTGGCCATCCCGGCCGTCATCATCTACAACTACTTCATGCGCAAGGTGAAGTCGCTCTCCGTCGACATGGAAGTCGTCTCCACCCGCCTGCTGGTCATGCTGGGAGCCAAGTAACCCAGGGAGAGGGAGACCACCTATGGCCGGGGGCAACCAGAAGGCCGATGAGCCGATCACGGAGATCAACATCACTCCGCTGGTCGACGTCTGCCTGGTGCTGGTCATCATCTTCATGGCCGTCGCCCCGATGGCGATGACGCTGGGCATCAAGGTGCTGCAATCCAAGGCGCAGGCTTCCGAGGGCAAGGCCGACATCGACGAGAACGTCACGGTGAAGCTCTCCGAGAACGGGGATATCCAGGTCAACGGCGCCAGGACCGAGCCCGCCGGGCTGCGCGACGCCCTGCTGGTCGCCATCGGCAAAAGCAAGGATAAGATGGTCGCCGTCACCGCCGACGAGAAAAACCGGGTGGGGCAAGTCGTCGAGATCCTCGACACCGCCAAGCAGGCCGGGGCGGTCAAGCTCGCCATCCTCAAAGCCGATGGGACCCTGGCCCCGGCGCCGGCGGGCAAGAAGTCATGAACTCGAGCGCCTTCGAGGACGACGACATGGTCTCCGGCATCAACGTGACGCCGCTCGTCGACGTCTGCCTGGTGCTGGTCATCATCTTCATGGTGACGGCCCCTATGATGTCGGACCCGGTGATCAAGGTCACCCTTCCCAAGGCTCACAGCCGCGAGGGCAAGGAGAACGACAAGATCACGATCACGCTGGGCAAGGACGGCAAGCTGGCGCTCGATTTCAAAGAGTTCTCCTCTTTCGAGGCCATGGAGGCCGAGCTCAAGGACAAGCTGGCCGGCAGCGAGTCCAAGGACGTCATCCTGCGGGCGGACCAGGACGCCTTGCACGGCCCTTTGACCGAGCTGATGGCCAAGGCCAAGGAAGCCGGAGCGCAGTCCTTGACCATCGCCACGGAGCAGCTGAAGGACTAGCATGGCCGACATCGTGCGCCTGCCCGCTTCCGTCGTGACCTCCGTGGCGATGCATGCCGCGGCGGCCGGCCTTTACCTCTATACGGCCGGCGCCGCCCATAAGCAGACCCAGCACATCGTCACGGGCGTCGATCTGCTGATCCAGACCCGCAAGGTCCTGCCCGCGCCGGCGCCGGCCTCGCCCAAGGCGGCCACGCCGCCCAGCACCTGGAATTTCCTTAAGATGGCCCTTCCGGAGGCGCCGAGGATGGCCGTCCCAGTGCCGGTGGCGGCCAAGCTTCCCGAGCTCAAGAAGCTCAAGCTGGCCGATGCCCCCAAGCTCGAGGAGCGCCGGCGTTTGGAGGTGCCCAAGCTCGCGGGCATGGACCTTGGCGAGCGCAAGATCGACATGGCCAAGATCGAGCAGAGGCTGGAGTCCCGTCAGGCCGCGAAGCTGGCGGAGCTTCCTCGCCTGGAGGAGGTCGGTCAGCGGCAAGCGCGCAACCTGCCCCAGCGCTTGGCCCTCGAGGAGGAGCGTCGGCAAACCACGCTGCAGACGATCCAAGCGGCGGAGCCGGCGGCGACCCGCCGAGCCGCCCAGGCCCAGGCGCCCACGCTGAGGGAGGCTTCGCCGCCGGAGGCCTCCCGGCTGAGCCAGAAGATCGCCGCATTCCTGCCGGCCCCCGCGGCCGAGGAGCGCGCCCGTCCGATGGCGGCGCCCATGGATGATTTCCTGAAGAAGAAGGTCGAGGGCACGGCGATGAAGAAACGCGAGGCGGCGGCGGCCCCGGAGCAGAAGAAAGGCGTCGAGATCGAAGGACCTCTGGCCGACCGCAAGGTCCTCCATTACGAGGTCCCTGAATTCCCGGACTGGGCGCGCAAGCAAGGCGTCATCGAGGCCAGCGTGGCGATCCGCTTCTGGGTCAATAAGGAAGGCTCCGTGCTCGGCGACACCCTGCGCGTCGAGCATACCTCCGGCTACGGCCGGCTCGATCGTTTGACGATGGACTCGCTGAAGAAGTGGAAGTTCCTGCCCCTGATGTCCGATGAGCGGCAATGGGGCGTCATCACCTTTCGATTCATCATGGAGTGACTATGAAAACCACGCTTGCCTCCGCGCTCCTCGCCTTGGCCCTCCCGGTCTGCGCGCAGGAGCCGCCCGTCGCCCCTCCGGGGGAGAACGCGCCCGCGGGGGTCTCCCAGGGCGGAGGCATGCCGACGGAGGTCGTCATCAAGGCCTCCGATCCCGCCGGCAAGCTCAACTCCAACAAGCCGGCCTTGGCCATCGAGGTGGATCCCTTCGAGACCATCCGCGCCTCGCTCCAGCCCGATCAGTCCTTGCTGCTGGCGGTCTCGCCCTTGACCGTGTCCTGGCGGCGCACGCATCCGGAGTTCCTGCAGAACGTCCGCGTCATCGAGCCTTGGCGGACGACCTTCAGCCACCGCCCCGGCATCGCCTTCCGCCTACGCGACCAGCTCGCCGAGGTGATGCAGCGCCGCATGGAGCCCAAGGAGGTCAAGTCCTACGCCTGGAGCCTGACCATCGCCGACGAGGAGGGCCGCGTCTTCCACCATTACGAGGGCTCCAACGACCCGCCGGAGGAATTGCTCTGGACCGGGCAGAACGACCAGGGCGAATGGATCAGCGCCGGCCGCTCCTACTCGGCGGTCTACACCTTCACGGACCCGGGCGGTTCCCCGCGCACCAACGTGGGCAAGCCGCTCTTGTTCCGGGGCATCGTCCACCAGGAGGACACCGGCCTGCATCTGAGCCTGGACTCCTCCGTGCTCTTCGGCAGCACCAAGGCCGGCGCCGAGCTGGTCATCCCCACCGGCCGCGACCTGATCCGCTCGGCCGCCGACCTCGTCAAGCGCAAGTATACCGGTATCCCTATCGGCATCCGCGTCTTCGCGCAGAACAAAGAGCTCGGCGAGAGCCAGGGGCAGGCCCTGCAGGCCTTCCTGCTCAAGGAGCTGATGGTCATGGGCAAGAACGTGACCGTCGATGCCGCGCGGGCGCCCTTCTCAGAGCAGCGCGTCGAGATCGTCTTACTCAACCGCTAAAAGGGGTCAGGCCTTGCGTTATTACCGTTATTCAAGAGATATCGGTAATAACGCAAGGCCTGACCCTCCATTCCAGGTGGAAATCGGCCTCTTAAATTCCTAGACTATAGCCGTCGGCTCCGCACCCAGGAGGCTTCCATGGCTATCAACGTCAGCATCAACGGTTTTGGCCGCATCGGCCGTCTCGTCCTTCGCGCAGGTATCAAGAACCCCGCCCTCAACTTCGTGGCCGTCAACGACCTGACCGACGCCGCCACCCTCGCCCATCTCTTCAAATACGACTCCACCTTCGGCCAGTATCCCGGCACGGTCGAAGCCGTGGGCTCCGACCTCAAGATCGACGGCAAGCTCATCAAGGTCGTCGCCGAGCGCGACCCCGCCAAGCTGCCCTGGAAGGCCCTTGATATCGATGTCTGCATCGAGTCGACCGGCCGCTTCACCGACGCCGACAAGGCCAAGGCGCACTTATCGGCCGGCGCGAAGAAGGTCGTCATCTCCGCTCCCGCGAAAGGGGAAGACATCACCATCTGTATGGGCATCAACGAAGACCTTTACGACCCGGCCAAGCACAACATCATCTCCAACGCCTCCTGCACCACCAACGCCCTGGCGCCCTTGGCCAAGGTCTTGGACGAGGCCTTCAGCATCAAATCCGGCATGATGACGACCGTGCACTCCTATACCAACGACCAGGTCCTGCTGGACTTCACGCACTCCGACCTGCGCCGCGGCCGCGCCGCCGCCGTCAGCATGGTCCCCAGCTCGACGGGCGCCGCCAAGGCCATCGGCTTGGTGCTGCCGAAGATGAAGGGCAAGCTGTCGGGCATCGCCATCCGCGTGCCCACCCCCGACGTCTCCATCGTCGACCTGACCGTCGTCGTCGAGAAGGACGTGACCAAGGAAGAGGTTAATGCGGCGTTCAAAAAAGCTGCTGAGACCGGCCGGCTCAAGGGCTACCTCCAGTACTGCGAGACGCCGCTGGTCTCCAAGGACTTCACCGGCAACGCCTCCTCCTCGATCTTCGACGTGGCGCTCACCGACGTCATGGACAAGCGCATGGTGAAGGTCTTCGGCTGGTACGACAACGAGTGGGGCTACTCCAACCGCGTCATCGACCTGGTCGCCTTCATCTCCAAGAAAGTCGGCGTCGCGGCTTAAGCCACTCCTCATGAAGCGCAAGGCTTCCTTGATCGGCGTCCCGCTGGATTGGGGCGCGAGCAAGCGGGGCGCTTCGGGCGGCCCGGCGGCCATCCGCCGGGCCAACATCCTGCCCGCGCTGCGGGACCTCGGCCTTGACGTCGTCGACGCCGGCGACGTCAAGGTCCCCGCTTCCAAGACCCAGGGCCGCGCCAAGCTCAAGCATGGGCCGGCCATCCTCAAGGTCTGCCGCGAGCTCGAGGAGAAGGCATACGGCGCGGCCGCCGCGGGCCGCGTGCCGATCAGCTTGGGCGGCGACCATAGCCTGGCGGTGGGCTCGGTCTCCGGGGTCTCGCGCGCATTGCGCGAGCAGGGCCGCAAGCTGGGGCTCATATGGGTGGACGCCCATGCCGACATCAATACGCCGTCGACCTCGGGTTCGGGCAATGTCCACGGCATGCCGCTGGCCCACCTGCTGGGCATGGGGGACCAGGATTTCAATCGCGTCGGCGGCTTCTCGCCCAAGATGGACCCGCGCAACGTCGTCCTGGTCGGGGTCCGCGACGTCGACAAGGCCGAGGCCGCCAACATCCGCAAGTCCGGCATCCGGGTCTTCTCCATGCAGGAGATCGACCGTTTCGGGCTGGGCTTGTGCATCGAGCAGGCCATCGACCTGGCCTCCGACGGCACGGCCGGCATCCATCTGAGCTTCGATATCGACGTCGTCGATCCCGGCATGGCGCCCGGCACCGGCACGCTCAAGCGCGGCGGGCTCACCTACCGCGAGGCGCACCTGCTCATGGAACTCGTCGCCGATTCCGAGAGGCTGGTCGGCATGGACTTAGTCGAGGTCAACCCTCTTGAGGACACGCACAACGCCACCGCCGAACTGGCCGTCGAGCTCATCAGCTCCGCCATGGGCAAGAACATCTACTGATCTATGACCGATGAAACGAAGCCCGCCCTGAAGCTCAAGCGTCTGCAGGACATCACCGTCAAGAACAAAAGGGTCTTGACGCGTGTCGATTTCAACGTGCCGATGAAGGGCGGCAAGGTGGAGGACGACCGGCGCATCGCCGAGACCCTGCCTACCATCGAGCTCCTGATCAACGCCGGAGCCAAGGTCGTCCTGATCTCGCATCTGGGGCGGCCCAAGGGGAAGCCCGAGCCTAAGTACAGCCTCAAGCCCATCGCGGCCACCCTCGAGAAGCTCTTGAAGCGTCCGGTGGCGTTCTCGCCCGATTGCGTGGGCGCCGCGGCCGAGAAGGCCGTGGCGGCCTTGAAGCCCGGCGGCGTGATCCTGATGGAGAACCTCCGTTATTACCCTGGCGAAGAGGCCAATGATAAGGAATTCGCCAAGAGCCTGTCGCGCTTGGGAGAGGTCTTCGTCCAAGAGGCCTTCGGCGCCCTGCACCGCGCCCATGCCTCCACGGCCGGCGTGCCGAAGCATCTGCCCGGCGTCATCGGCTTGCTGGTCCAGAAGGAGCTGGAATTCCTCGACCGCGTCATCGGCAACCCGACGCGTCCCTTCCTGGCCATCATCGGGGGGGCGAAGGTCTCGGACAAGCTGGGGGTCATGATGAAGCTCTTGGAGCGCATCGACTCCCTGGTCATCGGCGGCGGCATGGCCTATACCTTTCTCTGCGCGCAGGGCATCTCGATCGGTAAATCTCTTTTGGAAAAGGACAAGGTCGTCGAGGCTCAGGGCATCATCGAAAAAGCCTACGCGAAGAAGGTCGAGTGCCTGCTGCCGGCCGACCACGTCAGCGTTCGGGAGATCAGGCCGGATGCGCCGATCGTCGTCACCCAGGCCATGTCCATCCCGCCGGACCTCATCGGCGTGGACATCGGACCCAACTCGATCGAGTTCTTCACCGAAGAGATCCGCAAGGCCAAGACCATCTTCTGGAACGGCCCCATGGGGATCTTCGAGATCCCCGCATTCTCCAAAGGCAGCCATGCGATCGCCCAGGCCATGGCCGAGGCGACCAAGAAAGGCGTCACGACCATCGTCGGCGGCGGCGACAGCTTGTCCGTGCTGGCCAAGGCCGGCTTGGCCGATCAGATGTCCCACTGCTCCACCGGCGGAGGGGCCAGCCTGGAACTGCTCGAGGGCAAGGTCCTGCCAGGCTTGGCGGCCTTGGCCTCCTGATTATTTGATATAATCACGCTATGCTCTACACTTTCATCCTTGGCATCCACATCACCGCCTGCGTCCTGATGATCCTGGTCGTGCTCCTTCAGGCGGGGCGCGGCGCCGGCCTCATCGGCATGGGCGGCGGCGGGGGGGATTCCCTGATCAACACGCCCAGCGGCTCGAGCTTCATGAAGAAGGTCACCGCCGTCATGGCCGGCACGTTCGCTTTCACTTCGCTCTTCTTGACGCTCCTGGGCACGCGTTCGGGGATGTCGAGCGTCACGGGCCGCGTTCGCGAGGAAGCACCCGCGGCCGCGCCCCAGGCGCCGGCTCCGGCGGCCCCCAAGGCTCCGGCCGCTCCGGTGATCCCGAAGATCCCGGCGAATGCGCCGGCGAAGACGAAGTAACCAAGATTTCAGCGCGGGTGGTGGAACTGGCAGACACGTACGCTTGAGGTGCGTATGCCCGAAAGGGCTTGGGAGTTCAAGTCTCCCCTCGCGCAATTATTATCGATAGGAAGGGCTAAGGACCTGGTTCAGCATGACCGGGTCCTTTTGCTTTCTCAAATCAGGGTATAATGGGCTATGGAGCCTCGGTTCCTCGCCGACAGCATGCTGGGCAAGCTGGCCCGCTGGCTGGTGCTCCTGGGCTATGATGTCCGCTTCGCCGGCGTCGATGGCCGCTCCGACCTCGAGCTCCTAGAGCAAGCCCATCGCGAGGGCCGGGTCTTCCTGACCCGCGACCGCAAGATCCCCTCCGTGCGGAACCTGAGGATGGTCCTGGTCCGCGAACAACATCTGGAGGCGCAGCTGCTGCGCGTCCTTAGCGAGATGGGGCTCAAGCCCGACCGCAAGCGGATCTTCACGCGCTGCACCTGCTGCAACGAGCTCTTATCGCCCTTGACCCGCGAGGAGGCTTTGCCGCTGGTGCCGCCCCTGGTCAAGACGCTGGAGACCCCATTTTTCCGCTGCCCCACCTGCCGCCGGGTGTATTGGAACGGCACCCATACCGAGCGCACCGAGAAGAGGCTTGAAAAGCTCGGGGTCTGGCGGCTTTGAGCCTCTCGGAAAAACTGGTACGATAGCGCCGTGCCTCCCCGACCATCCGTCGACAGCGTCTCCGCGCGCGTCTTCGAGCTGGCCCCGGGCGCTACCGCCTGGCCGACGGTGGCCTTGTTCCTCGCGGCAGCCTTGCTTCAGCTCGCTTGCGCTCGGGCGGGCCTTAGCGGGTCGCTGCCGTGGCCGTTTGCCGTCCTGCTCTGTTCATGTGCCGCGTATACCCAATTCACCGTCCTTCATGACGCCGTCCACCGCAGCGCTTCGCGCTGGCTTCCTCTCAACGAGGCATTGGGCTTCTTCGCCGCCTTGGCGCTCTTCGGTCCATTCGATGCATTCCGGCGCAATCATCTGCATCATCATGCCCATACCAACGATCCGGTCGAGGATCCAGATTTCTGGGTGGCGGGTTCGCCCCGCATCCTCGGCACGGTTCTGCGCTGCTTGACGATGCTCGAGTACCACTATCTCTGCTATTTCACCCAGCTGGCACGTCGCGACGGCGGCTGGTTCCGTTCGGTGCTGACCGGCGCCTGCATCGCCGGGGCTTTCGTCTGGGCCGCATTGTCCGGCCGCTTGGAGGCTTTGGTGCTGTATTGGTTCCTACCGGCCCAACTGGGCGTCATGGCCTTGGCCTTCATGTTCGACTATTGGCCTCACCGGCCTCACCGGGTCCGGGGGCGGATGAAGGACACCGCCGCTATCGTTCCGGCTTACCTTGACGCCTTGTTCCTGGCCCAGAACCTCCATCTGATCCATCATTTGTTCCCGACGATCCCCTGGTATCGCTACCGCGCCGCGTTCCGGAGGCTGGAGCCCGGCTTGCGGGCTGAAGATGCGCTGCTCTGGGATATGCGTACCGCCTTGGCGATGCTGCCCCCTTCGCTCTCGATGAGGCCTTCGCCATGATCCGCTTGGCCGAAGGAGTGTTCTCCTGGGGATATTTCAACCCCGAGAAGAAGTTCAACTTCAACGGCTACCTGTTCACGGGTTTGACCGGCACGCTCGTCGTAGACCCGCCGCCTTTGTCCGAAGACGACCAGGCCTACCTGGACCAGCTGGGGCTCTGGCCGGACCTCATCGTGATCACCAACCGCAACCACGTCCGCGACCATGCCTTCTTCCAGAGCCGCAAGCCCGTCACCACTGTCATGCATGAGGCCGAGGCCGCCCTCGTCGAGGTCCGCGTCGAGCGCAGGGTCAAGGAGGGGGAAGTCCTTGCGCCCGGCTTGACCGTCGTCCATCTGCCGGGTAAATCGCCCGGCGAGATCGGCCTATATTGGAAAGAGCGCGGGATCCTGATGCTGGGCGACGCGCTCATCGCGCCCTGCGGCCGGCTGAAGATGGTGCCGGCGGAGAAGCAGGATTCCCCCGTCCAGCTCAAGGCCTCTCTGCATAAGCTCAAGGCGCTCTCCTTCGACGTCCTCTTGCCCGGAGACGGCGATCCCATCCTTCACGACGCCAAGGCTCGCGTCGAAGAGTTCCTCCACGGCATCGCTTAATGCGCGGATTTGCTATCCTCATTGAAAGAACTGGAGGAACACCCATGAACCGCATCGCCTTGTTCGCCGCCCTGATCCTGCCCTTTTCCGCCTGCGTGACTTCGACGAAGTTCAAGGCCGAGCAGCAGCGCGCCGAAGCCACGGAGACGAAGCTGGAACAGACCCAGCAGGACCTTGACGCCCTGAAGGCGATCCAGGCTTCCACCACCGAAGCGGGCCAGAAGATCCAGCTGGACCTGACCTCGCAGGTCAAGGCCGCGGGGGATCAATTGGTCTCGCTGCAGAAGGCTAAGGATGAACAGCTGGCCTCGGTGGCCGTCCAATTGGCCTCCGTGCAGAAGTCCAACAAGGATCTGCAGCAGTCGCTGGAATCCAACAAGGATGAGCTGACGAAGAAGGTCTCGACGCTCATCAAGGAAAAGGACGCCTTGTCGCAGAAGCTGGCCGACGCGGGCAAGGAGACGGCCACCTTGCGCAAGACCAAAGACGACGAGCTGGCCGACCTCCAGCGTCAGCTGGTCTCCGCCGAAGAAGCCCGCAAAGCGCGCGAGCAGGACCTGATCAAGGCGCAGGAGGACCGTAAGGCTCTTGAGCAGGCCAAGGCCTCCGAGCTGGCGCAGGTCAAGCAGAGCTATGAATCCCTGACGCAGGGGCTTAAGTCCGAGATCTCGGCGGGCGAGATCACCATCACCCAGCTCAAGGGCAAGCTGACGGTCAACATGGTCGACCGCATCCTTTTCGACTCCGGGTTGGCCGAGGTGCGGCCGGAGGGCACCAAGGTGCTCGAGCGCATCGGCACCATCTTGAACGGCGTCAAGGACAAGGATATCCGCATCGAGGGCCATACCGACAACGTCCCGATCCGCGGCGACCTGAAGGCCAAGTATCCGAGCAACTGGGAGCTTTCCACGGCCCGAGCGACGGCGGTGGCTCGCTATTTCCAAGACAAGGCTAAAGTGGAGGCGTCCAAGCTCGTCGCCACCGGCTACGCCGAGTTCCGGCCGGTGTCTCCCAACGACACGCCGGAGCACCGCGCGCTCAACCGGCGCATCGAGATCGTGCTCGTTCCCAAAGAGTAGCCGATTTGGTAGAATAAGCCCGACGTTTTTTTGGGCGTGTAGCTCAGCTGGGAGAGCGCCTGCATGGCATGCAGGAGGTCAACGGTTCGATCCCGTTCACGTCCACCAATTTAGGCCCCCGCAAGGGGGCCTTTTCTTTGCCCCCGGCTAGGCCTGAAGCCCCAGGCGCTTCTGGGCCGTAATGCCCTGGAGTCCCCGCGACTTTCCCGGCATCCTATGGGCATGAAGAAAACATCGCTCCTGCTTTCCTCCTTGCTCGTGGGCCTTCGGCTGGCCGCCGCCGCGGCGCCGATCGATGAGACCGCCTTCACCCAGGCCAAGGACTGCTCTGCCGGCAAATGCTGGGAAGACCGGTCCAACGCCGCCGTGGCGCCTCTCGCGGTCAAGGCCGAGCCGCAGAGCGGCCGCAATCCCGACGGCTCCTATACCCTTTGCCCGCTTCCTAAGGTCCAGCGGCACGGGCCGCCGAAGAGGGAGCCGAATGTCCCCTGCCGGACCTTCACTAAGGATGAGATGGAGAAAGGGGCTCAGCGGACCTTGGTCGCCGGCACGTTGATGGGCGCCGGAGCGGGCGCATTCATGGGGATGGTCCTCGCGGGCGCGGCCGTCACTGGGACCGCGCTGATCGCCCCGGCGCTGATCGGCGCCGCCATCGGGGCGCTGGCGATGTATGGGGCCGTCAAGCTGGTGCGGTGGGCAAACTCCTAGGGAGCCGTTTCCAGCGCCACCTACCCGGCGTTGGCGGGCTCGCTCTCCGACGCGGCCAACCCGCTCTGGGATGGCTTCAAGGCCTACTTCGGGCGCTGAAAGGAGATATGGTAGGATAGGCGTCCGAAGCACTTATCCGACTTGAAACCCAACACCTTCCTCCCGGCGGCCGCCCTGCTCGTGTCATTGGCCGCCTCCGCCCAGGCTAAGGCCGTACCCGGCGTCTTCATCGGCACGGTCACCATCGAGAGCCATAACGTCTTCAACACCGTCGATGGACCCGAGGCCAAATGGGTCTATAGCGCGGCTAATTCCGCCCATTGGCAGACGCACGCCTCGGTCCTTAGCCGGGAATTGCTCTTCGCCGCGGGCGACGCTTACGATCCGGCCTTGCTGGCGGAGACCGAGCGCAACCTGAGGCGCCTGCCCTTCCTTCGTCGGGCCGATGTCCAAGCCGTGCCCAACCCGCAGGGGAATATGGACGTCGTGGTGCGGACCTACGACGCCTGGACGCTGGAGCTCGTCGCCCACTTCAAGCGCGTCGGCGGCAATACGAATTGGAAGGGGGGCCTGGCCGAGCATAACCTCGCGGGACAGGGCAAGACGATCTCCGCGGTCTACGGCAGCGAGAACGGCTCCGAGTCCCGTTCGTTGTCCTACGGCGACCCTCACCTCTTCGGGCGCAAGCATCTCGCATATTCCTTGGCCGCGGTGGCGGCGCCCGACAGCCGTTTTTATGCCATGAGCATGAGCCGGCCTTTCTACGCATCGATCGCGCGCTCCGCCTTGGGCTTCACCGGCTCCTATGGCGACGAAAGAGCGTCCACGTTCGCCGGCACGCAGGTCGTCGGCGAGGTCCGCAAGCAGACGCGCGAGCTCGGCGTCAGCTACGGCGTCGCCCTGGGCACCTCCACCCACCGTACTCGCCGCGCTACGGTCGGCTTGCTGCATCATCGCGCCGAATACAGCGCCGTGCCCGGCCTGACGGCGGGCCCCATCCCCAACGCCGATCAGTTGGGCTTCCTGCAATTGGGGCTGGAATACGAGCTTCAGGACTTCGTCAAGGAGCAGCGGGTCCAAAAAATGTCCCATGACGAGGACTTCAACCTCGGCTTGGGTATCTTCCCCAGCCTGGCTTGGGCGCCTTATCTCAGGCCGATGTCCACGACCGAAGCGCGCATCCTGCCGAAGATCCTGGTGCGAAAAGGGTTCAGCGGGGGAGGGCAGCTGCTGCTGGTGGAGGCGGGCTATCGCTCGACCTATGTCAACGGCAACAACGGCAATCGGGTGGCCTCGCTCGACGCGCTCTACTTCCTCCGCGGCTTGCCCAGGCAGACGGTGGCCGTCCACACCGCCTATGAGCACGGCTGGCAGCTCGACCCGGCTTCGACCTTGGGCTTGGGCGAGTCCAACGGTCTGCGCGGCTACGGGCTCAGCCAATTCACGGGAGAGCGGCGCTTCCTGTTCAACCTCGAGGACCGCGTATTCATCTATGACAACCTGTGGCGCCTGCTCGACACCGGCGCGGTGGTCTTCTTCGATTCAGGCTTCGTCTGGCCGGGCGGCAGGACGCAGCGGGTCTCGGACCTTAAGAACAGCGTCGGCTTCGGCCTGCGGCTGGCCGCTTCGAAGTCCGCCAGCAACACGCCGGTGCGCATCGATTTCGCCAGAGCCCTCAGCGACAACCGGACCGGCAGCCCTTGGACCCTCTCCGTCCTCGCCGGGCATGCCTTCGGGCCCGGCGCTCCGTGACGATATCGTAGCGGACTTGATACAATCTTTCGGATGAGAGCCGCGTCATGAAGCCCGTCCCGGAGGAAGTCCGCGCTTTTCGCGAGGAGTACCGTAGGAACCGAGTGCCTTGGTTCTATTCCGGGGAGATCCACCTGGTTTTCACGGCCGCCGTCCTTTTCGGCGCCATCGGCTGGCACCTGAGGATGCTGCAGGCTTGGGGCTGGCGCGAATCGCTGGTCCTGGCGGCCACGCTGCTCTTCGGCAACTCCGTGGAATACCTCCTGCACCGCTACCCGCTCCATCATCCCTACCCCTTGCTCCGGCCGGGATTCGTGATCCACACCCTTGAGCATCACCGCTTCTATGTCTACGGGGCGATGGAGTTCGAGAGCTTCAAGGATTTCATGATGGTGCTCTTCCCTCCTTGGGCTCCCGTGCTGACCGTCATCTTCACCACGGCGGCGGGCGGTTACCTCGTGGCGCCGCTGGCGGGGGCTTCCTGCGGGCATGTCTTCGCCGCCATGGGCACCGGCGAGCTTCTGCTCTACGAGGTCCTGCACAGCCTGGCGCACTGCTCCGATGACGGCTGGGCGGGCCGTCTGCCGCTGGTGCAGGGCATCCGCCGCCATCACCGGCTGCACCATGATCCGGCGCTGATGAGCCGGTACAACTTCAACATCACCTTCCCGTTCTGCGACCTGCTGCTCAAGACGATGGCGCCCCGGGGGCGCTGCCGAGACGGCGCGTCGATGACGGGCTCCGCAAGGGCGATCTGAGATGATGAACGGCAAGCTGAAGGTGTTCTTGACTCTTCTGGCGATGGCGTCAGGTCCGACAGGGGTGTCGGGGGCCGAAGGCAAAAAGACCTGGAGTGATGAGGAGCTCCGCCGGAAGCTGACCCCTGAGCAGTACAGCGTCACCCGGGAGAGCGGGACGGAACGGCCTTTCCATAACGCTTATTGGGACCACCATGAGGAGGGCCTGTATGTGGACATCGTCTCCGGCGAAGCCTTGTTCAGCTCCAAGGACAAGTTCGACTCCGGCACCGGTTGGCCCAGTTTCACGCGGCCCGTCGCCAAAGAGAACGTCGTCGAGAAGCCGGAGCGCACGCTGTGGCTGAAGCGCGTCGAGGTCCGCTCCCGCCAAGGCGACTCGCATCTGGGGCACGTTTTCGACGACGGCCCGGCGCCGACGGGGCTGCGCTACTGCATCAACTCGGCGGCCCTGCGCTTCGTCCCGAAGGCCAAGCTGGCGGAGGAGGGCTTACGCAAATATCTCGCGCTCTTCGGCAAGCCGCCTAAAGGCCGGCCTTAGCGCGGCATCTTCGGTTCGTACGCCAGCCCGAACGCCAGGCCGAAGGCGACGCCGACGTAGTAGCCTATGAACGGCGCATAGGTGACGTGCGGCGGCCAGCCGGGATAGGCGTGCCCAAGCCAAGCCGAGGCTCCCAGCATCACGACGGCCAGCATGGACGCCGCGGCCAGCACGCGTTGAGGCGACGCCGCCCCCAGCTTCTTGGCCGCGAAGAAGCATGCCGCCGGCATCAGCCAGATCGGCCCGAACGCCGCTATGGCGCCCAACTCCGCCGGCCGGTGCAAAGACGCCGCCGCCCAGACGCCCAGGCTCACCAGAAAAGTCGTCGCATTGCCCCATCCGAGGATGCTCCAGCCGATCGTTCCGGCGCGCTTGAGCCCCGCCGGCCCCGCCGCGCCGATCAAGAGCGCGCAAAGGCCGTTGATGAGGAGCCAGACCGTCCAGCGCGGCTGCTGGAAGAGCGCGCCTATCGGCACCGCCGCCGTGTCATAGGCGTCCCACGCGGACCCGCCCGTCTCATGCGCCGAGCCTTGCGCTTTCAGCAGGTAAGCGCCCAGAGTCCGGCCCACCAGCTCCGAGGCCTCAGCCGTCTTCTTGTCCCTTCCCGCCGTCACCACGAAGACCTGCTCTGTCGTCTCCGCGAAGACCTTCCATACCCAGACCTTCTCCGAGTCCCCGATCAGCGTGAACACGCTGCCCATCGGCCAGCGTTTGCCGTCGACCTCCAGGCGCTCGATGCGCACGCCCTTGCGCTTAGCCAGCTCCGCCAGTTCGGACGCCGCATAGCGGTCCAGAGGGCCCGACGATGCCTTCGGGATCGCCTGCACCTGGATGAGCCCCAGCTTGCGATAGCTGCGCAGATCGTCGTAGTCGCCTGGGCGCGGCTTCACCGCCGCGGGGTGCAGGCCGATCACCTCGGCCGGGCCTTTCATGCTTGGATCGGCCTGCCAGCCCGCCGGGACCTCGAAAGTCTCGCCGAAGCGCCCGTTGAAGGCGGCGGTCCCCGCCGAGGCCCAAGCCGCGATCAGCAGCGCTCCGAGCGTCAAATGGCTTTTCATGCTGCAAGCATAGCACATCACGCTGACAGCCGCTGACTTCACTTTGCTTGCGCGCTTTTCCAGGACGCTTATCCTATCGGCAAGAGACCTATTGTCGGGAGGACATCATGGAAGACGAATTCAAGGTCGGGCAGCTCACCAAGGAGCTGGTCGCCATCAAGCTCAAGCGCATGGACGATCCCTGCGCCGCCGCCGCGGAGCTCGTCAAGCAGACCCTCGGCGTCGCCTTGCGCGCCGTCGCCCCCGGCGCGCCGGAGGGCGCCCATGCCCAGGTCGTCACCGACGCCTGCCAAGGCGGCATGACCGGCCTGCTGCTGGCCGGCCACGAGCTGGGGCGCGGGGCGGCCTTGATGCTCGAGGCGGTCTCGGAGCTTGCGAATCATTTTCAGCTCGATCCCACGATGATGATGGAGGCCGGCCTCAAGGGCATCGCCGACATGCGGCGCTTCGCCAGCCCGGACCAGCTCGAGGACATCCGGCGCGAAGTGGGACGCCACTTCCTGGGCGTCGAGGCGCTTTTCGAGGAGATGCTCCGTCGGCCCGTCAGTGAGGCGGAGCGGGCCGGCCGAAGCGCCGCGTGAACTCGGCGGCCAAGGTGGCTGAATATACGACGGCGAACTGCAGGCCGCGGTCGAAGGCGCCGCGCAGGGTGCGCACGCGGACCATCTGGAAGGAAGCCTTTTCTCCCGGCTGGCGCTGAAGCGCGGCGACCAGCGCCGGGTCCGGGGAGACGATCAGGTACGGCGTGTCGTGGATGCGGTCGATGAGGGGCCGCGACGGCGGATAGGGGAAATCGTTGACCGACAGCGGGTTCCTCGCATGCCGCTCGCCCTGGGTCCATTTCTCCATCAGTCGGGCGCGGAAGGCCGCCACGCGCCGGTCGCCGCCGTCGGCGGTGATCAGCTGGACGTCGAAATCGCTGCGCGGGTTGGCCGAGCCGCTGGCGAAGCTGCCCAGCAGGATCAGGCCCAGCACGCGGTCGGCGCCGGGCGGTTCCTCGGCGGTCGTCTGCAGGACCGCTTGGCGGAAATCCGCGAGGACGGCGGCCGCCTTCTCTTTTTGGTAGTCGGCCGTCTCCTGGCTGACGTCGTCCTTGAGCAGGCCGTCGTAGAAGGCCGCCAGCTCCGCGCCGGGCTTCAGCGAACCGTTGATCATCCCGTCGCGTATGTGCTTGCGCATGTTGGAATGCGCGCGGCGGCCGCGGTTGTAATGAAAAGCGCGCGTCGTGAACCTGTCGAAAGCCGCTTGGGCCTCGGCGTCGACCCCCGGGCCGTTGAAGTAGCGCCGGAAGGTCCGGCGGGCTTCTTCGACCACGAGCTCTTCCTGCAGGGAGGCGAAGCCGAGGACGTAGAACGGCCCGGATTGGCCCATGACGCGCATGAAGGCGAAGAAGCGGCGCGGGCTCGTCACGGCCGGCTCGCGGCCTTCGGCGACGGCCTTGTTGCGCTTGTCGTCATATAAGGGCCACATGTTGCGCGGATGGATGACCGTATACCAATACAGGTTCTGCAGCCAGAGTCGGCTGAAATGGTAGCCGTCGCGGGCTTTCTGGAGGATGCCGGTCTTGGCCGGCTTGGGCGAAGGCGGCGAAGGGGGGATCGAAGGCGGTGACGCCGGCGCTGTCTCGGAGGCGGCAAGCGGCGTTTGGACCCCGGCGGTCGCCTCGGTCGCCTCGCTGAGGGCGGCCTTCTGGCCGGTGAAGTAGGCGTCCGACAACCCCTTGGCTTGTTCGGGCGCCAGCTTGGGCAGGTTCTCGGGGGAGAGCTGGAGCGTCAGCTCCTGATAGGCGGCTTCGGGCAAGACCTTCGGCGCCGGGGCGGCCAGGGCGGGGGCGGAAAGGGAGCTCGTCAAGGCCGCGCCGGACGGCGTCAAAAGCAGATTGCCGGCGGGTAGGGTCGGGCTGCCTGCGCCGGAGACGGGGCTCGAAAGCGGCGGCGCCGAGCCGGCAACGCGCAGGATGGAGGCGGCGCGCGCGGAAGGCGGAAGGCATAGGAGGGCCGCTAGTGCCCAGGAGGACCGGCGCGTTCGGGGTCCCATCGCATCCATTATACATGGAAGCCGCAAGGAAGGTAACGTGCGAAAGGCCCAGGCGGCTCTTAGGATTAAGGCCCACGCCCGGGCCTCCATATGGCCCAGGGGGCTTGAAATGATATAATGGCCCAGGAGAAAAAACATGCCCCCTTTCGACGACACCGTCTTCCTGAAGCAGTCCGTGGAAGTCCTCTCCTTCTTCAACGAGGAGCAGCTTCGCCGAGTCACCCCCGATATCGAACGCAACGCCTACAACACCGGCCAGACCGTGCTTCTGCGCGGCGAGGTGTCCAGCGCCTTCTACATCATCAAGAAGGGCAAGGCGGTCGCCACCTACAAGACCAAGACGGAGACGGCGGTGCGCGAGCTCAAGGCGGGGGATTTCTTCGGCGAGATATCCCTATTGGAAGACATGCCCTCCGACGCTTCCATCAAGGCGGCCGAGGACGATACCGTCGTGTTGACCATCCCCTCGGCTTCTTTCCGCAAGCTCCTCGACATGTCGCCGCTGCTCAAGAACAGCCTTATGACGAAGGTGGCGGAGCGCCGCAAGGCTCTGGCGCCCAAGCCCTGAGCGTGACGACCAAGATCGTCGCCTCCGCGCCCACCCAGGACATGGCCGAGGCCGAGGTCCTGCGCAAGGCTCAATTGGCCCGCCACGCCGCCGGGCTCTGGCGCCGCTATTCTCTGAGCCAGCGCGTCGACATCATCCGCGCCCTCTGGAAGGACCTCTCGTCGCGCAAGCAGGAGCTCCTGCGCATCGTCCATGAGGAGACCGGCAAGCCCTTCGCCGAGGTCTCGGCGATGGAGATCTCGACGGTGAACATGATCGTGAATTACTTCACCTCCAACGCCCACCGCATCCTGCAGGATCAGGCGGCCTGGCGGCCGTGGCTCTTGCTCAACAAGCGCACCTTCACGCGCTTCGTGCCGCGCGGCGTCATCGGCCTGATCACTCCTTGGAACCTCCCTTTCATGATCCCCATGGGCGACGCCTTCGCCGCCCTGCTGGCGGGCAACGCCGTGCTGCTCAAGCCGTCCGAATGGACGACGCGCACGGCGCTCTGGGCGGAGGAGGCGATCAAGGCCACCGGACTTCTGCCGGAGGGTCTCTTCACCGTCGTCACCGGCGGCGCCAAGGTCGGCGCGCAGGTCATCGCCGAGAGCGATATGGTCCTTTTCACCGGCTCGACCCGCTCCGGACGCCTGGTGGCGCAGGCGGCCGCCGCCGACCTCAAGCCCGCCATCCTGGAGCTGGGCGGCAAGCACCCGATGATCATATTCAAGGACGCCTCCCTCGAACGCGCCGCTAAGGCCGCGGTCTGGGGCTCGTTTGCGAACTGCGGGCAGGTCTGCGTCGGCGTCGAGCGCGTGTACGTCGAGAACGAGGTCTACGACCGCTTCGTCGAGCTGGTCCGCCGCGAGATGGCGACGCTGCGCCAAGGCCTGCGGCCCGACAACGTCGACATCGGGCGCTTGATCTTCCCGCCGCAGCTGGGGCGGATCGTCGAGCAGCTCGAGGACGCTCGCGCGAAGGGGGCGAAGGTCTTCGGCGGCGAAGTCTTGGACGAGGCCAACCTTTTGATCAGCCCGGCCCTGGTGCTGGAGGCCACTCATGCCATGAAGGTCATGACGGAGGAGACCTTCGGCCCCGTCATGCCGGTCATGCGGGTCGACCGCGGGGAGGACGCCATCCGGCTCTCCAACAACGGGCCCTTCGGCCTGGCCGCCTCGATCTGGACGCAGGATCTGGACAAGGCCGACCTCCTGGGCTCCTCGGTCGAAGCCGGGATACTGGGAGTCAACGACCTGATGAGCCACTATGCGATCGCCTCGCTTCCTTTCGGCGGCATCAAGTCCAGCGGGCTGGGGCGGCGGCATTCCGACGAGGGCTTGCGGACCTTCTGCTGGTCCCAGGCCGTCTACGTGCACGAGTGGCCGGCGTCGGCGCCGGAGCTTTGGTGGTTCCCTTACGACGCCTTCAAGACCCGCCTCGTCGACCTGATCTCGAAGCTGGCTTAAGATGATCCTCGGCATCCACTGTCCGGTCCGCGCGGGCTTTGGCGCCGCCCTGGAAAGAGCGGCGGCGCTGGGCTGCGCGTCGATGCAGATGCTGCCGTATCGCCGCAACGAGGTCCCCGCGCCGGAAGACCTCGCGGCCTTCAGCGCGGCGCGCGGCAAGACCTCCGTGACCCGGCTGTTGATCCACTCGCGCTACGTGCCCAGCCTGGGCTCCTCCGACGACGAACGCCGACGGCGTTCGATCGCCCACCTCGCCAACGAACTGCGCCTGGCCGCGGCTTTGGGCGGCGACGCCTATGTGCTGCATGCGGGGGCCTACTCCGAGGGGGTCGAGCACGGGGAGGGTCTGGGCCGGGTCGCCGGGGCCATCGTCGAGGCGGTGGGCCGGGCCGAGGCCTCGGTGCCGATCCTCTTGGAGAACGTGCCGGGCGGCGGTCGGCGGTTGGGGGGGACTTTGGAAGAGCTGGCTTGGCTATCGGAGCCCTTGCGCAAGGTCCAGCCGGCGGCGGGCTTCTGCATCGACACGGCCCATGCTTGGGCCGGCGGCTACGACATGGGCTCGGCGGAGGCGATGCTGAAGTTCTTGTCGAAGATCCACCGCCTCCTAGGCGCGGACTCGGTCAAGGCGTTCCACTTGAACGATACGAGGGCTCTCCTAGGCTCCCACCGAGAGCACCATGAGCATTGGGGGCGCGGCCACGTGCGGGGCGAGGGATTGCAGACGCTGCTTCAGCGTTCGGAGTACGCTGCGGCGGTCGGGATCTTGGAGACGCCCTGGGAGGCCCCGGGCGACGACGAGCGGAACTTGGCCTTCGTCACCAGCCGTTCTGCGTCGTGAAGCGCTTGGCGGCCGGGGCGGCCGGGGCGGACGCCTCGTAGCGGCGGGTCAAGCCCTTGAGCTGCGGCAGCGCGGCCAAGAGCCGGCGCTCCACTTCTTCCTGGGGCGCCGAGCCGTCGAGCGCGATGACGAGCGCGGCCTTATGAGGCATGATGTGCTGATGCCGGCCCTTGAGCGGGCAGTCGGAGCCGACGGCGACGGCGGCCACGCCCGGGACCGAGGCGATGACGGAGCCGAACTGCTGGAGGAAGCCGACGTAGAGCTCGGTGCCGATGGCGGGCTCGGGGGCGTCCTCGTTGGCCACGTCCTTGACCATCTTGTCCTGGGAGAACTCGGAGAGCCGGCTTTCAGGCAGGAATCCCTTCACTTGGTAAACCATGGCGCGGGGTTCGGCGGGGTAGGGGAGGATCGTGAACTGGTCACCTTCGACCACGGCCTGGGGCTCGTAGGTCTGGTCGCGCACGAAGCCGTAGCGCTGGCGGAGCAGCTCGAAGCTGTGCTCCATGTGGTTGGGCATGCGGTCGAGGTCGCAGATCGGGAGGATCTTGACCGTGGCGGTCAAGCGCAGGACGGCCGCGCCTTTGACGGCGGGGACCGAGGGGGTCTCCAAGACGGCGGGCCCGAGGTAGAGGTTGGTCATCGGCAGGGCGGCGGCTCCGGCGAAGCCGGCGCGAAGGGTCAGCAGGGCTAAAAGGGTGGTGGTTTTCATAAGGAAAGTATACCGCGCAGGCCTCTAGCGTCCGATGATATAGGACAGCGGCGCAGGTTGATTGCGCTCAATAGTGCCTAAGGCCCAGGGGCTCTAGGTCGGGGGCCTAGACGCTGATCTTCAGGCCCTCGCGGGCCATGGCGAAGTCCAGCGCGTAGCCCTTCTCGGCGATCAGCGCGCGCGCCTGCGCGTCGATGGAGTCGAGCACCTTGTCGCTGTACTGGTCGTCGTGGTGGAAGAGGACCAGGCGCTTGACCTTGTTGCGCCCCGCGAACTTGACCGTGCTGACCCAGCTCGAATGTCCGTTGTCCTTGCGGGTCTGGTAGTCGGCGTCGGTGTAGCGGCCGTCATGGATGAGCAGGTCGGCGCCGGCGCAGAGCGCGCCCAGCTTCTCGTCGTAGTCCTGCAGCGCGGTGCCGCGCTCGCCGTAGATCTCGCTGTCGGGGCAGTAGATCGTCTTGCGTCCCTCGCTCTCCACGATGAAGCCCAGGGTGGTGCCGGGATGGTTGGCGAAGAACGAGGTCAGCTTGAGGCCGGGCAGGATGTCGTAGGACTCCTCCTTCATCTCATAGAGCTCGAAGGCGCACTGGACGTCCCCGAGCTTGGAAGACGCCGTCTCGAAGATCTCCGCGATGCGGTCCTGGAGGCTGATGTCGGGGTCGTTGGCGCCGCTGATGTTGAGCGTGTAGCCCGGCTGGCGCGCGCAGGCGAAGGAGGCCAGGCCTTCCACGTGGTCTTGGTTGAACTGGGTGAGGAAGAGCCAGAGCGCCTTGTGCTTGTTCGAGCGCACGAGCTTCTCGCCCAAGCCCTGGATGCCGGTGCCGGCGTCGAAGATCAGCATGTGGCCGCCGGTCTCCAGCGACACGCAGGAGGAGGCCCGGCCGTAGGCGGAGGATTCCCCGGCTTTGATCGGAGAGAGGCTGCGGCAGCCCCAGATGGTGAAGTGGAGCTTGGGTTCGGCCACGGCCGCCATCGGGGCGGGGGCCGGGGCGGCTTTGGGGGCCGGGACCGCGCCGCCGATGAGGCCGGAGATCATGGCGCCGAAGTTCTCGATGTCGTAGGGCTTCTCGATGAAGAGGTCCGCCCCGTACTTGGCCGCGCGCTGGCGGTCGGCGTGGAAGGCTTTGCCGGAGACGATGGCGACCTTGACGGCCTGGGTCGTAGGCTCGTTCTTGATCTGGTGGCAGAGGGTCAGGCCGTCGATGCCGGGCATCAGGATGTCGAGGACGGCCAGCAAGGGCTTCTGCGCCTTGATCGCCTCGAGGGCGACCATGCTGTCGGAGATCAGCTGCACCTCATAGCCGGCGTCGGCCAGCAGCTCGCGCGTGAGGTTGCCCACGATAGGGTCGTCGTCCACCACGATGATCTTCCCGGGCATCGGGTTTATTCTATAATATTCCCATGAGGATCATCGCGGGGGACCTGCGCGGCCGCCGGCTCAAGAGCGTGCCCAAGGACTACGTCAAGACGCGCCCGATCTCCGGGCGCATCAAGCAGTCCGTGTTCGACATCATCGCGGGGCTCGTCCCGGGATCGCGGTTCCTCGACCTCTACGCCGGCACCGGCGCCGTCGGCATGGAGGCCTTGTCGCGCGGCGCCGGCTTCGTCTTCTTCATCGAGATGGACCGCCGCTGCGTCTCGGTCATCGAGGCGAACATCGAGCTGGGCGGCTTCAAGCACTGCGCCAAGGTCCATCCCGGCAACATCCTGTCCGAGCTGTCCTGGGTGCCGTTCCGCTCGGGGCAGAAGCAGTTCGACCTGGTCTTCCTGGGCCCGCCCTACAAGGATGAGGCCAAGCGCGCGCTGTCTTATTCCACGCCTTCGCTGGCGCGCGTCGTCGAGGCCGGACTCCTGGCGCCGAAGGGCTGGATGATCAGCCAGCATCATGTGAAGGAGGAGGTCCAGGCGCCGGCGGGCTGCCTGCGCACGCGGCGCGAGAAATACGGCGACAGCTACGTGGACTTCTTCCGCTGGGAGACAGGCCCGGCCCAGCCCTAGTGGAGATCAGCTTCACGCGCCTGCGGGTCTACCTGGAGTGCCCGTGGAAGTACAAGCTGCAGTTCCTGGACGGCCGCCGCATCCCGCTGACGCCGGCCTCTTCCTTGGGCCTATCCCTGCACCGGGCGCTGGAGGCTTTCCACCGCAAGGACGCGGGGTCCTTGGAGGACCTGCTGGACTGCTACGACGACCGCTGGCTGGGCAGCGGCTACCCCGACGACGAGACCAAGGAACGCTGGTACCAGAAGGGCCAGCGCATCCTGGAGGGCTATCACGAGCGCGAGCCCGACCGGCGCACCGAGATCGTCGGCGTCGAGCGCGAGTTCGTCTATCCGCTGGGGCGCCACGCCGTGCGCGGCATGATCGACCGCTTGGACCGCCATCCCGACGGGCGCCATGAGGTGATCGACTATAAGACGCATCTCGATTTCGAGACCGAGGCTCAGCTGGCCGACGACCTCCAGCTCCGCTTCTACGGCTTGGGAGTGCGCGAGGCTCTGGGCGTGACGCCGGCGCTGCTTTCAGTCGATTACGTGGCCGTCGGCAGGCGCGTCAGCGTGCCGTACGATGCCTCCAAGGAAGCGGCCCTGAAAGCCTTGATCGTCAAGACCGCCGACGCCATCGACGCCGGCGCCTTCGAAGCCGACACGGCCTACTGCCCGAAGTGCGCGTACCGCGAGACCTGCCCGTTCTCGGCCGCGAAGGACCTCTAGCCGCGCCCCGAGCCGACCCGGTTCTTGCCGCCATGCTTGGCGTGGTAGAGGTTGGCGTCGGCGGCGCCCAGGAGCCCTTCCACGCTTTGGACGTCCTGACCGTCCAAGGTGGTGGCGCCGACGCTGACGGTAGCCAGGTAACCGTTCTGGGCGACGCCGGAGCAGACCCGCTCGGCCGCATGGCCCGCCGTGCCCTCGTCGGCTCCCGGCATGATGACGAGGAACTCGTCGCCGCCGTAGCGGCCCAAGATATCCTCGGCGCGGACGTTGGCGGTGATGGTCTCCGCGGTCTCCTTGATGACCCGATCCCCGAAGAGGTGGCCGTGGGTGTCGTTGATCTTCTTGAAGTCGTCGATATCGATCAAGAGCACCGAGAGCGGGGACTTGTGGGTCAGCGAATGCTGGATCTCCAGCTCCAGGATCTCATGGAGGTAGCCGTGCGTGAAGGCGCCGGTCAGACCGTCGGTGACCGATTTTAGATGGAGCTCGTCGATGCGCGCGCTCAAGGTCCGGTTGTGGATCCGCTGGCGCTCGCTGCGCAGGCCCAGGACGTAGCCGAAGAGGATGAAGGCGGCCACGGTGCCGATCCCCATGTAAGCGTAAAAAAGGAAGTTGTATTGGAGCTCGTTGCGCATCCAGAGACCCTTGAGCAAGGGGTCGGCGATCCAATAGCGCATCAGGAAAGCGCCGATCGGAGAGCAGGCGCCCAGGAGCGCGCCGGCGGTGGGATAGAGGAGATAATGCGGGATCCCGCGCGGCGGGTGGCGAGGCTCGTCAGCGTCGGTCTTGCGGCGTCGCCTGGTCATGCGCCATCGTCGGGGCCGCAGGTCCAGAGGAAGCGGGCCGCCTGGCCCTCCAGCTCGAAGGCGACCAGCGTGCCGGGGAGGAACTCGTGGATGTCGCCGCAGAGCAGCAGGGTCAGCTCGCCTACCTGCGGCTGGTGGCCGATGGCGAGGGCTTCTGAGACGCCGGCGCAGCGCTGCCGGAGGCTGACGAGAAGCTCCGCCGCGGACAGGATGTTGGCCAAGGGCCGGAAGAGTTCGATGGTCGAAGGCTTGAGGAGCTCGGCGGCGGCCAGGGCGGTCTGGGAAGCGCGCTTGAGGGGGCTATGGAGCACCAGGGAGGGCTTGCCTCCCCGGCGGATGAGCCCGCGCATCGTGCGGCCGACGCCTTCGCGGCCCTTTTCCGACAAGGGGCGCTCGGCGTCTCCGGCGACCTTGGCCTCGGCGACGCCGAGCGAATGTCCGTGGCGCATCACATAGAGCTTCATTCGAAGGTGAGGACGACCTTTCCGATGTTCTCGCGGCCCTGGATGTACTCGTGGGCCTTGTGCGCCATGGCGGCGGGGAAGGCGGCGCCGACGACGGGCTCGAGCTTGCCTTCGCCCCACCAAGCGACGAGCTGGCGCAAGGCGGTGGTCAGAAGCTCGCGCTCGGCCGTCATGCGGCCGAGGTGGAGGCCGATGACGCCGCGGTTGTCGCCCATCATGTCGAAGGGGGAGAACCTGGGGGTGCGCAGATACTGCCAGGCCAGGTTGAGCCAGCTGCGCTCTGGCCCGGTGGCGGCGGCCGAGAAGCCGTAGACGATGAGCTTGCCGGAGGCGGCCAGGCTGCGGTAGCTCTTGGCGAAGCTCTTGCCGCCGATGGGGTCCATGGCGACGTGGACGCCGCGGCCCTTGGTCTTTTCCTTGATGACCCGCTCGAAGTCTTCTTTGCGGTAGTCGATGGGATGCGCTACGCCTTGCTTGCGGAGAAATTCATGCTTGGAGGCCGAGGCGGTGCCGAAGACTTCGGCGCCGTAGATCTTGGCGATCTGGGCGGCGGCGATGCCGACGCCGCCGGCGGCGCCGTGGACGAGGATGCGCCCGCCCGACTTGCGGAGGTTGCCCTGCTCGATCAAGGCCTCATAGGCGGTGAGGTAGTTGACGGTGAGCGCGGCGGCGGCGTTGAAAGATTTCCCGGGCGGGATGGGGAAAACCTGGAAAGCGGGGACGACCAGGGTGTCGGTATAGCCGCCGAAATCGGTGGGGACGACGACCTGGTCTCCTTCTTTGGCGCTCATGACGCCGGGGCCTAATCGGTCGATGACGCCGGCGGCTTCGTAGCCGGGGACGAAGGGGGTCTTCGGGGCGCCGGGGTAGAGGCCCATGCGCATCAGGATGTCGGCGAAATTCACCCCGGCGGCCTTCACCCGGACGCGGACCTGGCCTTCCGCGGGGTCGGGGTCGGGGGACTCCCTTGATTCAAGGACTTCGGGGCCGCCTTGGCGGGTGATGAAGACGGATTTCATGCCGGGTAAGGTAGCATATTGCGGCCGGGCGCCGAATAAGGCGGCCGGCCGAAAATGATTCAATAGTCAGATGAAACCCTCCGTCCTCCTGGGCCCTGCATCGAACGGCCAGGGCGTCTTCGCCGCCCGTGCTTTGGCCGCCGGCGAGCTCGTTTTGACCTTCGCCGGGCCGTCTTTGACCCTGACGGACGCCGAGGCCGCGGGCCTGAGCCCTCATTGCCTGCAGGTCTCACCCGGCGTCGTGATCTATGCCGACCCCCCGGGCCGCTTCGTCAACCACGCCTGCGACCCGAATGCCGGGCTCAAGGACGCGGTCACGCTCGTCGCGCTGAGGCCGATCGCCGCGGGTGAAGAGGTCCGCTTCGACTACTCCACCTGCGTCGGGGAGGCCGATTGGAGCCTTGATTGCGCCTGCGGCAGCGCCCTCTGCCGCCGCACGGTCCGGGCCTTTCAGCGGCTCGACGAGAGCACCAAGGAGAAGTATCTCCGTCTCGGCGCCGCGCCCGCCTGGCTGCTCGAGGCCGAACTATGAGAACCAAGTCCAAGAAGAAGTCTTCCCCTGACTCGACCGGCGGCACCTATGTCTACGACAAGAAGCTCGGCCGGGTCGTGAAGGTGTCAGACCGCATACCCAAGGTCGCTTCCAAGGGCCGGGGCGCCGCGTCAGAGATGGGTCCCTGCGGGCGTCCGCGCGCAGGCTGCGGCGGCGGCAGCTGCAGCTGAGCTAGTCCCGGGAGGGGGTTTTTAGGCTGAAGGCGGTGCGCACCAGCTGCGGCACGCCGTAATAAGTCTTGCCTTCTCCGCTTGCGGCGACGCGGTAGATCAGCCCTAGCCGGAAGGCTTCCCGAAGGGCGTCATGGAAGCGGTAGACGGGCAGGCCTTGAGCTGAAAGATGGGCGCGCAGGTCGGCGTCGCAGCGCCCGAAGAGGCTCATGTCGTGCGCGGCGGGATCGAGGTCGTGCCGGAGCGGAGCGGCGCGCGGCGTCATCAGGGTCGTCAGCACCTTTCGGCCGGTCCAGGACTTCGTTTCGGACAGGGAGAAGCGCTGGTGAAGGAAGGCGCGCCCGGCGTCCGGGGTGAAGGCGAAGCGGTCGTAATCCAAGGCGGCCGGCTCGGCGTAGGCGTAGCGCAAGGCCGGCAGCGCCTTGCGCCCGCGCAGGACGGGGGCCAGATCGGCAGTCATGGACGACATTGTACCAGCTTTCGAGGCAGCGGGCCAGGCGGCAATGGTCCTAGGCGGCTTGGGCCTTGATCAGGGCCAGGGATGCCTGGGGTATCGGCGCTTGAGCTCCTTCTTGACCGTCGGATAGGCGTTGGCCCAGAAGGAAGCCAGGTCCTGGGTGCGCTGGACGGTCCGGTAGTTGGGGGCCAGGATGTCGAAGACCACGGGAAGGCGCCCTTCGCAGAGGCTGAGCGTGCCGGTCATCTTCACGAAATCGCCCAAACGAGCCGCCAACACGGGCGCAGTCGACTCCGAATAGGTGTAGCGCCCCGTCTTGCCCGAGGGCAGGCGGCGGCCGGCCGGCAGGGCGCGGTCGAGGAAACCGGCGAGGGCTCTGCCTAGATAGCTCGTGACGTGCGGCTCGAGCGGGGCGCACTCGATGTCCTTGAGCGTGTTGCGGCCCGCGCAGGCTTCGCCGTAGATCAGCCGCCAATCGTCGGCGCTCATCGCCGGGTAGCCCAGGTCCGGGTAGAGCTTGCGGGCCAGCGCGATGCGCACCACGAGCTGCCGGACGCCGTCGTCGAAGCCCGGGTGCGCAAGCTCTCCGGTCGCGAATTTCTCCGCCCAGATGTCGGCGGAAACCTTGCGGTCGCCCTTTTGCGTCGCCGTCTCGCGCCGCGCGATCGCCAGGCCGCGGAACATCAGGCGCTCTTCTTTGACGACCCGCTGCTTGCGCTCGTCGAACTCGGCGCTCGGGGTCCACGCGCATTCTTTCGGAAAGGCCTGCTGGACCGCTTCCGGCGCGCAAGGCAGGAACAAGGTCACGCAGACCCGGCGCGCCTGGCCTCCGCCGGCCCGCTCCCGGACTTCGAGGGCCAGGATCAAAGGGGGAGCGTCCTTGGTCACGGGCAAGAGCGCGGTGCGGCCGTCGCTCAGGCGATAGGATAGGCCTTCGCCTTCGCGCGCGGCCAGGCGGGGCGTGAAAGCCTTCAGCCACGCCTCCGCCAGCGCTCCGGGGGAGGCCGTCTTCGCGGGAGCGTCCGCCTTTTTTTCGGAAAGCCTCTTGAACTGGCGAAAGATCTCCACGCATTCCCATGGGAGCACCGAGCTCGAGCCGCTCAGGAGGTCCTCGGCCAGGACCGCTAGATCGGCGGCCCGGTCCGGACGGCCTTCGCCCGCGCTCTCGAAGACCGCCGCCATCGCGGCCGCGCGCTCATAAGCCTGCGCTCCCAGCGCGCGCGCCTCCTCTAGGACCGCCGCCAGCCGGGGCGGGGCGGGATATCGGAGGAAGGCGCGGCCCCTGGCCGTGATGCGTCCCGCCTCATCGACGGCTCCCAGAAAAGTCAGCGAGCGGCGGGCTGTGGCGACGGAGATCTCCTTGGGCGGCGTGAGCCAGTCGACGGCCTCCGGCAAGGAAGCCGTCTCTAAAAGCAAAGAGCTCAGCTCGAGCCGCAGCATCTCGGCGGCCAGGCTTTCCGGCATGCCGAGCTCATCGGCCTTGGACCAGAGGCGGACGCAGCGGCCGGGCGCGGTGCGCCCCGCGCGCCCCGCGCGCTGGAGGGCGTTGCCCAGGCTGATGCGGGAAAGGTACAGCGTGTTGATGTCGCGGGCGGCGTCAAAGGCCGCGACGCGGTGCAGGCCGCTGTCGATGACCATGGTCACCTGCGGGATGGTCAGGCTGGTCTCGGCCACGTTCGTGGCGACGATGACGCGGCGCCCGTCGTGAGTCGGCTCCAGGACTCGCTGCTGCTCACTCAGCTCCATCGAGCCGTGCAGGGACTGCAGCGTCAGGCCCTGCTCGCGGCACCAGGGGCCGAGCACCGTCAGGGTGCGCCGGATCTCCTTGAGGCCCGGCATGAAGATGAGGACCGCGCCGTCGAGCCCTTCGCGAGAGAGGTCTTGCAGGGCCCGCAGCGCGCCTTCGGCGGGTTCGGAGCGCGGGTCGGGGAGGGTGTGGCGGATATCCACCCGGAACAGCCGCCCCGGCACGTCCAAGCGGGCCGCGCCGGGCAGATAGGCCGACAGCGCGCCGGCGTCGAGCGTGGCCGACATGACGACCAGCTTGAGGTCCGGGCGGCGCTTGCGGCGCAGGGCTTTCAGCCAAGCCAGGGCCAGGTCGCATTCGAGCGTCCGTTCATGGAACTCATCGAGCAGCACGGCGCCGATGCCTTGAAGGTCGGGGGTCCTCAGCATCTGCTGGATGAAGACGCCGTAGGTCTGGAAAACGACGGCCGTTGCGGGCCCGCAGCGGTTGTCGAAGCGGACCTGATAGCCGACATCCTCGCCGAGCGGAGATCCCAGTTCCGCGGCGACGCGGGCGGCCAGGCTGCGCGCGGCCAGCCGGCGCGGTTCCAGGACCAGGATCTTGCCGGCGATCTTGCCAAGCAGGAACCGCGGGGTCCGGGTGGATTTGCCGCTGCCGGTGGGCGCGGTCAGGATGAGGCTGCCGGCGCGGACCAGATCATTTGCGATCCTGTCGCGGAAGGGCTCGATAGGGAGGGGCGGAGCCATGGAGGAGTATACGAAAGTACTATAATCGGGTGGAGATGAAATCCTTCGACGAGCTGAAGCTGAGCGCCCCGCTCAAGCGCGCGATCTTGGAGCTGGGGTTCCTGACCCCGACCGAGATCCAGAGGCAGGCATTGCCCATCCTGCTCGGGGCTCCCGTGGACTTCATCGGGCAAGCCGCCACCGGCACCGGCAAGACCGCCGCTTTCGGCATCCCGCTCCTGGAGAAGCTCGACGCCGCCAAGAAGCACGTCCAGGGGCTCGTCCTTTGCCCTACCCGCGAGCTGGCGCTGCAGGTCTCGGGGCAGCTCAACTTGCTCGGAAAGCACAAGGGCGTCCGTGCCCTGCCCATCTATGGCGGCACCGACTACGGCGCGCAGCTCGACGGGCTCCGGTTCGGAGCCTCCATCGTGGTGGGCACCCCCGGCCGGCTCATCGACCACATCAACCGCAATTCCCTCAAGCTGCAGGATGTCAAGACCGTGATCCTGGATGAAGCCGACGAGATGATCTCCATGGGCTTCAAAGAGGACCTCGAGGCCATCCTGAAGGCGACGCCGCGCGAGCACAGCCATATCTGGCTCTTCTCGGCGACCATGAGCAAGGAAGTCCGCCGGGTGGCCGATGCCTACCTGCGCAAGCCGCGCCAGGTGCAGGTCAACCGGGTGGAGATGCTGTCGACGACGGTCGAGCAGATATACTACCGCACGCAAGAATCCGACAAGCCGGAGATCCTCTGCAAGATCATCGAGTGCACCGACGACTTCTACGGCTTGATCTTCTGCCAGACCAAGGCCTTGGTCCAGGACCTGACGCGGTATATGGCCGGCCGCGGCTACAAGGTCGACAGCCTCCACGGGGATAAGACGCAGAACGAGCGCGAGCGCACCATGCAGGCCTTCCGCGACAAGAAGGTCAAGCTGCTCGTCTGCACGGACGTGGCTTCCCGCGGGCTGGACGTCAAGGACCTGACCCACGTCATCAACTATTCCATCCCCCGCGAGCTGGACGTCTACGTCCATCGCATCGGACGGACTGCCCGCGGCGGCAAGGCCGGCATCGCCCTGAGCCTGGTGACCGCCGTCAACCGGGTGCTCATCGGCCGCATCGAGCACATGACGAAGAGCCGCATGAAGGAGGGGAAGATCCCCACCCGGCGCGATGTGGGCTTGAAGAAGCTCGCCAAGGTCCTGGATTCCTTCCAGACGCAGGCGGACTACCCGCGCGCCATGGAGCTCATCGGCAGCGAGTGGGACCTGGCCACGCGCGAGATGAGCCTTAAGGAGATCATCGCGCGCTTCGTGGCGATGATCTCGCCCGAGATCTACGCGGAAGCGCCCCATGCCGGCAAGAAGCACGGGGCTCGCTAGCGCCTGGAAGGCGATTCTAGTTCAATAGGTCGACCTCCTGGGCGGTCGTCAAAAAAGCTAGGATGGGATCGATGCCGCTGCACCGCAAGATCCTGATAGGCTTTTCCGCCGGCGCCCTCCTCGGCCTAGGGCTGCATCAGCTGTGGCCGGTCGCGCCTCCGGCGTTGAGCGTTTTCCTCGATTACGGCGCCGAGCCCGCCGGACGGCTCTTCCTTCGGCTGCTGCTCCTGGCCGTCCTGCCCTTGGTCGTGAGTTCCCTTATTTTGGGCGTCGCCGAGATGGGAGACGCCGCCAAGCTTGGCCGCGTGGCCTTGAAGACCCTGGGCTACACCCTGCTGATCACCGCGATCTCCGTGCTCACGGGGCTGGCTTTCGTATCGGCGTTCAAGCCGGGCACGGGCTTTCCCGTCGAGGTCCGCGAAGCCTTGCTTAAGACCGGCCGCCTGCCCGCGGTGCCGGCCGCCGACAACCAGAACTTCACGCAGCGGCTGTTGGCGCTGATCCCCGATAATCCGGTCAAGGCCGCGGCCACGGGCGATTTCCTGGGCGTGATGTTCTTCTCCCTGCTCTTCGGGCTTGGCGTCATGCGCGTCGAGGCCGAGAAAGCCAAGCCTCTGCTCAAGCTGATGGAATCGCTCTACGAGTCGTCGATGGCCTTCATCGGCCTGGTGATGCGCCTGGCGCCTTTCGGGGTCGGAGCGTTGGTATTGAACCTGACGGCCCGCTTCGGGCATGAGCTGCTGTCCCACCTACTCGGCTACGCCGGCGTCGTCCTGCTTGCTTTGGCCACGCATCAATTCGTCACCTATTCCATCCTGGCCCGCGTGCTAGGGGGCATGGCGCCGGGGGATTTCTTCCGCCGGGTGCGCGAGGCCATGCTGACGGCCTTCGGGACCAGCTCGTCCAGTGCGACCTTGCCGGTGGCCATGCGCGTCAGCGAGATGTCCTTAGGCGTGCCTCGCGACATCAGCCGGTTCGTGTTGACGGTCGGGGCCAGCGCCAATCAGAACGGCACGGCGCTCTACGAGGGCGTGACGGCTTTGTTCTTGGCGCAGTGCTTCGGCGTGGACCTGACGCTGGGCCAGCAGGGCACCGTCCTGCTGATGTCCATCCTGGGCGGCATCGGCACGGCCGGCGTGCCGGGGGGGTCGCTGCCGATGCTGATGGCCATCCTCGCCTCCATCGGAGTGCCGCCCGAGGGCGTGCTGCTCATCCTGGGCGTCGACCGCTTCCTGGACATGTGCCGTACCGTGCTCAACGTCACCGGCGACCTGCTCATCGCGCTCCTGGTCTCCCGCTCGGAAGGCCGGCGGCTCTCCCCGCAGTGCCTCGCCGACTCCGGGGAGGTCTTCCCGGAAACGGCCGTCTAGCGCCTTTCGAAGCGCCGCGCCGCCCCCCGCAGCCCCCCGCAGGACGGCTTGCTAGAGGCCGAAGTGTTGCGTGGGTCGAAGCGATGCCGTCTGCTTCGGTCATGGGGGCAATGGGATGAACAAGGCGGAGGTCCTGTCTCGCATCGCGCTGGTCGCCGCTTGGGTGCTCTATGCCGCGGCGCATGAGGAGCAGAAAAAATGAGCGCCGACGGCAAGGACGCCGAACCTCGCGTCCCGCGCTGGGCTGCCCTGTCCTGTCTGGCCGTCATGCTCACGCTTGCCCTGGCGCTCTGGCTGGATGTGATCGGCCCCGCCCCGAAGCGCGACGACATCCCCCCGCTGTCTCCCGCCTACTGGGATCCCGCCACGGTGCGCAAGGTGCGCAAGGAGATGACGTTCGACGGCGCCCCCTGCCAATCCTGCCATGAGGGCAGCGAGCCGATGCAGGGCAATCCCAAGGAGAAAGGCGTCTTCCATGAGGGCATCAAGCTCCAGCATGGGCGCAACCAGCACTGCTTCAACTGCCATCACCGGCTCCAGCCGGCGGATTTCTCGAACTTCGACGGGGCGGTGATCAAGCTGGCCGACATCGAGCTGCTCTGCTCCCGCTGCCACGGGACGATCTACCGCGATTGGAAGCTGGGGTCGCATGGCCGGCGCAGCGGCGCCTGGGACAAGGCCCAGGGCGGCCCTAAGTCGGAGGTCTGCATCGCCTGCCACGACCCGCATTGGCCCGTCTTCAAGCCGCTGGAGGCCGCGCCGGCTCCGCATGTGAACCCGCGGGGAGGACCGCACTGATGGAAGAGGAAAAGAAGCCCGACGGGTCAGGCGGCATGAGCCGCGCGGCCTTCCTCGGCTCCATGGCCACCGCCGCCGTCGCGGCCACCGCGGCCGCCCTTGAGCCCCTGGCGCATATCCAGGACATCCCCAGCCTCGAGGAGTTCCTGCGCCAGCATTACAAGGAGCTCACCCCGGAGGATAAAGCGGCGATGATGGAGCGCGTGGCCGCCCAGGTGGAGAAGGACTACGGGGTCCGGCCCAACGTCAGCGATCCCCCGCCGCTTCCAGGAGTCGAGTTCGCCTATGCCTTGAACATCGGGCGCTGCGTGGGCTGCCGCAAATGCGTCTACGCCTGCGTCAAAGAGAACAACCAGGGGCGCAACCCCGAGGTCCAGTACATCCGGGTCCTGCAGATGCGCAAGGGCTCCATCGACGTGGAGAGCTCGACCCACGACTATGAGGGCAAGGTCCCCAAGGACGATTTCTATTACATGCCCGTGCAATGCCACCAGTGCCGAAAGGCGCCCTGCGTGAAGGCCTGCCCCGTGAATGCCACCTGGCAGGAGCCCGACGGCGTGGTCGTCATCGACTACAACTGGTGCATCGGCTGCCGCTACTGCATGGCGGCCTGCCCCTATTTCGCGCGCCGCTTCAACTTCGAGAAGCCCGAGATCCCCAAGGAAGAGCTCAATGCGGATATGGGCCTGCTCTCCAACCGGCCCCGCCCCAAGGGGGTCGTGGAGAAGTGCACCTTCTGCCTGCAGCGCACGCGCAAGGGGAAGTACCCGGCCTGCGTGGAGGCCTGCCCCACCGGTTCGCGCAAGTTCGGCAACATCTTGGATCCAGGCAGCGAAGTGTCGCAGATCATCAAGAACAAGCGGGTGTTCATCCTGAAGGAGGAGGTCGGCACCCTCCCTAGGTTCTACTACTACTTCGACATCTGACCATGAAAGACTACGTGACGTTCGTGTACCGCTGCGCGCTCAAGACCCTGGAGGGGGATTGGCGCTACTTCCTATGGATGACGCTCCTGCTGGCGGTGTCGCTGCTCGGCCTCAACGCCTACTGCAAGCAGCTCGTCGCCGGCCTGAGCGTCACCGGCATGAGCGACCAGGTCTCCTGGGGCCTCTACATCGCCAACTTCACTTTCTTGGTGGGCATGGCGGCGGCGGCGGTGATGCTGGTCATCCCCGTCTACGTCTACAAGGACGAGACGCTCCATGACGTGGTGATCCTGGGGGAACTCCTGGCGGTGGCCGTCATCGTCATGTGCCTGCTCTTCGTCACGGTGGACCTGGGCCGTCCGGACCGCTTCTGGCACATGATCCCGGGCATCGGCAAGTTCAACTGGCCGATCTCGATGCTCAGCTGGGACGTGATCGCCCTCAACGGCTATCTCGCCCTCAACGCCCATATCTGCGGCTACCTCGTCTACATGGTCTACCTGGGCAAAAAGCCGGCGAAGCTCTGGTACATCCCCTTCGTGTTCCTCGCCATGCTCTGGGCGATCAGCATCCACACCGTGACCGCGTTCCTTTACGTGGGCTTGGGCGGGCGTCCGTTCTGGAACTCGGCTATCGTGGCGCCCCGGTTCCTGGCCTCGGCCTTCACGGCCGGCCCGGGCTTCCTGATACTGACCCTCCAGGTGATCCGGGGGGTCTCGAAGTACCAGATCTCGGACAAGGCGCTGCAGATGCTGCGCAGCATCGTGCAGGTTTCGATGGTCATCAACGTGTTCCTGCTCTTCTGCGAGGTCTTCAAGGAGTTCTATACGGACTCGGCGCACGTGGCCTCGGCGAAGTACCTGTTCTTCGGGCTCCACGGCCACCACGGGCTCGTGCCTTGGATCTGGACGGCCATGGCCCTTGACGCCGCGGCCCTGACGCTGCTGATGCTGCCGTTCTCGCGCAGCCTCAAGTACCTGGACCTGGCCTGCGTGCTGGCCATCATCGGCATCTGGATCGAGAAGGGCATGGGCATGGTGATCCCGGGCTTCATCCCCACCCAGCTAGGCGAGATCGTCGAATACCACCCGACGCTGCACGAGTGGGTCATCTGCGCGGGCATCTGGGCCTTCGGCCTGCTGCTCTATTCCTTGTTCCTGAAGATGACGATCCCGGTGCTGACGGGCGACCTGCGCCCGGAGCGCCCTAGTCCTGCCGGATCGTGAGTTTGCCGCCCAGGGCCATCGGGCTGGGCAGCGGATAGCCCGCGTAGCGGATGTTCTTGTGGCAGCCGACGTTCAGGTTCGAAGCCGCCAGGATCAGCCGGCCGCCGGCGTGGACCTTGGCATCGGCCCGCACGAAGGCGTCGCCGTTGGCCGCGCGCGAGTAGCGCACGATGGTGACGTCGTAGCGGATGTCCCGGTCTTCGGGCAGGATCTCGCCGAAGACCTCGACGCGCTCGAATCCCAGCGCGCGGCCGGTGCCGGGGTTCTGCCGCCAGGTGAGGAATAGCCCCATCAATTGCCACACGGCGTCGATGGAGAGCGCCGTCGGCTTGAAGCCCGGCGTCATCGGATAGAACCACTCGAGCGGGCCGTTGTCGCGGGTGGCCAGGACCCGCCCCTCCCCGGCGGCCTCGTCGAAGACGAGGCGGTCGATGGCGCCGACCTCGAGCATGAGCGAGGAGGGCAGCAGCCCGATCTCGACTCCGGGCGCGTCGATGAGCGTGCCCTGGGAGAGGGCGATGATCTCGGCGTGCGACAGCGCCGCTTTCGCGGCGAACTCCTCGGGGCGCAGCTTGCGCAGCGGCGCGGCGGGGGCCGCGACGAGCTCCGCCGGCGGCGCCGGGGCGTCGTCGGACCAGAAGGCGGTGGCCACCGAGACGCTGCCGATGGTGTAGACGAGCGTGCCGTCGACCGAGACGGCGGCCTTGCCGGTCAGGAGGGTCTCGCCGTCCGAGGATTCCTCGGAGACGACGTCCACCACATAGACTACCTTCTGGTCGTGAGGGCGGATCTGCCCGAAGAAGGAGACGTTCTCCATGCCCATCGTCCTGCCGCAGCCCGCCAGGCCGCGCCAGGCGGCGAAGAAGCGCAGGCACTGCCAGGCGGCGTCGACGCCCCAGCAGCCGGGCATCACGGGATCTCCTTGGAAGTGGCAGGGATAGAACCAGTCGTCGAGCTTGTTGTAGCGGACGGCCTCCAGGCGTCCGGTCTTGGAGGCGGGGTCCCAGGCGATGCTGGTGACCTCATGGAAGGGGGTGAGCAGGGAGCCCGGCAAGGCGGGCAGGCCGGCGGGAGCGTCGTCGAGCAGGCGGCCGAGGGCGAAGGCGAGGACCTCGTCGCGGCTGAAGCGGTCTTGCTTCTGGAATTGAGAGAATCTCATGATGGGCAGACAAGACCATTATACATTGATATCATCCATCCTGTGAGCGGTCTACAGATCCTCGATTACCTCTTGACCCTGCTGGCCGTCGGCGGCATCCTGCTGGGGCTCGCTATGGTCTGGCGAGCTCTCGGGCAGGCGCGCCTCCTACGCCAGGCCGCCGCCAGCAGACCCTCCAAGGTCGCGCAGGCGGCGATGGGACCGGTGACCTTGTGCGGCTCGGCTCAGCCGCTCAGGCCGATGTCGGACCCGATCTACGGCAAGTCTTGCGCCTCCTGCCGCGTCACGATCACGCAGGGTGGGCAGACGACCAGCTTGGCGGATACCTCCGCGGCGTATTTCTGGCTGGCCGACGACACCGGCCGCGTCCTGGTCGACCCGAAGGGCGCCACGACGCATTTTCAGGAGACGCTCGATGTCGGGCCGGGGCAATTCCCCGTCTCCCACCCGGTCGAGCAGTACGTCCGCGGCATCGCCGGCATCGGCCCTGAAGGCTGGCGGCTGCAAGCCGAGATCCTCCGGCCGGAGCGCCTGTTCTACGCGCAGGGCCTCCTGGCTCCCGTACAGAAGCAAGACTTGGCGCGTTTTCTGAAATCCGATGCGCAGCGCATGAAGGCGCTCGATGGCGACCAGGACGGCGCCATCGACCATCAGGAATGGGAGGCCGGACTGGCGCGGCTGAGCGCGGAGCTAAAGGGCGACCAGGACGGGGCGGCGCCGGCTATCGCGGCCGTGATCCGGCGCGCTCCGGAGGGGGCGCTGCTGCTTTCCGACATGCGCGCTCCGGCGCCCAAGGCCGCGGCCGGTCCGGGGCCGGGAGCGGCGGTCCTGCTCTTGTCGTTGGGGCTTTTGACGGTGCGCCTGAGCCCTTCGTCGCCGATCCCCTTCGGGCTCGAGCGAGCCCCGGCCGCGGTCGAAGCGGGCTCCGTAGATGAAGCCTCCGACCTTCTCAGCCTTGCGGTCGGACCGGATCTCCTGATGCCGTCTGCCCCCGTCGCCTTGGGCCCGCAGTTGGAGGGCCGGCAGGTCCTGGTGAGGCTTTTCCATAACGGCCGTCCGATCCGAAAGCTGACTTCGGTCCGGCCGGATTTCTGGGCCAGCGATGAGAAGGGACGCGTTCAGGGCGCCCGCGTCTCGCGCCGGGGCTATGACTGGCTGATCTCAGGCTTGCCGGCGGGGGCCTTGAGCTTGACCGTGGGGGTCGACTCCGACCCTTCCGCGCCCGGCCCGCAGGCCGGCGACCTGGCCGCTTCCGTGGTCTTGGAGGGCGCTCACGGCAGCCAGCGGATCACGCTCGACCTCCTGCGCCTCATGCGCCTGACCAAGCCGCAGGACAGCGGCAAGGTGTTGGAGGGACAGGACCAAAGAGGCGAGAGTCTGCCCGCGATGGCCAGCCCGGTGCGCTTCACCTGGGAACCCCTGGGCCGCGATATCAGGTACCGCTGGAGCCTCGACGCCTGCGACGCGAAAGGCGTCGTCGTCAAGACGCTCCTCAAGGACCTTACGGCCGACCATGACATGGAATTGGCGCTGCCGCCCAACCCGCCGGGGCAGCACTACGTGTTCAGGCTGACCGCTTTCCAAGGCCGCAAAGCCGTCGCTGCCGTCGCCGTGCGCGGTCGCGGCGTCAGCCGTTGGTCGTATGCCTTGCGCGTGGCGGCTCGTTGACCTGCATAGCTTGAATTGTTAGTCTGGTCACTATGTTGCCTGGGAAAACATGATGCCCGACACCGGAGGGATATGAGCAAGATCCTCGTCGTCGACGACGAACCGACCGTGGGGGGCCACATTAGCCCCCCCCCGGGGGACGCCCGGCGCCCCCACCTTCATCCTCAACGGTCTCTCCAAGGTGGCCGC
>CAZEAE010000011.1:0-9787 GCA_964510095.1 uncultured Elusimicrobia bacterium | reverse complement strand
GAGCACACCCGGGGGCGCCCCCCCCCACCCGCCGGGGCGGCCATTGGGGCCCCCCACGCTGGAGAAGGCCGGCTACACCGTCATCGAGCTGGCCGACGGCGCCGGCGTCGCCGAGCTGGTCCGCCTGGAAGCCCCGGACCTGGTGCTCCTCGATATCCATATGCCCAAGCTCGACGGCATCGCCGCCCTCTTGGAGATCCATGACATCGACCCGCGGATACAGGTCATCGCCATGACCGGAGATACCGATCCCAAGCGGGCCAAGCTGGCCGTGGAGAGCGGGGCTTGCGCCTTCATCAGCAAGCCTTTCGAGCTCGAGTTCCTCCTGACCGCCGTGATGGTGCACCTGGTGGCCCGCCGGGGCTGACCATGGCTGCCGAGACGCCGTCCGAGCGCGATCCGCTGCTCCTGCTGGCGGGCGCGCTGGCCGCGGGCGTAGGCACCCTGGCCCTGGCCGGCTGGGCGAGCTTGCGGCCCGGCTGGGTCGCCATGGCGCCCCGTACGGCGCTGGCCTTCCTCCTCAGCGGAGCCGCGCTGGCGGCGGCGGGCCTCTCTTCGACGGCGCTTTCCGTACGCCTGACGCGGCTTTGCGCCCTGCTGGCTGGAGGCCTAGGCGCCTTGACGGTGGTGGAATATTTCGCGGGCCTCGAGCGGCTCTTATTGCCGGGGGCCGGCCGGATGGCGGTGGAAACGGCGGCCTGCTTCATCATCCTGGCGGCCGCTTTGTGTTTGAAGGTCGGCCCGAGCCAGTCCGGCCAGGCGCGCCGGACGGCCGGCGCTCTGGGCTTGCTGGCGGCCACGATCGGGCTGACCGCTCTGATCGTCATGCCGCATTTCGGCGTCAATGGTTTGGCGGGACGTACCAGCATGGCGGTGCAGACGGCCGTTTTGTTCGTCATCTTGGGCGGGGTCACCGCCCGCTCTGTCAGGCGCCGTCCCACCGCGGTCTGGGCCCTGGACTCGTGGACGACCTCCGCCTTTAGCGCAGGCCTGGTCATCATCGTGTTCATCGGACTCTATGCCAGCGCGACCTCGGCGCGGTTGGCGGAATCCGATGAAGTGGCCCGGTTCTCCCACTGGATCGTCTTCACCAGCACGGCCGCCGGCCTGACCGTCTTCCTGCTCGGGCTGCTGGGCCTAGAGCATGCCGCGGCGCAGCGCAAGCGCTCGGAGAGCGAGAGCCGTCTCCTGTGGATGGCCATCGAGCAATCCCACGAGACCGTCGTCATCACCGACGCCGAGGCGCGCATCCAATACGTCAACCCGGCTTTCGAGAGGACGACGGGCTACACCCGCGCCGAAGCGATCGGACGCAAGCCGTCGATCCTCAAGAGCGGCGTCCATGACCGCGCCTTCTACGAGGAGTTGTGGGGGGGGCTGGCGCGCGGCGAGGCCTGGTCCGGCCGCATCATCAACCGCCGCAAGGACGGGACGCTCTACGAGGAGCCCGCCACCATCAACCCGGTCCGTGACGCCGATGGGAGCGTCACGAACTACATCGCCGTCAAGCGCGATGACAGCAAGGAGCGCGCCCTGCAGGAGCAGTTTCTGCAGGCTCAGAAGATGGAGGCCGTCGGCCGTCTGGCCGGGGGCATCGCCCATGACTTCAACAACCTGCTGACCGGCATCCTCGGCTCCGCGGAGCTGCTCGGCCCCGTCGTCGCCCCGGGGAGCGCGGCGGCTTCCGACGTCGAGGCCATCCTTGACGCCGGGCGCCGCGCCGCGGGGCTGACCCGGCAATTGCTGAGCTTCAGCCGCCGTCAAACGACCGAGATGGTCACGCTCGACCTGCAAGCGTCCGTCCGCGCGATCGAGACGCTCCTCAAGCGCACGCTCAGCGAGGACCTGACGCTGTCTTTGGACCTGCCGAAGCTCCCGGTTTGGATCAAAGGCGACGCCGGGCAGGTGGGCCAGGTCCTGCTGAACCTCTGCGTCAACGCCCGCGACGCCATGGCCGCGGGCGGGTCATTGACGATCTCGGTCTCCACGGAGCATCTCGCCGCGCCGAGAGTCGCCCGTCACGACACGGTCGCGCCGGGGCCCTACGCCTTGCTGCGCGTCGCCGATACCGGGGTGGGGATGACCGAAGCCGTCCTCGAGCATATCCTGGAGCCGTTCTTCACCACGAAGGGGCTGGGCACGGGTCTCGGCTTGTCCACCGTGTACGGCATCGTCAAGCAGTGCGAGGGCTATCTTTGCGTCGAGAGCGCCCCGGGCCGGGGAAGCGTCTTCGACCTCTACTTCCCCTTGGCCGCCGCGCCGGCGTCGGTGAAGGCGCAGGGCGCAGCGGCCGGCGCGCCGGCCAAGGGGGGGGAGACCGTTCTGGTCGTCGAGGATGATGAGAGGATACTGAGCGTGGCCCTGCGCACGCTCAAATCCCAGGGCTACACCGTGTTGACCAGCCGCAGCGCCGAGGAGGCTTTCGCCGTCGAGGCCGCGCATCGCGGCGAGGTCCATCTCCTCTTGACCGACGTCGTCATGCCCGGCCTGAGCGGCCCGGAGCTGGCCCGAGACATCCTGGCCAGGCGTCCGAAGACGAAGCTCCTCTTCATGTCCGGCTATGCCGACGGGCTCCTGGAGTCCTCCGGGAAGCTGCCGGCGGGCACGGACCTGCTTCATAAGCCCTTCGAGCTTTCGGAGCTCTGCGCCCGCGTCCGCCGCGCGCTCGACGCTTAAGCCCGATGACCCCGAACACAGAACGGCCGGCGGTGCAGGTGAAGGGCCCGGCTGCGGCCTGGACTTTGGCCGCGGGGCTGCTGTCGCTGGCGCTGGCCTCCGGCGCGGCTTTCATCGTCCTCAGGCAGCGCGGCAAGCCGGTCCTCGCGGCGCCCGACGCCGCGGTCTTGACGATGACTGCGACGCGCCAGGAAGGGTCCCTTGAGTTCTACGCCGGCGAGGCCGGGAAGGCCTACATGCGGGGCATCGAGCATCAGAACAAGAAGGAGCACGAGGCCGCCATCGCGGACTTCTCCGAAGCCATCCGCCTCGATGCCAAGCGCGCCGAGGTCTACGCCAGCCGCGCCATGGCCTATGACATCCTAGGCCGCAGCGCCGAGTCCTTGGCGGACTACGACCAGGCCATCCTGCTCAAGTCCGACGACCCGTCCTATCTGCTTTTCAGGGGGCTGCTGCTCAACAACATGGGCAAGCCGGCCGAGGCTTAGGCCGACTGCCAGCGCCTCAAGGGCCTCGATCCCAACGCCGCCGCCGGCCTTTGCGGTTCCGTGGAACGCCGGTAGACGAGCGAGTCCTCAGTACACCGGCTTCCACAGCTGCGAGAACTCGAAGGACACGCCGAAGACCAGGTTGTAGCCTCGCTCGCTGGTCAGCTTGCTGTCGAACAGGAAAAAGTCGGTGAACGGGCTCAGCCTCAGGTTCCCGAAGACGGGCACGCTGAGCTTGGCGCCCAGCTCCAGCTGGCGCCGCAGGTCCGCCGGCGTGTCGAGCCGGTTCGGCGCGAACTGCAGGTAGGTGGCCTTGGTCTGCAGCGTCGCCTTTGATCTCGGCAGGGACGACATCCATTCGAATCCCGTCTCGAAGCCGTACTCCGTCCTCGCCTGACGCGTCGAACGATCGGTCAGCACCACCCCGGCCACGTGCAGGTCCTTGAGGGCGGCGCCCTCGAACACCTTCAGGCCCGGCTTGAGCGCGAAGAAGCGGCGGATCGGGATCCCCGGCGTCACGGGCGGGGTGAATTCCGTGTCATAGGAGGCGTTCATGAACGGGCCGGCGCTGATGCCGCGTTCGAAGCGCCAGGTCTGGTGGCGCAGCTCGGTCTCGAGCAAGAACTGATCTTGAGTCTTGTTCTCGAACTCCGGCGCTCCGCGCGGCCTTAAGATGACTTTCCCGTAGCGCGACGTCGTGCCCAGGTCCCAGCGCCAACGCCCCCAGTAGAGCTCCGAGAACAGCCTTGCGGCGCCCTGCCCCTGGACCTGGCTGATGGACTGGGTGCGCGCGTCCTTGACTTGGCTGAAGGGGCCTTCATTGTGGATCTGGGTGTTGGTGAATTGGGCCGACAGTTCCCTGAGATGCAGCCGCCAGACGGGGTGCTCCGGCGTGACGCCCTCGGCCATCGAGCGGATCTCCGATTCGTAGGCGGTACGGGCGTCCGGCGAGGCGCTGGACCCCGCGTTGCGTTCGATGAGCCACGGCAGGACGGTCTGGTCCAGGGTCGAGTCCTCGGTGCGCGCGTTCGTCGCCGCTTTCAGCCCAGGCAGCGCTTCCGTCTGACGCATCACGTCCTCGGTGGTGACGATCTCATAGTCCTCTTCGTCGCGGATCGGCGTGCCATGCACCAGGCCTTTTTCGTCGAGGCCGGCCTGAGCCAGCCATACGCCGTCGGTCCAGCGGCGGCGGGGGTCGGAGTCCTCGACCGGGAACGTCTCGTAGATCACGCGCGGCAAAAGGGAGCGCAGGGAGCGGCCGTCCAGGCGGAATCGCACAAGGCGCTCATCGGAGTCGAACCAGGTGGAGGCGAAGCTCTCGGTCACCTCTCCGGGCGCGTTGCTGTTGAGCCAGTTGACGCGCAGCAGCGCCACCTCCGCTCCCGTGCGCCTGCGGACGAGGTGAGCCGCGAGGTTCCAGAACTCGGGGGCCGCATAGGTCATCTTGGGCTTCTTGGCCAGCGGCCACAGGCCTCGCGGGTCGGGCAAGACCAGCCGCCGAGCCGTGTCGAAGAAGCCGAGGACCCGCTCCTCGAGCGCCGCCGTGGCGGGGTCGCGAGGAAGATACGGCCCCGACGGGGTCGGCACCTCCTCGACGCGCGCGAGCTCCCAGGCTCCCGCGTTGGACCGGAATTCGGCCGCGACCTCTCCGTAGGTGAAATAAGACGGCCTGGTCTTGAGGGCCGGCTTGTAGTGGACCTCCTGAGACCAGTCCGTCAGCTCCACGACCGTGCGCCGCCTGGTGGCGATCTCGGCGGTCGTGTCCCCGAGGACCAGATCGATCCCCGGGACTTGCTGGAGCAGGGCGTCCTCTTGCGTGCTGAGGTGGGAGACGGCGACGACCAGGTCGACATCCTCTTTGAAGCGCAGCTCCGGGACCGTCTCGCGCGCAGCGGCGATCGGGTCGCCGACGGTCCAGGGCAGGCCTTTGCGGTCCACCGTGACTTCGTCCACCCGCGACAGCAATGAGATGAGCCCGATCTTGATGCCGCCCACGGTCTCGACATGGAAGCGTCTCAGGGGACTGCCCATCGCGGGGTCCTTGGGCTTGAGGTTGGTGGCCAGGAGGATGGCGCGCTCTTCCTCGGGCCCCTCTTGCGCCGCCTTGAGCAGCGCTTCCGCATTCTCGAGATCGTTGCCTGCAAAGGCCACCAGCCGCAGCCCGGCATCCATCATCAGCTTGAGGCTGACATGAGGGTCCGCCCCATATTTGGGCGGCAGGGCGATGGTGCCCAGGTTGAGGAGCAGGATAGGCTCTTTGAGCTCGCGCCGCCGCTTTTCGAGCGCCGGCAGCACGAAGCTGAGCCCCCCGTAGCGCTTGCCGAGGATCGTGACGCGGACCTTCTTTCCGTCGACCAGCAGCCGGTAGTGCATGGCGAGCGTTCGGCTCCACGCCTCGCTCACGGGCGCCTCGCCGACGGCCAGCGCGCGCAAGGCGCCGGCCTTGGTGGCGATCGTCTCGATGCGCGCTTTTTTGCGGCGGACGCTCGGGCTGTAGGAGGAGTCGTCATCGCCGTCATGCGCGTATTGCAGCAGCTTTTCAAGCAGCGGGAAGGCGGCCTGCGACTCGGCCAGCAGGATGGACCTCTGGCTCTCCAGGATATCCAACTCTTCGCCTGATGGCGGCATGCTGGCGGGCAGCTGGTCCTTCGTGAGGCCTTTGGGGAGGTCCAGAAGGTAGTGGCCGTCGGAGTAATAGGGCAGCTCGTATTCTATCTTCTCGACCTTGATGTGGTCGGCCTCCTCTTTGAGCAGGCGTTCCAGGGCGAGCGTGAGGTCGGAGTTGATGCCCATCGTCCAGCCCGAAGCGGAGAGGATGCGCAGCTTGCGGCGCGGCTCGGGGGACTGGGCCAGCAGGGGGCCTGCGTAAAGAAGGGCCAGCGCGACCAAGATCGGCTTCATGTCGAGGGGCATTCTATCAAATGGGTCTTCCCGGGTCAGTGCGGATGGAACTATTTCGGGGGTTCGGTCGTATAAAGAGTGGCCTTGCGGGATCGTCTAACCGGTAGGATGCCTAGCCGTCAACTGGGAGATGCGGGTTCGATCCCCGCTCCCGCAATCGCCACTTGATTTATTGCCGGGTTGGGTCTATACTTCTATCGTTGACGGCTAGGCGGCTGTCGTTGGGACAGCTGGACGTATTAGACGACCCAAGGCCCCGCGAAAGCGGGGCCTTCTGTTTGTAATCCGCTATACTGGCCCATGCTCCGGAAGGTCCCCGTCCTGCTCTTCGGCTGCCTGCTCGGCTACTTCGTCGCTCAGGCGCCGGCCATCCTGTTTTCCTTCCTGATGAGCCTGCTGCCCGACAGCATCCTGTCGCCCGCCGGCCTGATCCTAGGCGGCCTTGTCGACGCGGCGCGGCACTTCGTCATCGGCTTCATCTTCTGGTCGGGGACCAGCGATTCCTGGAAGAAGGCCGGCCTATGGGCCTTCCTGGGGGGGACGGCCTGCCGCCTGATCCCCTTCAGCGCGATGCTGCTCGACCCCGCCGCCGCCGGCCAGGCCTTGGTCTACATCCTGAAGGTCTATCCCTTGCGCCTGGCCGCCGTCCTGGCTTTCCGCGCCGCAGGGGCCTGGCTCGGGGCTTGGTACAGCGAGCGCTGGGAGCACCACCCCGTCGCCCAGAACTTCCGCGAACTCGTCTTTCGCCTTTATCCTTTCCGGCTGCCGGCGCCGTAAGCGGCGACCTTCTCGCGGACCCGCGCCAGCTCCGCCTTCGAAAGCCGGACCGGCTCGGCCACCTGCAGCGCTCGCCAATACATCATAGCCAGCGTCTCGGCCTCCGTCGTCAGCGCCAGCGCCCGCTCCAAGGTCGGCCCCACGACGATGAGGCCGTGGCTGCCCATCAAGGCGGCGCTGCGCCCTTCCAGGGCCTTGAGCACGGCGTCGGAGAGCGCCTGCGTGCCGCAGGTCGCATATCTGGAACAGCGGATGTCGCCGCCGCCGAAGAGGGCGACCAGGTAGTGAAAAGGGGGGATATCGCGCCGCAGGCAGGCCAGCGTCGTCGCGTAGCCGCTGTGGGTGTGGATGACGGCGCCGACCTCGGGCCGGCGCCGCAGGATGTCGAGGTGAAAGCGCCATTCGCTCGAGGGGGCGCGCCGTCCCGTCCAGGTCCCGTCGAGCTTCATCCTCGTCAGGTCCTTGGGCTTCATCTTGTCGTAGGGCAGGGCGGTGGGCGTGATCAGGAAGGCGTCGGCGTCGAGGCGCACGCTGACGTTGCCCGACGTCCCCTGGTTGAGGCCGCGGCGCTCGAGGGCGAGGCAGGTCGCGATGACCTCGCGGCTCAGGGCTTGGCTCATGGCGCGTATCATGCCATAATATGCGCACCCTATGACCTTCCTTGTCTTCTTCTTCGGGCACTACTTCCTTTCGTTGTTCTTTCAGACGTTCTTCATGCACCGCTACGGCTCCCACCGCATGTTCACGATGAGCCTCGGGTGGGAGCGCTTCTTCCACCTTTCTTCGTACCTCGCGCAGGGCATCTCGTATCTCAACCCGCGAGCCTACGCGCTGATGCACCGGATGCACCATGCCTACAGCGATACGCCTAAGGACCCGCATTCCCCCACCCAATTCCGGACGGTCGTCAGCATGATGCTGGCCACCTATCGGCGCTTCCGGGACATCGGCCATCGGCGGGAAGCCGTCGACGCGCGCTTCGAAGGCGGCTATCCCGAGTGGCCGCTGCTCGACAAGATCGGCGACCATCCGGTCTCCATGGCTTGCTGGGCGCTCGCCTACGCCGCTTTCTACGTGGCTTTCGCCCCGTCGCGCTGGTACTGGCTGCTCATCCCGCTCCACTGCCTGATGGGGCCCATCCATGGCGCCATCGTCAATTGGTGCGGGCATCGCTACGGCTACCGCAACTTCGACCTCAGGGACCAGTCGCGCAACACGCTGCTCGTCGACCTCGTGACGATGGGCGAGCTCTTCCAGAACAACCACCACCGCTTCGTCACTCGGGCCAACTTCGCCGTCCGCTGGTTCGAGGTCGACCCCTGCTACCCCATCATCCGGGCTTTGTCCGCTCTGGGCGTCATCAAGCTTGCCCAGCTGAACTAGCCCTCCTTCTCCTGGAAGCCGTCTCGCGGCAAACCTGCCCGTTGAAAGAGGGGGCGGGGCCTGTTATACTTAGGGGCGTTCGTTCCTATGCCCAAATCCCCCTGCGCTTTTTGCGGAATGCCGTTCGAGGCGGGAGAGCTTCGGCTCTTGGCGGGGCGTTGGACCTGCGCTCTCTGCTCCGCTGCGGCCTCCGCCGCGCCGGAGCCTGAAGGGGCGGCCATGGCGGCAGAGGCGCAGGGGCCCGCGTCCCCCGAGAAGGCGCCGTCGATCTTCCTGCTGCCCGGCTATGAGCGATTCACGCCCCCTCCGACGGCTTCAGGCTTCCTGGGGCTCGGATTGATGGCGCTGGCCGCCCCCGTCGTCGGGCTCTCGCTGGGTTCGGCTTACGCGGTTTTTCAATTCTACAATCCATTCATCTATTTCAACGTCATCGGCATGGAGTTCGCAGGGGCTTTCGCGGGAATCGCCGTCGGCTGGCTGGGAGTCATGGGCGGCACTCGCCGCAAGCTCTGGCTGTTCTTCTTCGGGTTGGCGGCGGGCCTGGCCGCCTTGTATTCCTCCTGGGTTTTTTTCTTGAAGCTTCTGCATGACAAGGGATGGGTGAACGACCCTTTCGCTATTCTGGTGATGGTGAAATCCTTGGCGGCCGAGGGGGTTTGGACCATCAAGAGCGTCACCCCGAAGGGCTGGGAGCTTATGTCCATTTGGGCCGTGGAGGCTTTCTGCCTCATCCTTACGGCCGGGGCCACGGCGACGGGCAGGATCAAAGATGGCCCGTTCTGCGAACGCTGCCGAGAATCCCTTTACCCTCCGCGGTTATTTCCACGCTTGGGGGTCATCGCCGACCCCGCCGATTTCGCGGCCAAGTTAGGCGCGGGCGACCTCTCGCCCTTTCTGAACCTGAAAATGATCCCGTTGGGCTCGCGTGATCAGACGGAGGTCAAACTCTGGAAATGCCGCTCCTGCGGCATGCTCAACTGCTTGGACGTTTTCGCCTACTCGCGCAGGGGCGCGATCGTAACCGATACTCCCATAGTCGAACACCTCACTCTTAATAGCGAAGCTTACGATTGGATCCTCAAACGCCTTGTGGCCGCGCGAGGCGTCAACTGACCCGGCAATCTTTCAATCCGTCAGGCCTGGAGCTGAACTAGCCCCGGCCGTGATTGGCATTAGCCAAAGGATGAGGGTGCAACTGTTACCGGTAACAGTTGCTGCCGGGATCAAGCCTGACCTAGTGTGGCCGACCACACCAGACCGATCCATTTGGCCTCAGGACAGCTGAGTCTGCAACGAGCCTGTCGAGTTTCAAGGGCTAAGCCTACGGATATGGGTTTGCCGACCAGTCTGGTCGTTATGAAGCGCCCGGCGGTCGTCATGCCGGGCGCAACCGGCGGCGCCGCATTCGGCGCCGTCGGCACCTTTAAAAAACCCAGCCCCCACCGGCTCCGGCCGCCCCGCGGGGGCGGCCGGTGGCGCTCGGCGATCCGGCCGCCGGGCGCTGGGGAACGAAAAGATAGGATGGACGAGCCGGCACCTGCGTGGTATCGTGGGTTACTTCC
>CAZEAE010000010.1:0-110782 GCA_964510095.1 uncultured Elusimicrobia bacterium | reverse complement strand
AACCCAGTGCTGGAACAAGTCAGTGATATTTATGGTGGACTTCGCACGCGTGGCCTGCGCGGAGGCCGCGGGCGCGATCAGAGGCTGTGTAAACAGACATGACCCGAGATATAGAATCGTCAACACTGTTCGGTTCATAATGTGACGGCCCTCCGCGCGACACCGAGGCCGCCAGTCGTTCCATCCAACGGTTAGCCGTCGGGGTCGAGTGCTGATACGCCTTTTGCCGTTCATGCTGTTTCCTCGCTTCCGTTCAAAACAACTTCCGTGCGAGCCACTTGAAATCCGTTCAGGTCGTTCCGTCTCTACACCGTTGCCCTTCCCCGCGGGTTGGCATACTTCGACGGCTAACGTACGGCTGAGCGGCGGCGGCTATAAAGATTTCCTCTTAACACTGGCCGCCGTCCGCTCTAGCCATTGTTCGGCGTCGCTCGACCCCCGAGATATCTGGCATCATTTCAGAGGCTTCTCAGATGTTTCTGATTGCGTCAATTTGTTGATTGACCGTGCAAGGCGGAATCCAAGAACCGCATTGCGTTGACCTGTCTCCCAATTTTTACGGAATGCGACCCTCTGGTCCCTGGCATCGGAGGTCCACCCGCCGCCACGCGTTACCCGATCAGTGCCCCTTTGAATTTCTTCCCAAGCACTGCCATCAATAGGCGCACCATCGTACGAATCGTGGAATATATCCTGCACCCACTCCCACGCATTCCCCGCCATATCGCACAACCCCTGCTTCGTGTTCCCCTTTGGCCTTGAACAAACTGGCCAGGCAGCTACTCTACCACAACTAACTTTGACGGAATTAAGAACAGCTCTCTCGCAGGTTATGTCTTCATTTCCCCAGGGATAACTTTGTTCTTTTCCCCTGCCTCGTGCCGCGTACTCCCATTCAGCTTCGGTCGGCAAGCGGCCTCCGGCCCAGACAGCGAACGCTTGTGCTTGGTTCCAGTCGATGTGCACCACTGGTTGGTCGTCGCCATTGAAGCGTGCATTCTGCCAGCCAGCATCTTGAGGGGGCAGACATGCGCCGGCATCGATGCAAGCCTTGTACTGCCTGTTTGTAACCTCGGTCTTGGCTATCTGGAACGTCTTCACCGTTACGCTATGGACTGGCTTGCTCCATGCGATGTCTTCGCTTCCCATCATGAAACTACCACCCATAATGGTCACCCACTCGATACCAGCCTTACCGGTTTGCGGCAAAGCCTTCTTTACTGTCCCAGGTGGCAGATAACTGACTAAATCTACTGCATAAGGATTATCCCGTGAGTTCCTGCCGTAGGCGTGTATGAACATCATGGCCCAACGTTTTTTATCGTGCGGGCTCACGACTTCCATTTCCAACAGCTTGCCAAGTTTTTCCCAGTCATTGTCTCTGGCCGAGTCTCGTTGCTGCCGAACTTCTTCTTGCGCTGCCAGCTTCTGCGCATAACGTTCCCATTCATCGGCCCGCAATCTCGCCTTCTCCGCAAATCGTGGCGCAATCCGTGACAAGTCCATCCATTTCTGAGCTTTATCCTTTGCCGAGAACTCCCCCTTATCGAACTTTAGTGTCTCATCGTATTTGCCAAGGGTGTCCACGTCCAAGTTGCGCCAGTCTGTACTTCCCACTGATCCTGCAATTGCTGCGGGTGTTTGCGCTTGGGGAATTGCGGGCAAGCTCGACAAATGGAACAATTCCAGCCCACCTCCGGCCGTGGCCTCGGACATCTTGGCCAAATCCGGTCCTTTCTCGCCAGCAGAAGCACCAACCACGGCATCTTGTGACCCCAGCAGGTCCGGCGTCTGAGCCCGTCCACGCAACGTGGCCTCTAAGACATTCTTTGAGTAGCGCAGCAAGTCCCCGGCGGTCACCGCAACCCTCTTGCCTTCGGTGGCCCAGCCTCGCAAGCCACCCAAGATGAGGTAACTAAATGCTGGGCGATTTGCGCCTGGCAAAGCCCCTGCAAACTGGTCGCCTCTAGCTGCGGTCAAGATCACCATTCGGGAATCCATCGTGTCAACCGCATCTACCGTCACCAACGGTTGTAGCCCCGAAGCAATGGGCATGCCGTCGGCCCGCCTCCCGGAAAAACACGCATCTAAAATCACCTGTATAGACTTGGCTTGGCTCGCAGCAAGAACCCTCAAGAGTTCACGGCGCCGCAAACCTCTCGTCTCCAAGCTATCGGCCTTCTGCTGGGAGTCCACACCCACCAAGAGCCCATCCTTACCGTCCGCGGCAGGGGCACCATGGCCTACAAACACAAACCACAGTGTCCCATCGGCGCCAGTCCTCTTGGCAGCTTGGATCGCGGCTTCCAGGATTTCCTCACGTGTGCCATCCACGCCTGTAAGGAGCTTTATATTCTGTGGCGGTACACCGCGCGTATTGGCAAAATATCGGTGCCATTGCTTGGCGTTTGTCTCCGCTCCCGGAACAGGGCCGACAAAGGCGTAGCCCTCGATACCAACGACAACAGCCGCGTCATGTTCTCCACCACCCACAGCTTGAGCGGGGCGAGATAGGTCGGGCCATTCGACTTCCTGGCCCCAACAATGCCAGGGCAACAGTGCAAGCATTACGGCAAGCGAAACCTTCATCTGTCCTCCTGCAGCATTGATCCTTTTCCTAAATCTTTTTTTTGCGAACCCCGGCGATATCCAGTCATCCGATCAGAAATGGGCTTTGCAGTTTGGACAAGAATACCTATACATATCTCGAACTGCCCGGGGCATATTTCCAAGGGGAATAAGCTTCTTCTCCACCTCAGCACATCTGCCGCAATACGGGCCCGGCTGCTTATCCTGCCCCTTGTAGGTGCAAACGCCGCCTTCAAGATGAAGGTCTTTTCTTATCCTTTCCCAATCATCCTGCCCGTCAATTTTTTTCTTCAGATGAAGATTTTCTTCCTTCAAAGCCGCAATCTCTACTTTAAGGTCCGCAACGCTCATCATCAAATCGGCAATCGCCATGCGGATATCGGCCTCCTTCACTTTGTCCGACAGCTCTTTGAGCTTTGAAGCCGTGGCCCACACCTTTTCAATGGCATCAAGTGGAATCATTGTTCCCTCCGTATCAAGACTAGCATTACCCCCCCAAAGGAGGTCCATCGCCCTTGCCGTCCACGGTACGCCGAACTACTAGGTCGGCGATTTGTCTATCTCGACCGGCAAAAACGGCTCATCCTCGAATTGTACTGGGAAAACCTGGATCGCGCAATCCCTGGGACAGCCTATCCCGGTCAGCCTATCCCGGCCAAATCTCGGTCAGCCTATCTAGACGCGCTTGCCTGCACGCATGGCCTGATCCGCGTCAAGCCCCGGCCTTCTCACCCGGTTCTCCTTGACGAAAGCCCAGAACTCCTCGTTCGACATCGGCCTCGTCTCCTTCCCCGAGATCGCCCCCTTCCTGCCCTCCACCGCCTTCGCCAGCGCCTCGAACCGCTTCGCCGCCGCCGAAGCCGGCGCATGCGCGAACACCGTCAGCCCCAGCTCCTCCGCGTCCAAGATCGTCGGATCCCGAGGGAGCACCGCCGTCACTTTTATCCCCACCCTCCCCGCAAAGCGCTCCAGGACCTCCGGCCTTGCGTCGTTCTGCCGCAGGTTGAAGATGATCCCCCCCAGCGCCACGTCCTGATGATACGCCTGCGCCGCCACCCGCACGATGTTGTTCGCCGCGAAGAGCGAGGCCGTCTCTTCCGAGGAGATGATATACACGTCTCTTCCCAGCCCCGACCGCAGCGGCGCCACGAAGCCTCCGCAGACCAGGTCGCCGAGCACGTCGAAGATCAGCGTGTCGTAGCCGCTCACCTCGCGCGCATGCTCTTCCAAGAACAAGCACAAAGTCGCCACGCCCCTGCCGCCGCAGCCCATCCCCGGCTCCGGGCCGCCCGTCTCCAGCACATCGACCCCCGAACGGCTGCCCACCACCAAGCTCCGGAAATCCCGCTTATGCTCGCCGCTCACCATCTGCACGATCGTCGGCGCCGGGACCCCGCCCAACAACCTCAACGAGCTGTCCGCCTTCGGATCGCACCCCAGCAGGAGGACTTTCCTTCCCTGCCCCGAAAAGCATGCCGCCAGATGCGCGCAGATCGTCGACTTGCCCACCCCGCCTTTGCCGTAGACCACGATCGCGATCTTTTCTTTTTTCATCGGCCTCACCCCGCCCCTTCGTCGCGCAATAAAGCCGCCGCCACGCGGTCCACCAGCTGCCTGAACCCCGTATAGCCGAGGAAAGGCCGCTCCCCCACCGGATGCTCGATGTAATTCGGATAGCCCAAGGGCACGTGCACCAGCCCCTGCGTAGGCCCTCCCGCCGCCGGCGCGAAGCACAACACCTTGCCCTCCACCCGATCCCCCGGCGCCGTCACCGCCAAGCCCAGCTCCCCGCAAAGCTCCTCCAAACGAAGCGTCAGCTCCGGGTCTTCCTGCCGGATCTGCGCCGAACGCCCCGCCACCAGCTTCATCACATGCCCCTCGGTGTCCTTCACCGCCAGCGCGCTCTCCGCCGCCGCGAAGCTTTTCGCCTTCCCCGTCCGTCCCGAAGCCGCCCCCACCGTCTTCAAGAACCGCTCCGTCGCCCCCAGCCCCAGCGGCAGGTCCACCACGCAAAGCTTGGCCTTGATGCGCTGGGCCACCGACGCCGCCGCCTCCCGCGCATAAGGCAAAGAGAGCACCAGGCCCGCCCCCTCCGCCGCTTCCAGCTCCCTGCGCCCGCCTCCCGACAGCCAAACCGAGACCACCTTCAGACCCAGCGCCCCCAAGAGGCGCCGCAGCTCCCGAAGGTTGCCCGCGTTGTCCGGCTCGTCGCGGTCTTGCAGGTAGCCCACCACCGCGACCGCGTCCGGAGAGCCTTTTCCCGGCCGCAGCCTCAGCTCCCGCGCCAGCGCCGCGCAGGCCCCCGCGTAGCCGTCCAGCCAGGTCCCCCCTAAAGACTTCGAGGGGATGTGGCAGACCAGGCCTGCAGCCGTCTTCCCGTGGCGCTGCGCGATCTCCCTCAGCGGGAACCCCAAAAGGTCATGGAAGTCGAAGGAGGTGGCCAGCACGATCTCGGCGTCACCCTGCCCGCAGACCTTCGTGAAGACGCTCTCCACGTGGGCGGTGCGGTCGGTCGACAGGCTCTGCACCTCCTCCCTGGCGTCGGGCTCCCCCGTATGCGCGATCTTGTTGTGGCCCAATTGCGGCAGCAGGCGCGAGCGCAGGTTATGGCAATACTGCATCTCCGCCTTGTTCGTCGCGCAGTACGGGCCGTCCACGATCAGATAGGCCCCCGCGATGGCGTCGACGGCGATATAGACCCCGTTGAGGAAAGGCAGCTTTTGGCCGTCCTTCTCGCAGCCGCTCACCCGCGCCACCCCGAAAGCGCGGACCGGTGCCCCGCGAACGGACGCGACGCGCACTTGGCCAGAAGGCGGCGGCCGGCGCGCAGCAGGCCCCCCAACCCCGGCTCGAACACCGCTTCCGTGAAGCCCAGCAGGCCGTGAGCGTGCAGGCGCGGGTCATGGTTGAAATGCGAGAAGACCAGGTCCACCCCGCGGCCCAGCGCCCGGTCCAGCTCGGCTTTCGAAGAGAACCCCGCGAACTCGATCGTCCCCGCCCCCGCCGCCGCGCCGCCGTAGACCAGACAGCGCACCTTGAAACCCAGCTCGCCCAGCAAGGCCGCAGGCGAGAAGCCGAAGGCCGTCCGCTTGACCACCAGCAGCTCGATGTCGGCCGCGTCTCCGATCAGCGCCACCGTGCGCTTCCCGCACTCCTTTCGCAGGGACTCAAGCTCCCCGGAGCGCTCCGCCAGCAGCTTCGCCCAGGCCTCGTCGGCGCCCTTGAGCCCGAGCACCGAGGCGATGCGCCCCAGCCAAGCCTGCGTGCCCGCAAGCCCGTAAGGCGGATGGTGCCGGACCACGGCCAGCTGATGGCGCAGGAAGGGCCCGTCGTGGACCGTCTCCCAGCCCACCGGGTCCAGCCAGACCACCGCGCCGGCCGACCTCATCTCCGGCGCCCGGCTGAAATCCAGGTTCGGGAAGACCGCGCCCACCACCCTCAGGCCCAGCGCGGCGCAGAGCGTCTCGGCCTCGGCGCGGGCCGCCGCCGAGCCGACCCCGGCCAAGAGCACGGCGCGCGGGTCGCGCTGCGAGGAGAACTCGGCCGCGTCCAGCAGACGCCCGATCCAGGCCGAATAGAGCGGCCCGCCGGGGCGCGTCTTCGATGTCCAGAACACCGGCACGCCCAGCTCGCTTTCGATGCGGCGGATGAAGGGCGCCGGCGTGTCTCCGATGAGTTCCGGCAGGCAGGTGGTGTTGAGATGGATGTAGGCGGGCTTATCCTTGCCGCCCGCCGTCTCGTCGAGGACCTGCCCCAGGAGCGCCTGCGTCCGCCCCCCCAGCACGTCCGCCTCGGTGATCGGCGTCTCCACGTTCCGGCAGCCCGCCTCGCCGCGGTCGGCGGGCTCGTCGGCGAAATAGCGCAAGGACGGCACCACCGGGCTGGGATTGGACAACCGGCACTCCAGCGTAGCGTAGTTGATCCGGGCCCAGCGCTCGCCCAAGCTCACCTTCTCCTCCAGACAGCGCCACTGGGGATAGACGAACTTCCAAAATGCATCCGAGTGGTCGTTATGCCGGTAGAAGTCCAGCCGCGAGGCCAGGCGGTTGCCGTCCGGGTCGCAATAGAGCAGGGCGTCACGGCCCAGCCGGGCGATGAGCTCCGAAAAGCTCGCCTTGGCCGCGGCGGCGGCCAACGCGTCGACGAGCGCGCGCTCAGGCTCCGACAGGTCTTGATGCAGGCTGCGCAGGCAGAGCCCCAGCCCGCCTCCCGCCGCCTTCGGGCGCAGCTGCGGCGAGCCGGAGAGCTCCAGGCGCCGCGGTCCGTTGACGAGGGAGAACTGCAGGGACTGCAGCGTGAACGAGGAGCGTTCCAGCGTCCAGCCCGCCGGGGGGCCGCCAAGGAGTCCCTTGAGGAAGGCCAGGCCCTCCCTGCCCAGGTCCCGGCGAGCGCCGGAAGGCTCCTGCCGCCTCATCTGGCCGCCGCCATGCGGTCTTCTTCCAAGGCCCGGCAGAACGCCGTCAGCGCCGCGTCCGCCCGGCGCGTATCTTCGAGCACGGCGGCGGGGAAAGACCCTCCCAACACCTCCGCGCCGGAGGCGGCCGGAAGCGCTTTGAGCGCCCGCGGCGCGGAGACGCGCCCCAAGCGCAGCAGGCTCCGGCGCGGCCGCACGGCTTCGGCCAGCACCAGGTTCGACGCATAGACCTCGCCGTCGGTGTCGACGGTCAGGCTGTCGTTGTAAAGCGGCGTCGTCCCGTGCCGCGACAGGTTGACGACCTCGACCGGGCGGCCGGCGTCGGCCCAGCGCGCCAGGACCAGGCGCAAAGCCGAGAAGACGGCCGCAAGCCGCCGCAGCTGCTCCGGCGTCCAGCGCACGAAGTAGGCCGGCAGGAAGTTGAAGCGCGCGAAGCCCAGCCGGCGCGCCAGCGCCAGCCGCCGGGCCGCGGCGGCCGGGGCCTCGCCGGGCGCGATCAGAAGATTGTGCACGGCTCCGGGCCGGCGCGCCGCCAAGGACGACGGGACGCTGGCGAACAATTCCACCTCCGGGTGACGCGCCAAGAGCGCCGACACTTCGGGCAGGCCCCCGCCGTGGGTGGGAAGCTCGACGATGGTCCCGGGGAAGCGTCCTGCCGCCAGCTCCAAGGCGCGCTCGACCAAGTCCGGGCGCAGCAGCGGCTCGCCGCCGAAGAGCTTGAGGCGCGCCGGAGACGCCAGGAGCGGGAACAAGCCCTCGATGGCCGCGTCCAGCACGGCCGGCGCCATGTCGGCGTCTTCGAAGGCCTGCGGGCAATAGCCGCAGCCGCGGTCGCAGCGGCGGGTCAGCACCAGGACCAGCAGGCGCTCGCTCCTCATGGCTTGACGTCCTTCACCGGCACGAACTCGTCCCAGCCGAAGAGCTCCGGGTACTCGCGCCACGGGCCCTCGCAGACGGCGTGCCAGCCGCACTCCCCGCAGCGCGGGCCGCGGGCCTTGCCCTCGTCGACGCGCGTGCGGGTGTAGTCGGGGATCACGCAGTCGGCGTCGTAGATGCGGGTCTGCGGGATGATCCGCTCCGCCACGTACTTCTCGTAGCCCGACATCAAGCAATAAGGGATGGCCTCCGTCATCACCGTCCTGCCCGCCTTGATGCCCACGTCCAAGGCGCGCTTGACGTAGGGTTCGATGAGGCTCTTGCGCGCCGTCAGCCAGCGCTTGTTCTCGCCGGCGCGTCCGCTCATGTGCATGAAGGCGAACTGGAACTGATCCACCCCCAAGGAGGTCAGCAGGCGCGCCAGGTCCGGCAGGTCGCGGTAATTGACCTTGGTGATGACCGAGTTGGTGATCACCCTCTGCTTCAGGCGCTTGAGGATGCGCATGCCGGAGACCGCCTGCAGGAAGGCCCCGGGCGCGCCGGTCAGATAGTCGTGGATCTTGGCCGTCGAGCCGTGCAGCGAAGGCCCGAACTCGTTGACCCCCGCGTCGATCAAGCGCTTGCAGAAGTCCTCGTAGCAGAAGGTGCGCCCGTTGCTCTGCACCTGGATCAAAGTGTAGCCCAGGTCGCGGGCCTTGCTTGCGATGAAGACGATCCGCTTATGCAGGGTCGGCTCGCCGCCGGTGATGACGACCCCCGTCGCCCCGCCGGCGCGCCCCTCCTCCAAGGAGGCCACCAGCTCCTCTTCGGGCTTGGCGGGCATGCGCTCGCGCTTGTCGCCTTGGACGCAGAAATGGCAGTAGTTGTTGCAGCGGAAGCCCACCTTCAAGTCGACCCGGTCGCTCACGCCTGCCCCCGGACCTTCGCCGCCACCGCTTCCGCCGGCGTCAATATCGGGCAGAGCTCCTCGGACGAATAGTAGACGTCCATCTGATAGAGCCCCGCGCAGATCTTGGCCACGGCGCACTCCTTGCAGCGCGGGGACTTGTCATACGTCCAGGACCGCTTGTCCTGGCGCCGCCGGCCTTTCTCGTCGAGGAAATAGATCTCGCGCCCCTCGTCCTTGACCAGCTTGCGCGTCTCCGTCGAGAAGTGGGCAAAGTCCGACATGAAGCACAAAGGCACCCGTTCCACTCTGAAAGACCTGCCGACCGAGGACAGCCACGCCATCGCGCGGTGGAGCTCCACCTCGAAGGACCGGAGCTTGGGCACCAGCTCCGGGTTGAGAGAAGCGGTGTTCATCATCGGGTCCATGTTGTTCCAAACGAAATGCCTCAGGAAAGGGAACCTTTCGACCAGGAAGCGCGGAGTGAAGCTCAGATGGCCGGCGTTGAGGCTGTTGATGACCGTGTTGATGTCGACGCGCACCTTCAGGCGCCCGGCGTTCTCCAGCGCCTTGAGGATGTTGGGCAAGGAGTTCTTGTTGCCGGTCAGCACGGCCTGCACCTCGGGCTTGGCCGAGTGGACCGAGATATGGAGATGGTCGAGGCCGGCGTCTACCAGGGCCTTGAGGTAGTCCGGCTTGCAGACCCTTTGGCCGTTGGTGATCAGCCGCGGCGGCAGGCCCTTCTTTTGGGCGTAGGCCGCCAGCTCCGGCAGGCGCTCGAAGAGCGTCGGCTCGCCGCCGGTGAAGATCACCCCGGCCGCTTTCTGCTCGGCGAAGGAATCGACCAGGGAGGTCGCCTCCTCCCAGGTGATGACGCGCCCGTTCTCCGGGTTCGAGCAGAAGAGGCACTTCTGGTTGCAGACGCGCGACACCTGCAGATAGGCCAAGGTCGCCATCAGCCCCCCGCCCGGCTCAGCCCACGAGGTCGCACCATGAATCGCTGACCTCCATATAGCGTTTGAGCGCCGGCCGGCGCGGCGACAGCCGCCAGACTTTCTCGGCGGCGGCCTGGTTCATCGCCCCCTCGCAGAGCAGGACGTTGGCCTGCCAGGCGCGGCGGAAGCCCTCCGGGTCGACGCCGGCGGCCGACATGTAGGACGCCCCGTAAGCCCGGTCCAGCGCGACGATGCGGCGGCGGCAATCGTCGCCCGCGCAGCGCGGGCCGCCCGGCGCGCAGCCCCGGAAAGGCTTGCGCATGCCGGAGCGCAGGTGTCCGACGGCGAAGTCGCCGGCCCGCGGCCCGAATCGGAAGGGGTTCAAGGAGAGCTTGCCGTCCGGCCAGGCGGTGAGCCGGAAGGACAGCGGGCAGTGGGTGCCGCCCTCGTCGCGGTAGCTGTAATCGCGCTCGGCCGCCGCCCCGGTCAAGCTCCGGAAGCGCAAGCCCAGGCCCTGGACGACGAGCGGCCGGGGCGTCCGGGCGCTGGCCACCGCGCCCGCCAGCACCAAGGCGTACTGGCGCGAAAGGTCGGCCGCCTGACGGGCCGTCCACGGCACGCCGAAGACGGCGCAGAGGTTGAAATGCCTGACGCCGCGCGAGGCCAAGAAGCGGAAATCGGCGTGCAGGCGGTGGGCCAGCTCCGGATGCACGGGGACGGTGGCCAGCAGGCGCGCCGGCGGCAGGCGCGCGACCAAGGCCCGGACGTTATGCTCCAGCCGGCGCCAGCTGCCCCGGCCGTCCTTGCCCCGCCGGAAGCGGTCATGGGCCGCCGGCTCGCCGCTGAGCGTGACGACCACGCGCACGTCCTCGGCGGCGAGGAAATCGAGCGCCGCGGCGGTCAGCGCGACGGCGTTGGTCAGCACGTTGAGGCGCAGTCGGATGCCTTGGGCCTTGGCGCGCCGGCGCGCCAGGGCGGAGAGCTCGAGCAGGCGGTCCAGGCGCAACAGAGGTTCGCCTCCGGAAAAAGTCAGGTCCTTGGGGCCGTCGCCGCGGGCGAAGAGCAGTTCCACGGCGCGCCGGGCCAGGTCGTCGGAGAGCTCCTCTTCGGGGTCGTGGCGCAGGCAGTAGGAGCATGCCAGGTTGCACTTCAGCGACAGCATCACCGTCAACGCGTCCACCGGGAAGCCCGGAGCCGGGGTCTTCATGGGCGGCAGAGCTCCCTCAGCTCGGCCGGCCGCTTGCGCACGTGGGCCTCGAAGGTCCCGACGCAATGCTCCCGCTCCGGACAGCCGGCGCAGCCTTCGGGCTTGATGAAGGCCTGGTGCAGAAGGTAGAGCTTCAGCGAATCAGCCACGTCTTCACCCGGGCAGGAGGCGCGGTCCTGGACCTTCAGGGCCACGCAGGCCGGAAAGCCCGTCAGCGCGGCGGTCCGGCCCGACAAGGCCTTGCTCAGCTCGCCGTAGCCCGGCGCCGCGGTCTCATAGGAGACGTTCATGCCGTCGGGGTCCTTGGGACGCAGGGGGTGGATCGAGAACGGCCAGCCCTCGGCGCGCGCCATGGCCTCCAAGTCCGGAAGGTCGTCGAGGTTCACCCGGCAGGCGTTGGCGTGCACGAACACCCGCGCGCCGGCGGCGCGCGCGGCGGCTATGCCGCGCCGCACGAGGGCGAAGCTCCCGGGCGCACGGGTCACCGCGTCATGGACCTCCGCGCGCGAGCCGTGCAGGGCCACGGCGTAGGAATCCACCCCGGGCGCCAGCGCCGGAGCCAGGGCTTCCAGGCGCATCCCGGAGGTCATCACCTCGACCTCCTTGAACCCGTGCCTGCGGCAAAGCGCGATCAACGGCGCGATCTGCGGGTGGGCCAGAGGCTCGTTGCCCACCAAGGCGATCCGCCGGCGCTTGACCAGCGCGTTCTCGCGGAGGATGGCGTCTAGCTCGGCCAAGGATTGGAAGCCCTCCTCGGGCTTGTGCTTGCAGAAGAGGCAGTCGGCGTCGCAGCCTCCCCTGACGAAAAGAAAAAGCCGGTCGAGCCAAGGCATGCTCTTCTTGAGGAAGACGTCTTGCGCCGCCAAGCCCGCTTCCACCACGCCGCGGCGCACCGCCGCGTCCTCGGCGCCGTCGCGCGGGTCGAAGACCCCCGCCAGCGCGCGCGCCGCCCGCTGGCCCAAGGCCACGTTGTTGAGCCAGGTCCGGCCTTCCTCCCCGCCCGGCGAGAACACGGCGGAGGCGCGCGCCAGCACCGAGCGCGGGGCCACGGTGGCCTCGTCGCGCGGGGGCAGGCCGGCCAGCGGCCCCAGGCCGTGCGAACGGCGCAGCGAGGGGAAGGCTTTCTCCAGGAACAGGGCATTATCGAGCCAAGCCTCGCCTTTCTCGTCGACGATGACGCCGTTCTTGAGCAGCATCGGCTCGGCCTCGCTGCGCAGGTTCATCAGCTCGGGGCGCGGCCGGCGCGCCGCCGCCGTCAGGGCCCGGGCGAAGGCGTCCGCCGCGGCCGGAGGCCAGAAGACGCCCGCCTGGTAGCCGACCTGCACGCGCCGCGCTCCGAGGGCGGCCAGGGCGTCGAGCCGCGCCGGCAGGCTTTCGACCTCCCCCGGACCGATGACGCAGTTGACCGTGGCGTCGACGCCGGCGGCGGAGAGCTTCGCGATGGCGCCGGTCGCCTGCCTGAAGGCCGCGCGGTCCGCGCCGAAGCGCGCGGCGGAATGCTCCCACCCGCCGTCCAAGGCCAGCAGGACCCCGGCGTTCTGCGCGCGCAGCCAAGCCAGCGCCGGGGCGCCCAGCGTCAGGCCGTTGGTGGCCACGAACAAGGCCAGGTCGCGCCCGCCGGCGCGCGCGCGGGCGTAGGCGGCCACCTTCTCCAGCCACGGCAGGCGCGACAAGGGCTCGCCGCCCATGAAGCCCAGCTCGAGCGACGCGGCGCGCGAGGTCATCAGCCAGTCCACCGCCTTGCGGGCGACGGCCAGGGACATCTGCGGCCCGGCGCGCACCACCGGGCAATAGGCGCACTCCAAGCCGCAGCGCCGCGACGCCATCAACAGCAGGGACCGCCGCTCAGGCAAGGACGGCCTCCCCGGGGGGACGCCGCCCTTGCGCTTTGAGCATGCCGAGGTCGACCATGCGGTCGAAGAAGGTCTGCGACCTCTTGCCCATCCGAAAGGCATCCAGCAGCGGCCCCTCGTCGGGCGTGCCCCGCGCGGCCGCCAGGGCCAGCTTTTGGACCGCCTCCCGGCTGCTGCGGATCGACTCGAAGTCCTTGATGTCCGCCACGTTCCCGCGCCGCATCACCGGCGCCAGCGTCGGCATGTGCCGCTCCAAAGACGGCATGCGCGCGCCCACATAGATCGTCCCGTCGCAATCGATGGTGGGCATCGGGCTGATGATGTTCGGCTCGTCGCGCCCGACGGCATTGAGCATGGAGAGCTCCAGCCCCTCGCGGCGCACCCGGCGCAGGAACCGGGTCAGGCTCTCGAAGTAAGCCTTGGCCGGCTCCGCCGGCCAGCGGTCGCCCATGCGGTAGCTGACGCTGAGGCTGTGCACGCCCGCCGAGAACAATAGCCAGGCGTTCTCCCCCACGACATGCGCGCGCTCGGCGCTCACGGTCATGTTGACCAGATAGGGCGCGCCGGACTTCGCGATGCGCACGATCTGCTCCAGCGCGGAGCCGTAATTGGAGCCGCCGGCCCGCAAGGGCCGCTGCTCGTCCTGGGCGTCGGCGCCGCCGTCGAAGCTCAAGATCCAGACCACCTTGCGGGCGTCGAGCTCGGCGCGCAGCTCGTCGGTCAACGACATGGTGTTGGTCGTGACCATGAACGCGATGGTCTTGCCGGCCTTGGCCGCCGCGGCCGTCCCGTAATCCAGGGCTTGCCTCACGAGGTCCATGCGCAGCAGCGGCTCGCCGCCGAAGAGTTGGAGCTTGACCTCCTTAGCGCGCGCCGTCATCAGGAGGTCGATGGTGGCCTGGAGGGTCTCCGGCGACATCGACGGCCGCGTCCGGTCGAAGCCGCAATAGACGCAGTCGAGCTGACAGCCCCTGGTCACCATCATGATGAGCTGGCGGTGCTCGTAGTATTGATCGCTGGCCCAATACGGCGCCCCTGAGTGTGTCATGTTAGAACCTCCGATAGACGGCGTGCCGGCCAGCGCCGCTGCAGCGCCAAGCCGAGCTTGATGTTGTTGAGGATCAGGCGCGAGCCGGCCGTGCCCGGCGGATAGGCGGCCAGCAAGCGGTCGAACGATTCCCGCGAAGAAGGCTCGAGCCGGTCCACGTCGAGGCCGTCGTCGAGGCTGCCCAGGCGCAGGGCGCCGCGCACCTCCGGCAAAGCCGCCTCCAGGAAGACCGCCCCGTCCCAATAGAGCCCGCCGTCGATGTCGACCAAGATCTCGTTCTTCAGCATGACGGGCTCGCTGTCCGAGAAGCGGTTGACCAGCTCGGCGCGCGCGTAGGACTCGTAGCGGTCCAAGGCCCGGAGCAGGTCGCAGACGGCCTTCGGGCTCCAGAGGGCGGCGACCCGGTAGCCGAACTGGATGCGCTTGGCGCCCAGGTCCTCCAATGAGAAGAGATCGGCGTCGAAGAAGTCCGCGCGCTCCGGGTCGACGACGGCGTTCACGTGATAAGGCACGCCCGAAGCGTCGAGACGGCGCAAGGCCGCCTCCAGCTTGGCTTGGGTGGCGGCGCCCGTCCCGAGCAAGCGCGCGGAATTGGCCTGCGCATGCCCGTCCAGGCTGAAATGCACGTGGCTGTCGAGACCTTTCAGGAAGTCGAGCTTGCCCTGGTCCAGGAGCAGCCCGTTGGTGGTCAGGTTGACGCGCAAGGGCCGCCCGCCGCGGCGCGCCTGGGCGTAGAGGGCAGTGCGGCGCACCAGGTCCCAGGCCAGCAGGGGCTCGCCTCCGAAGAAGTTCAAGACCAGACGCGGCGCGCGCGAGGAGAGCAGCAGGTCCGCGCCGCGCCGCGCCGTTTCCTCCGACATCCGCCGCGGGCCGCGCCGCACCTGGCAATAGCCGCAGCGCAGCTGGCATTCATAGGTGGTCATCAGCATCACCGAGCGCATCCCCTCACGCATCATGGAGCCTCCTCGGGAAATGCCCGTCGCCGTAGAAGTAAAAGCAGCCCCGGCAGGCCGGCAAGAGGCGCTTGGACACGCGCCGGCGCAGGGCCCGCGCCGGCTCCCCGTCCCAGATCTCATCGAAGCCGCGCTCGGCCAGGCTGCCGAGGATGACGTCGGGGCAGGTCCAGACCGATCCGTTGGGCAGGACGTTGACCTGCGACCAGGGCCCGTCGCACCAGGGCCGACCCATGGCGCGGCGGTCGCCTTCGTAGTAGGTCCGCAGGGCCGCCTCGCCGCGCAGGTCCACGCTGAAGACGGCCTGCGGCCAGCGCCGCCGCACGCCGGAGAGCGCCGCGTCGAATGCGGGAAAATCCATCCGCCGCGGCGCGTAGCCGTAGCCGCGCCAGAGCCCGGCCTTCAGGCCGAACTCCGCGTCCAGCACCCGCTCCTGCTCGCGCAAGGTCTCCGGGCGGTTGAAGATGAGGTGCTGGATGTAGACCTCGTCGAAGCAGGCGCCTTCCTGCTCCAAGCCCTCGATGACCCGCTCCAAGCTCCCGGCGTTGGCGTCGAAGACCTCGCAGAGCAGGCGCAGCTTCGGCCGGCCGCCGGAGCGGCGGCGCAGCGCGGCCAGCGCCCTGAGGCCTGCGATCATCGACTCCCAGTGCCCCGGCGGGCCGGTGCGAAGCTCCCCGCGCAGCTCGGGCGGAGTCGCCACGGAGACGTTGACCTGATCGAAGAGGCCGGCCACGTCCGAAGCGTGGCGCTCCAGCAGGGTGCCGTTGGTGGTCAGGGCCGCCTTGAGGCCCAGCGCCTTGAGCCGGCGCGCCAGCGGCTCCCAGCGCCGGCTCAGCAAGGGCTCGCCGCCCGTCAGCGTCACTTGCCGGGCGCCGCGCGCGGCGACCTCGTCCAGAAAGGCCAGCAGCCGGGGCAGCGGCGCGAGCTTCGACGTCTGGCGCAGATAGGCGCGGTCGTGGCAGGCTCCGCCCTCGCCCCACAGGGAGCAGGCCCGGCAGCGCAGGTTACAGCCCATGGTCAGCATCAGGTAGACCTCGCCCAAGCGGCCGCCGGCCCAGGGGTCGCCGTTCAAGCCCAAGGCGGCCAGGCGTCGGCTGAGCGCCTTGCGGTCGGTGGGCTCGCCGAGCCTGGTCTCAAGCACGGGCCGCCTCCTGGACGGCCCAGAACCGCGCCATGCGGCGGCCCAGCTCCACGTTGTCGAGCATGATCCGCCGGTCGGACTTCGAGCGCGCCGCGCCCAGCAGGCGCGCCAGCTGAGCGCCCGGTGAGCGGTCTTCGACCGGGAGCCGGCTGGCGGCGCTGATCGGCCCGCGGGCGAAAGCCCGGCGCAGGTCGGGGAAGACCGTCTCCAGGACGGTCCAGCAGCCCACCGAAAGCTCGCCGCTGACGTCGAGCACCAGCTGAGGGTCGAGCAGGACGGGCTCGGGCCCGCCGCGGCGGTTGAGCACGTCGGCGCCCGCCCGCGCGCAAAGCGCGTCGGCGCGCGCCAAGGACCGTTCGAAAGCGGCCGCGCGCTCCGGGCCCCACTCGACGCCCAGCGCGTAGGCGAATTGGAAGCTCCTCACGCCCTGGTCCAAAAGGAACGCCGCCCCTTCCGGCAGCTTCTCCGCCGATTCGGGCCGCGCCAGCATGTTCACCGTGTAAGGCGCCCCCGAGCGCCTCAAGCCGGCGAGATTGGCCAGGAGCGTGCTCCAAGGGTAATCGCCGGCGCGCGCGGGGCGCTGGCGGGCGTGGACGGAGAACTCCCCATCGAGGCTCACGAGGAACTCCACGCCGAGGGCGGCCAGCTCCCCCGCGCGCCGCGGCGTCAGCGGAGCCAGCGAAGTCGTCACGACCTGCGTCAGGGCCAGGCCCCGCGCGCGGGCCCGGGCCGCGGCCTCGACGGCGCCGCGCCGCACCAGCTCATACTCGAGCAGCGGCTCGCCGCCGAAATACTGCAGCTCCAGCGGGCCCGGCTCCCGCAGCAGCAGCTCGACGCCTTGACGCAAGGTGTCGGGCGAGATCGCGCGCGGCTCGCGGAGCATGGCGCAAGAGACGCAGCGGAAGAGGCAGTCGCGCGTCACCAGGACCAGCAGGCTCGTCGCGCGGTCAGGCCGCATGGAGCTCCACCGAACCGTGGCGGGCCAGATAGTCGCCCCAAAGGCCGTCGCAGGAGCCCTTCCGCGCGCAAGCGCCGCAAGCCGGGGCGAAGGCCAGGCGGGGCCGCCGCCGGGTCCGGCAGGAGACCGCTGGGCCCGCGCCCGAAGAAGCCTCGTCGTAGAGCGCGCGGTCCTCATGGCGCGGCGCCGACCGCCCGTCCCACAGGCAGGGCGGCAGGCCGAACACGGAGAAAGGCAGGCCCGCCGCGGCGGCGGCCCGGGCGGCAGCGGCCGCGGCGTCGGCGAAAGGCTCCAGGCGCGGGCAATCCTCCAGCGGCAGCCCGCCCCAGCCGGGCGGCGGCTCGCGGTGGATCAAAACGGCTTCCCTCACGCCTTCGGCGGCCAGACGGCGCACCCAAGCGGCCAGCCCGGGAAGGTCCGCTTCCGAAGGGATCAGCCAAGCCAGGACTTCGCCTCCGCGGCGCGTCCAGTGGCGCAGGCCGAGCTTCGTCTGGACCAAGGCCCCGGCCACCCGCGCGCGCGCGTCGTGACGGGCCGCGTCGGGCGAGAAGAGGGGCACGACGACCTTGCGCAGGTCCCGGCGCTCCCGCAGCCGGGCGGCCTTGCGCTCGTCGGCCAGCGGGCGGGCCGTCGTGTAAAGCGCCAGGTCGTGCAGCCCCAGCGCCTCGGCGTCGTCGTAGACGCCGTCCAGCCGGTCGCAGAGCAGCGACTCGCCGCCGCCCAGCACGGCCCGCTCGGCGCGCAGGGCGGCCTGGGCCAGCGCCGCCGAGAACGGCTTTTCGGCCGCCGCCCCCGGGCGACGCAGGGCGCAGCAGCCGTTGACGCAGCCCGCCTGGGTTTCCAGGTAGAAGGTCCGTTGCGGCAATAGCGACCTCATCTCCTCGAGCTGCGCCGCCGTGCGCTCCGCCGTGTAGACCGGGGCGCGGTGCTCGTCGCCGTCGTAGAAGCCCGGCGGGATCACGCCGGCCGAGGCCGCCAGCGCGTGGATCCCGGTGCCCGGGTAGACCTTGGTCGTGTGCACGAGCACGCGGTCCGGCTCGAAGCCGCGCAGGAAGTCCGCGGTCTCGCGCGACGACTCCAGGTCGTCGCCGGGGTTGCCCACCATCAGCATCAAGACCGCGTTCATGCCCGCCTCGCAGGTGTCGGCGAAGGCCGAGGCCACCCGGGACAGGTCCAGACGCTTGCCGATGGCCTTCTGGACCCTCGGCGAGCCCGATTCCACGCCATAGGATATCTCCCGGCAGCCGGCGGCGGCCATCGCCTGGGCCAGCAAGGGATCCATGGCATCGGCCCGCGTCATGCAGATCCATTCGATGCCGGGCGCCTGGCGGCGCAGAAGAGAGCAAATCTCCAGGACGCGCTGGCGGTCGCGCGTGAAGAAGTTGTCGCCGAAGACGAAGTCGCGCCAGCCGTAGCGCCGGGCCAGGTCCGCCACCATGCCGGCGAAATACGCGGGCGAGTGGAGCCGCGGCGCGCCGCGCTGGGTGCTCATGGGGCAGAACACGCAGCGGTAGACGCAGCCGCGCGAGCTCAGGACCAGCAGCGCGCTCTGCATGGCCAGCGTGCGGCGGCCGTCCTTGCCCGCGGCCCCGGCCAAAGCCTCGGCGCGCGGGCTGCGGAAGCGCTTCAGGTTCGCCCCGGCGTCGAACAGCTCGAAATCGGGCCGGGGCAGCGAGTCGAGGTCGCAAAAAGCCTCCCGCTCGGGCGCGCGGCGCAGCGTCCCGCCCTCGAGCCAGGCCAGGCCGGCCACGGCGCGCGCGTCGCCGCCGGCGGCCAGGGCGTCCACCAGCTCGGGGAGCGTCCGCTCGCCGTCTCCGACGGCGGCCCAATCGGCCCCGGTGCGGCGCAGGACCAGCTCGGGGTCCGTGGTGGCGAAAGGGCCGCCGACGACGACCCGCAGCCCGGGGACCGCCTCTTTGAGGCGCCGGACCAAGGCGGCCGCGGCGCCTCGGTTGGAGCTCTGGCAGGACACTCCGACCAGGTCCGGACGCTCCGCGCGCGCCAGGGCGGCCGCGGCGGTCGACATGCTCTCCGCCGGGACGCGGTCATAATCCCGGCCGACCACGACGACGCCGCGCGCCTTGAGGATGGCGCCCAGCAGCGACAGGCCGTAAGGCGGGCCGAAATACGCCGGAGGCGGCTCCGGGTTGGTGGGATTGAGCAGCAGGACCTTCACCGCGCCCCCGCGAAGGCACGTCCGATCTCGAGGTTGCTGAGCAGGGTGCGGCGCAGCGGTCCCGTCCCGTAGGCCCCGGCGAGGACGGCGAAGTTGTCGAAAGGGGTGGCGCCATAGGTCTCGAACAAGGCGGCCCGGCGGACGTCGCCCACCGAGAACCGCTCCTTCATCTCCTGGAAGTCCTCCTCCAGGCAGACGCCCGTCTCCCGGAAGACCGTGCCGTCGCAATCGACCGTCAGCTCGCTGTTGAGCACGACGGGCTCGCGGCGCTTCTGGGTGAGGTTGACTAATTCCACCCCGAGCCGCCGGGCGCAGTCGGCGGCCCGGGACATCGAACGGCGGAGCGCGGCGGCCTGCCCCGGCGTCCAATAACGGCCGAGGGCGTAGTTGATCTGGATGCGGCGGTGGCCCAGCGCCGCCAAGGTCTCGACTCGCTCATGGGCGCGCGCGGCGTCCCGCGGCAGGACCACGGCGATGACTTGATAAGGGACCTCCGCCCGGCGCAGGCGCGCCAGGCCCGCGCTCAAGAGCGTCCACGACCCCGAGCCCCGCGCCGTCGGACGCTGGGCGTCCTGGGCGCTCATGGTGCCGTCGCAGCTGACCTCGACGGTGAAGCGATGGTCCCGCAGGAAGGAGACGGCCGCCTCGTCAAGAGCCAGCCCGTTGGTCGTCAGCAGGAAGCGCACGGTCTTGCCCGCCCGGCGCGCCATCGACTCCGCGGCCTGCGTCGCGCGGCGCACGACGCTCAAGGCCAACAGCGGCTCGCCGCCGAAGAATTGCAGCTCGACGTCGCGCCGCAAGGACCCCATCAGCCAGCGCACGCCCGCTTCCGCGGTCTCCGGGCCCATCGTGGCGCCGTACTTGCGCACGCGGCAGTAGGCGCAGCGGAGCTGGCAGGCATGGGTGACGAGCAGGATCAGGCGGTCGCTGCCCGAGCCGGAGAAGAGCGCGCGCAGATGGTCGGCGCGCGGACGCAAGCCGCCGCGCACGAGGCGCCCCAGGAGGCGGCGGCGGTAGAAAGCCCAGCCGGAGAGCTCGGCGCGCCGAGCGGCGGCCGCGGAGCCGTCGGGGGCCGACTCGGCGCGGCGCAGGGACTCGAAGAGGGCCGCGTCGAGCGCCGCCAGCGTCCGGCGAGCCGCCCGGCCGTCGTCCTCGGAGACGGCCCGCACTGCTTCCTCGGCGCGCGCCAGCGCCGCCTGCAAGGACTTCATGCCGGGACCTTCCCCAGCCGTCCGGCGGCCGCGCGGAAGAAGCGCCCCACCCTCAGGCCGAAGGAGATGTTGTTGAGCAGGGCGGCGCGGACCTCGGGCCGGCCTTCGTAGAGGCGCACGAGGGTGTAATACGAGTGGAAGCGGCTCCAGCGCAAGGCGTTGATGTCCTTGACCGTATCCAGGCTCCCCACCGGGAAAGGGACCGTCCCCGTGGCTGGGGTCGTCTCGAACATCCACTCGCTCATCTGGTGCAAGGAGCCGTCCGGGTCGACCATCAGCTCGCTGTTGAGCACCGTCGGCTCCAGGCGCGCGCGGGCGTTGCCCAGCTGGACGGAGCCTTCCTCCAAAGCCCGGGCATGGCGGGTCAGCACGCGCTCGACCTGCTCGAAGAAGACCGCCTGGTCTTCCTCGGACCACGACGCTCCGATGGCGTAGCTCAGGTCCATGTGCCGCACGCCGAGCTCGAAAAGATGCTCGAAGTTCTCCGCCAGGCGCCGCGCGTTGGCCGGGCTGGCCACCATGATGACGAAATGCGGCGCGCCGGCGCGCAGCGCGCGCTCGACGGCCGCGCGCGTGGCCGCGTAGGGGTCCAGGCCGCGGTCGTAGGCGGCTTTGAAGCGGTTATGGTCCGGCCTGGCTCCGTCCATGCTGAGCTCCAGCAGGACCCCGCGGCGCGCCGCCCAGTCCAGGACGGCGTCGTCGAGCAGGACGCCGTTGGTGACCATGTAGAAGCCCAGGTCCTTGCCCAGCGCCCTCGCGCGGCGCGCGGCGTAATCCGAGACCTCGGAGACGACTTCGAAGTTGAGCAGGGGCTCGCCGCCTCCGAAATCCAGGCGCAGGCGCGGCGAGCGATGGCCCAAGAGGAGGTCGGCGCCCTTGAGCGCGGTCGACAGCGGCATCACCGACTCCCCCTTGAGGATGGGGCAATAGCGGCAGCGCAGCTGGCAGCGCCGGGTGGTGAAGAGCTGGAGGTTGGCCTTCAGGCCTTGGCCCGCGCTCACGCGGCCGCCTGCGCGAAACGCGCCTGCGCGTCGACGGCGCGCCGCAGCCGGGCCGCGCGCTCCGGCTCAACCCCGCGCGCGCTCAGCCGCTCGCTGGTCAACAGCCATTCGAAGAGCAGGCCTTCCAGCTCGGCGCCCCAATCCACGCCCGGGCCCTTGCGGGCCAAACGCTCGACCCAAGCGGCGACGTCGCCGTCGGCCGGCACGTCGCGCTCGGTCAGGGGATAGTCGAATTCCGGGAATCCGGCGATCGCCAGCAGGCCGCGGCGCTCGACCTGGCCGTCCAGCGCCTCGCGCTGCAGCGCCCGCAGGCTGGCCGTCCCCGGAAATGACACCAGATGAGGGATGACCGGTTCGAGCAGGCCGAAAGCCGGGCCGCACTCTTCGCGCAGCCGCGCGATGCGCGCCAGGCTCTCGAGCACGTCCTCGGGACGGGTGCGGGCATTGGCGGCGATGAAGTGATGCGCCTGGCGCAGCCCGCGCCCCGAGAGAGCGCGCACCGCCGTCTCGACCTCGGCGGCTCCATAGCCCTTGCCCAGGCGCGCCAGCTCCGCGTCGCAGAAGCTCTCGGTGCCCAGATAGAGCTGAGGGTCCTCGGAGAGCGCTCCGCGGCCGAGCTTCGGCAGGAAGAGCTCGGGCGAGAGCGCATCGAGGAGGCCTTCGTCGAGGCCGACGAGCCTCCCGCCGGGGCCGCGGCGGAAGCAGGCGCGGATGCTGGCCTGGAGGAAGCGCAGGTGGAAAGGGGAGCGGCGCACGACTTCGAGGACGGCCTTCGCGCGCGCGCCGTCGGCCAGGAAATCGTCGTCGTAGAACCCGATCCCGAAAGCCGCCGCCGGCACCGCGCTCCAGGAGCCGTAGAGCTCCTTGAGACGGCGGCCATAGGCGGACAGCACCCGGCCGACCTCCAGGGCGCTCTTGCCTTGGAAGCGCCCCTGGTCCGGGGAGGTGCAGAAATGGCAGGCGCTGGCGCAGCCGCGGGAAAGGCATAGGGCCGGCCCGGACTCGGCGTCACGGCGCTCCATGAAGGAGAAGTCCAGCGTGCAGGAATCGAGGTCCGGGGCGCGCAGCACCGTCTCGGCGCCCGCCCAAACGACGGCGTCGCCGCCGTCGGCGGCCAGGACGCCGTCCAAGGCGAGCAGCCCTCCCAAGGCGGCATCGTCCAGCGGCCCCGGCGGGCAGGCCGCGGCCAGCAAGGCCAAGCGAGGCAGCAGGTCCTCGCCGGCGCCCCGGCCGACCAAGTCGACGCCCGGCAGATGGACCAAGGCGGCCTCCGGGTCCCGGGTGGGCATGAGCGCGCCGACGGCCAGGCGGGCGCGCAGACGCGCGCGCAGGAAGTCCACGAGGACGGCGGCCTCCTCGAAATAGGCGTCGTAGAGGCCGATGGCGACCAGGCCCAGGTCGGGGTGCTCTTCCAGAAGGCGCCCCAGCGTCCTGCGCTCTTGGGGGTCGCGAGCGAAGCGCGAGACCTTGGCGTCGGAGAGCACGACGGCGACGCCGGCGCCGCGCAGGGCCGAGGCCAGATAAAGGGTGCCCTGATTGAGACGCTCGGCCCCTTCCTTGCCCGGAGCCTCCAAGAGGCTGCGGAAGAGCAGGACCTTGGCGGGAGCGACGTCCGCAAGGGCGGGGTAGGCCGGACCCGGCCCGGCCTCGGCCAGCGCCGCCGACACCTGGGCGCCCAGGCCGGGGCCGGCGGCGGCCTCAAGCAGGCTCGGCGGGACGGCCAGCTCCAAGGCCCGGCCTCCGCCGGGAAGAGCCCGCCAGCGGCCCGAGAGCGCTTCAGAAGAGGGCCGGCAGCGTACGCAAACGCGCGCCGAGGCGGCCGCCGCGGCCAGGCGCGCCAGGCGGATCAGCCCGGCGCGCCGTGGGGCGACGGCCTCACCATTGCCCGTGGCTGCCATGCGACCCGTGCGAACCGTGGGAGGAATGGGAGCCGTGCGAGCCGTGGCTGCCGTGCGAACCGTGCGAGCCGTGAGAGCCGTGGCTGCCGTGCGAACCGTGGGAGCCGTGGGAGCCGTGCGAGCCGTGGCTGCCGTGCGAGCCGTGAGAGCCGTGGCTGCCGTGCGAGCCATGAGAGGCGTGGCTGGCATGCGAGCTGTGGCTGATGTGGCTGCTGCCGGCGCCGGAGTTGTGCAGGGCGTTGGTGTGGGCGGTCTGCGCCAGCACGTCGTCGGCCTTCATGATCGCCGCCCCGATGACGCCCAGCACGATGGCGGCCTGGACCACGTCCTTCTTGAGGATCTTGCCTTCCTCGCTGGTCAAGAACCGGGACAGGTCCCTGGCGACCTTGGGGAGGATGCCTTCCTCGGCGGAACCTTCTGCTTTATCCTTGTCCTTGTCCACAGCTCTCTCCTCTCAGGTGCGCTGGTAAAGCGCTTCGATTTCGTCGCCCTTCTTCTTCTTCAGCCAAGACCGGAAGATCCGCTCGTTGCGCTTGTCTTCAAGACGCTCGAAGAGCAGGTCCAGGACGCCCTTGCTGATCTTGCACCGCGAGTTGGTCGGCATCCGGCCCATGATGTCGCCCTGCTCCTTGTAGCATTGCACCGGGCAGGTCCCGCAATAAGGCTTATAGGCGCAGCGCGAGCATTCGGGCTGGTTGTCCAGCGTCGAAGCCACGACCAAGGCGCGCACGGAGGCATGCCCCACTGTATCCGAGTAGGACCCTTCTCCAGCGCGGCCGATACGGAAGGTGTCGTCGCCCATCCGGCTGAGCATGCGTCCCTCGTCGCAGGTGTAGACCGAACCGTCGAAGTTGTACGCCATCTGGCCGATGCCGGCGCCGCAAGGGGAGCGGAGGTCCAGGTAGTTGGGGTCGTCGTCGCTCATGATCTTGGCCAGATAAAGCCGCGCCGTCTGCTCAGGAAAAGGCCGCTTCAAGGTGCGACTGCGGTTGAGCTCTAGGATGCGGTCTAAAGCCGTCTTATAGAATCCCAGGAACTCCTCGGGGCTGTAGCCGATCTTGTTCCAGGTGGCCACCGCCATCCCGTAAGGGTTCAGCGGCCGCAGGAAGAGGCCGCGAGCGCCGATCTCGGCGTAATGATCGACGATCTCGCGCGGCTTCCCCAAAGACAGCCGGGTCACCGTCAAAAGGGCGTCGACCCGGAAGGTCTTGCGCTTGGTGCGCTCGTTGATGGCCTTGAACCACTTCACCGTGACGTCGTGGCTGGCGCCGCCGCTCCAAGGCCGGTTGCGGTCATGGACTTCGGCCGGCCCGTCGAGCGAGGTGCAGAAGTTGACGCCGCGGGCCAGAAGCCAGTCGAGCTTCTCCTCATCCATCAGGCTGAGGTTGGTGACGAGGTTGAGCCAGAGGCTCTTGCCCGCGGTCTTGTTCTTGAGCTGGGCGTATTCCACGATGGACTTGACCACGGGCCAGTTCGCCAGCGGCTCGCCGCCCTGGAACTCGATGGTGATCGCCGGGCTGGGGCTCTCGAAGATGCGGTCGACGACGTCGCGGGCGGTCTCTTCGGTCATGTCGGTGGAGGCGTCGTCCATCTTCAAGGCGCTGGCATGGCAATAAAGGCAGCGGTGGTTGCAGCGCAGCGTGACCACCACGACATGCAGGGCCGGTCCCTGCCATAAGAACTTGTGGCGGCGGGCCCAAAGCCCGGCCAGGGCGTCGAAGTCCATCTGGTCGCGGATGAAGCCGCCCTCGACGAGCTGGGCGTGCAGCGGCGTGCCGGCCGAAAGCTTGCCCGCGACGAAGTCCGAGAACTGCCGGTCCGTGAGCAGATGGTGGCGCCCCAGGTCGTTGGTGATCAGGGTCTTGCCGGCGACCTGGCGGAAGCGGAAGGGGCCGGTCTTTACGGGATCGAGGGTGAGCGGCTCGGCGGCGGGCGGCGCGCTCAAGGAACCTTCCCCTTGGACTTGCCTTTCGCCTTGAGGCCGGCCTTCGCTTTAGGAGCGAACTTCTCCTCCCATGGGACGCTGACGCCCAAGGGGTCGGCGGCGCCGTCGCCTTTCTCGATCTCGGCCAGGAGCCGGTCGATCTCCTTCTCCAGGGCTTCGTCGATGGGCGCGGGCGCGCCGGCCGCGGGAGTCCCGGGAGCGGCGCAATCCGGGCAGTCCTCGGCGGCGGGAGCGGCCGGAGCCGGGACGGCGGCCGCCACGAGCACGGCCGGCTGGGCCGACACGAGGGCCTTGGTGACGATGAACTCGCGGATCTTGCGGTTGGCGTCTGAGACGCGCAGGCGCAGAGCCTGGTGGATGAGCTCGTTGTCGAACTCGCCTTTCAAGGCGCCGTGGTCCTTAGGGTCCGTCGCCGACTTGAAGGTCATCACGACCTTCAGCTTGCCCGGCGCGGAGGGCTCGACGCGCACGAAGGCGCGGTCGGTGAAAGTGTAGACGGCGTTCTGGACGGCTTCCAGCGGATAGACCCGCTCGTCGCATTCGAATGTCGCTTCACTGCTTTTGGGGCTGGGCATCGCTTCCTCCACGGATAGGCGCGGGCAAGGGCGGCAGCCCTTTCTCCAGCCTCTTGATGTTCTCTTTGACGTCATCGGGCATCGCCTGCATCGATTGGCCCGTGCTGAAGCGCAGCCTGGCGGCCTCGGCCTGGGCCTTGGCCGAGACCTTCGCTTTGGCCTCCGCCTGCTTGGCCGCCTCCAGCCTGTCTTTGGCCTCGACCTCCTTCTGGGAGGTCTCTCGCCGGAGCTGTTCGGCCTGCAGGCGGGCTTTCTGCGCCTCGGCCTTGCGCTGCGCCCCGTCCGCTTGGAGGCGCGCGCCCGCGGCCTTGTCGGCCCGGGCGCAAAGGCCGGCCGAGAAGGCGCGGGCCAAGGCGGCGCAGGACGCCGGCGCCTTGGCCGTCAGGGCTTGGCAGACCGGCGACGCGGCGCAGAGCTTGGGAGTCCGCAGGCCCGCCGCCAAGGAGGCCAGCTCCTTGCACTCGCGCTTGTTCCCGGGGTCCTTGAGCGAGTCGCAGGCCGCCGGCTTGCCGGACCAGAACGCCAGCACATCCCGGCACGATTCTCCGGGGGCGAAGAGCTTCTCCTTCTCGAGGGCCGGGCAAGAGGCCAGGGGGTCGCCGGCGCGCACGGCCGACAGCAAGGCGACGCAGCCGCGGTCGACCGAAGCGCTGTCCTTGCCTTCAGACCCGAACATGGAGCGGCAGGCGGCGTCGGCGTCGCCGCCGCCGCGAGACATGAGCAGGACCATCCGGGCGCTGGCCTCGAAGGAGCGGCAGAAAGCGGCGGCGCCTTCGAGCGGGCCGCCCAGGCCCTGCAGCCGGTCGCAGCCGCCGGAGGCCCCGCTCAAGGTCCGGCAAGCGCTATAGTGAAGCAGGTCCTGGGCCTCGCCCGCCGAAAGCGCGCTCAGGTCCTTGCGCGCCGACGCGTCGTCGAGCCAGGCGTCGGCGTCGACCGGCCGCTTCGCGCAGCGCGCGTAGAGCCGCTGGTCCTCGGCGGCCACGGCGGAGGAGGAAGGCGCTTGAGCGGGGCCGGCCCGAAGCGGGAGCGCCGTCGTCGACAGCGCGGCGAGGAGGAGCAGGCGTCTCATATCCGAGGGCAGCAATAGTAATTGACGTTGTTGTTGATGGTGATGGTCGTACCGGCGCCGATCTGGGTGACCGCGAAGCCGCCGCGATCGTCGTACGCCGTGAAGTTGTTCATATAGAGCCCGGGCATGAAAGTGGCGTAGTTCGCGCCGGCGCAGACGGGCGTGATGCCGTTGGCGTTGATCGTGTTCAAGGAGCAGCCGCCCCCGTTCAACTGGAGGTTGCGGGTGAAGACGGCCGTCCCGTTCACCTGAAAGGCGACGTTCGCGGGGTTGGAAGGCGTGACTTCGAGCTGGACGGACGGGGCGGGCGTGCCCACCCCCACGAAGCCGCTGACGATCAGGCCGGTGGCCGGCGCCGCGTTGGCCGTGGAGTAGGCGCCCAGCGCCGTGCCTCCGTTGACCGAGAGCTTCGACAGCGGCAGGGCCGTGCCGATGCCGACCTTGCTTGCCGCCCCGCCGTCGCGAGCCAAGAAGGTGTTGTCGGTCGTGATCATCTTGGCGTAGACGCCGGAGGGCGCGGGATAATAGGTCGTGAGGGTGACGTTCTCGGAGCCCAATTCCGGCGCCAGAAGGGCCAAAAGCGCCCCGACGAAGACGGACTTGAGGAACAAGGGCGACATGGTCAGGTCCAGCTGCAAACGGAGATTAGCCACGGTGCGCACCTCCTTGCGGGTCCCGGCGGGGGGTCATCGCTAGATGATAACCTCTGGCTCAGGCTCCCGCCATGCCCATCTGGGGCGCAGATGAGATTACGGCTCGTCGACCAGCAGCCGCCGGTCGACGGCCTGATCGCGCAGCGCGCGGCGCGCGCCTGAGGGCCAAGCGACCTCGATGAGCTCGGCCTTCCCGGCGGCCCCCAAGCCGAAATGGCAGCCGGGGCCGTGGCCCGACAGGTAGCTGCCGCCGGAGGCCGCCAGGCAGGTCTGCCGCCGCCCCCCCGCTTCGACGGTCACGCGAACGCCCACGCCGTCCCGGTTGCCCTTGGTCCCGCGGGGCAGGACGTCCAGCCAATGGTTGGCGTTGGATACGGCGCCGCGCAGCAGCAGGGCCGGGCCGCCGTTGACGTTGACGGCGACGTCGAGGCGCCCGTCGCCGTCGAAATCCGCGACGGCCGCGCCGCGGGCGTTGAGCGGCGTCTGGAAGGCCGGTCCCGCCCGCGCGGAAACGTCTTTAAAAGTGCCGTCGCCGCTATTGTGGAACAGCTGCATCCGCTGCGCCACGAGCCGCTCGGGGGCTTGCCTATCCTCGAAGGTCGAGCCGTTGACGATCAGGATGTCCTGGCGGCCGTCGTTGTCGTAGTCCAGGAACGCCGTCCCCCAGCCGACGTAATCGAGCGTGGCCTCGCCCAGGCCGGAAGGGGCGTTGCCGTCGGCGAAATGCAGGCGCTTGCCCGGACGGTCCTTGCCCTTGCGCTCGCGCAAGAGGTTGATGTAGAGGCTCTTCTCATGAGCGATCCATTGGGTGACGACGAGGTCGAAATCGCCGTCGCCGTCGAAGTCGCCTAGCCCGGCGCCCATGGAGCTTTTGACGTCGCCGAGCCAAGCCTCGTAGGTGGCGTCTTGGAACTTGCCGCCGCCTTCGTTGCGGAAGAGCGCGTCGGGGCTGACGTCGTCGGCGACGTAGAGGTCGGGCCGGCCGTCGTCGTCCAAGTCGGCGAAGAGGCACTGCATGCCTTTGCGGTCGGTGGCCGCGACGCCCGCCTGCTTCGTGGCGTCTTTGAAGCGCCGGGCGCCCTCGTTATGGTAGAGGCTGTTGCCCACGGCGGGGTAGGCGAAGGGGCTGATGGTGACCGGGATGCTGTAGCCGGCGCGCTGGGCGGAGGCGCGCTTGGGCAAGGCCTTCATGTCGAAGCCGACGTAGCGCGGGATATAGACGTCGAGCTTGCCGTCGTCGTCGTAATCGGCGAGGCAGGCCCCGGCCGACCAGCGGGCGTCGGAAAGGCCGGCCTCCTTGGTGATCTCGGTGAAGCGAAGACCTCCGTCATTGCGATAGAGGATGCTGCCCTCGTAGCCGGTGACCAGGAGGTCGGGCCGGCCGGCGTTGGCGAGGTCGGCGAAGACGCAGCCCATGCCCAAGCCGCGGCCGCCGACGCCGGTCTTCTCGGTGATATCCTCGAAGGTCCCGTCGCCGCGGTTGCGGTAGAGGGCGTTGCGCGGGCGCGAGCCGGGGTCGGCTTTCTTGGGATCCAAGGGCGCGGCGTTGACGAGATAAAGATCCAAGCGGCCGTCGCCGTCGACGTCGCCCCAGCAGGCGCCGGAGCCCATGTCCTCGGGCAGCAAGGAGGAGCGCCGGCCTTGGAAGTGCTTGAAGTCGATGCCGGCACGCTGGGAGACGTCCTCGAAGAGAACCGGCGCGACGGAGACGGACGGAGGCACCGGCGGCGCCTGGCGCCGAAGACGGTATGCGCCGACGACGAGCAGCGCCAGGAGGGCCGCTTGGGCCCAACGCCCGGCGCCCGACTTAGAACCGGGCTCCAAGCGATAACCTCTGGGCATTGCCCAACTCGCCGAAGGGCGTGATCGAGTAGTCGAGGGTATAGCCCAGCGTCTTGAGCCCGAAGCCGGCGGAAAATCCGTTGAGCGCCGTGGCCGCGCCTTGAGCGGCGGAAGCCGCCCGCGCCGAGCCGTAGCCGGCGCGTATGGCGAAGCCCGAGAGCAGGGCGTACTCGGTGCCCACGCTGACCTCGGTGTCCTTGGCGTTGGGGTGGTTCTTGACGTCCAAGGCGACGATCATCCCAGGCGGCAGGCGGTAGCCCAAGCCGGCGCCGACGGTCAAAGGCAAGGGGCTGCGCTGCTGCTGGAATTTCAGGCCCGGGCCGACGTTTAGAACCGAGAGCCCCAGCATCGGTTTCCCGGGCCCGAAGCTGGCCAGCTCATACTGCGCGCCCAGGTCGAAAGCCGCCGTCTGCGCCGAGACATCGGCGATCCGGCTCTGCAGGACCTTCATCGTCGCGCCGAGGCGCATGTCCTGGACCTTGGCCGCGTAGCCAAGGGTCAGCGCCGAGTCGTGGGCCGAGAAGCCGCCCGTCAGCCGCCCCGCCGCGTCTCGCCCTTCGATGGTGCCCTGCGTCAGATAAGCCGCTCCCCCCGCCAAAGTTCCGAAGCCCAGCGGATGGGCGTAGCCCACGACGTCGTAGCGCGCGCCGGCTACCAACTCGGCGTGCATAAAGCCAAGCTCGCGCTTGGAAAGCCTGGATAAGCCCGCCGGGTTCCAAGACAAAGCGTTCACGTCGTCAGCGACCGCCGTATAAGCCCCGCCCATACCGAGCGCCCGAGCCCCTACTCCCAACCGGAGGAAGGCCGCACTCTCCTGCGCTAAAACCGGAGAAATGAGCCCGACTAGAAAAGTGAGCCCGAGAATAAAACTTCGCGGCGAAGCCGCGAAGTACGGCGCCCCGCGGCGCCGATCCGTTAGAGAGCCGTTCTGGCCGTTCACTTGATCACCGCCACTCTTCCGGTCTTTCTAATATCCCCGAACCCGCCCTTCTTCGCCGTCACCGCATAAACATAAACCCCCGACGCCACGCCCCCCGTATCCCAGGTATCGTCATAGGTCCACTGATTGCCCTTGCCGTTGCCGTCATCGACCGCCTTAGGACTCGTCAAGCTGGCGCTCCTGACCAACCGCCCCGACACGTCGTAATACCTGACCTCGACGACGTCCGCCACGCCCACCTGCACGCGCACGACCGGCTGCTGCCCGCCGCGCGCCGGGTTCGGGAAGGCATACACGTCGACGTAGCCGAACGCCGTCCCGCCCGCCGCCGGCGCAGCGGCCAGGACGCCCGGCACCAGCGGCTGGTACAGCGAGAAATGGTCGGTGCGCGCCCGCACGCGCTTGCGCAGAAGGTCCAGCTCGCTGGGCAAAGCCAGCCAAGTCTTGGCCGCCGGGTCCCAGTAGTGCACGGCGACCTCGCGCTCCTTGCCGGGCGGCACGGCGCCGGGATCATAAGGCAGTTCGATGGTGACCGGCACCGTGAAGCGCGCGCCCTCGGGGCCGAACTCGACGGCTTCGCCCACGCTGCCCAGGCGGCCGGCCGTCTGCGCTCCATCTCGCGCCTGCTGATCGGCCGTGCCCTTCCTGCCGCGCAGGATGCTGATATCCAAGTCCTGATCCAGGGAATTGGCCGGCACCACCACGGAGGCCCGGCTGGGCGCTTCCACCTTGCCGCCCTCGGCGGAAGGGAGCTTCAGCCCGGCCTCGTAGTACCAGCCCGGGTGCACGATGGTGCGCGATGCGGGCGAAATACCGCTCAAGCCCAAGACCCCTTGATTGGGCGGCGTGCCCACGGTGAAAGCGACTTCGTTGCTCTCCACGCCGCCTCCGGGCGGCAAGCGCTGGGCCACGATCGTGTAGGTTCCGTTGGACAAAGCATCGGGGATGATGCCGCGGATTAGGACATCATTCCAGATCGAAAGCGACGCGCTCAGGCCGCCGACGAGTACGCGGGTCTGGGTCCCGGCGTAAGGCCCGAAGCCGCGGCCCGTCAGCTCGAAGGCCGTGCCCGCTTGGCCCATGGCAGGCGACAGCGCCTCGATGAAGGGGACGACGACGGCAAAGGCCTGCTCGGGGCTCTCGGCCAAGCCGCCGCCAGAGGTCGTGCGCCGTACCACGAGGGACATGTCGCCGGCCGACAAGGCGGCGGGCACGGTGCCTGAGATCGTCGCGTCATTCCAGACGCTGACCGGCGCGGCTAGGCCGCCGATCAAGACCTGGGTGTAGGTCCCGGCAAAAGGGCCGAAACCCGCGCCGGTCAGCGTGAAGGGCGCGCCGATGGGCGCCGAGGACGGCGTCAGCGTGAAGACCTGCGGCAAGACCACCGTGAAGGTCGAAGCCAGGCTGGCCGAGACCTGGCCGGCCTGCTCGCGCTCGATGACGACGGCGTAGTCACCGGGCGCCAGGCCCGGCACGGTGCCTGCGATCGTGCTATCGTTCCAGACGCTGATGGGTGCAGGGATCAAGCCGAACTTGACCCGGGTATTGGTGCCGTTAAAAGGCCCGAAGCCTGAGCCCGTGATCGAGAAGGGGATGCCGATGGGGCCGGTGGAAGGGTTCAAGCTCCCGATGGCCAAGGCCGTGGCCTCGAAGGACAAGGGCGCGCTGTCGGCCACGCCCCCATCGGCGGTCTGGCGGCGGACGATGACTTCTTTGACGCCCGGCGTCAGGCTGCCGGGCACCGTGGCCACGATCGTCGCGTCGTTCCAGACGCTGATGGGCGCGGTCGTTCCGCCGATCAAGAGATTGGTGTAGGTTCCTGCAAAAGAGCCGAAGGCCGTGCCGGTGACGGTCAGCGCGATGCCGATGGGGCCGGTGGAAGGGGCGATGGCCTGGGCCTGCGGCAGGAGCACGGTGAAGGCCGCCGCCGCCGCCGAGACGTTGGCGCCGCTCTGGCGCTCGACGGTGACGGTGTAGGTGCCGGCCGCGACGCCGGGCACGGTGCCTTGGATGGTGGTGTCGTTCCAGACGCTGATGGGCGCCAAGGCCTCGCCGAACTTGACCCGGGTGTTGACGCCGTTGTAGGTTCCGAAGTCGGTGCCATTCAGAGTGAACGGGATGCCGATGGGACCGGTGGAGGGGCTGAAGGCGGCGATGAAGAGCCCGGCCACCTGGAAGGAAAGCGGCGCGCTCTCGGCCACGCCTCCGCCAGAAGTCAGCCGCAAGACGACGACGCTCTTGGGACCAGGGGTGAGGATCCCCGGCACGGTGGCGACGATCTTGGTGTCGTTCCAGACACTAATGGCGGCAGTCGCGCCTCCGATGAGCAAGCGGGTATTGACGCCGCTAAAGGGCCCGAAGCCCACGCCGTTGACGGTGACCGCGATGCCGATGGGACCCGAGGACGGCGTGATGGAAGAAGGCGTGGGCAGGTTGACGTTGAAGGTGAGGACCTCGGAGGTCATCAGCCCGCCGTCGGCGGTGGCGCGCTCGAGCACCAGCGGCTGAGGTCCGGGGGCCACGCCCGGGATGGTGGCTGAGATGGTGGTATCGTTCCAGACGCTGATCGGCGCAGTCGAGCCGCCGACGCGCAGGCGGGTGTTGGCGCCGTTGAAGGGCCCGAAGCTGGTGCCGGTCAGGGTGATGGGGATGCCGATGGGGCCGGAGGAAGGGGTCATGGTGTTGATTTGGGGCGCGGTGACGGTGAAGAAGTAGGTGACGCTGGTGAGCAGGCCACCGTCAGCGGTGGCGCGCTCGATGAAGAGGGTCTTGGTGCCGGTGCTAAGCCGAGGCAGGGTGATCGAGATCGTGGTGTCGTTCCAGACGCTGACCGGGGAGGTGGAGCCGCCGACGCGCAGGCGCGTGTTTGCCCCGTTGAAGGGCCCGAAGCTGGTGCCGGTCAAGGTGACGGGGATGCCGATGGGGCCGGTGGAGGGGTTGATGACCAAAGCCGTCGGACGCGTGACGGTGAAGGTGCCGGCCGAGCTTGAGACGACGACGGCGCCGGTCTGGCGCTCGATGACGACGGGGTAGGTGCCCGGCAGAAGGCCTGAACCGGGCACGGTGCCCGAGATCGTGGTGTTGTTCCAGACGCTGATGGGAGCCGAGGCCGCGCCGAATTTGACGCGGGTGCTCGTGCCGTTGAAGGCGCCGAAGGGGGTGCCCGTGAGCGTGAAAGGGATGCCGATGGGGCCGGTGGTGGGGTTGAGCAGGGCCAGGGGCGCGGCGGCCACGGCCACGGAGACCGCGCTCGAGGTCAAGAGCTCGGCGTTGCCGACGTTATCAGTGGCGGCGAAGTAGACGGTATGGGTGCCGGGGGCCAGGAAGAAGGGCGCGCTATAAATCAAGAAGCCCTGAGGGTAGGAAGCGGCTTCGCCGATCGAGTAAAGGATAGATCCCACACCCGAGCCTGAATCTTGAGCCGACAAGGATGCCGTCGCCCCGGCCATTTCGAAGGCCGTCAGGGGCGCCGTGGCGTCGACGGTGACGCTGCTGACGCGGACAGCTTCGATGTTGCCGGCGAGGTCGACGCTGTAAAAGGCGACGGAGCGGACCCCTTCCAAGGCCAAGGTAAAGGTCCCGGCATAGACGCTGAAGGTCCCGCCGTCGATGGCGTAAGCGGTCTGCGCCGGCTCTGAGACCGTGAAATCAAGCGGCGTGGTGCTGGCGATAAAGACCGTCCCGGTGCTCAACCGGGGCTCACCGATCACGAAGGCGGTGACGGGCGGGATATTGTCCGAAACGGCCGAGACGACGGTGATCGAGGAAACCCTGAGGTCCTCGTCGTTGCCGGCCAGGTCGCTGGACAAGTAATAGACCGTGTGCGTGCCGACGGCCAGTAAGAAAGGCCCGGCATAGATGGGATTACGGCAAGTGCCCGGGGCCGCACTCTCACCGGGATTCTCGCAGGATGGATCGACATCGATGACGTAGATCGTATCCGAGAAGCCCGAGGCGTAGCCGTCGACAACCGGGTCCTGCGCCATGAGCGCGAAGGTCGAGCCTTCCACGGCCGTGACGATGCCCTCCGAAACAGCGGATGTGCCCAGCACGACGAGCTGGGTGAAAGGCGGCGTGAAGTCCGCCGGGCCCTCGGCCCCTGCGCTTCCCGCAAGAGGAATCCCCCCCAAGAAGCGGTACGGGGCGCTGGAACCCACGGCCAGCCAAGTGTCTTGGCCTTGTATAGCGATCCCCCGGGCGGGGCCGACGCCGGAAGCGGTCTGGGCATTGAAGATCCGGCCAGCGGCATCGACGGGCCAGAAAGCCAAAGCGGGGTGTTGGGGATCGGCGGTCGACTCGCCGGTGATGATGAGCCCGCCCTGGCCGTCGAAGCCCATGGCACGAGGAACGTCATCAGCGCCCGGTGCCCCATGCCAGAACCTTTGGCTGATGAGTTCACCGTCGAGGTCGAAGCGCAGCGTGGCGAGGTCGCTGTTGCCAAGCGTATTGCGCCTAGCTGCGGCCACGACCAACTGGCCCGCATGCGCGGCGATCTTCGCGCTGAATACCGAGTCCAGCCCCTGGGCATAGCCCGGCTGGAGGAAAGGACCGTCTAGAAGCCGCGTGCCCGCGGGGTCGAACTTCCAGAGGGCCAAATCGAGCTTATTAGGATTTTGCGTGTAATCATTCGAGGAAAAGCCGACGACCCATATGTTCTGGGCGGCATCCAATGCGACGCCAAAACCGGCATCCAGACCCGTCCCGGCGGAATAGCTGCTCTTAAGCACGAGCGTATCGTCCTGCATCGAGTACTTCCAGAGCCCCAAGGAGTAGCCCTCTGCTTCGTTGGACAGGGCGCCGGTGACCCAGAGGTCGCCCGCCGAGTCGAAGGCGAAGTCGTCGCCGCCGAGGCCTGCGTCGAAGAAGGTCTGCTTGAGCAAGGTCCCGTCCTGGGAGACCTTGTAGATCGCCGCATCGACGCCGCGGGTGGCGGGTCCCGACGCGGCGCCGACGGCATAGGCCGCCCCAGGGGCGAAGCGCACGCTCCAGGCCGCGTCCGAGACGGCGCCGGGAAGCGCCGTCGAGGATTGAAAAACGCCGGCGCTGTCGAAGGCCGACAGCCAGGCGCCCTGGATGACCGGATCGGTGGAGGCGACGACTTCCCATAGGCGGCCCTGCGTATCGCCCCCGATGGCCAAGCCCCGGCCCGCCTGCGGAGCCGGTCCGCCGAGTTGGAGCGCGGCCGTCGGGATGAAGACGCCGAAATACGAGGCATGAGGAACCTGGCCCTTGACGACGCCTCTGGCCATATCGACGCCGGTCGTGCGGTCGACCCAGACGCCGTCCTCCTTGTGCATGAGCTTGATCTGCGCTTGCTGCCCCACGCTCAAGCTCCCGGCTGGATAGGGCATCTCGACCTGCAGCGGGCCGCCATAGTCGGCCGTCGTGACGACATCCTGGACAAGATTGGGCGCGCCGGGCAGATAGGATAGCCCCGAAGGCGGCGGCGCGGGCACGGCGTTGACGCCGATGCGGTTGTCCGGGCCGGGGGATACGCTGTTGAAAGTCAGGGTGATGCCGTTCATCACAGCCGAGATGTTGAGACCCGACACCAGCGGCTGGGTCACGAAGCCAAGCACGCCGATGCCGTAGAGTCCATCCATGGCGTAGTAGAGCGCCCCGCCTGGAGCATATAACGGATGGCCGGCGTCTTCGACCTCCAACAAGAATTCGATAGAGGTCCCCAGCGAGAGGTCTTTGTCGAAACGGGCGCCACCGGCCAGGGTCAACGGGACCCTCTGATAGACCAACTCGATGGGCGCGGTGCCCACCCCGACCGTATAAAGAGACAAATCTCCGACCTGTCCAGGGGTCCTCGTCCTGACCTTGAGCGTCGCCCAGCCGCAAATGGTTTCCTGGGGGACCACGCATCCCATGCCTGCGCAGCCGGCAGCCGGCCGCAGTTGGCAACTATCCGCGGAGACTGCCATACTGCGCAGCCGACTGCCAAGATTGCCGGACGGCATGTACACCCACCGGTCGCGGACGGAGGAGTCGCCTAAGAGGAAAGCAAAGTTATCACCGCCGCTCACGAGGCCGACGTCCACATAGTTCATCGCGTTGGTCAGCCCGGAAGCGTCAGAGGCGCCCCAGAAGGACAAGATATGGCCGCCCCCTCCCAAGGGCAAGGGCAGCGTCTCGACGCGCTCCCTGGGGCCAAGACCCGGTTGTCCCGGCAAGGTGAGCGGGCCGCCTTGCGCAATGAGCGCTATATTCGCGACCCCGGAAACGGCGTCGACGTAGGCGGCCCGCAGCGAGATCGACAGGTCTTCCTCGACCAAAAACGCAGCGCTGGAGATCGACGGCGCCGCGCTGTCGACGCCGAAGAAGACCTTGGTCTCCTGCTGGAATTGGTCCTTGGCGCTCAGCAGGTAGCCCGTGCCTTCAGGCAGCAGGCCGGCGCTCGCCGCGAAGGAGATGGTTTTCGCCGAGAACGGATCGATGACGGCGAGGGTGCGTAGGTCGTCGTAGCCGAGCCGGAAGGTGGAAAGCCCCGTCCCGTCATCGACCATCTCGAACGAGATGCTCGCGGAAGGATCCGTCACCGAGTTGCGTAGCCACAACGGCTGGACCGAGGAGAAGTTGTCGCCGACGAAAGAGCCCTTCGGATCCAGGGCCAAGGGGTCGTGGTCGAAGATGAGGGCCGCCGGCGCCACGGTGTCTTTATCGACGTAAAAGCCCGTCGCGCCGATGTGGCCGGCCGTATCGTGGACTTCGACCTTGTAGCTGCCGTTGGCCAAGGCCCCGCCGCCAAGCGGGAAGTCGACGTAGCCCGCCTCGCCGGGCGCACGCTCCTCGCGGTAGTTGGAATCAAGACCGGAGAGCACGATCGTCGACACACCGAGTTCGGATAAAGCCAAGACCGAAACGCTCGTCCAGTGCGTCGTCGCGCCGGCGCTCAACTCGTCGAGGTCAGGCTCAAGGACCCGGACGGCCGGGGGAGTGGCTATCGTGAAACTGACAACTTCGTCGCCGGCGGGATCGTCAGGATCCCGGTACGCGTCCGGATTGCTCGACTGCTGGTGGAGTGTCACGGTGTATGGGCCACCGGCGGTCGCATTCGGGCCGATCGTGTAGCTGATGAGAAACTCGTGGGTGGTGCCCGGCTGGATCGTGACGGGACCGATGGAATTGGGGTTGACTTGAAAATCGAGAGCTGGATTGGCCGTGAAGGTGACGGAGACATTCTCGACGGGCTGGCTGAACGGGCCCGCCGCTACGGGGAGGCTGACCAAGCCGGTATCTCCCGGAACGACAGCGGTGGTCTGCTGGGCATGAACGACGCCGCAGAAAACCGCCGCCAACGTTGCTGCGATGACTCCTGTTCTTTTCAAGTTTCGACCCAACCCGGTTCTCACCCGGCCGCCGTGCCTTGGTCGCTCGCCGCTACGCGGCTCGCGCACCGGCGCGCGGCATGAGCTACCTCATTCCCCATTCCTTCATTGAGGCTTCGAGCCCCCTTTCCATCACCTTGGAGTGTTCCTTGTCGGTTTCATCGAGAAGTCCTTTGAGACTTCTCCCCTGGTCACCGCTCGGAAGATTTCCCCGCAACTTCTTTCGAAGTGACTGTGCATCATCCCGATTGCTCCAGGCGAGCCCCCGCACCGCCGACTTCTTGATCCATACCTGGGGAAGAGAGCCTTTATCCCCTCGGATGTGCGCGGAGGCGATTTTTGACCCATCAATCCACGCACCTGCATATTTCACACCTTCCGCTCCTCCGCGGTAGGCCAAGAACTGAATGACCTGCGCTACAGCCTTAAGCGTAGGAATCGAAATCTCGTCTTTTTGCGTTTGTCGTTCTACGAAGTCGATTAGTGCCCGAGTAGTTTTCGAATCCTCCTTATCGAGATGCGCAAGTCGGGCGAGCTGAGAGATAAGACCGGAATAGTGACGCTCCTCCTTAGTATCGCTCAGCTTCCCTACCATGAATTCTTCGGCGCCTTCGCCAAGCGACCTTACCTTTGCGTCGGTTACGCCTGATTTGGGCGGATTGTGGTGCGAGGCTAGGCTGGGGGAAATGCAAAAGACAGTGGCAGCCAACAGGACCACGGGCGATACGAGCATTTTAGAACGTGACGGGTTTTTGAAATGCACGGCATTCCTCCGTAGTTACGTCTGTCGGGGTACCACAGCCCGTACCGTCCGGGCTGTCGCACATGATTCTTGTCGCGCCTGCGGATGGGGGCTGTTGGTCTAGACCTTGGTTATGTCCAAATTCATGTAAGAATACGCCGCCGCCCCATTCATCGAGTCCGTTATCGCGGAGGATCATGCTGCCGGTCTGCTGGCCCGCCAGAAATGTTGAACACCCGGCCGCGACTACCGGCCCATTGCACCAGCTGATGTCAAGAACCGTTTTCACGCGGACTCCAGGCGCGGCAAGAATTATATTGTTGTAGCTCGTCCCGTCTTCGAGGAGGCCATTATCAAAGCCATCGAAGGAGCCGACCGAGCCCCCCTTCCTCTTGAACTTGATAGGACATCGAAACTTCGATTTGGTTTGCATCGTGCTATTCGCATTAAATAGTCGCAGGTCAATTTGGACAGCCGTCAAAGGCGAGAGGTAGTATGTTGAGAAACTTATTTGCTGGACCACCGGCTGTTGATTCGTTTGTGTCGAAGTCCGGATCACGTCTTTCTGCGCCGCGGCGCAAACCTCAGCGTTGAAGAGCGCCGCGGCGCCAAGGACCAAGCTCAAAGCAATCGCGCACCCAGGCCGAGCGCGCCGGTCGGTGAGCCGCGCAGCGGCGAGGGACCAATGCGCGGCGTCCGGGTGAGAAGCGGGTTGGGTCGAAACTTGAAAAGAATAGGAGTCATCGCAGCAACGTTGGCGGCGGTTTTCTGCGGCGTCGTTCATGCCCAGCAGACCACCGCTGTCGTTCCGGGAGATACCGGCTTGGTCAGCCTCCCCGTAGCGGCGGGCCCGTTCAGCCAGCCCGTCGAGAATGTCTCCGTCACCTTCACGGCCAATCCAGCTCTCGATTTTCAAGTCAACCCCAATTCCATCGGTCCCGTCACGATCCAGCCGGGCACCACCCACGAGTTTCTCATCAGCTACACGATCGGCCCGAATGCGACCGCCGGTGGCCCATACACCGTGACACTCCACCAGCAGTCGAGCAATCCGGACGCGTACCGGGATCCTGACGATCCCGCCGGCGACGAAGTTGTCAGTTTCACCGTCAACCTCACAGCTCCGCAGATGACCGCAGCCGGAATCGTTTAGAGAATCGCTTCGGTCGAAATCCCGGACTTCGCGTGCCGCAGGAGGCATACTTCGCCCTAGGCTTGTTCGAGCACTACCGGTCCAGGAAGGATGCTCCGTAGATTCAACCCATCCACGCTCGGCGAAGAGCGTAAACAACAACCTCCGGAACATAGCAAAAGCGCCGAACAGCCCAAAGGCTATTCCGAGGATCGGATGTCACCGGGCCAAGCCGACCGTGGCCTGAGCCTCGGACAGGTCGGTCACCGGGAAGGTCGTGCCGTTGTTGCCGGTGGCCAGGTCCGCGATGAACTGGTTGAACTTGCGGTAGCGCAGGCGCGCGGTGATCTTCAGCGGCCCGCGGGCGCCTTTAGGCAGGGCGGTCTCGTAAGGCGCGGCGTCGGAATAGCCGACGAAGACCGCCCGCTTGGTCTTCTGGCCCACCATGTCCCACAGGTTATGACGGTCGATGTGCGCCCCCTTCTCGTCAACGCCGAGGGAGCGGAAGAAGAACGCGCCCTTGTCGACATAGTTCTTCGCGTCGAGCTCCCCCGAGGCGAACAGCGTCTTGCCCTTGGCGTCCAAGACCTTCACCTCCAGCCAGGTCTCGATGATGTCGAGCGGCCCCGTCGGCACGCTATGGCCGGCCTTGTTGTTGGTGACGATGACCTGCCACTTGAGCTTCCCGGAGGCCGTCTCCGGCGCCTCGATATGGATCGGCATGGCCGTCCCCTCGGACCACCGGTCTTGGATCTCGGGGATGACGGCCTGGCCCTTCAGCCACTCTTCGGTCAGCCTCATCTGCTCGGCGTCCTTGTTGAGCCACGGGATCGCTTGATTGGCGCCGATGAAGCGGTGAGACCGGTGCTTGCCGCCCAGGCGGCCGCGGGACGGGTCTTGCGAGGCCGTCAGGCGCATGTGGCAGTCCTTGCAGGCCAAGGTCTTCTCCGGGTGGCCCTCGACGTGGTAGCGGCCCTTGCGCCAGTCGTCGTACTGGTTCTGCAGCTGCACCCAGCCGAAATGGTTGACCTCTTTGTCGATGAACTGCTTGTGGCAGGCCGCGCAGAGCTCCGGCTCGCCGTGGAACGCCTTGGCCAAGTCCTCCTTGTGGGCCCGGGGCAAAGAGCGCAGCAGGAAGTAGTTGAGCTGCTTGCCCGCGCGTCCTTGATAGCCCGTGAAGAGGTAATCCCTCGGCGGCGCGAAGACATAGTTGCCGTTGCCCTCGGTCTTGCCGTTGAGCTCCCGGATGGCGTGGCAGGACACACAGGAGGCGCCCTCCTCGCTGCCGGGCGTGTCGAGGCCCGAGCCCGGGTTGTTGGCCCCGGACAACAGCGCCACCGGGTCGTGGCAGGCGGCGCAGTAGCGGGTGGCCTCTTTGCCGCTCTTGGCGATCATCGTGTTCTCCACGGCGCGGTAGACCAGGTCGGTCGAGGACCAGCGGTGAGCGCTGGCCTTCCATTCATCGTAGATCTGGCGGTGGCAGTCGGCGCAGCCCTCCGAGCCCATGAGCCGGCGCACGTCGACGATCCCGCCGGAGGCCGTCGTCGCGTTGCTCGGAGCGAACGGGTTGGGGCCGTAGGGCAGGCTATAGCCCTTCGGCGTGCCGTCTTGATAGGCCACGGGCCGGTAGACGGCGGCCAAAACGACGGTCAAGGCGGCCAACGCGCCGCAGCCGACGCCCGTCCAAGACAACAGCCTCAGCGCCGAGGACGGCCAGGCGGCCGCCTGGCGCAGGCGCAGGATCGATCTGGCCAGATGATAGAAGGTCAGCGCGCCCGCGGCGCAGCTAGTCCAGAGATGAAGAAAGCGCGCGGAGTCCGGCAGGCGCTCGCCGAAGGCGGAGGCCGCCGCCGCCCAAATACCGGTAAGCCCCGACAAGGACACCGCCGCCAGCGCCGCGTAGCCGATCCAGACCATCAGCCGTTCCGGCGAGTCGTGGGCGCGCCAGGCATGGGTCCAAGCGTAGATGGCGAAGGGCACGATGAAGACCAAGCCCAGCGCCGTGTGCAGGAGCGCGCCGAACTGCAGCCAGGCGCTCAAGCCCGGCCAGAGGGTGATCATGGCACCGGAGAGGAACTCGAACAAGAACAACCCTACCACGACCCCCAGCAGCGGGGACGCCAGCCGCTTGGCCTTGCTTTCCAGCGGATTTTCACCAGACATGGGCTTCGATCTCCTTGACGACGAGCGTTTGCCGCGCGTCGACGTCGAGTCTGTAAGAGTGCGTGCCGTTGGGCCAATCCACGCGGACGGCGTCGGCCTTGGCCCTGCCGCCGAGCTCGAAGCGCGCCGGGGACGTTTGCCTCAGCGTCAGGCGCCCCGCCTGCAAGGTCACGACGGCGCGCTCGCCCGGGCCTAGCCCCGCCGCCTGCACGGCCAGCCAGCCTTGGCCCGGGGCCGGCGGCTCTCCCGGGGCCGCCTCCAGCGGCGCATCGTAGCGGCATCGCTCCAAGCGCTTGGCGGCGCGCGGGTCGAGGCTGGCGAAACGGCGCAGCAGCGCCGCGGACTCGATCTTTTCGCCGCGCCGCTCCAAGAGCCGGCCCAAGCGGTTCAAGGCCGAGGCATGGCGCGGCTCGAGCTCCAGCACGCGGCGCAGCTGACGCTCCGCCTCCGCGGTCCGGCCCAACGATTGGTAAGCCTCGGAAAGCCTCAGCGCGACGGCCGGCTCCCGCGGGTCGAGCGCGGCGGCGCGCAGCAGCAAGGGCTCCGCCTCCGCCGGGCGCTCCAGGCCGAGCAGCGCCCGGCCTAGGTGATAGCGCAGACGCGCGCTGTCCGGCGCCAGCCGCGCGGCGCGCTCGAGGCTGGCCAGCGCCGCCTCATGCTTGCGCTGGGACAACCTCATCAAACCGAGGTTGGCGTGGACACCGGCCGAATTAGGCTGCGCCAAGAGCAGCTCGCCGAACTCACCGGCGGCCGTCTCGTACACGGCCAGGCCCCAATGGGCCACGGCCTTGTGGTGGAGGCTCTGGACTGCCTCGGAACCCTCCAAAGCCCGAAGGCCCGCTTCGAGGCTCTCCTCCTCGCTGATGACGAGGACCCGGTCGGCCGCTAAGGGCCCGAGCTTCTGCAGGGTGCCGCTCGGCCAGAGGACCGTGATTTCATCGACGCGGGACTCGTTTCCTAAACCGAGATGCAGCCGGCGAGGGTGGCTGTTCTGGAACCCCCCGCCCTGCGGCCCCAGCTCCTCGGTCTGCGTGAGCTTGCCCGCGCGCACGGTCACGCGCGCGCCGATGCCGTCGCGGTTCGAGCTCCGGCCTTCCAGCTCGATCTCCAGCCAATGGTTCGCGGCCGGGCAGGCTCCGGCGAAAAGGCGCGTCGGATGGAAGCCCGTGACGAGCAGGTCGAGGCAGCCGTCTCCGTCAAGGTCGGCGGCGGCGCTGGCGCGCGAGTTGCCGGAGAAGTCCGCCCCGCTGGCCGCCGAAGCGTCCTTGAAGCGCTTCTGCGCCGGATCATAGCGCCAGAACACCTTCGTCTCCTCGCCATAGGCCAGGCGGTGGGACCACCAGCCGTTGACCTGGTAGAGGTCGCTCCAGCCGCGGTTGCCAGCGTCGAGGAAGAAGCCGTTCCAGCCCCAGCCGGTGGGCACGTCCTCCAGCGACTCGGCCGTGACGTCTTGGAAGCGCCCCCCGCCCTCGTTGTGGAAGAGGCGGTTGCGCTGCGGGTAGCGGACGACGCCTTCTTCATAATAATCCTGCGGCTTGAGCCGGAAACCGCCGCCTTCGAAGAGCCGGCGCCCCGCCGGCCGGTGGTCGCCGATATAGGTCAGCATCAGGTCCGGACGGCCATCATGGTCGTAATCGGCGACCGAAACGCCCATACCGTTGCCCACGCTGTCGACGCCGGCCGGACGCGCGACATCTTTGAAGGTGCCGTCGCCTTGGTTGCGGTAGAGCTTATTGCGCCCGAAGTCATTGACCACGTCCAAGTCGGGCCAGCCGTCGCCGTCGTAGTCGAAGGCCGCCGCCGCCAGGCCCCAGCCGGGGTCGGCCAGCCCGGCGCGCAGGGCGGTCTCCTCGAAGCCATCGCCGAGGTTGTGATACAGGCGGTCGGGCCGGGCGTTGCGGGCGTCGCCAGGCGTGGGCATGGCGCCGTGGTAATCCCCGCCGCCCATCAGGTAGAGGTCGAGGCGGCCGTCGCGGTCGTAGTCGAACCAGACCACCGAGGTCGTCTCTGCGGCGGCGGTCGACAGCCCCAGCTCCCGCGTGACGTCGACGAAGCGTCCGAGCTCGTTCCGGTACAGATGGTCCTGCTTCTTGCGGTCATGCGACAGGAACAGGTCCGGCCGGCCGTCGTTGTCGAAGTCGGCGGAGCTGGCTCCGTTGCAGGCCGCGCCGGTGAGACCGACGGCCGCGGTGGCATCCTCAAACCGCAAGCCCCCCAGGTTGCGGTAGAGCCGGGCCTGGAGCACGTCGCAGAAAAGCAGGTCGGGCCGATCGTCGCCGTCGTAGTCGAGCACCGCCAGGCCCCCGGGCATTTCCGCAGGAGCGTCCCAATCGTGCAGGGGCGCCTCGGGGACAGGAAGCTTGAGCCCCGAGGACTCGGGCGCGACGCCGCGGAACCAAGGCGCCGGGGCCGTCTCCGGCGGGGGCAAGAATGCGCCGTCCCAGACCGCGGCGCCGCCGCGGCGCGCGGCGACCTGGGCCATGACCGTCAAGGTCTCGTTGAGCGCGTCGGCGGCTTCAGGAGACAGCGGCATGCGTTCCTGGCCGGAGTCGTCGAGCAGCGCCGCTTCGATGACCTTCCAGGCCTGAGGCGCGTCGGCGTCTTTGGTCACGACCAGCGGCGGCTCGCCGCGCGGCAGGAAGACCACCGCCTCCCCCTGCCGGCGCCAGGGCGCGCGGGCGGCGACCGCCTCGGACAGGCCCTCGCCCGAGAGCCAGAGCTCATGCGGGCCCGAGCGGTTCTGGGCATGCCTCCACAACTGGTCGCGCCAGCTCGTCAGATCACCCAGCCAGCGAGCCTCGGGCGCGCGGGCCGACGCCGCTTTCCGCTGGACGTACTCCAAGGACAGGGCGTAGGCGAGGGCGCCGCCCGTAAGGGGATCGTCGAGCACCGGAACCGGCAGTTCGCCCTGGGACCGGGCTGGCATCTCCAAACGTGTGACGGCGATATCATAGAGAGCCAGGCTGCGTCCGAAGGCGTCAACGTCCTGCGGCTCCGCCGCGGCAAAGAGCGGCGACCACAAGCCCTTCGCTTTGACCAGGTCGCGTCCCCGCTTCCCCGGCCCGAGAAAAGCATCCACCTCGGAGTCCGGGATGTCGAGCGTCCGCAGGTCGGGCAGCGTGAGCCGGCTCAAGCGCCCATGTCGAGTCACGGTAAAATCAAACTCCCCGGCCAAAAGCAGCCCGCCGAGCTTGGACAGCGCCGTCTTGGGGCCCAGCCGCTTGGCCGCGCTCTCAAGACGGGCGACCGCTCGGGCGCCTACCACCGGCGGCTGCGCCGCCGACGCGGATGACGCCGCCAGAGACAGCCCTAACACGAAGGTCAACATGGAGTCAGCGACCCTTGAAGCCCTTGTCCCCCTCTCTGATCGAGAGGACCGAGCCGAGCGGCGGATTCAAGATCTTCTGCGTCTTGCCCGTGGCCGGCCAGCGCAACTCGATGGATTCGATCGCGGAGGCGCGGCCCAAGCCGACGGTCTGCTGCAGAGGATTCGAGCCGAACGAGCCGCCGGCGCCGACCGTCCGGAATATCTCCCGCGGACCCTCCGCCGTGGCCACGCGGACCTTGATGCGGGTGCCGATCGCGGAGCGGTTGGAACGCTGGCCTTCCAAGCGCAAGGTCACCCAGCCGTTGCCGAAGCCCGGGTTCATGAAAAGCGCGTTGCGGCCGGCGTCGGCGAGCTCGTGGCCGCCCATCTCGGCGAAGACCTCGCTGCCGCCGTCCCCGTCGAGGTCTCCGATGGAGATGCCGTGGCCCTTCTGCAGCAGCCCGACGCCCATGGCGACGGTCACGTCCTCGAAGCTCCGGCCCAGGACGCTATGGAAAGCGAGGTTGGGGACGAAATCGCGCACGTCCGGGTCTCCCGTGCCCACATAGAAGTCCAGCCAGCCGTCGTTATCGAAGTCGCCGAAGTTGGCCCCCATCGCCGGCACCGAGCGGGTGAGGCCGGCCGAGAGCGAGACGTCTTCGAAGGTGCCGTCGCGACGGTTGCGGTAGAGCACGGGATGGCTGGCCTCGTAATCGAGCCCGAGATAATCCGCCGCGGCCAGGGTGGAGGCGTTGCGCTCCCGAAAATCGAACACGAGGATGTCTTCCCAGCCGTCGTTGTCGTAGTCCCAGAACCAAGAGGCGAAGCCCGTCCGGGGCTCCTTGACGCCCGCCTGCGCGGCGACCTCCTTGAAGCGCACCCGGCCCTTGCGGTCCGGCCCCGAGTTGTGGAAGAGCGAATTGCCCGGCCCCCCATGCCAGATGTCCATCCGTCCCTCTTTGTCGAACCCGCCCCAGGCCGGGCCCCAGTGGGCGACCCCGTTGAGCGAGACGAAAAGGTCCGCGCGGCCGTCGTTGTCGTAATCGCCCCAAGCCGCGCCGCGGACGAAGCCCGAGACCTCGATGCCGGCCTCCTTGGTGGCGTCTTTGAAGGTCCCGTCGCCGTTGTTGCGGAACAGAGCCGGCGGATTGAGGGCCATGTCGTCGTTGCCGATGAAGAAATCGAGCCAGCCGTCGGCGTCATAGTCGCCCCAGACCGCCACCCAGCCCGACTTGACCCCCGCCAGCCCGGCGCGTTCGGTCATGTCTTCGAAGGTCCCGTCAGGCTTGTTGCGCAGCAGGATGAGGCCGCGGACCGCCGGCTGCCCGGGCCTGGCGTCGTGGCCGGCGACGCGCACCAAGACGTCCAGGCGGCCGTCGTTGTCGTAGTCCCCCTGGACGATCATCATGCCGCCTTTGACGTCCTGGAGCCCCGCCTTCCGCGTCCAGTCCGAGAAGCTCCCATCGCCGTTGTTGTGGAAGCAGCTCACGGACTCTTCCGGGTTGCTGGATGAGGCCATGAGGTCCAGCCGGCCGTCGCCGTCGAAGTCGTCCATGATGGAGCCCCCGGCATGGCCGAGGGTGTCGACCCCCAGGCGAGGCGCCGCGTCCGGGAAGCGCTTGAAGTCCGCGCCCCGCAAGGCCTCCGGCGGGATGCGCCATTTCTTGGCGACCCCGTTCGGGTAATCCCCGACCGCCATATGAGCCAGGTTGAGCAGCCACTGGGCTTCCAGGTCCACCGGCTTCCAGTCGAGGATCGCCTCCAGATACCGGATCGAGGTCCGCGCGTCTTTCACGTCCACCCGCAGGTCTTGGACGTTGTCGGGAAACAGACATGAGGGGTCTTGGCGCAGGCGCTCGCAAGCCGACTGCTTCCCCGAACGCAGATAGGCGATGGCCAGCAGGCTCATCACCTCATGGTGGAGATACATGTGTTCCGGCTGCCAGATGGTGGGCCCCACCATGCCTTTGAGGATGGCGATGGAGCCCTCGACATCCCCCGTGCGCAGCAGATGCTGGGCTTCGATGATCTGAGCGGAGAGCCCCGTCGAGCCCTCCGAGCCGTGGTGACTGCCGGCCGCAGCCGACGTCGAAGCGGCCTGAGGCGGCGCAGGCGCGGCCTGCGGCAAGACCTGCGCGGGCTGAGAGGGCGTCAAGACGGGCGCCGGCGGCGCGGGGGTGGGGGCGGGGAGCTTCCCCCGGAGCCTGACGAGAGCCTCGAGGGCGCCGGCCCGCTCCGCCGGCTGGGTCTGCAGGAGCCGGCCGATCGTCTCGTAATCGGCGACGGCGCCCCGCAAGTCGCCGGCCTGTTCGCGCGCCACGGCCCGGCTCTGGTAAGTCTGGGGGTCGCCGGAGTTTTGCGCGATGGACTCGTCGAAGGCCGCCAGCGCGCTCTGGGTCTCTCCTTTGAGGAAAAGCTCGACGCCCCGGTCCTTGGCCGCGCGGCCGGACTCCAGCCGCCGGTCCAAGCTCCGGGCCTTGTCCGAAAGAACCGTCGAGCAGAGGCGGGACTCCAGCGGCGCGGCGGTCCCCCCCTGCGGGACCTTGCGGGATTCGAGATAATCACCGGAAGCGCCTTGCTCGTCTTGGAGCATCTGCCGGGCGACGGCGCGGTGCAGATAAGCGTCGGCGTCGAGGGGGTCCAAGACGATCGCCGCGTCGAGCAGCCGGGCGGCCGCGGCCGCGTCGCCCCGGATCAACAGCGGGCAAGCCGCGGCAAGCTTGGCGGCGGAGCCGTCAGAGGCCCATGAGGACAGGCCGGAAGCTAAGGGGAAGACGGCAAGGCAGGCCAGGAGGAAGCGGCGCGAACGCATCGGGCCCAGTATAGTGGTCGCAGGAGACCGGGGCTATTCCTATCTGCGTCCTGGAGGAGAAACCGGAGACGATCATACGATTCGAACCTCGCCCACGAGGTCCGGGTCGTCGCCCCAACTGTTACCGGTAACAGTCGCGACTGGCCCCGGGGCCAGCAGTTGCCATCTCCGGATTTCCCTCTTGCTAGCTGCCGCGGAGGATCCGGCGGACGATCCGGCGCGGGTCGGACCGCTGGGCCACGAGCTCGGCGGGATCGTAGCGGCGCCCCATGTCCCAAAGCCCGGCGCAGATCGAGGTCAGCGAGCATTTTTTGCAGACGTCGGCCTTGCCGTAGCGCCAGCGGCTCTCGCGGTAAAAGGCCCGCTCATCCAAGAAGTCGATGGCGCGCCGATCGCCCTTGACGATGGCGCGCGTCTCGGTGGAGCAGTGGCCGAAGTCCCCCATGTAGCACAGCGGGACCTTCTCCAGGCGAAAGGTCCGCCCGCCGCGCGCGAGGTAGCTCATGGCCAGCAGCAGGGAGCGCTTGGTCCCCTTGAGCGTCGGGATGGTCCCCAGGTCTCGGTCCACGCGCTCGACCAGGGTGTCGAGGTAGGTCCAGGAGAAGTGGCGGATATAAGGGAAGCGCTCGCAGAGCCAGCGCGCCGTCTGATGGACGTGGCCGGCGTTCTGCGCGCAGATGGTCTGGTTGATGTCGACCCCCACGCCGCGCCGGCTCAGGAGGGCGAGGGTGCGCACGATGTTGGCCAGGGACTCGGCGTTGCCCGTCAGGTCGGTCTGCACCGCTCTCAGGTGGCTGTGGACGCTGACGTGGAGATGGGTCAGCCCGCGGCCTATGAGCCCGTCGAGATAGCCGGCGTCGGCGGTGCGCTGGCCGTTGGTGATGAGCCGGCAGGCCACGCCTTTGCGCACGGCGTAGGCGATCAGGTCGCCGAGCGGCGCGTAAAGGGTGGGCTCGCCGCCGGTCAGGATGACGCCGTCGTAGCCGCGGCGCCGGTAGCCGTCGACGAGACGCTTGGCTTGCGCCAAAGGCATCTGCCGCGAGTTCACGGGGTTCGAGCAGAACCGGCAGCGCTGGTTGCACTGCCGGATGACTTGGATGTAGCCGAGGTTCGCCATGTCGCGCATAATATACAATACGCCGTCATGAAGACCAAGGCCCGAACGGTCACGGACTACTTCGGCACGCGCCTCGACCCAAGCGCGCTCGAAGACGGATTACGCGCCCTGGGCCTGGCGCGCTTCTCCCTGAGCCTCACCGATAAGGAGCTCATCCTCAGATCCTCCGGGGCTTCCGGCGACCAGGAGGAGCGCGCGACGGCCTGGCTGCGCGGGGTGATGTCGCCTCTCTGGCCCTGCCGCGTCGAGCGCTCGAACGTCGCCGGCGAAAAGCTTGACGGCCGTTTCGTAGACCGGCGCCGCAAGTCCCCGATGACCGTGGCGCTGGGGGAAGTCTTCGACGAGGAGGATGGCGCGCGCGTGGAAGCCGACCTCCTCGCCCGGCTCGGCTCCCCGGACGGCAAGGGCGTGCGCCTCGTCAGCTGGCGGCGGCCCGGCGGCAAGAGCGGCGTGCGCCCCGCTACGATCCTCGCGGCCTCCCGCGAGACGAAGGCTCTCGCTTGGCTCAAGGACGCCATGGCCGACGAGCCCGCCGCCGCGCCGCCCGCCGGAGGCGTCCTGCTCGACGGCCTGGAGTGGGGCGTGGCGCGGCGCCCGACGATCGCGGCCCGAGCCTCCCGCGCCGACGCGCCCCCGATCCTCGTCGACGCCGCGCGCTGCGGCGGCTGCGGCCTTTGCAGCGCGCTCTGCCCGACCCAAAGCCTGGTCCCGGGAGGGACGTTTTCCAAAGGCGGCGCCGAGCGCTGCCTGAGCTGCTTCGACTGCGTCGAGGCCTGCCCGGACGACGCCCTGCGGCCGCGCTACGGGGCTTCGAGCGCCGCCTCGAGCCGGGTGATCGCCAACCGCCCGGGCTGGCTGTCGCGCCTGCGCGGCGCTCCGGGCCCCGCGCTGCCCGCGCCCTTCCCGCCCTCTTACCTCTTGCCCAAAAAAGGCGCGCCGCGCCGGGTCCTAGGCCTCTCCGTGACGACCATGCAGGAGCATGCGGCCGCCTTGCTGTGCGACGGCGCGGTGGCCGGCGCCGTCGAGGAGGAGCGCCTCTCGCGCCGGCGCCACCATGGCTGGTCCCCCAAGGGCCGGCCGGGCGTCACCATCGCCGCCGATCCCACCATCACCCTGGAAGAAGCGCTGTGCCGCCGCGCCATCGGCGCCCTGCTTTCGCCGCGCGGCCTGACCCTCGACGACATGGACGTCATCGCCGTCAACGGCATCCCCGCGCGTTATCGGAGGGCTTACAGCGCGCTCGAGGCGGGCGCCCCCATCCCCATCCTGCGCGCGGGACGCGTCGTCTATATCCCCCACCACCTCTGCCACGCCGCCTCCGCTTGGCGCCTGTCCGGCCTGAAGGACTCCTGGGTGCTGACCGTCGACGGACGCGGCGACCGCGAGACGGCCGCCGTGTTCAAAGGGGCGCGAGGCCGCCTGCGGCAGGTCCGCGAGGTCCTCACGCTCGGTGACCGCTCCATCGGCGGCGTCTACGAGACGGTCACGCGCCTGCTGGGCTTCGGACCCCACGGGCAAGGCAGCGTGATGGCGCTGGCCTCCTTCGGGCGGCCGACGCTCGACGTCTCCCCCTTTCTCTCGTTCTCCGCCATCCATGAGCGCGGCATCGCGGAACGCTTCCGGCGCTTGGCCCGCGGCCCCGGGCAGCCGCTCGCGCGCGCTCATAAGGACCTGGCCGCGTCGCTTCAAGCCGCGTTGGAGGAGACCGTTCTGTCCATCCTCAAGGACGCCGGCGTCCGGCGCGGGGAAAACGCCCTCTGCCTGGCCGGAGGAGTGGCCCTCAACTGCCGGCTGAACGAACGCCTCCGAAGGACCCTGCGCCCGAAGGCGCTCTTCGTACAGCCCGCGGCCAACGACGCGGGCACGGCGCTGGGCGCCGCCCTCGAAGCCGCGGCTTTGCTGGGATCGCGTCCCGCCAAAAAGCTCGAACATCCCGGTCTCGGCCCCGGCTTCACGGAGGCTGAGGCCGCGGCCGCCCTCAGGCATGCGGGGCTGGCCTACGAAAGGCCGCCTTCGGTGGCCGGCGCGGCAGCCGAGCTGCTCGCCCGCGGCCGGATCGTCTGCTGGGTCCAAGGCCGCATGGAATTCGGGCCGCGCGCCCTGGGCCGCCGCAGCATCCTCGCAGACCCGAGGGACGCCGCCATGCAGGCGCGGGTCAACCGCCTCAAGGACCGCGAGTCCTGGCGGCCGTTCGGCCCGTCGATCCTGGCCGGCCACGAGCGCCGCTGGTTCGAGGAAGGCTTCGACTCCCGCTTCATGCTTTTCGCCGGGAAGCTCAAGCCCGGCCGGGCCGCGCGCGTGCCGGCCGTGGCTCACATCGACGGCACCAGCCGCCCGCAGTCCGTCCACGCGGAGCAAGACCCTCTCTACCACGATCTCTTGACCGAGTTCCACCGGCTGACCGCAGTCCCCATGGTGCTCAACACCTCCTTCAACCGCCGAGGCGAGCCCATCGTATGTTCGCCCGCGGACGCCGCCTCCTGTTTTCTAGCCATGGAAGACGCCGACGCCCTCGTCATAGGACCTTTCCTGGCGCGGCGGCCGCAGGCTCCGCCGGGAGGCCAAGACGAGCGCGCGCTCGCCGGGCTGCCCGGCGGCCGCAGGCTGATGCTGCGCCTGACCGCGCGCTGCGACTGCGACGGCGCGTACTGCTCCATAGCCGACCTCGCCCATCTTCCGGACCGATCGTTCACGGGCGCTCTTCGCGCCCTGGCCGATGGACGCCAAGCCGCCTGTTCGGAGCTGGTCATCATGCGCGGCGAGGCCGCGCGCTGGCCGGGCTTGGGCGCGCTCTTGCTCCGCGCGCGCGCGATGGGCTACCGCTTCATCCAGCTGCAGACCAGCGGCCGTCCCTTGGCGCGGCGAGAGACCCGCGAGGAGCTGCTGGGCCTGGTGGACGCCTTCGAAGTGACCTTATATTCACCGTATGAAGCGACTCACGACGCGCTGACGCGCCGGCCCGGCTCGCTGCGCGAGACTCTGGCAGGGCTGCGCGCCGCCGTCGTCGCCGGACGGGAGGTCCTGCTCAGCGTGCCGGTCCTGCGCCGCAACGCCGGCGAGCTGCTCCCCATCGTGAGGCTGGCCGCCAAGCTGGGCGTGCGGCGACTTCAGTTCTGTTTTCCCAGGCCGGTGGAGACCAAGGACGGGGTCCGAGCCGAGGCCTTGGCGCGGCTGGCGGACGTCTCGCCGCGCATCAGGCAGGCCCTGCGCGCCGCGGCCGAGGCGGGCCTCGACGCGTCCACGGAAGCCGTGCCCTTCTGCCATCTCGAAGCGGCGCAGCGCAAGGGACCCGACAGCGGCCGCGATTGGCGGCGCTTCCGGATCGACGACCTGGACCGCCTGGAGGGTTCGCTCGACCGGCACCGAGCTGGATCCAGGCCCGAAGCCCCGGCTTGCCGGACGTGCCCTCTGCGCGACTCCTGCCCCCGCACTTGGGCGCTTTATCTAGCGCTCTTCGGCGGCGGCGAGCTGCGCGCGCCGTCCTAGGGCTTAGCCGCGAAGCGTCCGCGCCGGGGCACCGGCGCCAGCTCTCCGGCCCCGAACTTCTCGATATAGGTGTCGAAGATGCCGCCGCAAAGGCGCTTCACGGCGCAGGACCGGCAAGCCTCCGGCTGGACGCGCCGCCTTGTCGGAGCGCGGCCGAGGATCTCGGCCAGGCCGACCCCGTGGGCCGTGGCCTTGCGCTCCACCGTCAGACGGGGCGACCAGTAGAGGTCGTTGGAAAGCGTCCCCCGGTCCGCGAAAGCGCAGAGCGGCAGGCCGAAGAACCGCAGCGTGACGTCCGAGCCTTCCGCCAGCTCCGCCAGCCCGGGGATCATGGCCCGCCACTGCTTGAGAGGAAGGCAGAGCGCTTGGTAGCCGGCCTGCCCGCGCCCCTCGGGCGCCAAGTTGGAGAGCAGGCAATGGCGCACGGCATGCTGGCGGATGAGGCGCTCCAGCAACGGGCGCACCTGGCCGGCGTTGAGGGTGGTCACGACGGTGTTGGTCAGGAGGTAAAGCCGCGGCGCATGGCGCGCCGCGCGCTCCAACGCGGCGCTGACCGCCGCGAAGGAGCCCTCGCGGCCGGCGCAGGCATCATGGGTCTGGGCGTCGTTGCCATGGATGGAGAGGCAAAGCTCGTCGATCAGCGGCAGGACCCGCTGCGCGAAGTCTTCCTCGGCGAGGCGAGCGCCGTTGGAGGTCACGTAGGTGCGGTAGCCCAGACGCTTGGCCGCGCCCAAGACCGTGGCGAAGCCCGGATAGAACGTCGGCTCGCCGCCGGTCAGCGTCAGATGGGTGAAGCCCTCGCGACGTTTCTTGACGAGCAGGCTCGACAACTCCGAGGCGGTCAGCGGGCAGGCTTTGAAGCGGTCCATCCGCTCGCTCTCCGAGCAGAACACGCAGCGTTGACCGCAGAGATAGGAGAGATGCAGCTCGAGCCGCTTGGGCTTGTTCCGCGATGAATGCTTACGAGTCGGCATAGTCTAACGGTGGTCTGTAATTCTACGGTAAGTATAGCGGCCCTGCCGGGGTCCCGCTACTCCTATCTGCACCCCGAAGGAGAAATCATGGCCCGTGATGGGATTGGCCGGTCCGTTGCTAGCCGCAGGACGCATGGTCCGCACCTCGCTGCGCGTCTACAGCCTGATCTTCCTCGCGGCGGGACTCCTCTTCGTGGCCGGGGAGCGCCGACTGCTGGGCTGGATCGATCTGGCTTCGGCCGCCGCCGGCTACGCTCCGCTCTGCGCCTGCGGCCCGTCACTCTGGCTGGGGCTGACCGGCTCTCTTATGGCCGTCATCACCCTGCTCGCCTGGCGGCTGTCGCGGGATCCCGAGGCCGGCGCGCTCTGGGACGCCCTCTTGCTCTCCAAAGGCGTCTCCTCGGCGCTGTTCCTCGCCTTCGCCATCCATAACCGCCATCCCGTCTTCCTCGGCGCGGCGGCGGTCGACGGCCTCATCCTGGTCCACCTCGCCCTGCTGCGCGCGCTGGCCGATCGCCAACGCCCCGTTCTAGAAGCGCGTGCTGCCCGTCCCGCGGGGTGCTTCCACGAAGTCTGGTTCGCCCGCGTCAACGACGCGGCGACGAGCCGGGCCTTCTGGGCGCGCTATAGCGTCACCCAAGGACCCGGAGGACAGCGCGCGGCTTGCTGGGGCGTGTTCTTCGACGGGAAGAACGGAGCCTCCCATATCCGGACCTGGACCGGCGCCGCGGCTTTCGCCGCAGACGGCTGGAGCTTTCGCATGGACGGCAGCGGCATAGGTCCGGGAAAGCTGGAAGGCGCCGGCGCGGGAACGCTGTGGCAGCTGAGTTGGCGACCCGGTCCCTGCCCCGTCTTCGCCATGGTCCCGGCCTGGCTCCGGGCCCTGGGACTCTCGCGGTCGGGCTACGAAAACGCCGCGCCTCTGGCCCGCTTCTCGGGCTGGGCCGAGCTAGACGGCCGGCGCTGGAGCTTCGACGAGGGCGCCGGCAGCGTCGGCCACGTTTGGAGCGAGCGCTTCGGCGGCGGCTGGTGGTGGGCGCATGCCATCCTCGGGGAAGGAGAAGAGGCCGTCGTCGTGGAGCTGCTCAGCGCCCAGGGCCGCTTCGGCCCGAGGATCACCTCGGTCTGCCTTTGGCGCTCCGGGCGTCTGCATGAATCGACCGGCCCCTTGCGGCTGCTCCTCAACCGCTCCTGGCGGGTCGCAGACGAGTGGCATTTCCGCGCCCGCGCCGGCGGGGTGAGCTTGGACGGCGTCTGCGCTCCGGGCCTGGCGGCCTCGCTGGCTTACGAGGACGGGGCCGGCCGACGGCTGACCTGCCGCAATTCCAAGCTCTCCCGCTTCCGGCTGCGCCTGCGCGAGAACGGCCGCGAAGAAGTCTTCGAGACGCGCTCGGCCGCCGTGGAATTCGTGGAGCCGACTTGATGAGCTCCCTTCAAGCCTTATGCTCCTCCTACGCCGTGCATGCCGGCCTTCGCGCGCCCCATGCGAACATCCCCGCGGAGCTCAGGCGCCGCCTGGCGCTCTGGCCGCTATGGGCCCGGCTGCTCGTGCGGCCCTGCGCCTTCGCCATGCGCTGGGCCGCGCCCTTGCTGCTGACCGGACGCGTTTGCCGCTTCGAGGACCTGACGCCGGCCGATAAGGACGCCCTATTGACGCGGCTGCAGGGCGCCCGCCGGCCGCTCCTGCGCGGCGCTTTCCTACTGGTCAAGAGCGCCGTGCTGACGACTTGCTACGGCTCCGAGCCCGGGCGCCGCCCATGAAGAGCGATTTCGACTACATCGTCGCGGGCAGCGGAGCGGCCGGAGCGGCCGTCGCCTCGCGTCTTTCGCGGGGCGGAGCGCGCGTCCTGCTGCTCGAGCAGGGCGCAAGCGCCCAGCCGCAGGCCGACGCCGCCGCGGCCGTTTCATCATATTACGCCAACGCCGGTCTGACCGCGGCCTTCGGCAACGGGCTCTTCCCGATCGCGGTCGGACGCTGCCTGGGCGGGACGACCGCCATCAACTCGGGCACCTGCCTGCGGCCCCCGCAAGACGCCGTCCTCCGGTGGCAGGGCGAGGCCCCCGGGTTCGACGCGGCCGCGTTCGGCTTGGACGTCGAGGACGCTTGGAAGACGCTGAAAGTCTCCCCCGTCCCGCGCGAGCTGGCCGGACGGTCTACGGAGCTCTTCTTCCAGGGCCTGGAGCGCCGCGGGCTGGGCGGCGGCCATCTGCTGGACCGCGCCCATGACGACTGCCGGGGAGCGGGGCGCTGCTGCTTCGTTTGTCCCAACGACGCCAAGATGACCTCCGAACGCGCTTTCTTAAGGAAAACGGACCATCAAGCCGGTCCCGAGGTCTGGGCGGAAACACGCCTGCTCGACGTCCAACCGTCGCAACGCGAAGGCGGGCCCGCCTTCGCCCGCATCCGCGGCTCAGACGGCGAGGCTCGCACCCTGAGCTGCCGGGCGCTAATCTTGTCCTGCGGCGCGCTGGCGACGCCGTATTTCCTGCGCAAGCTGGGCCTGCCGGCCGGAGACGGCCTGACGATCCATCCGGCCGCCAAGGTCTTCGCCTTGTTCCCAGAGCCGGTGCGCGGCTGGAAAGGCGTCCCGCAGGCCGGCGGCCGGCTCGATCCGGAAGAACCGCGCCTGCGCTTCGAGGGCGCCTTCGTCCCGCCCGAGATGGCGCCTTTGACCATGCCGCTGGAAGGGCTGCGCCTGCGCTGGTGGCTCGACCGCTATGAGAACGTGGCCAGCTTCGGCTTCATGGTGCGCGACCTTGGCCGCGGCAGCGTGCGCTACCCGGCGGGAGACTCCTTGCCGCTGATCCGATACCGTCTGCACGAAGACGACGTCCGCCTGCTCGCCCGCGGCATGCGCGAGGTGGCCCGGACGTATCTCGCCGCCGGAGCCAGCCGGGTGCTGCTGCCGCTCAACCGGCCCGACAACGAGATAGAAGACCAAGCCGGGCTCGACGCCTTCGATTGGCGGAGCATCCGCGCCGCGGAGCTCAACACCATGGGCTTCCACCCTCTAGGCACCTGCGGCTTGGGACGCAGCCTGGGGGCGGACCTGCGCGCGGCGCCGGGGCTCTACGTCTGCGACGGCTCCGTGGTCCCCGAAAGCCTGGGGGTCAACCCGCAGATCACGATCTACGCCTTCGCCCTGGGCTTGGCCCGGCGCCTGCTGGCCGGAGCCGGAGCGTCATGAGGTGGAGCCGGCTGGGCTGGACGAAGGCGCGCGCCGCCGAGCTGGCGCTGGCCCTCTCCGGTCTCCTCGGCGCGCTGGCCCTCAACAACTGGCTGGGCCGCTTCGCCTCGCGCGCCGGGGAAAGCGCGCATGCCTCTCCCGACCTGCTGCTCTCGCTGCTGCCCGTCGTCGACCTGCGCTGGGTCTTCGTCTGGGGCTTCGCCGCATTCGTCGCCTGGGCCTTCGTCATGGGATTGTGGCGCGAGAACCGCCGCCTGGCCCGCATCGCCTGGCTCTACGCTCTGCTCATCAGCCTGCGCAGCCTTTTCATCATCCTGACGCCGATGCGTCTGCCGGAAGGCGCGCTCGTGGTGAGCGGCGACCCTCTCTTCGAGGCCGTAGGGCGCCATCTGACCTTCCACAACGACCTGTTCTTCTCCTCTCACACGGCCCTGCCCTTCCTCGGCTATCTGATCTACCGGGACTGGTGGGTGCGCCAGGTCTTCTTGGGCTTATCCCTGCTGCTCGCCGCCACCGTGCTGCTGACGCGCGTGCATTACTCCATCGACGTGTTCGGCGCTTATTTCATCACCTACGCGCTCTACCGTTTCGAACAGCGCCGCCTGCGCGTGCCCTACCGCAGGCTGAGGCTGAAGGTCTTCGGGCGCCTAGGATCGTAGGACGCGGTAGATGGTCTTAGGGGACAGGCCCATCCGCCGAGAGATCGCGTCGACCGAGGAGCCGCGCTTGCGCCACCGGCGGATGCACTCGTCCCTCAGCTTGCAGGCCTGGCAGCGCAGGTTGGCGCCGGCCTTCGGGATCCATACCTTCTGGCCGCCGAAGACGGCCTGGAGCTTGGCAAAGCGCCGAGGCCCCAGGACCTGGAAAAGCAGCGCCGCATCGGACCCGTTGGAATTGAAGCCGAGACTACAGCGCGGTGTGGTCATAAGTCTCACCAATGCAACGATTTTGCCATTCGCGCTACGGCTCGTAGGCGCAGAACGGGTCGGAAGCCAGATAGTCCCCGGTGACCGCGTAGGCGCGGGCGCGGGACCCCCCGCAGATCGAGAGGAACTGGCAGCGTCCGCATTTGCCCTTGAGCGCCTTGGGGTCGCGCAGCTCCCGAAAGATCGGCGCGCCTCGGTAGACTTCGGCCAGCCGGTGCGTGCGGACGTTGCCGGCGGGGATGGCCAGGAAGCCCGAGGGGCAGATGTTGCCGCGGTGATCGACGAAGGCGAAGCCCTTGCCCGAGTTGACCGCCTGCGGCGACATCCCGATGCCGCGAGGCGTATGGGCCGGAGGCCTCGCTCCAGGATGCGCCGGGGCGGCGGCAACGGCGGCTTGGACGCGCTTGTTCTGAGCGAGGAAGCGCCGGTAGTGCTGGCCTTCGGTGAGCTTGACGATGAAACTCTCCTCCCGGCTGAGCCTCTGCATCCGGTCGAAGACGGTCTCGAACTGCTCGGCCGTCAGGCTGCGCATCGCCGAGCCCCGTCCCATCGGGATCAGGAAGAAGACCTCCCAGAACACCACGCCCAGCGACCGGACCAGCGCCACCAGCTCGTCTAGGTGCGGATAATTCCAGGCCGCGAACACCGTGTTGATCTGCAACGGGATGCCGGCCTCGTGGGCGAAAGCGATGCCCTCCATGGTCTTGGCGAAGGAGCCCTTCACGCCCCGAAAGCCGTCATGGAGCTCGGCGTTCGGGCCGTCGATGCTGAAGGCCAGCTGGTCGACGCCCGCGTCCTTGAGCTTCTGGATGCGCTCGCGGGTCAACAGCGGCGTGGCGGCAGGGATCGTGGCCATGCGCAGGCCGCGGCCTTTGCCGTGGGCGATGAGCTCCTCGAGGTCCGGACGCATGAGGGCATCGCCGCCCGAGAGCACGAAGATGGGCGTGCCCATGTCGGCGGTCTGGTCGATCAGGCTCTTTGCCTCCGCCGTGGTCAGCTCGCCGGGGTCGCGGCCTAGGATCGCCTCGGCGCGGCAATGCCGGCAGGCCAGGCCGCAAGAGCGGGTGGTCTCCCAAATGACGAGGAAGGGGGCTTGGGCGAAATCCACTCGCTTGGGAGGCGGGTCGACGTTCATGCCCTTCAGCCAAGCAACAAAACAGCCAATCGGGCCAAAACCATCTTGGAACAAAGCCCCTGGCCGCTCCGTTGCGTCATATCCGACCTGTCGGGTCTGAAATATCGCAAAAGGAGCCTCATGGGCCGCAGCCTGAACCTCTCGCAAGCCGGAGAATACGCCATCGCGGCGCTGTCGCGCCTGGCCCTCTTCGCCCCCCAGCCCGTCACCGTGGAAAGGCTGGCCAGCGTGCAATGCATCCCGCAGGCCTTTCTCTCCAAGATCCTGGGGCGCTGCGCCAAGGCCGGCATCGTGCGCGCCAAGACCGGCCCCTCCGGAGGCATGGCCCTGGCCCGCGAAGCCGGGAAGATCACCATCCTGGAGATCATCGAAGCCTGCGAGGGTTCCTACGCGCGCCAGCTCTGCGTCTTTTATCCCGACCGCGCCTGCGACGGAGCGTCCTGCCAGATCTATTGTCCGCTGAGGAAGGAAGAAGAAGCCCTCAGGCAGCGGCTGGCCCGCGCCACGCTGGCGGACATGGCGGCCGCGCTCAAAGACCACCCCGACGCCCAAGGAGACCGTTAATGGAAGCCGTCATCGAGATGGGCCCCGCGGCCGAGGCAGACGAAGCCCGCGACGCCGGCAGGATCGGCATCTGGCTCTTCATCCTCTCCGAGATCCTGCTCTTCGGCGCCTTCCTGGCCTCCTACCTCAGCACCCGCCTGGGCAACAGCGACTGCGCGCTGGGCGTCGTCGCCTGGCCCGAGGCCGGGCATCTGCCCGGGCTGGCGATGGCCGCGCTCAACACGGTCCTTCTGCTGACCAGCTCCTATACGATGGTCCGGGCGATCTCCCGGGCGCGGCGCGGCGACCGCGCGGGCTTTCGGGCCAATCTCGGCGCCACGCTGGCCTTCGGCGCGGGCTTCCTCGTCGTCAAAGCCTTCGAGTACGCGCTGAAGGTCTCCCATGGCTACTATCCGGGCTCGGAGCTGGCCCAGGCCGGGGCCGGGCTGTCCATCTTCCTCTCTTATTACTACCTGCTGACCATCATGCACTGCATCCACGTCGTGGCGGGCTTGGCTTGGAACGCCGTCGTCCTGTCCGCCTCGAAAGACGCGCCGATGCCCGAGCTTGAGCGCAAGGCCGAGTACGCGGGCCTCTACTGGCATTTCGTCGACGCCGTCTGGGTCTTCCTCTTCCCGCTGCTCTATCTGATCTGACCGAGGGTGCCATGAAAAATACCACCGAAGACGTCCACGACGATGACGACATCGAATTGGGGGTCTACCTCTGCCTGCTGGGCTTGACCGGCCTGACCTTGCTCGCCTCCCACCTAGGAGAGGGCCGGCTCATGGCGGTCGCCATCGCGCTGATCATCGCCTCCGGCAAGGCCAGCCTCATAGGCTTCTATTTCATGGGGCTCAAACGCGAGAAGCCGCTTATGTACGCCATCCTCGCCATCGGGTTTACCGCCGTGGCCATCCTCTTCATCGGCATCCTGCCCGACATGACCACCTACCTTCGATGAGGCGGCTCCTGGCGCCGGCCGCCCTGCTGCTTTGCGCGACGGCCTGCGGCCGCGGCTCCGGCGGGCTCTCTCTCCCCTTGCCGGACTTCACGATGACCGCCGTCGCCCCGAAGTCGCAGACGCCGTTCGGCCGCCGCGACCTGCTCGGCCGCGTCTGGATCGCCGACTTCATCTACACCCGCTGCTCCGGCCCCTGCCCCCTGCTCACCCAGCGCCTCGCGGCCCTGGGTAAAGCCCTGCCGCCGGAGATCGGGCTCTTGTCGGTCAGCGTCGACCCCGACGGCGACACCCCGGAGCGCCTGCGCGCCTATGCCCGAGACCGCGGCCTCGACCCGCGCCGCTGGGTCTTCCTGCGCGGGAGCATCCAGGACACGTATCAGCTCCTCTATGCCGGCTTCCGGCTGCCGATGTCGACCCAGCCGGACGCCCCGCCGCAGTCGCGCGTCACGCACAGCACGCGCTTCGTCTTGGTCGACCAAAAAGGCGCGATCAGAGGCTATTATGAAGGCCTCGTCGACGCCGACGCCGACGCGCTCGGGCGCGACGCTCGGCGGCTGCTGGAGGTGGGCTCTTGAAGCATAGATCGGCGGTGTCGTTCATCTTGGTCGTCGGCGGCCTGATCGCCGCGGGCCTGCAGCTGTTGTTCTGGCGCTTCCCGATGATGCCGGCGGCGGCTTCGCTGGAGGCCTCTTACGTCGACGGCGCCTGGAGCGGGCTGCTCTGGGTGGAGACGGCCGTCTACGGGCTGGTCATGGCCTTCATCCTCTGGTGCCTGCTGGCCTATCGCGCTTCCCATCGCTCGGAGCAGGGCGCCGCATTCGACCGCAGCCGCGGCCGCGCGGTGGAGGCGGCCTGGATCCTCGTCAGCACGATGCTGACCCTGGGCCTGGCGGCCCTGGGCGCCCATGAGCTGCGCGCCGTCATCGGCCGGCCCGAGGCCGACATCGACGTCGAGGTCCGCGCCCAGCAGTTCAGCTGGGAGTTCTACTACCCTAAAGAGAAGCAGTTCGGCTCCAGCCTCTTCCTGGAGCGCGGCAAACGCCACCGGATCATCCTGACCTCGGCCGACGTCGTGCATTCCTTCTGGGTGCCCGAATTCCGGCTCAAGCAGGACGCCGTGCCGGGCAAGGTCATCCACCTGCTGATGACGCCGACCAAGACCGGGACCTATACGCTCATCTGCTCGGAGCTCTGCGGCCGCGAGCATACCGACATGACGGCCTTGGTCCAGGTGCTCGAGCACGAGGATTTCGAGAAAGCTCTCCATGAGGGGTTCTAGACCATGATCGACTTCGCCGCCGCGCTGACGTACGGGACCGTCGTCTTCGGCTTGGGCACCTTCCTCCTGGGCAAACTCCTGGGCCCTCAGGCCGCCGCCGTCCTGTGCTACCTGGCCGGACTCCTGGTCTTCCTCGGCCGCCTTGGCGGCTGGGCCGCCATCGGCACCTGGAAGCAAGGCCGGGCCCCCTTCGAGAAGCAAGGCGCCGCGCGCTACTTCTCTTTCGACGGCGACCACAAGGTCGTCGGCCTGCAATACACCGCCGCGGCGCTGGTCGTTTTCCTGTTCTCGGGCGTCATGGCGCTGGTCATGCGCCTGGAGCTCTCCCGTCACGGCCTGCAATTCCTCACCAACGACCAGTACGCCACCGTCATGACCCTGCACGGCATCGGCATGGTGGTCGTCGCCCTCATCGCCACGGCGGGCGGCATCGGCAACTTCGTCGTGCCCCTGCAGCTGGGGGCGCGCGACATGGCCTTCCCCCGGATGAACGCGCTGAGCTTCTGGCTGCTGCCGCCGGCCGTGCTGCTGCTGCTGGCCACCCCGTTCTTCGGGGGCCTCGATTTCGGCTGGACGGCCTACGCGCCGCTGTCGACCAAAGGCTCCACCCTGGGCAAGCTGTTCTTCCTGCTGGCCTTCATCACGGCGGGGTTCTCCTCGATCTTCGCCGGCGTCAACTTCCTGGCGACCGCCCTGACGATGCGCGCCCCCGGCATGGGCTGGCGGCGCGTGCCGATCTTCACCTGGTCGATCATCGCGGCTTCGATCATCCAGCTGATGGGCACCTCGGTGGTGGCGGCCTCCTTGATCATGGTGATCTTCGACCGGATCCTGGCCACGACCTTCTTCGACCCGTCCCTGGGCGGCTCGGCCCTGCTCTACCAGCATCTGTTCTGGTTCTACTCGCATCCGGCCGTCTATATCATGATCCTGCCGGCCTTCGGCGCCATCCTCGAGATCCTGCCGGTGTTCTGCCGCAAGCCGCTCTTCGCCTACTCCCTGGCCGCCTTCAGCTTCCTGGCCATCGTGGCGCTGGGCTTCATCGTCTGGGCGCACCACATGTTCACCTCGGGGATGTGGAACCTGCTCAAGCTGCCCTTTATGGTCAACACGGAACTGATCTCCATACCGACCGGGGTCGTCTTCCTGGCGGCGCTGGGCACCTTGTACCGCGCCCGCATGCGGCTGGACTCGCCGATGCTCTGGGCGCTGGCCATGGTCGCCAACTTCCTGATCGGAGGCCTCACCGGCATCCCGCTGGCCGACGCCCCGACCGACCTGCATTTCCACGACACCTGGTTCGTCGTGGCGCATTTCCATTTCACGATCATGGGCGGGGCCGTGTTCGGCTTCTTCGCCGCGTTCCACTACTGGTTCCCCAAGATGACCGGCCGCAGGCTCGATGAGACCTGGGCCAAGATCCAAGTCGGCCTGATGTTCGCCGGCTTCAACGCGGTCTTCATCCCGCTGTTCTGGCTGGGCTCCCACGGCATGCGCCGGCGCGTGGCCGATTTCCCGGCCTGGATGGACCCGGTGCAGACCTTCGCCAGCTTGGCGGCGCTGGTCATCACGGCCTCGGTCGTGCTGTTCCTGTACAACATCTATCGTTCGCTCAAGGACGGGGAGCCGGCCGGGGACAACCCCTGGGAAGCCAAGACCTTGGAGTGGCATGCCCCCTCCCCGCCGCCGCACGGCAATTTCAAGACCGCTCCCAGCGTGACCGAGGACCCCTATGACTTCGGCGTGGCCGTTTAAGGACTGCCTGGCGCTGGCCAAGCCGCGCATCACCTTGATGGTGGCGCTCTGCGCCGCCGCGGGCTATGCGCTGGCGCCGGGCGCCGGCGACCTCCCCCGGCTGGCCTGGACGCTCATCGGAGTCGCGCTGGCCTCGGCCTCCACCGGCTGCCTCAACCAGGTGCTGGAATCCGAGCTCGACGCCAAGATGGAGCGCACGAGGCTCCGCCCGATCCCCGCCGGGCGCATCCGCCCCGGCGCGGCGCATGGCTTGGGGCTTTTGTGGGGCGCGGCCGGGCTAGGACTCCTTTTCTGGAAGGTCAACGGCGTTTCCTGCGCCCTGACCGGCTTCACCCTGGCCAGCTACCTGCTCGTCTACACGCCGATGAAGCGTTTCTCGAGCTGGTCGACCTGGGTCGGCGCCGTGCCGGGAGCGCTGCCGCCGGTCATCGGTTGGACGGCGGGCGGCGGGTCCTTGGACGCCAGCGCGGCCGCGCTTTTTGCCGTGCAGTTTTTGTGGCAGCTGCCGCATTTTCTAGCGCTGGGCTGGATGTACCGCGAGGACTACAGGTGCGGCGGATGCCGGGTCCTGGCGGTCGAAGACAAGAGCGGCGACGCCACCAGGATGCAGATGAGCGCCACGGCGGGGCTGCTTCTCATCGTCTCGCTCGTGCCCTACGGCTTGGGCCTGGCTGGCGCGGTCTACTTGGCGGCGGCAGGGGCGGCCGGAACCGCTTTCCTGATCGTCTGCCTTCGCGCGGGCCGGCCGTTGACCGACGCCTCGGCGCGCAGGGTGTTCACCGCCTCACTGGCTTATCTGCCGGTCGTGCTTGGCGCACTCGTCTTGTCCCGCCGCTAAAGATACCCCCCGCTGGCCCTTATGTTGCGTCACTTTCTAGACCATGGACATCCGCTTCCACGGCCGGGGAGGCCAAGGCACCGTGCTGGCCGCCAAGATCCTGGCCGACATCGTCCTGCGCTCCGGCAAAGGCGAATGCCAGGCCATGCCGGAGTTCGGAGTCGAGCGCCGGGGCGCCCCGGTGGTGGCCTACGCCCGGATCTCGGAGAGCAAGATCCTGCTGCGCAGCCGCATCTACGAGCCCGACGCCGTCGTGCTCATAGACCCTTCCTTGGCCGCCGATCCGGCCATCCTGCGCGGCCTCAAGCCCGGGGGCTTGTTCATCGTCAACACGGAGAAGGACGCCGCCGCCTTGGACCTGCGCTGGCCGGGCCTGCGCCTCATCCCCATACCCGCGCGCCGCATCGCCCTGGCCCACAAGCTGGGCTCGCCGACGAGCCCGATCGTCAGCACGGTCGTCTGCGGGGCGCTGACCGCCATCTTCCGCCTGGCCGAGCCGGCCGTCCTGGAGGCCGCCATCCGCGACGCCGTGCCGTCCCACGTCGAGGCGAACGTCGCGGCCGCGCGCGAGGCCTTCGACCTAGGCCTGAGCCATGCCTATGCCCAGGCTTGAACCCGATCCTTCCCAGCCGAACGTCGCCGTCTCGGACCGCTCCATGGCCGAGAACCAGACCGGCATCTGGCGCAGCTTCCGTCCCGTCATCGACGCCAAGCGCTGCACGGGCTGCCTGATCTGCTGGAAGTTCTGCCCCGAGGCCTGCGTCGCCCTCACCGAGAAGGTGCCGGCCATCGACATGACCTACTGCAAAGGCTGCGGCATCTGCGTCAACGAATGCCCCCCCAAGTGCATCTCCTTCGACCTGGAGGAGGAGCTGTGAAGAAGGTCCTCATGGGCAACCACGCCGCCGCGATGGCGGCCGTGCTGGCCCGCGTCGAGGTGGCCACCGCCTACCCCATCACGCCTCAGACCCAGGCCGTCGAGCTGCTGGCGGAGCTGCATGCCAAAGGCGAATACAAGGGCCGCTTGATCAAAGTCGAGTCCGAGCATTCGGCCATGGCCGCGCTCTTGGGCGCGGCGACGGCCGGCGCCCGGACCTTCACCTGCACCTCCTCGCAAGGCCTGGCCTACATGCACGAGCTGCTCCATTGGGTCTCCGGCGCGCGCCTGCCCGTCGTCATGGTCGACGTCAACCGGGCCCTGGCCGCCCCCTGGAACCTCTGGACGGACCAGACCGACTCCTTGTCCCAGCGCGACACCGGCTGGATGCAGTTCTACTGCTCGACCAACCAGGAAGTCTTGGACGCCGTGCTGATGGCCTATAAGGTCGCCGAGGAGGTCTCCCTGCCGGCGATGGTCGTGCTCGACGGGTTCACGCTCTCCCATACCTACGAGCCCGTGGACGTGCCCGACCAGGCCTTGGTCGACCGCTTCCTCCCGCCCTGGCGCCCGGCCGAGACGCTCGACTGGACCAAGCCCCTGACCTTCGGCGCGCTGGTCCAGCCCAAGGGATATTTCCGGCTGCGCCAGAAGATGGCCGTGGACATGCGCCGCGCCGAAGACGCCGCCGAACGGGCCGGGCGCGATTTCGGGGAGCTCTTCGGGCGCCCCTACGGCTTGGTCGAGCCCTACCTCTGCGACGACGCCGACGTCGTCCTCGTCACCTCCGGCGCGGTGGCCTCCACCGCGATGGCCGCCGTCGACGCCCTGCGCGCCCTCGGCTTGCCCGCCGGCAACCTGCGCATGCGCGCCTTCAGGCCCTTTCCGGCCCAAGCCCTGCGCCGGGCGCTCAAGCCCGGACAGCGCCTGGTCGTCATCGACCGCAACTACAGCCCAGGCGGCACCGGGATCTTCTACGAGGAGATCAAGGCCGCGCTCTACACCGAACCCCAGCGCCGCGAGGTCCACGGCGTGATCGCCGGCCTGGGCGGCGGCGATATCACCCCCGAGCTGCTCCAGGAGATCTGGCGCCAGACCTTCGAACGGCGCGTCGACCTCGAGGAGCCGGCCTGGATGGAGGAAGCCCGGTGAAGCCCTCCCTGCCCGCCCCCGAGCTGATGTCGCCCGGCCACCTGGCCTGCCAGGGCTGCGGGGCCAGCCTGGCGATGCGCTACGCCCTCAAAGGCCTGGGCTCCCGCACGGTCTTCGTGGTCCCCGCCTGCTGCTGGACGGTCATCGCCGGCCTGGCGCCGCGCAGCTCCATGGGCGTGCCGCTCCTGCACAGCCCGTTTGCCGCCGCCGCGGCCACGGCAGCCGGCGTCAAGGCCGGATTGGCGGCCCGCGGCGACGACGAGACGGTGGTAGTGGCTTGGGCGGGCGACGGCGGCACCTTCGACATCGGGCTGCAGGCGCTGTCGGGGGCGGCCGAGCGCAACGAGGACATGATCTACGTCTGCTACGACAACGAAGCCTACATGAACACCGGCATCCAGCGCAGCGGCGGCACGCCGCGCCAAGCCTGGACGATGACCACGCCCGGCGCCGGCGGCAGCGAGCGGCCCAAGAAGGACATCGACGCCATCCTCGAGGCGCACCACATCCCCTACCAAGCCACGGCCACGCCCGCCTACGCCGAGGATATGGTGCGCAAGTTCCAAAAGGCGCGCGGTCTGCGGGGCTTCCGCTTCCTGCACGTCCTGGCCCCCTGCCCGCCGGGCTGGAAGTACGACGCGGGCGACACCGTGAGCCTTTCGCGCTCGGCGGTGCAAACCGGGCTCTTCCCGCTCTTCGAGATCGAAGACGGCCGCTTCAAGCTCAACATGTCGCCCAAGCGCAGAGCGGTCGGCGAGTTCCTGCGCGCGCAAGGCCGCTTCCGCGGCCTTTCGGAGACCGACGAAGCACGGATCCAAGCCGAGGTGGACGAGCGTTGGAAGAGCCTGACGTCCCGTGGAGGATGAGATGACGACCAAACGACTCTGCGTGCAATGCCGCTGGCTGGACCTGAGCGTGGAATTCGAGCGCGGCTCGAACTATTGCTGCATGAGGAACGGCAAGGCCATCACGGGCGGGATCCTGGCGCGGCCCGCCTGTGACCGCTTCGCCCCGCTGCCGCCCAGCCCCCACTGGGGCCCTTGATGAGCGCCCTGGTCGTGGTCCTGGCCGGAGGCAAGGGCGAGCGCCTGGGGCCTCTGACCCAGCACCGCGCCAAGCCGGCCGTGCCCTTCGGCGGGATCTACCGGATCATCGACCTGACGCTGAGCAACTGCGTCAACTCCGGCCTGCGCAAGATCCTGGTCCTGACGCAATATCTCTCGCGCTCCTTGAGCCACCACATCCACGAGTGCTGGCGCTTCATCTACCGCCCCACCTTGGGGGAGTTCATCGAGACCCTGCCGCCCCAGCACCGTTTGGGCGAGGACTGGTACCGAGGCACCGCCGACGCCCTATACCACAACCTCCTGCATATCGAAGAGGAGAACCCCGAGGTCGTCCTGGTGCTGGCCGGCGACCACATCTACAAGATGGACTATCGCCGCATGCTGCAGTTCCATAAGGACCATGACGCCGACATGGTCGTGGCCGCCGTCGAGGTGCCGCTGGAGCGGGCGTCCTCCTTCGGCATCATCGCCGTCGACGCCGACAACCGCGTCGTCGGCTTCCAGGAGAAGCCGGCCGAGCCGGCCGCCCTCCCGGGACAGCCCGGCGTCGCCTTCGCGTCGATGGGCATCTACAGCTTCAAGCCCTCCTGCCTCCGGCAGGTCCTCGATGAAGACGCCGCCGACGCCGCCAGCTCCCACGACATCGGCCGCGACCTCGTAGGCCGCATGATGAAGGACTGCCGGGTCTACGCCTTCCCCTTCATAGACGAGAACAAGAAAGAGGCGAAGTATTGGCGCGACGTGGGCACGGTGGACGCCTATTGGACCGCGAACATGGACTTGGTCGCCGTCGACCCGGAGTTCAACCTCTACGACAAGGGCTGGCCCATCCACACGATGCAGGCCAACGCGCCTCCGCCCAAGTTCGTCTTCTCGCAGCTGGAGCCGGGCGGCCGCCTGGGCGTGGGCTTGGACTCGCTGGTCTCGGCGGGCAGCATCCTGACCGGCCGCGCCGAGCGCTGCGTCTTATCCCCTTTCGTGCGGGTGCGCAGCTACTCGGAAGTCACCGATTCGATCCTGTTCCACGGCGTCGACGTGGGCCGCCATTGCCGCATCCGGCGCGCCATCATCGACAAGGGCGTCAAGGTCCCCGAAGGCACCGTGATCGGAGAGGATCCCAAGGCCGACGCCAAGCGCTTCTACGTCAGCTCCGGCGGCGTCATCGTCATCCCCAAAGGCACGACGCTCTAAGGCCTACACCTTGATGCAGTGCATGGGCTCGGAGACGGCCTCACGCCCTCCGACCAACGCGCAAGCGATGGCCTCATGCTCTCCGTCGGCCTCGGGCGCCCAATCGAACCACCAGTAGCCCCCCGCTTCCCGGCACTCCAGCCACGGCCCCTGGTCGATGGCCATATGGACAGCCAGCGCTCCGGGCGCCGAGACGCGCAGCGTGTACGACGAGCCGATGAGCTCCCCTTCCTTAGGGTAGTCGATCGTCGGCTTGACGACCACGGCCGGCAACAGCATACGGCGGGCTTCCTGCTTCTTATGCGTCTTCATAGTCCCTCCCTCATGCGGCTCAGAGCTTCGCGAGCGTCCGCAGCGCGGCGCGCGGCCGCGGCCGCGGCGCCTTCTCGGCCGGCAAGGCCAGGATCGCCGCGTCGCAGTGGCGCAGCAGGCGCTCGACCGTGGTCCCGAGCACGAGGTCGTTGAGGAACCCCTTGCGATGGGCGACCAGGACGACCAGGTCGGCCTGCTTTGCGGCCTCGCCGATCTGCTCGGCCGCGTCGCCGAAGGCCAGGACCGCCGTGGGGCGGCAGGCCTTGCGGGTCTCCAGGGGAAGCCGGTTGATGGCGTCGGCCAACAGGTGCTTGGGCCCCTTGAGCGTCGCGGGCCCCCCATAGACCGGAGCGTCCAGCACGTGCAGGACCGTCAGGCGCGCCGCAAGGGCCCGAGCCACCTCGCCGGCCTCCTGCAGGCCCGTCATGGAATACGGCCTGAAGTTCACCGGCGCCAGCACGGTGCGCGGCCGGCCGACCGGCTTGCGGACTATGAGGACGGGCACCGACGCCGAGCGTATCACCGCCTCGGCGACGGAACCCCATAACAGCCTATGCAGGCCCGTGCGGCCGTGGGTCCCCATGACGATCAGGTCATAATCCAGATGCCGTCCCCAGGAAGCGATCGTCTCCTCGATCGACCCGGTCACCGCGCCGATCTCCTCGCCGGCGTCGAGCTTCCGCCTGAGCTCGGCGAGCACCGGCGCGACTTCGACTTCCAACGGCGGAAGGTCGCCGCGGTAGACCCAGCCCTGCACGAACAGCCCCTCGACGCGCGCGCCGAAAGAGGCGGCCAGAGACTTGGCCTGCCGCCAAGCGATGACGGAGGCCTCGGTCAGATCGAGCGGGACGAGGATCTTCTTCGGCGGAAAAGCGGACAGTTGTTTTTTCTCCATAAAACCCCCTTGCGTCTGACCAGAAATGCCGCAACAGAACGACCGGGCGCCCGCGCGGCGGGTCGTTTCGTTGCTACCCGAACAGCGACGCGACCACCGGAGGATGCCATGACCGACATCGAGAAGACCCTGAAATTCCTGCGCTGCGCCGCTTTCGAGGAAGCCCTCAAGCACCGGCGTCCCCCGCAGCCCTTCATCACGATCTCCCGCCAAGCGGGAGCGGGAGGCTCCACGCTGGCCTCCGTCATCCTCAAGCGCATGGCGCAGCGGCGCGAAGAGCTTTTCGACGATTGGCGGCTGTTCGACCGTGAACTCTGCGCGACGATCGCCGGCGACCCGAAGCTGTCCGTGCGCCTCGACACTCTCGTCAGGGAGGTCTACCGCTCGGACCTGGCGGATTACCTGGCGCAGTTCGTCGCCGAGGAGTCCCCCCAAGCCGCGGTCATCAAGAAGGTCTTCCAGGCCGTTTGGAACGCGGCGGCGGCGGGAAGAGCCGTGATCGTGGGACGGGCCGCAAGCGACTTGACGCGCCGCCTTCCCCTGGGCGTGCATGTGCGCCTGGTCGCCCCCACCGGAGCGCGCATAGCCAGGATGATGCGCCGCTACGGGTTCGCCCGCGATCAGGCCGAGCGTGAGATGACCAACGAGGATCGCTCGCGCGCGTCGATGCTCAAGACCTATTTCCGCAGCGACATCGACGATCCGCTGCTCTACGACGCCGTCTGGAACACCGATCGCGTCCCGTTCGACGACATCGCCGACGCCGTCCTCGCCTTGGTCAAGGCGCGGGCCGAGGCGCGGGGCGCCGTCATGGAGGGAGCATGAACCGCTTCCCGCCGCGCCGCATCCTCGTGCCGACGGATTCCTGCGAGCCCTCCCTCTCGGCGCTGGCCGCGGCCAAAACGCTGGCCAACCGCTGCGGCAGCCGTCTGGAACTGGTCTATGTCCAGGACATCCCCCAGAGCCTCTCCGGCTTCGACCTGGACGGCTCGGGGCTGGGCACGCCGAGCTTAGCGCGGCAGATGGCCGAGTTCGGACGCTGGCGCGAGGAATGCCTCAAGCGCCGCGCGGCGCCGTTCCCTTCGAGCCGCCTGCGGGTCCGGACGGTCCGAGGCTGGCCGCCGGGGACCTTGGCGCGCCTGGCCCAGCCGGAGCAGACGGACCTCGTCGTCATGGGCACTCACGGCTATACGGGCTTCGGACGCGCGGTGTTCGGCTCGGTCGCCGAGTCCGTGCTCCGCCAAGCCGGCGTCCCCGTGCTGGCCGTCCACCGCTTGAAAAAACCCCTGCGCCTGCGCAAGATCCTCATCCCCTGCGATATGGCGGCTTATGCGGAGCCCGCCCTGCGCTACGGCCTGGCGATGGCTCGCGGCCTGTCGGCTCAAGCCTGGGTCCTCTACGCGGCCCCCAAGGGAGCAGACCCCGAGGATTTCAGGCTGGTCCTTGAAAGGCGGATCCGGGCTGCCGGAGGCGACCGGGCCGCCGCCCGGCGCGTGATCCTGGCGAGCGGCGACCCCCGCCGCGTCATCCTCGACGAGGCCAAGCGCGGACGCTTCGACCTCATCGTCCTCTCGGCGCACCGCAAGCCCTTCTTGCGGCAGCAGGTCCTAGGCTCGACGGCGGAAAGGATCCTGAGGTATTCGCCGGTCCCGCTGCTCTGCGTGCCCTCCGGGCCGCCGCAGCCGGCCGTGAAGCGCAAGACCTTGCTCGAGGTGGTCTCGGGAAAGATCTTCTAACGCGCGGCCGTCAAGGTGAGCAGCAGCAGCCCGACCACGGCGACGGCGAACAGCATCCGCAGCTTCGTCTTTATCTCCATACGCTCTCCATCGTTCAAGGGGCCTCTCGGAGGATCAAAGGCTGGTCGCCTTCGCTCAGCTTGCGCAGGCGCTCGTCGATGACCCGATCGAAGCGGGTCTTGAGCTCTTCGGTCAGCTTGTCGAAATCCTCCCGGCGCGAGACTTTCCTGATATGCGAGTCGTAGTCCAGGAAATCCAGGATCGCCGTCCGCTCCGCCTTGGTGAACCGGGGGCTTTTCTCGAGCCAGCTTGCGCCGCGCATGCCGAGCATGTAGAAAGTCCAATAGTTCCGGCTGACCGCGGGAGCGTTGATCGAGCGCGCCAAGCGATGGCAGCGCGCGCAGGTCTTGGCGTAGACGGCGTAGTTGTAGCGCTGCTGCGCAGGGTACCCGGAGACGTCGACTTCGTCCGGGCCCAAGTCGCTGTAGTAGAGCGATCCCTGCCGCCCCGCCGCCGCGTCTTGGACCAGGGGCTCCCGCGGCCTGGGCGGCGCGGGGTGGGTCGAGACGGCGAGGTCATAGGGCGCCGGCGGCGCGGCGGCGGGCGCCGGCGCGCCTTTCGCATAGCCCGACCAATGGAAGCTCGAGCAGGCCATCATCGAAGCCAGGCCGAGAGCGCTCGCCGAAGCGACGGCGATATTGCGATCCATAGGGGTCCCCTCCATCCATGCATGCCGCAACGCTCCGGCCGCGGGCGGCGCGGGCCGCGCCGGAACGTTGCGTCATCGATCATTGAGCTGGATCTCGACAGGAGACGGATCATGACAAAAAAACGATCGCCGGGAGCCGTGCATCCCAAGACTCCGGATTGGCTCGGCCGAATGAAGGAACGCCGGCATGGCCCCAGGCATTGGACGGCCTGGGTCACGCAGACCAGCGCTTTTCCGCCGGTCTTTTCCAAGCCTATCGCGAAACGCCGCCCCTAGCCATCTTCGCGCCGCAACGCAAGCTCATGACCCTCGGCAAATGCCCGACCTGCGGGAGCGGCGAGGTCCGCTACGCCGCCGCCTGGCCGGCGAACATGCTGCGCCGGCTCAAGAACAGCCGTAAGCGCCATTGCCTAGCCTGCGGCGGGGGCTGGCATGTCGACCAGCTTGCCCCCCTGCGCATCCTGAAGCTCATGGACTATGAGCTCGCGGCGATCGCGGTCATCGGCATCGGCGGGATCATCCTGATCGACAGGTCCTTCCGCCCGATCTACCGGACCAAGACCGTCGTCCGGGCCTATTACGACAGGAAATACGGCAACGACAGCAGGGATCGGCTGTGGCGGCACTTCGGCTTCATCTATCCGTCGAAAAAAGAAGCGCGCAAGGACTACGACGCCCACCTCCGATGATCCGCCGGGACGGCCAGGACGGCGGCTTGAGTATGGCGAAGGACCCTTTGCGCCGTCGAGCCGAGGACACGGTCCTGCAGGAAGCCTTTGACGTGCGCCGAGAGGACGATGAGGTCGCCGCCGCCGGCCCGCGCGACGATCTCACGGGCCGGGTCGCCCGCGCCTGTCGCTATGACCGGACGGCAAGCCTGCCTCAAGGCGGCCGGCAAGCCCGCCACGGCGCCGGCGGCGATGGCCCGGGCTTGAGCCGGGGTCATCGCGCGTCCCAGGATCGGCTGCTCGGCCACATGCAGGACGCTCAGCCTCAGGTGGAGCCAAGCGGCCCATCGCGCGGCGATCGTCAAACCAGCGCGCGAATACGGAGCGTCGATCACCGGCGCCAGGACGCCTCCGGATTTGGACAGGGCGCGGCGCACGACCAGCACGGGGGTGCGGCTGGCGCTGATGACCGCTTCGGCCACCGAGCCCATCACCGCCCGCTCGAGGCCCTCGCGGCCATGCGTGCCCATGACGAGCAGGTGGGCGCCTCGCCGATGGGCCAAGGCCGCGATCTCGGCGGCGGCCATGCCCCGGCTGACGCGGATGCGAGCCCGGGGCAGACGGCGGCGCAGCCTCGCCATGCCCGCCTCGTCGAGCAGGCGGGCCCCGGCCTCCGGCGTGGAGCCGTAGCCGGAGACGGCATAGGCCCACTGCTTCACGTAGAGCCCTTCGATGACGGCGCCGGCGCGTCGGGCCAGACCGGCGGCCGCCTTCCAGGCGGTCACGGCGGCTTCGCTGTCATCGAGCGCGACTATGATCTTCTTCGGCGGCATGGTCATAAGACCCCCTTACGATACATCCACGGCGCGGCCGGCGCTTGAGCCATTTCTCGCCCTCCACCGCCCAGAAGACGACCGACGACAACGCGACTGCGACGGTCAGCTCCCCGAGGCTCAGCGCCTGGGTCTTGAGAGCCCGCTGGAACAGCGGGACATAGACCGCCGCCAGCTGGAGCAGGATCATCCCCGTGACGGCGGCCAGCAGCGGCCGGTTCGAGAACATCCCCTGCGTGAACAGGGACTCGGTCTCGGACCTGATGGCCAGCACATGCCCCATCTGAGACAGCACGAGCACCGTGAAGATCATGGTCCGCCAATGGGCCTCGCCGTCATGTACGAGGAAGAATTGAGCGCAAAGCGCCAGCGCCGACATGAGCACCCCCACCCAGACCGCATGCAGTCCTAGGCCGTGGGCGAAGAGGCTCTCGTCCGGCGGCCGCGGCCCCCGGGTCATGGCCGCGGGCTCGGCGGGCTCGGCCGCCAAAGCCAGGCCGGGCAGACCGTCGGTAAGGAGGTTGACCCACAAGATGTGGATCGGCAGGAGCGGGATCGGCAGCCCCAGCAGCGGCGCGGCCGCGATGATCCAAACCTCGGCGGAGTTGGTCGTCAGCTGGTATTTGACGAAGCGCCGGATGTTGTCGTAGAGCCTTCGGCCTTCGCGCACCGCCGCGACGATCGTCGCGAAATCATCATCGAGCAGGACCATCGCCGAGGCCTCCTTGGCGGCGTCGGTGCCGGAAACGCCCATGGCGACTCCGATCTCGGCGCGCCGGAGGGCCGGAGCGTCGTTGACGCCGTCGCCGGTCATGGCCACGATCTCGCCATTGCTCTGCAAGGCCGTGACGATCCTCAGCTTCTGCTCGGGAGCCACGCGCGCGTAGACCCGGACCCCTTCGACGCGACGCGCGAACTGCTCGTCCGAGAGCGCGCCGAGCTCGGCCCCCGTCATGACGCCGCCGTCCTCCAGGATGCCCAAGCGCCGCGCGATCGCCGCCGCCGTGAGCGGGTGGTCTCCGGTGATCATGATCGTCTTGATGCCCGCCCGGCGGCACGTGAGGACGGAGTCGCGCGCGGCCGGGCGCGGCGGATCCATCAGCCCGGCGATGCCGAGCAGGGTCAGTCCCGACTCCGCCTGCTCCGGCGTGAACGGCGCCGGCAGCCGCGGCCAACGCCGCCAGGCCAGCGCCAGCACCCGCAGCCCGCCCTCCGCTTGGCCCTCGGCGACGCGCAGCGCGGCGGCGCGATCGAGGGCGACCTCGCCCGTCGAGGTCAGGGCCCGGGCGCAGCGCGCCAGCACGGCCTCGGAGGCGCCCTTGGTGAAAGAGACATACCCCCCGTCGGGGTGCCGGTGCAAGGTCGTCATCATCTTGCGCTCGCAATCGAACGGCAGCTCCTCGACGCGCGGATAGAGCGTCTCCAGCGTGCCATGGTCGACTCCCGCGCTCAGGGCCGCGCTGAGCAAGGCGGCCTCGGTGGGGTCGCCCGTGATCCTTCCGCCCGGCGCCGCGCGGGCATCGCCGCAGAGCGTCATCGCCAGCGCAAGGCTCTCCCAGGGCGCGCCGGGCGCGAGGGCGTCGCCGGAGCTCCCGCCGCAGTAGAGCGTCTCGACGCGCATCGAGTTCAGCGTCAGCGTGCCGGTCTTGTCGGAGCAGATGCAGGTGACCGAGCCCAGGGTCTCCACGGCGGGAAGCCTGCGGACGAGCGCCTTCTGGCGGGACATCTTGAGGGCGCCCAAGGCCAGCGAGATCGTCACCACCGCCGGAAGGGCCTCGGGCACGGCCGCCACCGCCAGGCTCACGGCGGTGAGCAGCATCTGGAGCAGCGGTTCGCCGCGCAGCACCCCGGCCGCGAAGATGAAGGCGCAGATGGCCAGCACCGCGACGGCTAGGCGCCTTCCGAAGGAAGCCAGGCGCTTCTGGAGCGGCGTGCTCACCTCCTGGGTCTTTTGCAGCAGGTCGGCCACCCGCCCGAACTCGGTGGCCATGCCCACGGCCGTGACCACCCCCGACGCCCGCCCCCCGGTGACGATGGTGCCCGAATAGGCCATGCTCCGGCGGTCGCCAAGGGATTCCAGCGCCGCGTCCTGCGCGGCGGTGGCTTTCTCCACGGGCACCGATTCCCCCGTCAGCGCCGATTCGTTGACGCTCAGCCGCGCCGCCTCGAGCAGACGCAGGTCGGCGGGCACGACCGCCCCCGCCTCCAGCGCCACGACGTCGCCCGTCACGAGTTCCGCCGCCGGGATCACGATGAGCCTGCCGTCGCGCCGCGCCAGCGCGGTCGGCGCGGCCATGGACTTGAGCGCGGCCAAGGCGTTCTCCGCGCGATATTCCTGGACGAAGCCGATGACCGCGTTCAGGATCAAGATGACGGCGATGACGATCGTATCTTCCAGCCCGCCGATCAAGCCCGAGACGACGGCCGCCCCCAGCAGGATCAGCACGAGCACGTCCGCGAATTGACCGAGGAATATCGCGGCCGGCGAGCGCCGGGGCGCCTCGACCAAGGCGTTGGGGCCGTCTCGGGCCAAACGCGCGGCCGCCTCGGACGCGGTCAGGCCCCGCCTGACCGAACCCAAGGCCGACAGCGCCTCTTCCGCCGCCATCCGGTGCCAGGCGACGTCTTCGACCGCGCCAAGCCGGCTTGCTGCCATACCCCCCCCTGCGGCTTATTCCGGAAGCTTCACGAAGAACTCCTTCGCCGCGCGAGCGTCCATGGCGGGCGGCATGGGCAGAGGTCCGCCGGCCGCCGGAATCGTGAAAGTGAAGGTGCTGCCGCGCCCAGGCTCGCTGGTCACCCAGATCCTGCCGCCGTGCTGGTCGACGATCTGCTTGGTGATATAAAGCCCCAGACCAAGGCCCCTCTGCGGGGAGGTCCTCGGCGCGACCTGGTAGAGCCGCTCGAAGATCCTTGCCGCCTCCTCCTGCTTGATCCCGCAGCCTTTGTCGGTCACGGAGACTTCGATGAAGCCCTCATCATCCCTGCAGACCCCGGCGCGGATCGTGATCTGTTCGTTTTCAGGGGTGAATTTTATCGCATTGCCGATCAGGTTCGTCAGGATCTGCACGAGACGTTCGGGGTCGGCATGGACCTCGGGAAGGACGTCCGGGACCTCGGTCTTCAGGAGGATGCGTTTGGGCGCCGCCACCAGGCGGAGCGATTCGACGGTCTCTCTTATCTGGTCGGCAAGCGACGTGCGCATCGGCTTGAGGGAGAGCTTGCCGGTCTCCACGCTGGTCAGGGCCAACAGATCGTCGATCATCGCCGTCAGGTGCCTGCTGTTCCGCAGCCCGATGGCCAAGTATTGCTCTTGGCGAGGGGTCAGGGTCCCCCGCAGTTCGACCAGGAAGGCTTGGAAGGCGGCGTTAAGGCAGGTGATCGGCGTGCGCAATTCATGGCTGACGTTGTGATAATACCGGTCCCGCAGCTCTTCGATCTGCCTTCCCCTCTGCGCCACGCGCTCCTCGAGCGTGCCATTGAGCTTTACAAGGGCCGCATGCTCGCCGGACACCCGGGCGACCATGGGACGGAAGACGGATAGCCCCGCGATCGCCAGAAGCAGCAGGATGAGCCCCAATACCCGCTTTTGTCCCTTCTTCAGCATGGCGACATGCTCCTCTCCTTCGAGCTGATATCGGTCCGCGGCCGCGTCCAAGGATCCGATCAACCCCTCCGTGGCAAGGGCGCGGACGTAGTCCAAGGAGGCGCTCCTCTTGGAGCTCCGGGCGTCCGGGAGGTCCGCCAGCGCCTGAGCGGCGGCCAGAAAACCGTGGGTTTTTTCCTCGAGCAAGTGCGGCGGCTCCAGGTAGATGGCTCGGAGCGCGGGAGGAAGCTCGTCGGGAGGCGGACGGCTGGTCAGGGCCTCATGGGTCACCCTCATCGCGTCGATGGCCTCATAGAGCTCCGAGCGGGCCGCCGCGCGCTCGGCCTTGCCGGCGGCCGTCGTCATCAGGTGGGAGAACGCCATGATCCGCTGGGACAGCATGCGCTGACGGCCGCTCAGGTTCACCAGGGCGGCGTCGTCGGTCTGCATATCGATGATCCTCAACATGCCGCGATAACTGATCGACGACAAGAATGCCAGCACCGTCAGGACCAGGAGGTATTCGAACGTCATGGTCCTGGTGCTCATCTTGCCGCCGGCCGGAGCCTGGTCACCCATGGCGGCCGCCGTGCAACTCGGCTTTGAGCCGACGCAGGTCTCGGTCCGCCGATTCGCGCAAGCCCCCCCGCCGCGAGCCCGAGGAACAGGCCACCCCCATCTGGACGCTGAGCGGCGGGCCGCCATGGAGGGCGTTGTCCTCGCGGATCGCGCGATCGATGCGGCAAGCCAGCTTGCGAGCGTCTCGCCGCGAGGCGCCCGGGCAGTAGACGGCGAACTCGTCTCCCCCCACGCGGCCGACGACGTCGCCGCGGCGGGCGCAGGCGGACAAGGCGCGTCCGAGCCTCGCGATCAAAAGGTCCCCCGCCGCATGGCCGAAGCGGTCGTTGACGCCCTTGAGCCCGTCGATATCGGCCATCACGAAGGCGGCCGCTTGACGCCGGCGCTCGGCTCTCAAGGCATGGGTCGTCAACTCATCGAAGCTGCGCCGGTTGAAGACGCCGCTGAGGCCGTCGAACCTGGCGTCGCGGCGCAGGTTGCCTAGGCGCTTGAAGTAAGCCGTGGCCGGCCCCGTCAGGATGACGGCCCGCCGCCGCCCGGCGGCGTCGCGAAAGACGGAGATGCGCTCGATGGCGCAGCCATGCGCAGCGCCTTGCGGCACCTTCGCCCGCCGCACCGAGCCCAGGCGGAGGGCTTTGCGCAGAGCGCAGCGTCCCGGCTGAACCCGGCAGCGCCAATATTGGCGGCAGGTCTGGCCGGGCAACGGCGTCCCCGCCAGACGCCGCGCCTCGGCGTTGGCTTTGAGCAGCCGTCCCTGCGCGTCTACGACCGTGGCGGCCGCCGGCAGGTGCTCGAAAACGCAGGCCATCCCCTTCATATTCAGAAATGCCGCAACACAACGTCCCCCCGCTCGGCGTCCCTGGTCGTTACGTTGCCAGCCGGACGAGCGTGGATCACGATCGACCCCACGTCGCCATCGCAGCGGCCGCGACCGCGGCTCCTGAAGATTATCTCGCCGCCTTGCGCCTGATGCGCACGCTGCGCCGCGAAGGGTCCCCCCCCACCGAGGGATCCTTCACCCGGCTCGAAGGCGCGATCGACAGGCTCCTAAGCTCTTTGGAGTCCGGAGATCAGACCCTGCTGAAGATGACGGCCAGGCCCGATGGCTTCGTCGCCGCCCACGTCGTGAACACGGCCATCCTGGCGCTGTGGCTTGGCCTGGGCAAAGCATGGAGACGCGACCGCCTCCTACCGCTGGGCTTAGCGGCCCTGCTCCATGCCTGGGACGAGCCGCGCAAGCTGATGCGCTTGTCGGACAGCCGCCCTACGGCCGACGAATGCCTGCGCCTCCGGCTCGGATACGGAAGGGACCAGGGGCCTCTGCTCGCCGCCTTGAGCGCCGGCAGCCCCGCTCAAGCGCGCGCGGCCGAGATCCTCTCCGCGGAAAAGCAGGGCCACCCTCCCCGGGCCGCCCCCTACGGCGATGACACCCGTCTGGCAGCGGAGTTCCTCCGGCTCTGCGACGGCTACGACGCCATGAGCCACCGGCGGGGGCGCCGTCGGCCGCTGTCGGCTCATGAGGCGGTCAAGACGCTGGTCAAGCTCCATGACACCCAGTTCGATGGCCGCTCGCTGATCCTATTCGTCAGCCGGCTGTCGCTGTTCCCGCCGGGGACCTGCGTAAGGATGTCCGAAGGCGAACTGGCCGTCGTCCTGGAAGTGTTCCCGGACTTCCCCACCCGCCCCACCGTCATCTCCCTCGTCGGGGAGGATGGGCTCACCCTGGAGAACCCGAAGATCAGCGTGCTCAAGGACCGCGCCATGATGAACGCGCTGCTCCCCGCGGATGCGGGGCAGGCTCACATCCGCGACCGCCGCCTGGCGGCCCTGCTGCTCACCGCGCGCTGGCGGCCCGGCCGCGGCGGCGTCTAGACGATATGTTGCGACATTGGGTTTTGGAGGCGTCCGCCGGGAGAACCGCGATGCAACACAACGCGAACAAAGCGCGTCAGCGAGCCCGCTTCGGGCCCGAAGCATCCGCGGCCCCGGCTGATCGTCTCACGGCGCAAGCCGTGGCGAAGACGGGCGGAGAGAGCATCGGCTCCTCCGCCCGTTGTTTTGGCCGCAAGGAGGCAAGTCATGGATCGACTGCAAGGGGTGCTGCAAGAACTGCTTCAAGACCATAAGGAACTGCGGAGGCGGATGAAGGAGATCCAGGACTACCTCCAGAAGGTCGGCTTCTCCAACGGCGACCGTCTCGGCAAGACCGCCGGCGAGGAGCTCTACCTGATGCAGAAGGCCCTCTCCGAGGCGATCAAGACCCATGAGCGCAAGGAGGAGCGCCTGATGGCCGCGACCCTCGCCAAGCCCGGCGCGGCGGCCGAGGCCCTGCTCAAGACGGTGGAAGGCGACCACAAGACCCTGGATTGCCTCCTCCAGATCCTCGACTCGATGAGCGACCTCCGCGACCAGCATACCACGTACGCGATACGCTTCACGGCGCACAGCCTGGCCTACGCGCTCGAGCGCCACTTGGACTATGAGGAGAAAAACGTTTTCCCGCTAGTCGCGCGCACGCTCTCCAGCGCGCTGGCGCCGATGGAGCAAGCCGGCACGCAATAGCTTATGCCACACGGCGACCGGTCCATCGCCTACTTCTCGATGGAGATCGGCCTCGAGAACATGATGCCGACCTACAGCGGGGGGCTCGGCGTGCTCGCGGGAGACACCATCCGTTCGGCCGCCGACCTGGCGGTGCCCATGGTCGCGCTCACGCTGCTGCACGGCAAAGGGTTCTTCTTCCAGACGATCTCGGACGGCCGCCAAGGCGAGGCGCCGGTGGCCTGGGCGGTGTCGGATTTCCTCGTGGAGATGCCGCAGCGCGTCCGCGTCGACGTCGAAGGCCGCAAGGTCGCCCTGCGCGCTTGGCGCTACGACGCCTCGGGCTTCACGGGCGCCTCCGTGCCGGTCTACTTCCTCGACGCCGATCTGGAGGAGAATGCTCCGGCGGACCGGACGCTGACGCACTTCCTTTACGGCGGCGACCAGCGCTACCGGCTCTGCCAGGAGATCCTGCTGGGCATCGGCGGCGTGCGGATGCTGCGAGCCCTCGGCTATACGCGCCTCTCCCGCTTCCACATGAACGAGGGACATGCCAGCCTGCTGGCCCTCGAGCTCCTGGATGAGCAGCTCCGGCGCACCGGGGGCGGGCGCATCGGCGCCGAGGAGCTCGACGCGGTCCGGCGGCTCTGCGTCTTCACGACGCACACGCCGGTGGCGGCCGGCTTCGACCAGTTCCCCATGGCGCTGGTCGACCGCGTGCTGGCGCGCCCCGAGATCCGCGAGCTCAAGGAGGTGTTCCGCTACGACGAGGTCCTCAACATGACCTACCTGGGCCTGAGCCTGAGCCGCTTCATCAACGGCGTGGCCAAGAAGCACGGCGAGGTGTCGCGCCTCATGTTCTCGCAGTACCATGTGGATTCGATCACCAACGGGGTCCACGCCACCCGCTGGACCGCCCCGCCGGTCCAAGAGCTCTTCGACCGGCACATCCCCGACTGGAGGCAGGACAACTTCAGCCTGCGCCACGCGCTGGCGATCCCGCGCCAAGAGCTCTGGCAGGCGCACCTGGCGGCGAAGAAAGCCCTGCTCGACCGGGTCAACGGACGCTCCAACGCGGGCTTGAAGGACGAGGTCTTCACGATCGGCTTCGCGCGGCGCGCGGCCGAGTACAAGCGGGCCGACCTCTTCTTCCATGACCTCGACCGGCTCAAACGGATCGACGCCGGCGCGGGCCCGTTCCAGGCGGTCTTCGCGGGCAAGGCCCATCCGGCGGACCAAGGCGGCAAGGAGATCATCCGTCGCCTGATCGAAGCCATGGGCCGCCTCAAGGGCGCGGTCGCATGCGTCTACCTAGAGAACTACGACATGGATCTGGGCCGCCTGATGACCTCAGGCTGCGACCTGTGGCTCAACACCCCCCAGCCGCCGCTGGAAGCCTCCGGCACCAGCGGCATGAAAGCGGCCTTGAACGGCGTGCCTAGCCTGAGCGTCAAGGACGGCTGGTGGGTCGAGGGGCATATCGAAGGGGTCACGGGCTGGTCGGTCGGCGACGAGCCGCACGACACGGCGCAAGACGCGGCTTCGATGTACCGCAAGCTGGAAGAGACCATCCTGCCGCTCTACTACGGGCGGCGCGACGGCTACATCGAGGTCATGCGCCATGCGGTCGCCTTGAACGGGTCCTTCTTCAACACCCAGCGCATGATGCAGGAGTACGTCGTGAAGGCCTACATCCCGAATTGGAAGCTCGAACCCAGGATCGCCCCGAAGCCGGTCGAGGCTTGAGCGCCCCTGGCAGACATGTTGCGGATAAGTACTTTTACGACGCCCTTACGCGCACGGAGCAGCCATGACCGCCAAGACCCTGCCGAACCTTCTTCAACCGCCGACGATGACGCTGCTGCAGCCCTTGTTCCAAAACCTCTCCGACGGCGTCTGCCTCTCGGATTCCGACGGCCGCGTGCTCTACATGAACCCGGCCGCCTCCTCCCTGCTCGACTTGGACGGTGAAGGACAGGCTCCGTCCTCCCTCTGCCAACTGCTCTGCGAGAACCTGGCCAGCAAGCCCGCTGATTGCGCCCGGAAATGCCCGCTGCGGCGCCCGCGTTCTTTTCAGACCGCGGTCACGATCAAGGGCACCTACGGCCGGATGGTCCGCCGGAGCCTGCGGGTCCATTGCCAGCGCATGGACACGCCGATCTTCGGAGCCGCGGACAAGCACAAACACTTCACCGTGATCGAAGACGTCTCCGCCGAAGCGGAGCTGGAGACCCATAAAGAGGACTGGCGCAACATGGTCGCCCACGACCTGCGCAATCCCCTGACCAACATCTACGGCTGCCTGATGACGCTGAGCTCGCTGCCGCTGGGCCACCAACTCCTCGAGAAGGAACGCGGCCTGCTGAACATCAGCGCGCGCGCCGCCAAGAGGATGGCCGACCTCCTCGACATGTTCCTCAAGCTGGCGCGCTTGGACGCGGGCGTCATGCCCGTCCGGCTCCTTCCGGTGGACCTGGCCGCGGTCATCCGCAACTGCATCGAAGAACAGGAGTTCCCCGCCGCGGCCAAACACGTCGAGATCCAAAACGAGGCCCCAGCGGACTGCTGGGTGCGCGCCGACCGGGACCTCCTCTTCCGAGCCGTCCAGAACGTCCTGAGCGACGCGGTCAAATTCACGCCGGACTTCGGGCGCGTGAAGCTGACGGCGACCGAAGCCGGCGGGCGCGTCCGCCTCGACATCAAGGACGACGGACCCGGCATCGGGACCGAGGACCTCCCGTTCGTCTTCGACCGCTTCTACCAAGGCAAGGCCGGCGCGCTGCGCGGCACGGGCAGCGGCCTCGGCCTGGCCTTCTGCCGCGAGGCGCTCAAAGCGATGAAAGGGTCGATCTCCGTCAAGTCCGATCCAGGCCAAGGCTGCGAGTTCTCCCTCGACCTGCCGAGCGCGCAGAAGCGGCGCTGCCGGAGGACCAGGCCAGGCCGAAGCGTTGCGAGATTCTTGAATGGCGGTCAAGTCTGACCCGGGGGGCATCATGGACAACAAAGAGATCAAGAAGGAAACGCGGGGCTTGAGCACGGGAGCGGCGCTGTTTTTGACGGGCGCGGCGATCGGCGCGGTGGCGGGCGTGCTGCTGGCGCCGGAGAAGGGCCAGGAGACGCGGCGGAAGGTAGGTCAGTGGCTCAAGGAAAAGAGCAAGAAGGGCAAAGAGGAGCTCCTCTCCAAGAAGCAGCTGGTCGCAGAGGTGATGGAGGCCGGCAAGAAGGCCTACAAGGAGTCCGAGAAGAAACACCTCGTCGGCGTCTAGCCCCCGCCCAGGGGCAGGAGGAGGCCGCCGGCGCGGCGGCTTCCTCTCGCTTCCGGCCGGCAGGAGGTCGGATCATGGGTGCGCGTGGAAGCGAGGCTCTCAGGCGATCGCTCTGCGTATTGATATGCTGGGGACTCACTGCGCCCGCCTGGAGCGGGGTCGACCGGCTTGAGGTCCAGTCCTCCAGCGCCGCGGCCGCGGCGCTGGAGCCTGTCGTCGTCACGGCCCCCTCCTATCGCGAAGCCGAGATCCGCCATCTCAAGACGACGCGCACCGTGGGCGGCGTCGCGGCCGTCAGCGGGCTGGGCTTGGCGGGCTACGCGGTATTCATGGCCGCCGCCGGGCCTCTCGGCTGGGCGGCGGGGCTGCTCTTCTTCGGAGGCCTGAGCGCGTACCTGGCTCAGCGGCGCCTCGACGGCGAGCAGGATTTCCCCCCGACCGAGACAAAGGCCGGGCGAGGGTGAACATGTCCGGCGATTGGGAGCGGCAGGCGCAGACCCTCATCTGCGAGCTCGACGCCCTGTTGGGCGCCAGACCCCGGCTGGAGGCCCCCGCGCCCGAGCCGGCTCCAGCCGCCGCGGCTCCGGCTCCGGCCGCGGCGCCGGTCCGCCCGGCCCGCATCCTCGTGGTCGAGGACAGCGCCGACTACCGCGAGATCATCCGCGCCCTGCTCGTGCAGACGGGCTACGAAGTCATCGAGGCCTCCGATGGGCGCGAGGGCCTGGCATCCGCCCGGAGAGAGCTTCCCGACCTGCTCGTGCTCGACTTCGAGATGCCCGAGCTCAACGGCTACGAGGTCATCCAAGAGCTGCTCAAGCACGAAGAGACCCGCAGCCTGCCGGTCATCATGCTCACCGGGGCCCGTAAGCGCGACCAGCTCCGCCAGATGCTGTCGGGCATCTCCGCCTTCCTCGACAAGCCCGTCTCCAACGAGGATTTCCTGCGCTCGGTGGCCCATGCGTTGGAGCGCCCCGGCGCCCCGCCGCGCGCGGCCCCGAGGCCGCCGCCCGCCGGCGAAGCCGCGGGCCAGGTCCTCCAAGCGCCCTCCTTGGAAGGCCCGGAGGCGGTCATCGAAGAAGACGCGCTCGTCATCCAGGAGACCAAGAAGGAGCGCGAAGACGAGGTCGCCGGCCTGGACGTGCTGGCCAACGAGTCTCCGCTGGTCAACCGCATCAACAAGATCCTGGTCCAGGCCGTCGACATGGGCGCCAGCGACATCCACATCGAGCCGCAGGAGAAGAAGGTCAAGGTGAGGGTCCGCCTGCACGGCTCGCTTCAGCCGCTGTGCACGCTGCCTTACAACCTCCACCCCCAGATCGCCGCCCGCATCAAGATCATGTCGAACCTCATCATCACCGAGCGCCGCCGCCCGCAAGACGGCCAGATCCGCGCCGTGATCCGCGGCCGCAAGATCGAGTTCCGCGTCAGCACCGTGCCCGGGCTGCACGGGGAGAAGATCGTCATGCGCGTGCTGGGCCAAAGCAACCTCAAGCAGGGCCTCGAGGACATGGGCTTGCGCGAGCACGACCTCCAGGAGATCCGGGCGGCCCTGCGGGCGCCGCACGGGCTGATCATGGTGACCGGCCCCACCGGCAGCGGCAAGACCACGACGCTCTACACGATGATCCGCGCGATGAACACGCCCGACGTCAACATCATGACCGTCGAGGACCCTGTCGAGTATGAGCTGGCCGACATCACCCAGGTGCCCGTGCAGGCGCAGATCGGAGTCACCTTCGAGACGATCCTGCGTTCCTTCCTGCGCCAGGACCCCGACATCATGCTCGTGGGGGAGATCCGCGACCGCGAGACGGCCGAGATCGCCGTGAAAGCCTCGATCACCGGGCATCTGGTCTTCTCGACGCTGCACACCAACAGCGCCGCGGGCGCGGTCATGCGGCTGGCCAACATGGGCGTGCCGACGTTCCTGCTCTCCGACAGCATCAAGCTCATCGTGGCCCAGCGCCTGGTCAAGACGCTCTGCAAGGCCTGCAAGAAGCCGGCCCCGATAGGCGAGGACGAGAAGGGGCTGCTCACCCCCGAGGAACTGACTTCGTTGGGGCAGGTCTACGCCGCGGAGGGCTGCGCCGCTTGCCGCAAGACGGGCTTCTCGGGCCGCATGGCCGTCTACGAGGTGCTGCCGGTGCGCACGCCGGAGATCCGCAAGCTCGTGCTGACCGCTCAGAGCATGGACGCTCTGGCCGCCGCAGCCGTCAAGGAAGGCATGACGACCTTGCGCTGCGCGGCCTTGGCCGCGGTGGCCTCCGGGAACACGTCGCTCGAAGAAGCCATGAAAGTGGTGCTGGGGGATTGATGCTCGAACTCAAGCCGGGCAATCCGCCGCCCGCCGCCCCGCCTCAGAGCGCCGCCGAGCGGCTCGCCGAGGGCCGCCGGCAGCTGCGGCTCTTCGATGTGGAGGGCTACCAGGAGGCGGTCCCGCTCTTCCGCGAGGCCCTGGAGGCCGACCCATCCTGCGCCGCCGCTCATGCGGGCCTGGCGGAAACCTACGCCTATTGGGGCTTCCGGCGCGAGATCACGGGGTTTGCCAGCCAGCTCCTCTACAACATGGCCGCCGAATGCGCCGCCGCCGCGCTGAAGCTTGGACCGGACCTGGGGGAAGCGCACCGCGCCATGGCCGTCGCGCTGCGGCGCGGCACTCAGCGAGACCCGGAGCGCCGGCAGAGGGAAGCCGAGGCCGCGGTCATGCTCGACGCGACCCAGCCGGAGAGCTGGCAGGAGCTCTGGCATGCCGGCGGCTACGAACTGGAGGCTCCCGCCCTGCGGCGCGCCTTGGCGCTGGAGCCGCGGCTCTGCTCGCTGCACATCGACCTGGGAGCGGTCTACTGCGAACGCCAGCGCTACCCGGATTCGCTGCGCGAGCTGACCGCGGCGCTGCAGCTCAACCCGCGCAACTCGCTGGCGCACTATGACGCGGCGATGGTGCTCGACCGGATGGGCGAGCGCCTCAAGGCTCAAGAGCTGCTGCGCAAGGCGCTGCGCCTGCATCCCGATGAGCCGCTCATCGAAGACGGCCTGGAGCTGCTTGGGCGATGACCATGCTCGAAGTAAAAGCGAAGGCGGTGGAAGACTGCCGGCGTTTCCTGAAATCGCTGGCTCAGACGGTGAAGCTGGTCTCGCTCTATCAGGCCGGCCACCCGGTCACGGTCTCCGCGGTCCAGGAGGGCTGGCATCTGCTCCAGGAGCTTTTCGCGGAGACAGGATGGCCGGAGCTCAGCCTCGGCGTCGTCGACGGCCGTTGGGTCGTCAACGGCAAGACGCTCAGCGACCCGCTGCAGACCTACGAGCTGCTGGCTCTGGTCCTGCGCAGCCACTCCATCGAGCAGCTCGTCTTTCAGCCCGAGGTCCGCGGCTACGAGCTCAGCGCGCTCTGCGAGCTGGCGGCCACTCCGCCCAACCGGGCCTACTCGACCGACGCCGCCGAAGAACTCAAGGAGCGCGGCGTCCGCCACATCCGGGCCAACGTCGACGCCTTCGTCCGGGCGCGCCGCGTCAAGCCGCAGGCCAGCTCTCTGATCGAAAGCCCGATCCCGCGCGCGCCTGCCGCGGCGAGCGCCCCGGCGCTGGCGCCTCAGGCCGCCCCGGCCGCGCCCGCCGACGGCAAGAGCTTCGGTTCGACGCTCAAAGGACTGGTCGAGGCCAGCGTGAAGGACCCGCAAGAGCGCGCTCAGATCTACGGCGAATTAGTCGGGTGGGTCCGCGAGGCGCTGTCGCGGCACGCCTCGGAGAGCTCGCTGCAGGCGCGCCAAGAGACGCAGGTCGCGATAAACGAGCGCCAGCGCGCCGAGCGCGTGTTCTCCAAGGTGGCCGAAGGCAAGATCGTCGTGGACAAGGACGGCCGCGTGTTGATGATGGACCCGGTCGCCGAAGAGATCCTGGGCAAGCCGCTGCGCCACGCCGCCGGCAAGCCGATCCTGGAAAGCTTGAGCCCGGGCGAGCGCGTGCTGGCCCTCGCCCAGGACCTGGAGACCGCGCAGGAGGGCGCCGCCGAAGTGAGCATCGCCGGCTCCGACGAGGTGCTCAGCAGCCTGCGCCAGTCGGTGGCGGTCGTGCATGACGAGCAGGGCCGCATGGTGGGCACCTGCGCCGTGCCGCCCTACGCCGCCAAGCTGCGCGAGGCCGCCCAGCTCCAGGAAGACTTCATGTCGAACGTGACCCACGACCTCAAAGCGCCGCTGGCCTCGATCTGCGCCGCGCTGGAGATGCTCCGCAACGGCTCGGCCTCCAAGCTGACTCCCGAGGACGCGCGCTTCCTCGATATCAGCGTGCGCAACAGCCTGCTGCTCAAGCACATGATCACGGAGCTCCTGGATTTCTCGAAGCTGGGCGCGGGGCGCATGACGCTGCATCCCGGCCCCACGGAGGTCAAGCCGCTGCTCAGCGAGTCGGTCGAATCCTTGAGCCCCTGGGCCGCCAGCAAGAAGATCACGCTCGAGCTTTCCCGGGCGCCGGACCGGCTGCCCCGCGTGCTCGCCGACGGCTCGCGCATCGTGGAAGTCCTCAACAACCTGATCTCCAACGCGATCAAGTCGACGCCCGAGGGCGGGCGGATATGGGTATCGGCGGAGCCCGGCACGGGGCCGCAGGCCGGCCTCGTCGTGTTCTGCGTCCGCGACACCGGCTGCGGCATCAGCGAAAAGGACCAAGCGCTGCTCTTCGAGCGCTTCTCGCAGGTCCGCGCAAAAGGCGCCCGCCGGGAAGGCGTCGGCCTGGGGCTGGCCATCGCCAAGGAGATCGTCACGCTGCATCAAGGCAAACTCTGGCTGGACAGCGCGCTCGGAGCCGGTTCGCGCTTCTACTTCAGCCTGCCGGAAGCGGGGTCCGCATGAGCCTGCTCGACCTGCTCGCCGGCGAGCATCTGATGTTCAGGCGCATCCTCGACCGCCTGGAGGACGACCTCGCCCGGCCCGAGGAGCACGCCCGTCCGCTGGTCAGCGAAGGGCTGCTCTTGCTGCTGCCCGCGCTGGACCGTCATGAAGAGGTCGAGGCCCTTATTTTCGAACGTTCCGCCTACGCCGCCATGGAAGTCAGCCGGAGCGTCTTGGCGCAGATGAGCGCTCAGCATGCCGGGATGGACCGCCTGCGCAAGGACATCCTAGGCGCCCTGGAGTTCACGGAGCAGTGCCCCTTCTCCGTGCTCTCCGGGCTTTCTTCCACCCTGATCGCGGACTTGCGCCGTCATTTGAAGGTCGAGGAGGACGTCCTCTGGCCGCATTACCGGAGCGTCATGGGACGCTCCAGCGACCATGCGCTCTCCCAGCAGGTGCGCCGGCGCGTCGAGATCATCGAAGGCGCCCTGGCTCAAGGCCTATCGGCGCGCCATGACCCTCGCCCATAGGAAGATCCTGGTCACCGGGGCTACCGGCTACATCGGCGGACGCCTGGTGCCGCGGCTCCTCGAGAGAGGCTACGAGGTCCGCTGCCTCGCCCGCCATCCCGGCGACCTGGAAGGCCGGCTCCCCGCCGAGGCCGAACTCTTGGAGGGGGATGTCCTGCACCCGCGCGACCTCGAGCGTGCCATGAAAGGCGTCTCCGCGGCCTATTACCTGGTGCATTCCATGGCCGGGCAAGGTCCGCTCTACCCGCGCCTTGACGCGGAGGCCGCAGGCAACTTCGCCAAAGCCGCAACGGCCGCGGGCCTGCGGCGGGTGGTGTACCTCGGCGCGCTGGGAGATCCCGCCCGGGAGCTGGCCCCCCACCTCAGGAGCCGCCAAGCCGTCGGCGAGATCCTGCGCCAAGAGGGACCGCCGCTGACGGAGTTCCGCTCCTCCGTGATCATCGGCTCCGGCAGCCTCTCTTTCGAGCTGATCCGAGCCCTCGTGGAGCGCCATCCGGTGCTGCCCTCCTTCCGATGGCTCCAGACGCGCTGCCAGCCCATCGCCGTGCGCGACGTCCTGAGCTATCTCATCATGGCGCTGGAGGTGCCGGCCTGCGAGGGCCGGGTGCTCGAGGTCGGAGGCGCCAGCATCCACACCTACGAGGAGATGCTCCGCATCTATGCGCTCAAACGCGGCCTGCCCCGCAGGTTCGTGCCCTTGCCGCCGCTCTCGCCGCGCCTGTGCGCCTGGTGGCTGGAGATGTCCGCGCCGATCCCCTCGGGCTTCGCGCGCCCGCTCCTCCAATGCCTGAAGGACGAGGTCGTCTGCCGAGAATCCAAGGCTTTGGCCATGTTCCCGATCGTCCCGCTCGACTACGAGACCGCGGTGCGCTACGCGCTGCTGCGCATCAAGGAAGGACGCGTCGAGACGACCTGGACGACGGCCATCTTCCCAAGGCGCGCCGCCCCCGGATCCGACGTCGGCTTCAAGGAAGGCCTGGTCTGCGAGGACCACTGCCTGGAGGTCCTCGCCCCGGCGGTCCGCGTCTTCGAAGTCTACGCCGCGTTCGGCGGAGGTCGCGGCTGGCTCTACGCGGGCTGGCTATGGCGCCTGCGCGCCCTGCTCGACCGCTTGGCGGGCGGCGGCGCGCCGCACCTCTGGCGGGTGGAGCGCATCGAGCCGGGCAAGCTGCTGCTGCTGCGCGCGCAGATGAGAGTCCCGGGCAAAGGCTGGCTGCAGTTCGAGAGCGCGCCTGCCGGCGACCAAAGGACGATCCTGCGGGTGACCGCCTACCTGGAACCTAAAGGCTTCTGGGGCTACCTCTATTGGTACGCGCTGTACCCGGTACATAAGGTCCTGCTCGGCGGCTTAGCGCGCGCGATCGGCCGGGAGGCTGGAAGCCCAAGCGCCGCCGTTACGAGGCGCTGGCCAGCGAGGCGATGACGGTCGACTTGACGGCGACCGGCACCTTCAGCGCGTTGGAGACGATGCAATATTTCTTGGCGCTGACGAGCAGCGTCTCGGCTTTTTCCCGGTCGGGCTCCGCCACCCAGACGGAGACCTCGAGCGCGATCTCGGTGAAGACCAGCCCCTCGGCGGTCTTATCGAGCGTCGCCGCGGCTCGGCTCTCGTAGCCGCTGACGCTCAGGCGCGCGCGCGCCGCCACGCTCAGGAAGGTCGTCATCAGGCAGAGGTTGGCGGCCGACAGCAGCAGGTGCTCCGGGCTCCAGAGCCCCGGGGCGCCTCCGAACTGCGGCGGCGGCCCGCCGCGCAGAGGCGGCAAGCCCGGCCCGCTCAAAAGCCCCTGCCCGGGCGCCTCCAGCTTGACGTGGGCCTCGTAGCGGTGCGGGAACGGGTCGGCCATCAGACGTACTCCTTGTATTCCGGCTGGTACTGCAGCGCCTTGACCCGCGCCAGCAGGTCCTTGGGCCGCGGCTCCGACGCCAGCCCTCGCGCGTAGACCACCTCGCAGACGGCGGCGGCGATGCCGGCCGAGAGCTCGCGCACCTTGGTCAGCGGCGGGAAGAGCGCGCCTTGCGCCAGGTCTTCCTTAGTGACGAGCTTGGCCAAGGCCCGCGCCGCCTCGAAGAACATCTCGTCGGTGACGCGCTTGGCGCCGGCCGCCACGACGCCGAGGCCCACGCCCGGGAAGATATAGGCGTTGTTCCCCTGCCCCGGCACGAAGGTCTGGCCGCCATAGACGACCGGGGCGAACGGGCTGCCGCTGGCGAAGATCGCCCGGCCCTCGGACCAGCCGTAGGCCTGCTCCGCCGTGCATTCGGCGTTGGACGTCGGGTTCGACAAGGCGAAGACCAGCGGCCGCGCGTTGAGCCGCGCCATCTCGGCGACGATCTCCTGGGTGAATGCGGCGGCCTGGCCCGAGACGCCGATGAGCGCCGTAGGCTTGAGCGCCTTGACGGCCGCCAGCAGGTCGCCGACGGGCCCGTGCGGATGCGCATGCGCGTAAGGCTTCTTGTGCTCCTGAAGGTCCTTGCGGCTGCTGTCGACCAGCGCCTTGGAGTCCATGAACCAGCAGCGCGCCATGGCGTCTTCTTTGGTCGCGCCTTCGGCCATCATCGCGCCGACCACCAGGTCGGCGATGCCGATGGCCGCCTCGCCGGCGCCGTGGAAGAGGATCTTCTCGTCGACCAGCCGCCTCTTGGTGATGCGCCCGGCCGAGTAGAGCCCCGCCAGCGTGACGGAGGCGGTCCCTTGGATGTCGTCGTTGAAGCAGCACACCTTGTCGCGGTAGCGCTCCAGCAGGCGGAAGGCGTTGTGGTTGGCGAAATCCTCGAATTGCAGCAGGGCCTTAGGGAAGACCTCCTGCACCGCTTGCACGAACTCCTCGATGAGCTCGTCGTATTCACGGCCCTCGATGCGTTTCTCGGGCGTGCCGAGGTACAACGGGTCGGCCAGCAGGACCGGGTTGTTGGTGCCCACGTCCAGCGTGATCGGCAGCGTGGTGGCCGGAGGTATCCCGCCGCAGGCGGTATACAGCGACAGCTTGCCTACGGGGATGCCCATCCCGCTGGCGCCGAGGTCGCCCAGGCCGAGGATCCTTTGGCCATCGGTGACGACGATGACGCGCACATCCTTCTGCGGCCAATTGCGCAGCACCTCCCGGATCCGCCCTTTCTCGGTCTTCGTGATGAAAAGCCCGCGCGAGCGGCGGAAGATATGAGCATAAAGCTGGCAGCCCTTGCCGACCGTCGGCGTATAGATGATCGGCATCAATTCCTCGATGTTGTCGATCACGACCCGGTAGAAGAGGGTCTCGTTGCGGTCGAGCAAAGACAGCATGTCCACATATTTTTCCAGGTCGGCGGCGCGCTTGCGGACGTTGGCGACGACGCGGGTCGACTGCTCCTTGAGCGTCGAGACCCTGGGAGGAAGCAAGCCCAGCAGGCCGAGCTTACAGCGTTCCTTGTAGGTGAAAGCGGTGCCCTTATTGAGCAAGGGATCATGGAGCAGGTCCACGCCGGTCTTATCGGGACGGAAGACGTCGCTGGCGGCGCTGAGGCCGGGCACGAAGCCGTTGGCGTGAGAAGGGACCGGGGAGGAGGCGAGCTTATTAGGGTGTAGGGTCATGCCCTCCGACATGCAACAGGCCGGCCAAGCCCCGACTGGCCGGTTCGTTGCATTCGAATGAGGCATGAAAGAAGCGGACAGCCTCTCCTGGTATGCCCGCAAGGCCGCCCTAACCACGTTGCCCGCACCGGCTGCCCCTGAAGTCGACACCCGACGGGCCGGCCGGATCGAAAGCCTCCTTCGACGCCTCAAAGCCGCCGGCATCAAAGGCAGCATCCGCTCCATGACCCTCTTCACGCGGAGCCTGCCGCCGGGCTGCCGCCTTTGCCTCAAAGGCCAAGGCAGCAATCTCTTCGTCACCGGGCATTGCACCCGGGACTGCTTCTTCTGTTTCAACGAGAAGCCTCGGAAAGATGAGCTCGTCGTCCACGGCATACCCGTGGACCAGCCCGAGGAAGCCGCCGCCATCATCGAGCGCTTCGACCTCCGAAGCGTCGGCATCAGCGGCGGCGAGCCGCTCCTATTCCCCGACCGGGTGCTGCGGCTGATCCGCTCGCTGCGAGCCCTGCCCCGCAAGCTTCGCATCGACCTCTACACCAACGGCGACCGGGTGGATAAAGAGATCCTCCAGGAGCTGCGCTCAGCCGGTCTCGATGCCCTGCGGTTCAACCTGGTGGCCAGGGACTTCAGCCTGGCGCCGGTACGCCAGGCTTTGCGTTACTTCAAGGAAGTGGCCGTCGAGATCCCCGTGATCCCGGAGCAGATGCCGAAGCTGCGCGGGATGGTGATGGACCTCGATCGTATGGGCGTGCCCTTCCTCAACATCCACGAGCTGTTCTTCTGCCCCGAGAATTTCGATAGGGTCGCCGCTGAAGGCGAGACACCCAATGCCCAGACCTCCAAGCATCTGCTCTGGCGCCCGACCCAGGCCAGCGGCGAAGCCGCGCTCGAGCTGCTGCTCTACGCCCTTGAGAACACTCGCCGCTTGAGCGTCTATTACTGCTCCTGCGGCACGCAGGAGATGATCAGCCGCAACGGCCTGCTCCGCCGCAAACGGCTCAACGGGAAGACCGCATGAACAAAAAACGCAGGGCCATGGACGGCAGCGAGGCGGCGGCGCGGGCGGCCTACGCCTTGAGCGAGGTCATCGCCCTCTATCCGATTACGCCGGCCTCGGCCATGGGCGAATGGACCGACGACTGGGCCGCGCAGGGCCGCAAGAACCTCTGGGGCTCGGTGCCCAAGGTCATCGAGATGCAAAGCGAGGCCGGAGCCGCCGGCGCCCTGCACGGAGCCCTCTCCGTCGGGTCCCTGGCGACGACGTTCACCGCCTCCCAGGGCCTGCTCTTGATGATGCCCGACATGTACAAGATCGCCGGAGAGCTGACGCCTTTCGTGATGCATGTGGCCGCGCGCGCGCTGGCCACCCACGGCCTGTCGATCTTCGGCGACCATTCGGACGTGATGGCGGTCCGGGGCACGGGCTTTGCGATGCTGGCCTCCTCCTCGGTCCAGGAAGCGGCCGACCTTGCCGTCGTGGCCCACGCCGCCACGCTTTCCTGCCGCGTGCCCTTCGTCCATTTCTTCGACGGCTTTCGAACCTCCCATGAGATCTCGGACATCGAGCTGCCCGACGCGGCCGTCCTCGACGCGATGATGTCAGGCCGCGCCATCCGGGCCCACCGCGCGCGCGCCCTGACCCCGGACCGCCCGACCATCCGCGGGACCGCGCAGAACCCGGACGTGTTCTTCCAGGCGCGCGAGGCCTCCAACCCCTACCACGCCGCTGTCCCGGCCGCCGTCGAGCAGGCCTTCGCCCGCTTCGCCGAGTCGACCGGGCGCCGCTACCGGCTTTTCGACTACGTCGGCCATCCGGAGGCCGACCGCGTGATGGTCTTGATGGGCTCGGGCGCGGGCGCGGCGGAGGAGGCGGTGGAGGCGCTCAACGCCAGGGGTGAGAAGGTCGGACTGCTCAAGGTCCGGCTCTACCGGCCCTTCGACGCGAAGGCCCTGCTGGCCGCGCTGCCTCCGAGCGCGCGGCGCCTGGCGGTCTTGGACCGCGCCAAGGAGCCCGGCAGCCTGGGCGAACCGCTCTTCCTGGACGTCTTGGCCGCCTTGGCCGAGAGCCGCCGCCCCAAGACGACGGTCATCGGCGGACGCTACGGCCTGTCCTCGAAGGAGTTCACCCCCGCCATGAGCGCCGCCGTCTTTGCGGAGCTGGCCCGCAAGCAGCCCAAGAGCCGCTTCACCATCGGCATCCAGGATGACGTCACGCATGCGTCCTTGGACTGGGACCCCGCCTTCTCCACGGAGCGCCCGGACACCACCCGGGCGGTGTTCTACGGCCTGGGCTCCGACGGCACCGTGGGCGCCAACAAGACGGCCATCAAGATCGTTTCCGAGAAGACCGCGCTGCACGTCCAGGCGTATTTCGTGTACGATTCCAAGAAATCCGGTTCGTTGACGGTGTCCCACCTGCGCTGCGGGCCGCGGCCGATCCGCTCGACCTACCTGATCCGCTCGGCCGGGTTCGTGGCCTGCCACCAGGAAGCCTTCCTCGAACGCTACGACATGCTGTCCTTGGCCGCCGAAGGCGGCGTCTTCCTGCTCAACACCGCCCGTCCCGAGCAAGCTTGGGACCTCCTGCCCCGCGAGGTCCAAGAGGACATCCTTGCGAAGAAGCTGCGCTTCTTCGCCATCGACGCCTACGCCTTGGCGCGCGAGGCCGGCCTCGGGCCGCGCATCAACACGATCATGCAGGTCTGCTTCTTCAAGATCACGGGGCTGGTGCCGGATTACCTCGAATCCGTCAAAGCCGGGATCCGCAAGGCCTATGGCGCCAAGGATCCTTCCGCCGTCGATAAGAACCTGAAGGCCGCAGATGGCGCCGCCGCTCGCCTCGTCGAAGTCAAGGTCCCCTCCCAAGCGACCGCCGAGCGCCGGCGGCTTTCCCCCGTCCCCGCTCGCGCGCCCGCCTTCGTCTACGACCTGCTGGGCCCCATCATCGCCGGCCGGGGCGACGAGCTGCCGGTCAGCGCCATGCCGGCCGACGGCACCTTCCCCACGGGCACGTCCCAGTGGGAGAAGCGCGCGACGTCGCGCGAGGTCCCGCGGTGGGAGCCGGGGCTTTGCATCCAGTGCAACAAATGCGCTTTGGTCTGCCCGCATGCGGCGATCCGGGTCAAGGCCTTCCCTCCGGAGGCCGGCGAGGATCTGCCGGCCGGCTTCAAGTGGGACAAATGGAAGGGCCGGGAGTTCCCCGAAGGCACGCGCTACACCATCCAGGTCTCTCCGGAAGACTGCACCGGCTGCGACCTCTGCGTCGCGGTCTGCCCGGCCAAGAGCAAGGACGGCCCGCCTCGCAAGGCGCTGGCCATGGCGGAGCGCACGCCGGAGTCGACGGCGGAAGGCTCGGGTCATTTCAAGCGATTCTTGGCGATACCGGAGGCCGAGCGCTCCGCGGTCAACGCCGGCACGGTCAAAGGCTCCCAGCTGCTGCAGCCCCTGTTCGAGTTCTCGGGGGCCTGCGCGGGCTGCGGCGAGACGCCTTATCTCAAGCTCTTGACCCAGCTCTTCGGCGACCGTCTGCTGGTGGCCAACGCCACCGGCTGCTCCTCGATCTTCGGCGGGAACCTGCCGACCACGCCCTGGACCTGCAACGAGGCGGGCCGCGGACCGGCATGGTCGAACTCGCTCTTCGAGGACAATGCCGAGTTCGGCCTGGGCTTCCGCGCGGCGCTGGACCACCAGGGCGATTATGCCCGCTCGCTGCTCTCGGCGCTCTCCGACAAGATAGGAGCCGAGCTGGTCCAGGCCCTGCTGTCGACCGATCAGGCCACGGAGGCCGGCATCGAGATCCAGCGCGCGCTGGTGGCCGAGCTGCAGCAGCGTCTCGGCGGCCTTCAGGAAAGCCGAGCGCGGGACCTCAACGCCGTGGCCGGAGCGCTGACGCGCAAGAGCGTCTGGATCGTCGGCGGCGACGGCTGGGCCTACGACATCGGCTCGGCCGGCCTAGACCATGTGCTGCGCTCCGGCGAGAACGTCAAGGTCCTCGTCCTGGACACCGAAGTGTACTCGAACACCGGCGGGCAAGCCTCCAAATCCACCCCGAAAGGGGCGGTGGCGCGCTTCGCGGCGGCCGGCAAGCGGCTGCCGCGCAAGGACCTGGCGATGACCGCCGCGACGATGGGCGGGATCTACGTGGCCAGGATCGCGCTCGGCGCCCAGGACACCCAGACGGTCAAGGCGTTCATCGAAGCCGAGTCCTTCGACGGGCCGGCGCTGATCGTCGCCTATTCGCCCTGCATCGCCCACGGCTTCGAGATGTCGGAGAGCCTGGCCCAACAGAAGCGGGCGGTGGACAGCGGCCACTGGCCGCTGTTCCGGTCGGACCCGCGGCGGGAGCAAAAAGGCGAATCGGCGCTGATCATCGACTCCATGCCGCCGAGTCTGCCGCTCGAAGACTTCATCTACCGCGAATCCCGCTACCGGCGCTTGACCGAGTCCGATCCCCAGACGGCGGCTCGCCTGCTGGCCGAGGCGAAGGAGGACATCAAGAAGGACTGGGCGCACCTCCGGAATCTCGCCGCTTCCCACAGAGAGCCTTGAGCATGTCCATCGAGGTGACGATGCCGCACAGGTCGCCCTGCCGGGTGATGAGCACGCGGTGGATGCGCTTGGACAGCATCTGCTGGGCCAGTTCGGCCACCGGCGTATCCTCCTCGAAGGAGATGGCCCAAGGCGTCATCACCTGCGCCACGCAAGTCACGTCCGCGTCCTCGCCCGAAGCGCCGTCTCCCACCAGCCATTCCTCATGGTCCCGGTGGTAGAGCGGCGTCTCCTGGGGGGAGCTGTCCCGCTCGCGGCGCACCAGATCAGTCTGGGATACCACGCCCACCACCTGGCCCGTGGGCCCCAGCACCGGGGCTCCGGTGATATGCTTCAAAGAGAATAGCCGGGCGGCTTCCCGGAGCGTCATGCCGGGCGTCAAGGTCAGCACATGCGGCCGCATGATATCTTTGGCGAGCATAATCCCCCCCTCAGCGCGCGGACTCCTTCCAATCCGGCTGGATCTCCGTATGATGCAGCTGGCCGCCTAGAGCGGCGGCGCGTCCCAGCGCCCCGGCGCAGACCAGAGAGAACAGCGCCCCCGCGAAGACGGCCCGGCTGGGCAGCCTCTGGGAGGCGGGATAGCGCGCCAGGATCCAGGCGGAGCCCAGCCCAAGGACCACCAGCAGCCCTGCTCCCAGCCCCGCGGCCTCTTCATGCCGCTCCACCAAAGCCTCCGACATGCCAAGGATGGGTTGGACGAGCGTTTCGGCGCCTTGGCCGGATAAGAATACCGGCAGCGCGGTCACGGCGCTCAGGATGAAGACGTGGAAGCCCAGCCGCGTCAGCTCATCGCTGCTTTTGACGGCGGCGTAGCACAAGAGCCCCAGCCCGAAGAGGGTCCCAAGGACCGGGACGTGATTGAGGATCAGATGGACATGGATCGGGTTCATACGGCACTCTCATCTTAGAATACCGCAACGAACCGGCCGGGGCCGCCTACTTGGGCTTGACTTCGTGGCGCACGGCGTTGACGGTGCGGCGCGAGACCCGTATGCCGCGCTCCTCGCTGAGCCGCTCGGCCAGCCGGGCGTCGGTGGCCTGATCGTCGGCGCGGAGCCAGCCTGAGAGGATCTCCCGCAGCACGCGCCTTCGTCCGGGCAAGAATTCGATCAGCGGGGCCTGACGGCCCCAGGGCAGCATCACCGACCTCCCGGCCACGGCCCGGCTGACGGTGCTGGGCGCCAGGTCGAGCCGCCTTGCCAGCATGCGCAGGCTGATGGGCCGCTTTCCGGATTCTTCTTTTGAGCCCAGATACTCCGCCTGCAGCTTCGTCAAGCTTTCCAGGATGCGAAAGACCGTGTTCTGCCTGAGATTGACGGTCTCCATCTTCTTGAGCAAGTGGGGGAGCTTCTTGAGCTCGGCGCCCTCGAATCGGCCATGGTCCTTCCATTTCTCCAAGGCCTCATAGCGGATGTGGTAAAGCCCGCGCGCCCAATAGGGAGAGAAGAACTCGAACTCGGGTTCGCCCCCCGAGATCGACAGCCTCGCCAGGCAGACCTGGTCGGTCACCTGGGCGGCCCCGGTCGTCGGCAGGGCGAATTCCGCCTCCGCGCCGATCTTAAGGAGCAGATCGTGGACGGCTTCGATCTCCTTGAGCGACAGGCCCGTGCGCTTGGCGATCTCGGGAAGCGGCAGCGCTTCCTCGGCATAGAGGAAGTAGCGCTCGAACGCTTCGACGCCCATCTTGCGGATCTTGGGCATCAGGGAACTGCCTTCTTCCAGCAGCTCCTCGACGCGCACCCGCTCGCCGCCCGCCACGACCCGCTCGTTGACCTCATAGAGGCTTCCCGCAAACCGGCTTTGCGACCAGCGCTGACGCCGGATCACGCCGGGATCCTCGGCGCTGCCGAAGTAGAGCTTCTTGAAAAGGGGGTCCTTCTCGATCTTCTCGATCTCGCCGGCGAACTCGCGCTCCGGCATCTCGATCCATTCCGCCATCCGCAGGCGTCCCAGCAAAGCCATCCGCTGGTCGGAGCGGACCGCCATCTTCATATTCATCTTAGCCATGACGCGACTCCTTAAGATTGCCAACCTGCCTAGACAAGCGCTAAAATGGGGCTTGGCAGGAATGTTCCATTATACTCAATGCAATGAACCTGCCAAAGCGGCCTTTCGTCCCATTTGCTCCACATTGGAACAGTTTTTCATGAAAAAAACGCCCACACCGAAGAAACCGACCCCTCAAACAGTCGCAAGCTTCTCCGACCTCCCCGTAAGCCGGCGCGCGCTGATCTTTTACGAAGGCTTCAAGAGCGCCAGCGATGTCATGTTCTATTGCGACCGAGACGGCGTCATCCTGGACGTCAACAAGGCCTTCACGACGCACTATGGCTTCACCCGGCAGGAGATCCTCGGCAAGACGCCGGCCATCCTGCGCTCTCGCCACTCCACGCCGGAGCTCTACCAGCGCATGTGGGCCAACATCATGGACCCGAAGAAGGGCTTCTGGCACGGGCAGATGATCAACAAAGCCAAAGACGGCCGGGAGCTCCCCGTCGTCTTGACGATCACCGCCGTCCGCGAGGACTCCGGCGACATCGTCGGCTTCATCTCGACGGCCACCGACATGACCGAACAATTCGCCCTGCAGGCGCGTCTGGCCGATGCCCAGGCCTTGGCGACCATCGGAGAGATGGTGGCCGTGGTCGCCCATGAGATAAGGAACCCCTTGGGCTCGATCGTCATGGCGGCCAAACAGCTGGTCGGAGGCACCCTCGACGCCCAGGACCGCGAGATGGTCCTGCAGGTCCTGCGCGGGGAGAGCCAACGCCTCAACGAGGCCCTGACCAATTTCCTATCCTATGCGCGCCCCCGTGAGATCAAGCGCCAGCGCAGCGACCTCAACGCCATGGTCGACGAGGTCTGCCGGATGGTCCAATCCAATCCGGACCTCATCAAGGAGATCAAGGTGAACGTCTCGCTGGCCTTGGAGTTGGACCCCTTCACGATGGACCCCGACCAGGTGCGCCAAGTCCTCTGGAATATCCTCCTCAACGCCATCCAAGCCATGGTCGGCGCGGGGACCCTGACCGTGGAGACCGGACGCGAGCAAGGCAGCGCCTACTTCCGGGTCCGCGATACGGGCCCGGGGATAGCGCCCGAAAAGATAGCCGTGATCTTCAAGCCTTTCCACACGACCAAGCAGCAAGGCACCGGCCTGGGCCTGGCGATCGCCGACCGCATCATCCAGGCGCATGGCGGCCGCATCGAGGTGGAGAGCAAGGACGCCGGCGCCTGCTTCACCGTCTACCTGCCGTCCCTAGAGGACTCATGAAAAAACCGCGCATCCTGCTGGCCGAAGACGATCAAGCCCTCTCGACGCTGCTGACGCTCGAGCTCAAGCGCCGCGACTTCGAGGTCGACGCGGCGCGCTCCGGCGCCCAAGCCTTGGCCAAGCTCTCCTGCGACAACTACGACCTCGTCTTGACCGACCTCAAGCTCGGCGATATGGACGGCCTGAAGATCCTGGAAGCTTCGAAGAAAGCCCAGCCGGACACCGAAGTCCTCGTCATCACGGGGCATGGCTCGATCTCCGTCGCCGTGGCGGCGATGAAAGCGGGCGCCTACGACTTCCTGACCAAGCCCATCGAGCCGGAGGAGCTGGTCATCATCCTCAACAAGGCGCTGGACCATTCCCGCCTCGTCGGCGAGGTCAAGCGCCTGCGTGAAGAGGTCAAAGGCAAATACAGCTTCGAAGGCATCATCTACGGCGGGCCGCAGATGCACCGCGTCCTGGAACTCGTCAAGAAGGTCGCCGCCACCGAGGCCACGGTCCTGATCCAAGGCGAATCCGGCACCGGCAAGGAGCTCATCGCGCGCGCCATCCACGAGAACAGCCCGCGGCGCAGCGGCTCCTTCGTGGCCATCAACTGCGGCGCCCTGCCCGAAGGCCTGCTCGAAAGCGAGCTCTTCGGCCACGTGAAGGGCTCTTTCACGGGCGCCGACCGCAACAAGCGAGGCCTCTTCGAAGAGGCCAGCGGCGGCACGCTGTTCCTAGACGAGATCAGCGAGACGACGCCGGCGCTCCAGGTCAAGCTGCTGCGCGCCCTCCAGGAAGGAGAGGTGCGGCGAGTGGGAGACAACCATCCGATCAAGGTCTCCGGCCGCCTGGTGACGGCGACCAACCGGGACCTGACGCTCCTGGTCAAGGAAGGCAAGTTCCGCGAGGACCTCTATTACCGCCTGAAGGTCTTCCCGATCATGATCCCCCCGCTGCGCGACCGGAAAGAAGACATCATCCCCTTGGCCGAGCACTTCCTCAGAAAAGCGCGCAAGAAGACCGGCGGGAAGGCCGTGCGCTTCGCCCCCGCCGCGGGAGACGCCATCGCCGCCTACGGCTGGCCCGGCAACGTCCGGGAGCTGGAGCATGCCATCGAGCGGATGCTGATCATGGCCTCCGGCGCCTCCATCGCCGCCGAGGATCTTCCGCCGGAGATCCAGCCGGACGCGGGCGCCGGAGGACCGGCCGCCGCCGAGAGCCTTGAAGACCTGGAAAAGCGCCACATCCTGGCCGCCTTCGAGGCCTGCGGGCGCAACCAGCTGACCGCGGCCAAGCGCCTGGGCATCGGACGCAACACGCTCTGGCGCAAGCTCAAGAGCTACGGCATCAAGAAGAACGCTTAGCTCTGGCCGTTTCATTGCAAGGTTCATTCCCGATGAACCCCGCCATCCCCGTCCTGATCGTCGACGACGATGCCGCGGCGAGAGCGATGCTGGCGCTTTATTTGAGGCAAGCCGGCTATCGCACGGTCGAAGCGGCCGGAGGGGCCCAAGCCTTGGACGTCCTGCGCGGCGGCGGCTGCGGCTTGATGCTGACCGACGGCCGGATGAGCCCCATGGACGGCGTCGAGCTGAGCCGCCAAGCCAAGCGGCTGGCCCCCCGCCTTCGCATCGCCATGGTCAGCGCCCTGGTGACGGAAGAAGACGGCCGCGGCGCCCCCATAGAGAAGTTCTTCTCGAAACCCGTGCCGCTCGAAGAGCTGCTGACCTGGCTTTCGGCCTGACCTTCTTCCTTGCGGGTTCCAAGCCAAAATTGGTTTAATGGCATCTTCGCATCGGCGGGGTAGCTCAGTGGTAGAGCACCGGTCTGAAAAACCGGGTGTCGACAGTTCGATCCTGTCCCCCGCCACCACTTTCCGACTATGACACGATACGCCGCGATGCTTCCGCTATTGTTCGCCGTTCTTCTGCCTTCCTTCAGCCTCGCCCAGATCCCCACCGGGCCGCGGGCCATGCCGGTCGACAAGATCGAATGGAAATCCCCGGGCAGCCTCCCTCCCGGCGCCGAGTTCCACGCCCTCTACGAGGACAAGACGACCAAGGCGGTCGAGACCCTCGTGCGCTTCAAAGCCGGCTACGTCCTGCCCGAGCACAGGCACACGCAAGACGAAGTCCTCGTCGTCACCAAGGGCAAGCTCGCCATCACGATGAATGGAGAAGAGACCGTGCTCAGCCCCGGAGCCTACGCCGTCATCCCCGGCGGCACGCCGCATTCCTTCAAGGTCAAGGGGATGGGCCGCTGCGAGTTCGTCGTCACGATGTCCGGCCCCTTCGACATCCTCGGGCTCTCGCCCGTCAAGTAGGACAAAGAAAAGGCACCGCGCCGGCCAAGGTCTCGAAGACGGCGGGCAGCGTGCCGATCGCCTCGCCGTCGATGTTGAGCGTGACGGTCACCGGAGAATCGGCCTCTACTTTTCGGGCCAACTGCCAGCCGATCCCCGGCTTTCCCAAATGTCCGCCCGTATAGATCGACGGGAAGCGCTGGAACAGCCGTCCCCGGGAAAGGTCCCCCACCGTCAGCAGGTCCAGGCGCCCGTCCTCGGCGTCGGCCTTGGGCGCCACGCGCATCCCGCCTCCGAAAGTGCTGGTGTTGGCCAGGACGACCATGTGGTAGCGCGTCCGAGGCTGCGCGACCCCGTCGATGATGAGGTCCATCGGCTTGGCCTCGGCCTGGGTCAAGGCGGCCAAGGACTCCACCAGATAAGTCAGCGTGCCGCCCCAGCGCTTGCCGCGGGCAGCCACGCGCAAGGCCACGTCGCCGGCCAAGCCGAAGGCCGCCACGTTGAGGAAATAGCGCCGCGCCGCCTTGCCTTGCGGGTCGCGGTAGGTGACCAGGCCCGCGTCGAGGTTGCGGCGCACGGGTCCGCTCAGGATCCGGAGCAAGGACGCGGCGGACTGCTTCATGCCGATGTGGCGGGCCAGGTCGCAGCCTGAGCCGACCGGCCAGGTGCCCACAGCGCCCGCCAGGGGCCGGGACGGGGCGCTCAGCCAGCCGTCGACGACCTCTCCCAGCGTGCCGTCGCCGCCGACGGCGATCAAGGCCTCGAAGCCGTCGGCCAAAGCCTGCCGGGCCTGGGCGGCCCCGTCGCCCAGCTTCTCGGTCAGCCGCACCTGGAGGTCCGGGCAGGCCCGCCGTGCCTGGGCCTCGACGGCCTGCCAGCGGCGGAGCCCGCGGCCGTGGCCGGCGGCGGGATTGACGATGAAGAGGGTTTTCATGACGCTATTGTAGGACTTCCAGATGCTGGACACACAAAAGAAGAGCCCCAGCGCTCATGCGCTGGGGCTCTTCTTTTTGCGGCTAGTCGTGAAGCTCTAGCGGACGAGCTTGCCCGCGTCCACCAGGCCGGCGCCTTGCTGCTCGGCGGTCAGCCCGGGAAGCGGCTTGGCGGCCTTCTTGAGCTGAGCCATGACGCCGTCGGGGCCGTCCAAGCCCACCCAGCCCTGCGAGACGGCCAGGGCGACGATGCCCGCCATATGAGGAGCGGCCATCGAGGTGCCGGAGAAGTTCGCGTAGCCTCCGTCCATGGCGGTGGAGACGACATAGACGCCAGGGGCGATGAAGTCGACTTCCGGCCCGCGGCTGGAGAAGGAGGCCAGCTTGCCGTCGGAGTCGCTGGCGGCGACCCCGATGACCTCGGGGTAAGCGCCGGGATAGCCGACCGCTCCGCCGGAGTTGCCGGCCGCGGCCACGACCACGACGCCCCGGCTCTTGGCATAAGCCAAGGCGCGGCGCATCGTGTCGCTGGGCTGAGAGGAGCCCAGGCTCATGTTGGCCACCTGGATGCCGTTGTTGGCGCACCAGATGATGCCGTCGATGACGTCGGACAAGGAGCCGCTGCCGTCGGCGTCGAGCACCCGCACCGCGTAGAGCCGGGCCTTGGGAGCCACGCCCACCACGCCCTTGCCGTCGCGCAGCGCGCCGACGGTGCCCGCCACGTGCGTGCCGTGGCCGTTCTGGTCCTGATAGGCGTCAGCCTGCTCGGACTTGGAGATGGCGTCGTAGCCGCCGTCCACCTTGCCCTGCAGGTCTTTGTGCTTGGTATTGATGCCGGTGTCGATGATCGCGACCCGGACCCCGGCGCCTTCGGTGGTGTCCCAGGCGGCGGGAGCGTGGACGGCGTCGATGCCCCAGGTCAGCTCGGGGCGGGAGGAAGCCGGCATCTTGACTCCGGTCGGGGTGAACTTCGGCAAGCCGCCCATGAATGAGCCGAGGGAGGGCAGCTGGCTGGCCTGGAAGGAGGGCGCGGCCTCGATCCACTTGACCTTGTAGTCCGCCTCGACCGAGAGGATGTCTTCCTTAGAGACGTCCGGGATCAGCGACATGCTGGACCTGCCCCCCACCGTGGCGCGGCTGGTCGAAGGCGCCGCCTGAGGCCCGAGCTCGGCGACGATGGCGACGAACTCGTTGTCGCCGTTGCCGTTGCTGGCGATGTTGGTCAGGGCCTTGGCACCCATGGCCGTGAGGGCCTTGGTGCGCGCGGCCAGGGAAGCCTTGCTCTTGAAGGTGATGATGACACGCTTGCCGGCGGCCGCTGCGGGCGACGGGCTCGCCAGCAGGACGACGACCGCCAGAAGGGCGGAGAGTTTCGTCAGGAACGCTTTCATGGTGTGACCCCCATTCCCGGAGAGGGGCTCCGGGGACGTCTTGTTTGCGATCATGGGGTAAGAGTAGACTAAAGACCCACTTTCCGCCTGGGCCCTAGGGCCTAGAAGCGAATAGGCCTAAGGACCTATATACTAGGTCCTTAGGCCTGGACGCGAATCGGGCCTATCGGACGAGCAGCGCGGCGTCGATCATGCCCGAACCCTGCTCGGTGCTCTTGAGCCCGGCCAACGGCCTGGCCGCGCGCTTGAAAGCCGCGCGCACGCCGTCGACCCCCTTGGCGCCGCGGGAGACCGCCAACGCGGCCAGCCCGGCGACGTGAGGCGTCGCCATGGAGGTGCCGTCGTAATGGTCGTAACCGCCGCCCGGCACGGAGGACTTGACGTCCACGCCGGGAGCGATGAACTCGACCTCGTTGCCGCGGCTGGAAAAATCCGCGAGGTGGTCCGAGATGTCGCTGGCGGAGACCGCGATGGTCTCGGGATAGTTGCCCGGGGATTCCACCGCGCCGCCCGAGTTGCCCGCGGCCGCCACGATGACGACGCCTTTCATCTGCGCGTACTTGACCGCCGCGCGCATGAAGATGGTGCCGATGGGCGCGCCCAAGCTCATGTTGGCGACCTGGATATCGTTCTTGCCGCACCAGATGAGGCCCTTGATGATGCTGGTCAGGCCGCCGCCGCCGTCTTTGTCCAAGACCTTCACCGCGAAGAGCTTGGCCTTGGGCGCCACTCCGACGACGCCCTTGCCGTCGAGGACTCCGGCGATGGTGCCGGCGACGTGGCTGCCGTGACCGTTGTCGTCGGCGTAAGAAGAGCCGCCGAGGGCGTTGTAGCCGCCTGCGAGGTTGGCCTTCAGATCAGGATGATTGGGATCGATGCCGGTGTCGATCACGGCGACCCGGACGCCTTCGCCCTGCGTCTTGGCCCAAGCCAGGGGAGCGCTCACGCGCAGGATGCCCCAAGGAAGCTCCGCCGCGGTCACGCCGGGAGGCAGCGTCGGGCGCGGCCAGTCCTTGAGCTGCAGGCGCGGCAGGGCGGCCATGGCCTCGCCGAAGGAGGGCAGCCAGGAGTCCTGGAAGCCGGCCTGCTGGCCGCTGAGCCAGTTGAGATACACGTCTTCCTCGACCACGGCCACGGCGGGCTGGGCGGCGGCGGCGGCCTGAAAGCCGGCCAGGGTGAACATCCGCCCGGCGGGGACCTCGGCGACCATGGCCTCGAGCTCATCGATGGAATCGACGGCGTCGACACCGAGCGCCTTAAGAGCGGCGGCGCGCTCCTGGGCGGTGGCGCCGGCCTTGAAGCCGATCAAAAGTCGGGTGGGCGCGGCGGAAGCGGAGGTGGCCAGCGCGGCCAGCAGCAAGCTCAAGAACATTCTCATCGTGTTTCTCCTGTTCAGTCGAAGCACGTGGATTTTAGCAAATTCCCGCCATTCGGCCTATTCCTTTATAGGCCCCAGGACCTGCGCCGGCTGGGCCTAATGGGTCAACGCGTGGAGGGCTTGGATGCGGGCGCGGATCTCGACGGCCTTGGCGGCGTCTCCCATGCGGTTGGCGACGTCGAGGCGGCCTTGCAGAATCGGCGTGAACTTGGGGTCCAGCTCCAAGGCGGCGTCGAACTCGCGGGCGGCCAGCGGCAGGCCCTCCGGCAAGCCCAGCTGGCCCTTCATCAGGGCGGCCGTACCGTAGATGTAGTGAGCGTTGACGTCGGTGGGGTGGCAAAGGACGGACCGTCGGCCGGCCTCGGTCCCGCTTTCCAGGAGCGTGAGCCGGACCGCCACGTCCTTGGAGGCGTTGATCCGGTCGCCCAGTTCGTTGAGGTACTGCCGGGCATAGGCCGGCTCGCAAGGGTTAAGGCTCATGGCGCGCTCCATGGGCGCCGTCGCCAGATCCGGGCGGTTGAGCTTCAGGTACGCCTGCCCCAGCCGGATCTGCCGGTCGGCCGCCGCCATGCGCAGGGCTCCGAAGACGGAGACGGCCGCAAGCAGGAAAAGACCGGCAGCCGCCGCTTTATGGCCGACCGGTCCCAGGTCTCTGCCCCGGCGGCTCAGAAGAAGGCCGGTCAACAGGGAGGTCTGCATGAGGACCTCGAGCGCCACCGGGTTGAACTTCACGTTCACGAAGACGCCGAGCAGCCCGGCGCAAAGCGCGGCCTCGAGCAAGACGTCATCGGAACCGTCCAAAGCGCCCTTGGCCGCCGACAGGAAGGCGATCAGCAGATAAAGATACGCCGCCGCCCCCAGAAGCCCGGTGGTGGCAAGCACCTGAAGGACGTCGTTATGCGCGTAGGCCTGGAAGCGGTGGTAATCCAACAGCCGGATGAATTCGTCCGTTCTCGATCTTCTGAAGTCCTGCTCGAAGGTGTCGAGCCCGGTGCCGAGCGCGGGGTGCGCGAGAAAGACATGCCAGGCGGTCTTCCAGACCTCGATGCGGGAAAGGTCCGATTGACGCTTGGCGCGGACCGAAAGCCCCCCCACGCCGACGCAGACGACCAGCGCGCCCGCCACGGCCAGCGTCTTCCAGGAAAGCCGCTTGAGCCCGGGCAAGCGCTCCCGGAATGCGAAGACGAGGTAGCCCGCGCAGCCTAAGCCCGCTCCCAGCCAAGCCGCCCGCGCGACCGAGGCCACGAGCCCGCCTGCGACCAGCAGGAACATGACCGCGCCGAAGAGCCGCTCGCCGGGACGAGACAGGGTCCAATAGAGGCCGAGCGGCAGCAGGGTCGCCAAGAAGGCTCCGAGGTCCACCGGGCTGCCGAGGGTCGAGACCGCGCGGCCGGTCGGCATCTTGCCGATGCCCTCGAAGAGTTCGCGGCCCGAAAACTGGACCAGCGCGTAAGCGCCGACGACGCCTCCGACCAGCAGACAGGCCCTCAGCACGTGTCGGCGGTCATCGTCGCCCAAGCCCGCCGCGATGTAGTAAACGGCCGCGCACAGCAGGAGCGGCCAAAGCCCGTAGGCGTAGGAGTCATAGCGGCCCAGCAGGCTGAGCAGGCGGTCTTGGGAGAAAAGCGTGCAGACCGATAAGACGACGGCGCAAAGGCCCAACGGCCGGTCGAGCGGCGTCGCTTTCAGCGCGCCGGGCGGGGAGAGGAGCAGGCCGGTCGCAGCGATGAGCAGCCCGGCGGTCAGCAGGACGAACTTAGGCAGCGTGAAGGTGGCGGCCAGGCCCACGCTGAAAGCCAACGGGACGCCGGCGGCGATGAGACAGAGGCCGGCGAGGACAATGACGCGGCAGGTCGGTTTCACCAAGGACTATCTTAGAAGATTAGCGTCCTCCTTGTTACATTTTTCCAAGGCCAATTAGTATAATCGAGCCCCCATGAGACGCTCGCTGCCCGTCGTCGACGCCGGCCTTTTCCTCATCATCTTCCTGGTCCCGCTGGCCTGGACCAACCTTGTCAGCGCCGAGTTCACCCTGCCCAAGTTCTTGGCGCTCAACGCCGCGCTCGCCCTCGCCGCCTGGGGCGCGGCGTGGCGGCCGACGGCGTTGGCCTCGGGAAGGACAGCCTTCGACCTTCCCATCCTCGCCGGCCTCTTCATCTTAGGTTTAGCGTCGGCGGCGTCCACGGACCCTTCGACCAGCCTGCTGGGCCGCTACAACAGCTACGCCTACGGGTTATGGGGCTTCAGCCTCTTGGCGGCCTCTTACCAACTGGCGGCCAGGTCCGCCCGGAGCCATGAGGCCGCTCGCGCGAGCTGGCTGGTCTGGGCCGCCGCCATCGTAGGCGGCTACGGCATCCTCCAAAAGCTGGGCTTCGACCCGCTCCTCCAGGTCTACCGGCTCCCGGAGGGCCGCCGGGCGATATCGACGATCGGAAGCCCGGTCGACCTAGGCGCGCTGCTGGCGCTGGTCTGGCCCCTCTCTCTGTGGCGTTTTGACGCCGAACGCAAGCCGACGCCCGCCATCGCGGTCATCCTCATAGCCGGCGGACTGGTGGCCAGCGCGTCGCGCGGCGCCTGGCTGGCGGCGGCGGTGGGCGCGGCCGCTTATTGGTTGTTGAGCCGTCGCGACCCGGGAACGTCGCTGCGCCCCTCCCTGGCCGCGACGGTCGCGGCCGTCGCCGCGGCGGTCGCATGGTCCTTCAGGCCGGCGGCTTCGATATCCGACGTCGCGCGGCGCGAGGTCTGGAAGACGGCGCTGCTGGCCTTCGCTAAAAGACCTTTGCTGGGCTGGGGCCCTGACGGCTTCGAAGACGCCTTCCGCCTCCTGCGCACCGACGGCTTCGTGGCGGTCATGGGCTCGGGACGCCATCAGGCGTATCCCCACAACGACATCCTCCAAGTCCTGGCCGGCTCGGGCCTAGCCGGCGCGGCCGCCTTCGCCTGGCTGCTCTGGATGCTCGCCAGGACGGCGCGCCGCGCCCTGGAAGCTCCGGAGACGCGGATGCTGGCCGCATCCTTGCTCGCGGGGCTGCTGGCCCTCTGGGTGAATCTGGAGCTCAACCCGTTGTCCTCGGAGGTTCTGGCCTTCGCCGCGGTCGAAGTCGGTCTGCTGGTATCCCTGATAGGAGTAGAAAGCAAGGCCCCGCTCCGCCGCGCTCCTCTTCTGGCCGTTGCGGCGGGGCTCACCGTCTCCACGCTGTATTGTCTAGGGATGACGGGAGCCGACATGATGTTCAAGGCGGCCGTCCAGGCGCAGGGCGCGCGCGACTTCCCCGCCGCGAAGGCGTTGTTCACCGCCGCACGCCAGTCCGCTCCCTGTGAGCTGACCTACATCCTAGGCGAGGTCAACGCCGCCTCGGATTGGCTCAACGCCACGAATGACGCCAAGGACCGGCTAGCGGTGCTGGCGCTCGTAGAGGCCGACGGCCGGCAAGCCGTGGCCTGCCATCCCCGCCAGGTCAACGCCCGCTACGCCGCCGGGGTCGCGGCAAGCATGCACGCAGACCTGGGCTTCAAGGACCACCTCGTCATCTCGGCGCGCGAACTCGACGAGGCGCTCCTGCTGGACCCCAAGTTCGCGCCGCTGATCCAGTCGCGCCTCAAGATCGCCCGCCTGATGGGTGACGCCCCGCTTGTGTCGGAACTTGAGCGGCTCCCGGCCGCCTCCCCGCGCTAAGGCCCGATCTCAGTGGCGATGAGGCTAGCCGACTGCTTGGCGGTCGCAGAGGCCGCGGATTGCTGAGAGCAAAGCGTATAGCTCGGGGACACGGCGCCGGGCAGGGTATCGACGACCGAGATCGAGACGCCGCTGAATTGCGCTACAGCCGCCATGTGGATGGAGGTCACGCCGACGACCGCGCCGGAACAGGTGTTGTTGGCACGGAAGATCCACAGATGCTTGAAATTGATCGTCGCGGCCGTCTGGCTGAAGCGCACGAAAGCTTGGAGTAGGACCCGGTTGGACGCGCTGGCCAGATTCACCGTGATAGGCACCGCCAGATTGATCAAACCGGTGCCGGCACCCATGGCGGTCGCCACATTGCTGTACGCGCTCCTGACGTTCAGGGCGTACTTTCCGCTGTTGACGGCGTAATTGGCGATCTTGGCCGTCGTCACGGCGGCAACGGCCAGCTTGTTGGTGTTGACCGCGCCGTTGAGGATCTTCGCGCTAGTCACGGCGTCAGTGCCGAGCTTGTTGGTGTTGACCGCACCGTTGAGGATCTTTGCGGCGATCACGGAATCGGTCGCCAGCTTGGTGGTGTCCACGGCAGCGACCCCGATCTTGGCCGTCTGAACCGCGCCGTTGAAGATCTTCGCGCTGGTCACGGCGTCGGTGCCGAGCTTGTTGGTGTTGACGGCGCCATTGAGGATCGAGGAAGCGGTGACCGCGTCGATGGCGAGCTTCGTCGTGTTCACCGCCCCGCTGATCATCTTTGCGGCCGTCACGGAATCAGCCGCCAGTTTGGTAGTGTCCACGGCGGCGACCCCGATCTTGGCCGTCTGGACCGCGCCATTGAAGATCTTCGCGCTGGTCACGGCGTCAGTGCCGAGCTTGTTGGTGTTGACGGCGCCGTTGAGGATCGAGGAAACGGTGACCGCGTCGATGGCGAGCTTCGTCGTGTTCACCGCCCCGCTGATTATCTTTACGGCGGTCACGGAATCAGCCGCCAGCTTAGTGGTGTCCACGGCGGCGACCCCGATCTTGGCCGTCTGGACCGCGCCGTTGAGGATCTGCACGCTGGTCACGGCGTCAGCAGCGAGCTTCGTC